>CAYOND010000015.1:0-86279 GCA_964405225.1 uncultured Pseudohongiella sp.
CAGACCCTCACATACAACACATGTCAGCAATTGCATTAGGGAAAGATGATGTGGTGGTTGCCATTTCGCAGTCAGGTCAGACTCGGGCATTGCTGCAAAGTGTCAGCCTGGCAATGGAAGCTGGCGCAACTGTAATTGGGCTGGCGCCTCAGGGCACAGCATTGAGCAAGCAATGCAGTCTGCCAATCTATGTGAACATGAAAGAAGACCTGCAGACCTTTGCCCCGGTTTCGTCGCGCATTGCGCATCTGGTTGTCATCGATGTGCTGGCTACTGGCGTGGCGCTGCACAGAAAACCACTATTAAAAGATCACCTTAAACGGCTGGACAAGAGCCAGAAGAGTCTGCGACTCAATTCAGAGCAAAACAAGTAAATGCGGCGGATGGTCAATTAGAAAGTTTTAAACTTTATGCTTGTCAATATACTGTGCAATGATTTTTTTGATACGCGGGCCTGCTTCAGCAGCTATTTTTTCCAGATGCTCGATTGCCTGGTCTTCCAGTAGTATTGGCGTATCACTAAAACTAATTTCATCGTTGGCAAATAGTTCCCCATACTCCGTTTGCAACCATTGATTGTCCTCTTCAAGAATGGGTATCAACTCAGCGGCCTCTTGCAGTCTTAGATGAAATCGCTCACCGGGAATCTCGAATAAGGCTGGAACTTGTTCACGCAAGAAAGCATGAAATTTTGCCGCTTCTGGTGACTTCTTTCGATGACCAACCATGTTGTTGATCAACGATATAATGCGCGTTGAATGATCCGATTTACCGATATTTTCGGGTTTAGCTATCTTGATTGCCTTGCTACGTAAATCAATTGCATCCATGAAATGTCCTACAACACCGGAATCATGCGTGGCGGCTTCCTTATAACTGTGAACATTAAATTCTTCAAAGACATCCGCCAGGTTATTAACTCGCATTCTGATCAAGCTTTTTCCATGGACTAGTTGGTTAACCGCTGCGTCTAACGGCAGCAGCGGCCCATATTGTCCGGCGATTTTTTGTGCGACCAGTGAATTAACCCATTCCACAGGCTTACGAATATAACAGTGCACTGCGATCTGATAACCCAGTTTTTCAAAGTAGGATTTAAGATCATTTAGCTCGACTTTGGACAACCGGGACGTTAGCTCAGCAACAAGGAGTAGTTTTTTGATGAGGTCTTTACCAAATATTTTCGCCATTTCTTCACGAAACATCGCTACTTTATGGCCTTCCTCAAAAAGATTTGAGATCAAACGAGAATGATTTTCAGCGGAAGATCGGCCTTTCGATTGATCCCAATTGATCATTGGGTAAACGAAATTTTCACCCTGTAATATTTTCCGGTTAGTCGCACAGGTTTTTTGAATCGAAGTGGTGCCGGTCTTGTGTAGTCCAGCGTGCAAGATGAGTTTCCGGTCCATAGCTTGGGTCCTTGACTAATTCCTTGCTAAATAGTTTTGCACAACCTGTTGCATACGAGGTCCGCCTCTTGCAGCCATGCGCTGCAATCGTACGCGGGAATTCGCATCGAGTGGTGAGATCGCATCGGTTAAGGTAAGGTTGTCATCACAAAATTTCTCTCCGAGATGCTCTTTGAGCCAGGTATTTTCACCTCGAATCACCTCCTCAAGTGGTTCTAATTCTGATCGTGTCAAATTGAATTTTTCTCCCGGGAGTCGGAAAACCAATGGGTATCTTCTATGCAGCGTTCCAAAAAATTTCAGGTTTTCCTCATTCTGTAAGCGATGTCCGAAAATTCGATTAATTTCATCGTTAATTCTGGCTGAGTGATTACTACGTCCGGTATTGGCTACCTCAGCCATGGTCATCCTCGTTGTGGGAATGCCAATTTTGTGGAAAAAGCATTCTGGCAGGCTTTCGTTCGATTGGGCAATTTCTTCAAAACTCAGAAGTTCTGCTTCAGGAAAGACAGAAAGTAGATTTTTGATTCTCGGCACCATAATCCCACGGGCTTTCACGAAATCTGAAATAATGTAATCTAGCGTGAGCCTGGGGCCTAGAATGCCGCATATCAACTGACTCACCTGGGAGTTAAGCCAAGCCAGCGGTTTTCTGACTACTACCAGAACTTTTATATTGAAGCCCTGATTTGAAAACCATTCTTTCATGTCCCTTAATTCCTTGGAGGTCAAGATGGAACATCTTTCAGCAGAGATAATAATATTTTTCTGTAGTGCTTTTTCATACTCACTTAAAAATTCTTCCCGAATACGCGGTTTCACCGTATTGGGCATAGTTTCGTCAACACTATTAGTGCCCCACTTCCGCCGGGTGTCTGCGAACATTTGAGCAATAAGTTTGGAGTGGTTCTGTAATGCACTTTGCTTGTTTACCCCGCGCATTTCAGATGTGAGGAAAAGTGGATACCAATAACCTGCCTTTGCTAATTCATCGACATTTTGTGAGCAGGTATTCTGAATCGAGGTGGTCCCCGTTTTGTGCAGCCCGGCGTGCAGGATAAGGGTTTTACTCATGGGAATGCATGCTGGTAGGGCCGTGCGTTACTCAACTGTAACCGATTTGGCCAGATTGCGCGGGTGGTCCACGTCAGTGCCCTTGGTAATCGCCACGTGATATGATAGCAATTGAAGCGGGATAGTAAACACTATTGGATCCAGGATTTCCGGTGAATCAGGCACATGGATCACCTTGCAGTTCTTGTCTTTCTCAAAACCTACGGTGATGTCTGCAAACACGTAGAGCTTGCCACCTCGGGCCGACACTTCAGACAAATTGGCTTTCAGCTTGTGTAGCAAATCATCATTGGGTGCCACGGCAATCACTGGCATCTTGCTATCCACCAGAGCCAGCGGTCCGTGTTTCAGCTCACCGGCAGGATAGGCTTCGGCATGGATATAGGATATCTCCTTGAGCTTGAGTGCGCCTTCCTTTGCCACTGGATAATGTATGCCCCGACCCAGAAACAAACTGTGGTGCTTGTTGGCAAACTGTTTTGCGATGCGTTTGATCTGGCTGTTCAGTCCCAGAGTCGATTCGATAAGTTTGGGTAGCCTGTTGAGTTCCTTGACCAATGCCTTTTCGGCAGTGGCTTTGAGTCCGGTGCGTCGTCCCAATACAATAGCGAGAATAACCAACAAGGTGAGCTGGGTGGTGAAGGCCTTGGTCGATGCCACACCGATCTCCTGACCTGCCATTGTTAACAGGCAGAAGTCAGATTCTCTTACCAGTGAACTGGTTGCGACATTACAGATGGTTAGTGTCGAAACGTATCCCAACTCCTTTGCGTAACGTAGCGCCGCCAGAGTGTCTGCTGTTTCTCCAGATTGTGAGATAGTGACAAACAAAGTGCCAGGTTGCACAATTATGTCGCGATATCTATAGTCGCTGGCGATATCAACTGTGCAGGGTAATCTCGAAATGGACTCTATCCAGTACTTTGCCACATGGCCCGCATGATAGCTTGTACCGCAAGCAACGATTTGTACCGCCTTGACTTGATCAAACACACCCTTGGCCTTAACTCCGAATGCCTCTTCAAGCACCCGCGTGTCGCTGATGCGGCCATCCAGTGTGTCCCTTATTACCTGGGGCTGCTCATAGATTTCCTTGAGCATGAAATGTTTGTACTCGCCTTTTTCAGAATCCTTGGCATGATTCAATACTGTTGTGATCTCGCGCTTTACTTGCTTCGCGCCATGCCAGATCTCGATATCCTGCAATGTAACGCGCGCAACATCACCTTCTTCCAGATAAATAAACCGGTCCGTAACCTGCCCTAGCGCAAGGGGGTCAGATGCCACAAAATTCTCGCCAATGCCAACGCCGATAACCAGGGGGCTGCCACTACGGGCGATGACGATTTCTCCCGGAGCTGTGCTGTCAATTACACATACGCCGTAGGCACCATGCAGTTTCTTTATCACCTGGCGAACTGCCGTTAACAGCGGTGTCTTGCCACCCTTGCGCGCCTGATGAATAAGGTGGGCGATAACCTCGCTGTCGGTTTCGGTTTTGAAGTGATAACCGTCCTTGGTTAATTGATCACGCAATGGCTCGAAATTTTCGATAATCCCATTGTGAACAATGGCTATTTCATCATTGGAATTGTGTGGGTGAGCGTTTACAACTGATGGTTTGCCGTGTGTTGCCCAGCGTGTGTGCGCGATACCAATGTGGCCCTGGTGTTTGTTTTTGCCTGCCGCGGTGACGAGCTTATTCACCTTGCCTACCGTCTTGGTAAAGCGAATATTGCCGGAACCTTGATCGAGCAAGGCCAGGCCAGCGGAGTCATAGCCCCGATATTCGAGGCGCTTGAGGCCTTCCAGCAATATGCCAGTGACGTCTCTTTCCGCTATCGCTCCAACTATGCCGCACATATTGAATTCTCTTGATGTTTGTTGAGTACTACTTCTTTGTAGGCCGTTTCCAGCCACTGATGTTGCGTTGTTTGCCGCGCGCTATAGCAAGGTTATCAGCCGGAACATCTACATTGATCGCGGATCCTGCAGCGACAAAACTGTTCGTGGCAAGGCTTACAGGTGCAACGAGCACGCTATTGGAGCCAATAAAGACGTTGTCGCCCAGTGTGGTCTTGTGTTTATTGGCTCCGTCATAGTTACAAAAGATTGTACCGGCGCCAATATTACATCCTTCGCCTATTTCCGCGTCGCCAATATACGCCAGGTGATTGGCTTTTGAGCCTTTCCCCATGCTTGCGTTCTTGGTTTCCACAAAATTACCTATTCTGACGCCCTCGGCCAACACAGTACCAGGTCTGATGCGCGCCTGTGGGCCTATAATTGAATCCTTACCAATGATCCCGCCTTCCATATGGCAACCCGGCAGTATTTCCACGTTGGTGCCAATCTCACAGTCCTTTATGGTGCAATTGGCGCCTATTCTTGCGCCTTCGCCCAGGACTACGTGTCCTTCGAAAACCACATTGACGTCAATTTCCACATCTTTACCGCACGTGAGCTCACCGCGAATATCCACGCGTTGCGGGTCCCGGACAGTGACGCCGCCCTGTAACAGTTGATCGACTTTGTTCATCTGGTAATGCCTCTCCAAGCGAGCAAGCTGGGTTTTGTCATTCACCCCCAATAGCTCAAGACTATCTGCCACAACCGTGGATTGGACCGGGCACTGGTCCGTCACTGCCATTGTGACTATATCAGTAAGCAGATACTCGCCTTGTTTATTGTTGTTATCGAGTCTCCCCAGCCAGTCATGAATGCGCTTGGCAGGGATCGCCATGATGCCACTATTGATTTCCTTGATCTGTTTTTCTTGATCGCTGGCATCCTTATCTTCGACGATTGCCAGGATCTTGCCACTTGCGTCTCTAATGATACGCCCAAGCCCTGCAGGGTTTTCTGTTGTAACAGTGAGCAGCGCCAACGCCTCTCCAGCAGAGATTTCTATCAAGCTCTGCAGTACCTCAACACTGATCAGCGGAACATCTCCATAAAGAACAAGCACTGAATCACCAGCTGAGTGTCCCTCGAGATTTGGTAGGGCTTGTTGCACTGCGTGCCCGGTACCAAGCTGCTCTTTCTGTATAACCCAGTTTGGCAGTTCACAGCCTGATTGTTCATAGTGCTCACGAATCTGTTCGGCTCCGAATCCAATTACAGCATGAGTCCGGGTAGCGCCCAATAGAGCCGCAGTATCAGTTACATGTCGAAGTAGGGGTTTACCACCCAGGGGCTGCAAAACCTTCGGCAGGGACGAATTCATTCGTGTACCTTTCCCGGCGGCAAGAATTACAACATCAAGGGCCATATAACGAAGTCATTTTAATGAGTGGTAATTTGCTCAGCATAGCAAAAATTCATGCCGCGATGATGGTTTTCTGCGATATTACCGCTGTAGCAACGGAGACAAGTAGCGGACACAAAAAAGGGTAGCCCTAGCTACCCTTTTCTAATGCAGTCTGTATGTAGTGGCTTACTTGGCGCGGTTCTTCAACTGTCGCAGTGCTCTTAACTGCGCGGCTGCTTCGGCCAGTTGCGCGGCGGCTGCCGAGTATTCAAAATCTGAATCCTGATTTGCCATGGCTTTTTCTGCTTCTTCCATCGCCTGAACTGCCGCAGCTTCATCCACATCGTTGGCACGCAAGGCGGTATCAGTTAACAAGGTAACTACGCCGCGCTGCACTTCAAGAAATCCACCGGACACATAGAACACTTCTTCTTCACCGCCATCCTTGATAAGGCGAACGGGGCCGGGAATCAAGGCGGTAAGTAATGGCGCATGGCCTGGCGCAATACCCAGATCACCCAGTGAACCGGCAGCCACGAGCATTTCAACACGACCAGAGAAGATGCTTCTCTCGGCGCTTACGATATCGCAGTGCATTGTCATTGACATATCTTGTTGCCCTTAGCCTTGTAGTTTTACTCTCACCTTGGTGGGCGAAAAACCACGTTGCGTTACCAATCCCATCAAAGGATTGTTATATCCAAATTTAATTCTTCTTCAGCTTCTCAGCTTTTTCAACTGCTTCTTCTATAGTGCCTACCATGGAGAAGGCCTGTTCTGGCAGGTGATCATAATCACCAGCAAGAATGCCTTTGAAACCAGAGATGGTATCTTTCAGTGATACATATTTTCCTGGCGCATTGGTAAATACCTCTGCAACAGTAAATGGCTGCGACAAGAATTGAGAAATACGTCGGGCGCGACCAACTGTTTGCTTGTCTTCATCTGACAATTCGTCCATACCCAGAATTGCGATAATGTCTTTCAATTCCTTATAACGCTGCAGAACTGTTTGCACGCCGTTGGCAACATCATAGTGTTCCTGACCAATTACCAGCGGATCAAGCTGGCGTGAAGATGAATCCAGTGGATCCACCGCCGGGTAAATACCCAGTGAGGCGATGTCACGTGACAGTACCACTTTCGCGTCAAGGTGAGCGAAGGTTGTAGCCGGTGAAGGGTCAGTCAAGTCATCCGCTGGTACGTATACCGCCTGGATTGATGTAATTGAACCGTCTTTGGTAGAAGTAATACGTTCCTGCAGGGCACCCATTTCTTCCGCCAGGGTAGGCTGGTAGCCCACCGCAGAAGGCATACGACCCAATAGTGCGGATACTTCTGTTCCCGCCAGGGTGTAACGGTAAATATTGTCGATAAACAACAGTACGTCACGACCTTCGTCACGAAATTTCTCGGCCATGGTCAGGCCGCTCAGCGCAACTCGCAGACGGTTACCCGGGGGCTCATTCATCTGACCATATACCATCGATACCTTGGACTCGCCTTCGAGGTCGATTACTTTCGATTCCTGCATCTCGTGATAGAAGTCGTTACCTTCACGAGTACGCTCACCTACACCGGCGAATACTGACAAGCCGCTGTGCTCGGTGGCGATGTTGTTAATTAGTTCCATCATGTTTACGGTCTTGCCCACACCGGCGCCACCAAACAGGCCAACCTTACCGCCTTTAGCGAAAGGGCAAACCAGGTCGATAACCTTGATGCCTGTTTCCAGCAATTCATTGTTGGAAGACAGCTCTTCGTAGGTTGGTGCCTTGCGGTGAATAGGCATTCTTTCCTTTTCGCCGATTGGACCACGCTCGTCAATCGGGCGCCCCAGCACGTCCATGATGCGACCCAGCGTTTCAGTACCAACAGGTACAGAAACCGGTGCACCAGTGTCCTGCACATTCAGGCCACGACTCAGGCCTTCGGTGGAACCCAGCGCAATAGTACGCACAATGCCATCACCGAGTTGCTGCTGCACTTCCAGTGTCACTTCAGTGTTGTCAACGGTTAGGGCGTCGTAAACCCCTGGGACGCTGTCACGTGCGAACTCCACATCGATTACCGCGCCAATAATTTGTACGATTCGACCGCTGCTCATTTTCGGTTCCTCTATAATCTTTTCGTGTTGCGTTAATAACTTAAAATGTTTTATCTGGCACCTTTATTATTTTAAGGTGCCAGTTCAAATTCTTTAGAGAGTCTGTTTCTGACTCTACTTATATCCTCTTTATATTGTCAGCTGGTTTTAAACCGCAGCTGCACCACCAGCAATTTCAGAAAGCTCCTGGGTAATTGCTGCTTGCCTGGCCTTGTTATAAACCAGACCCAATTCTTCAATAAGGTCGGCCGCATTGTCGGAAGCATTTTTCATGGCCAACATACGGGCTGCCTGTTCACAGGCGTTGTTTTCAACAACTGCCTGGAATACCTGAGACTCAATAAAGCGTAACAACAAGCCGTCGAGTAAATCCTTGGCATCGGGCTCATATAAATAATCCCAATGGTGTTGCAGGTCTTCTTCTTCCGAGGGCAGCAAAGGCAATAACTGGGTTATTTCTGGCCTGTGAGTCATCGTGTTTTCAAATTCATTGCTCACCAGCATCAACTGGTCGATCTCACCCTTGTCGAATTTCTCCAGCATGACGCGCACAAATCCAATGACATCGGCGACTTCGGGTGTATCTCCGATGTCACGCACTGAAGCTACTACGTTGCCACCGAAGTTGTTAAAAAATGTCGCCGCGCGCCCACCAACCGTGCAAATATCTATTTCAACATTCTTGTCGTGCCATTCCTTCATGGACGCGACCGTCGCCTTGAACGCGTTTATGTTCAGACCACCGCACAAGCCGCGATCAGTAGAGACTACGATGTAACCAACGCGCTTTACTTCGCGCGTATCGAAATAAATATGGCGATATTCGGGAGAGGCGTTTGCAATGTGACCAATCACCGAACGTATGCGATGCGCGTAAGGCTTGCCCAGCTTCATGCGATCCTGGGCTTTACGCATCTTGCTTGCCGAGACCATTTCCATGGCCTTGGTAATCTTCTGAGTATTCTTGATACTCGAGATTTTGCTGCGTATTTCTTTGCCGCCTGCCATCTTGGTTAAATGCCTCTATTAATGTCGTTTGTTGCCAGTCTTCGGAACTTCGTCAATTAAGAACAGTAGGTTATAAAACCATCTCCTAACATCTGTCCTCTGTCGTCCGTCTTCTGTCCTCTGAACTACCAGGTTTGGGTTTCCTTAAACTTGTCGATTGCGCCTTTGTACTGCGCTTCGATTTCGTCATCCCAATCACCGGTTTCGTTAATCCTGGCTAACAGGTCACCGTGCTCGCTGTTCATGTAGGACAGCAGCGCCGATTCAAAATCCAGCACCTTGTTAAGTTCGATATCTTTCAAATAACCTTCGTTGGCTGCATAAATAGATACCGCCATTTCAGCAATTGAGAGTGGTGAATACTGCTTCTGCTTCATCAGCTCTGTTACGCGCTGACCATGTTCCAGTTGCGAACGGGTCGCGTCATCCAGGTCAGAGGCGAAAGCTGCGAAAGCCGCCAGTTCACGATACTGGGCCAGGGCAATACGAATACCACCACCCAGCTTCTTGATAATCTTGGTCTGGGCCGCGCCACCCACACGAGAAACCGAAATACCCGGGTTCATGGCCGGACGAATACCGGAGTTGAACAGGTCGGTCTCCAGGAAGATCTGACCATCGGTAATGGAAATTACGTTGGTCGGTACGAAGGCAGATACGTCACCAGCCTGGGTTTCAATAATAGGCAATGCAGTGAGTGAACCAGTCTTGCCTTTCACTTCGCCGTTGGTAAATTGCTCTACGTAGTTAGCACTTACTCTCGATGCGCGCTCCAGAAGACGTGAGTGCAAATAGAATACGTCACCAGGATAGGCTTCACGGCCAGGTGGGCGACGCAGGAGCAGGGAGATCTGACGATAGGCCCAGGCCTGCTTGGTCAGGTCATCATAAATGATCAGGGCGTCCTGGCCGCGGTCACGGTAATACTCACCCATGGAGCAACCTGAATACGGTGCAATAAACTGCATGGAGGCCGGATCAGACGCAGCGGCTGAAACCACAATGGTGTATTCCATTGCGCCATGCTCTTCCAGCTTGTTCACTACGTTGGCAATAGAGGAGGCTTTCTGGCCCACCGCCACATAGATACATTTAACGTTTTTGCCCTTCTGGTTGATGATTGTGTCGATGGCGACCGCAGTCTTACCCACCTCACGGTCACCAATAATCAATTCTCGCTGGCCACGACCAATTGGGGTCATGGAGTCGATAGACTTGAGTCCGGTCTGCACAGGCTCGGAAACCGATTGTCTGGCAATTACACCAGGTGCCACTTTCTCTACCGGTTCAGTCAGCTTGGTTTCAATTGGACCCTTGCCATCGATGGGCTTACCCAGCGCATCCACCACGCGCCCTTCCAGTTCAGGACCAACCGGTACCTCAAGGATACGACCCGTACATTTACAGGTTTGACCTTCTGTCAGGCTGAGATAGTCACCCAGAACAACAGCACCTACCGAGTCTCGTTCGAGGTTAAGCGCCATTCCATAGATGCCGCCCTCAAATTCGATCATCTCGCCGTACATCACATCGGCCAGGCCGTGAATACGAATGATGCCGTCGGAAACACTAACGATGGTCCCCTCGTTCTTCGCTTGCACGGACACATCGAGACTGTCGATGCGTTGCTTGATAATTTCACTGATTTCAGATGGATTCAGTTGTTGCATGCTTGTTTCCTTATTCCTGAGCTACTCAGGACTTCATTGATTCAGCTAATTTCGACAATTTGCCGCGCACCGAGCTGTCAATTACGGTGTCCCCGGCTCTGATTACTGCACCGCCAATAAGCGACTGGTCGACCTCCATGGCCAATTTAATTTCGCGCTGCAATCTTTTGCTGAGCGCGCTGGCCAGACTTTCCGATATTTCTGAACTGATTTGGAAAGCCGTTGTGATTTCCACGTCGACAGATTTTTCCTGATTGGCTTTCAGTGCTTCAAACAACTCAAATATTTCAGGCAACAGCGTGAGGCGCTTGTTCTCTGCCAGCAAGCTGATGAAGTTCTTGCCCTTGGCATTTACTTCATCTCCGCACACATCAATAAGCGCACTGCTTGTTTGCTCGGTTGATAGTGAAGGATTGGTCAATAATGTTTTTACTTTGCCATCAGCAGCTACCGCCGCGATAACAGAAAGCATTTTTGACCAACCAGTCAGATCATCACCAGCCAGGGCGATTTCGAATGCTGCCTTGGCATAGGGTCGAGCTAATGTAGTGAGTTCAGCCATTAAATCTCTAGAGCTCCGATGCCAGCTTGCTCAACATATCTTCGTTGGCAGCCTGGTCGATTGATTTTTCCAGGATTTTTTCAGCACCAGCAACTGCAATGGAAGCGACCTGTGCCCGCAGCGCTTCTTTAGCCCTGTTGACCTCTTGTTCAATTTCCGCATTGGCACCAGCAATGATGCGCTTGCCTTCCTCGCGGGCCTGGTCCTTGGCTTCTTCAACGATCTGTGAAGCACGCTTGTTAGCCTGATCCAGAATCGCTGCGGCCTGTACCTTGGCTTCCTTTAGCTGCTCGGTAGAAGCGGACTGTGCCAGCTCGAGGTCTTTCTCGGCTCGTGCTGCAGCTTCCAACCCATCAGCAATCTTCTGCTTGCGCTCTTCCATGACGGCGGCAAATAGCGGCCACACATACTTCGCGCAGAACCACAAAAAGAAGATAAAGGCGATCGATTGCCCTATGAGTGTCGCGTTTAAATTCACGGCGTATTCTTCCTATTAAGTGAGTTTTATCCGCCCAGTGCTGCTGTGAAAGGGTTGGCAAAGGTAAACCACATGCCGATACCAATTCCGATCATGGTTACCGCGTCGATAAGACCGGCCACCAGGAACATGGAGCCCTGTAATTTAGGGGCCAGCTCTGGCTGACGTGCGGATCCTTCGAGGAACTTGCCTCCCAGAATACCGAAGCCAATCGCAGTACCTGCCGCGCCAAGTCCCAGTACCAGCAAGACGCCGAGTACTGTATTCGCCAAAATCATTTCCATCTTTTCCTCCAGATTTTCTTCAGTTCAGAAGTAATACAAAAAAATTAGTAATTAGTGGTGTTCTACCGGCGTGTGTGCCTGATTCAGGTACACAATTGTCAGCATCATGAATACAAAAGCTTGCAGTGGAATTACCAGTATATGGAAAACCGCCCAGACAAAGTGCGCAGGTAACTGCCATAAACCAAGCATGGATGCGATGAGCAGGAACAGTAGCTCACCCGCGTAAAGATTACCGAACAATCGCAAGCCCAATGAAATAGGTTTGGCGAACAATGTCGGCACTTCAATAATCAGATTAAAAGGCATCATCCACTTGCCAAACGGGTGGAAGGCCAACTCACCGAGGAACCCGCCAATACCTTTATTCTTGATACTGTAATAAATAATCATGAAGAAGACCGACAACGACAGACCCATGGTGATGTTAGGATCGGTGGTCGGCACAATCTTGAATGGCGCGTGTTCGAAATGAAAAACACTGGCCATAAAAATTTCAAACAAGCGTGTAATCCAGTCAACCGGCACCAGGTCCATGGTGTTCATTAACAGGATCCAGAAAAACAGGGTGAGACACAGCGGGCCGACCAATTCGTTCTTGTAGTTAAAGCCTTCGGTGACGCGGGCATCGACGAATTCGACAACCATCTCGACAAAATTTTGCACGCCACCGGGAGTAGATACGGAGGCTTTCTTGCCGACGCGATAAAAGAACAGGAGGAAAGCGGCACCTAAAAATATGGACCAGCCCAGGGTGTCGACATTAAATGCCCAAAAGCCCATTTCGGCAGCTTCTTCCGGGGTATGCGCAAGACTCCACCCGTGCTCGGGATGGTTTCCAAACGTAAGGAATGAAAGGTGATGTGTGATGTATTCCTGAACAGTGGGATCAGCTCCATGTTCGGCTGCGGCGTGGGCCGCGTCTGCTAACTCTGCCATTTATCGGCTCTATGCTCTCTTATCAGTTCAAGTTCGGTTAGTAGATGGGCTGTAACTAATCAGCCCCGACATCATCACACCGACAAAGTGAGTCACTATAAACCCAAGTATCAGTGCTAACTCATTCAAGCTGGTGATCAGGGTAAAACTGAGTGCGAACAAGACCAGTGTAATCAGGATCTTGCCCATTTCTCCCCGAATAAAGCTTTTGACTACCCTGTCTGCGTTTCGAGCGCCCTGGTACTTGAACGCCTGCAGTGCAAAGTAGCTATTTGGTACCGCACTAATCAACCCGCCCAGCAGCGCTGAGTAGGCCGTAATGGTACCTGATAACAACAGAGAAATTGCAGCCATAACGATGGTTGCAACCAACTGGCCAACTATCACTTTATGAACCGGAGGAGCTTTCAACCTAGACACGAAATCGACCCTTGAGTGCAGCCATTATTTCGTGATCAGCACCCCACTTGCACCTGTAACAAACACCTGTCTGTGTAGCGGCGATCACCAAAGCACGCGCATTATAGGGACTTTGATAGGCCTAATCAACTACGTCACAGGTCATTTGATGTGGGCCAGAATGCCTTCTAATTCGTCCACACTGTTGTACTTCAGCACCACCCTTCCCTTGCCTTTGGCGGTGTGCTGAATCATGACCTTGGCGCCAAGTTTGTCAGCCAGGTCGTCTTCCAGGTTTTTGATATCAGGGTCTACTGCGCTCTTGCTGTTACCGCTCTTGCCATTAGTGCTCTGCAGGCGCCGTACCAGCGCTTCTGTCTGGCGCACTGATAGCCCCTTGCTTACTACTTTGCGTGCGACCTCGCCCTGCTGTGCCTCTGTCAGAGACAACAACGCACGGGCATGGCCCATTTCAATGTCGCCATTTTCCAACAGGCGACGCGCATCAAAACTCAGGCCAATCAAGCGCATAAGATTTGTAACAGTGGCACGGGATTTACCTACGGCGTCCGCCACTTGCTGCTGGGTGAGTTCAAATTCATCCTGCAGACGCTTCAGTGCCATCGCCTCTTCGATAGGATTTAGGTTTTCGCGCTGAATGTTCTCAATCAGTGACATTGCAATTGCAGCTTCATTACCTACGGGTTTAATTATGCTGGGAATCTTGTCCAGACCAGCCAATTGCGTTGCACGCCACCGTCGTTCGCCAGCAATGATCTCGTATTTATTGGAAGAGATAGGCCGCACAACAATGGGCTGCATGACACCCTGGGAACGAATCGAGCTGGCCAGCTCTTCGAGCGCCTCTTCATGCATATCTGTGCGTGGTTGGTATTTGCCGCGCTGAATCAGGTCTACCGGAATATGGCGTAGCTCGCCATCTGTGTCACTGGTCTTGGAGCTGCCGGATTGCCCACCGCCCAGCAGACTGGCCATGGATTGCGAACTACCCTTGGACAGTAACGCATCGAGGCCTTTACCAAGTTTTCTTTTCTCTGTCATATCACTTCCATTCAGTCAGCCATGCAGCCAGGGTCAGGTGAGTCCCGCTGCAGCTTCGTCGTCACGGCGCAGGAGTTCACCAGCCAGTGCCAGATAAGCGATAGCACCACGAGATTGCCGGTCATACTTGATTACCGGTTTACCATAGCTCGGCGCCTCTGCCAGCCGCACATTGCGCGGCACTACGGTGCGGTAAACCACATCGCCAAAATAGTTGAATAATTGGCCATTGACCTCAGTCGTCAGCTTATTGCGGGGATCATACATCGTGCGCAGAATACCCTCGATATGCAGACCGGGGTTGAGGCGATCCTTGATCGTAGTGATCGTGTCCATCAGCGCTGACAAGCCTTCCAGCGCGTAGTATTCACATTGCATTGGAATCACCACACCATCGGCGGCAACCAGTGCGTTGATGGTGAGCATATTCAGCGAAGGCGGGCAGTCGATGACAATAAAATCGTAACGATCTCGTACCTTGTCGACAATGGCGCGCAAGCGCATTTCACGATCTTCCATTTGCAACAGGTTGACCTCGGCGGCCACCAGATCACCATTGGCTGGCAACAAATCGTAATCTGCCTCTGACGGGCGCACCATGACATCTTCAAAGGATGCATCGTCACAAAGCAGGTCGTAGATCGATAAAGCCAGTTCGCTTTTGTCTACACCGCTGCCCATAGTGGCGTTGCCCTGGGGGTCAAGGTCGATCAACAAGACATTCTTGCGTGTAACCTCTAGCGATGCAGCGAGATTGACAGATGTGGTGGTTTTACCCACACCGCCTTTCTGATTCGCTATTGCCAACACTTTACCCACGGGAATACTCCAATACCGCGCTTTTGTCGCGCATTATACCTGTCAACTAACTCGCCGCAGCGCGTTTAATCACAATCAAGTGCCGGGCTTTATCCAGGCCCGGTATGGACAATTCAATGGATGTCTCTATCTCGAAACCAGGCGGGATTTGTGCCGCTTCATCGCGCGGATAATGCCCTTTCATGGCTAACAGCTGGGTTGCAGGAGACACCAGGTGTTCAGCCTTGGCCAGCATTTCGGGAAGTGCTGAAAACGCGCGACACATCACCATATCAAGTTGCTTCTGGGTTTGATAGTGCTCGATTCGACAATTTTCCACTGCCACATTGTTAAGCTGCAATGCTGTTTTGGCCTGAAACATGAATCGGGTTTTCTTGCCATTGCTGTCAACCAGAACGAAGTGTTTGTCTGGATTAAGAATTGCCAGAGGTATACCAGGTAAACCCGCACCACTGCCAAAATCGAGAAACTCATTACCATCAAGATAAGTGTGTAACGCCACACTATCGAGTAAATGCAACCGCAACATTGCTTCCGGTTCCTGGATTCCCGAAAGATTGAAATGCTTGTTCCACTTGGCAAGCAAGTTCAGGTAAGTGAGTAATTGTTGTTGCTGATCAGATGTGACATCCAGCCCAAGCGCAGCCAATCCGTCTTGAAGTTGCGCGCCAAGTTCAGTCGAATTGACCAGGTCAGAGTCCACCCGGCCACCTATCCGGCTTTACGCGTGATGGCCTGATGTTTTTTCAAATAGACCAAAAGCAGTGAAATCGCTGCCGGTGTCATGCCCGGTATGCGCGATGCCCGCGCAATGTTTTCGGGTTTGGCTGCCAGCAGTTTCTGTTTAAGTTCATTGGACAAGCCTTGCATCGCACCATAATCAAAATCGTCTGGTAAGGGGGTATTTTCCTGTCGTTTAAGCCGGGCGATCTCGTCTTTCTGACGATCAATATAGCCCTGGTATTTCAAACGGATCTCGGCCTGTTGCCATACCTGCTGACTTTGCTCGTCCTGTGCAATTTCAGAATCATCACCACTGAATGCCTGAACCAATGATGTATGTTGAATCTGTGGCCGCGCCAACAGGTCAGCCAGTCGTTGCTCCCGGCCCAGAGGTTTTTCTAGCAAGCTGTTCACGCGCTCTGCGGCTTCTGTTCCCGGGTGCACCCAGGTTTTGTTGAGCCACTGAAGTTCCTGCTCGACGCGTTCCTGCTTTGCGCTGAATACACGCCAGCGTTCATCATCAACCAGGCCCATTTCCCGACCAACGGGGGTCAGCCTGGCATCTGCGTTGTCTTCCCGCAGGCTAAGGCGATATTCGGCTCGAGAAGTGAACATGCGATAAGGTTCATTGGTGCCAAGAGTGATCAAATCATCAACCAGCACGCCAAGATAGGCCTGATCGCGACGTGGACACCACGGCTCAATTTCCCGCGCTGCCAATGCCGCATTGGTACCGGCCAGCAAGCCCTGGGCACCCGCTTCTTCGTAACCAGTAGTACCATTAATCTGGCCTGCGAAATACAGCCCGTTGATGAAACGGGTTTCGAGCGAGTACTTCAGGTCGCGCGGATCGAAGAAATCATATTCGATAGCATAGCCCGGTCTGGTGATGTGGGCGTTTTCAAAGCCTCGAATCTGTCGCACCATTTGCAACTGCACATCGAAGGGTAAACTGGTGGAAATCCCGTTTGGATAAAGTTCGGTGGCGTGCAGTCCTTCCGGCTCTACAAATATCTGGTGTGAATTTTTATCAGCAAAACGCATGACCTTGTCTTCGATCGATGGGCAGTAACGCGGCCCGGTACCTTCGATCACACCTGTATACATTGGCGATCGGTCCAGACCGTTGCGGATGATCTCGTGACAGGCTTCGTTGGTGGCTGTTATATAACAGTTGACCTGTGGTGGATGATCAGTCACTTTGCCCATGAAAGACATTACGGGCAAAGGAGTGTCTCCAGGTTGTTCGGTCATCACTGAGAAATCAACAGTTCTTGCGTCAATGCGTGGCGGAGTACCGGTTTTTAACCGTTCGACCCTAAATGGTAATTCTCGCAGCCTGTCTGCCAATGCAATTGAAGGTGGGTCCCCGGCTCGTCCACCCGCAGAGTTCTCCATTCCGATATGAATCTTGCCGCCAAGAAACGTTCCAGTGGTAAGCACGACTCTTGGCGCGAAAAACCGCAACCCCATCTGGGTGACAACACCACTCACAGTATCGCCCTCGATAATCAGGTCATCCACAGCCTGCTGAAAGATCGACAGATTGTCCTGATTTTCCAGCATGTACCGAATGGCATTTTTGTAGAGCACGCGATCTGCCTGTGCGCGAGTCGCTCGCACCGCCGGCCCTTTACTGGCGTTCAGCACCCTGAACTGGATGCCAGCGCGATCAATCGCTTTCGCCATGGCCCCACCGAGCGCATCGATTTCCTTCACCAGGTGGCTTTTTCCGATACCGCCAATAGCGGGGTTACAGGACATCTGCCCCAGAGTATCCACGGAATGTGTAATCAATAACGTGCTGACACCCTGGCGCGCAGCGGCCAGTGCAGCTTCGGTACCGGCATGGCCGCCACCTACTACAATCACATCAAATTGTTGTGGAAAATCCATTGGGCTTACTCACAATTCCTGCTTGTTCAAAAAGGGGAGGCATTATATGTGCTGTTGAGACCAAAAATAACGCCGGTAACTAAATATATTAATAATTAATAAATATATAGAGAGATAAGAAAGAGTATAGATGTAGATATTATAGGGGCGGACCCTTTCTGTTAATAAGGCACTATATTCCAATAATATCAATACCTTGCGATCCTTCAAACCCTCTGCACAAGTACTGTATATCAGGGGTATTGGGGTTGTACTGCCTGTGCATGGAATAACAGGCATTTATGGACGGTTTACTTGTCCACCGTTTTTACAGTGTCTCTGTGCAGTTCTACACAGTCTTTACTCAGGTTGTGATTGTTACTGGTAATTCATTTACCGATACAAAAAGACGAGAAGATCTCCCCCAGCAAGTCATCACTGGTAAATTCACCAGTTATGCGTGCCAGGGCCTTCTGGGCCAGACGCAAATCTTCCGCCAGCAGTTCCAGTGCCCCCTGATCCTGCAACTGCTGGTTGGCAGCTTGCATAAATCCTTGCGCGTCATGCAGTGCAGCCAGATGACGTTTGCGCGCCGCAAAGACGCCTTCATTACCAGGGTGGAAGCCCGCCTGCTCACGCAGGTGTTTTCTTAATAGATCGAGTCCTGCACCGGTAAGTGCGGATACATAAAAGCGGGGTATTTCTTGCCCGTTAATCTGAACCGAGTCAGGATCTGACTGAGCCGCGCCAATGAGATCAGCCTTATTGTGCAGCAACGTAAGTTTTTGCACCTGACCATTGCTTATACCATCACTATCCACATCCAAACCAAGGTCTTTCAACAGTTTATCCACTGGTAATTCAGCGTCTTTCTCGCTGGCATCTACTACCAGCAAGATCCGGTCAGCGTCCAGCATGGCAGCCTGGGCACGCCTCACACCCTCCTGCTCAACGACATCATTACTCGTCCGCAATCCCGCGGTATCGAATACATGCAATGGCAGTCCTCCCAGATCCAGATGCACATTCAATATATCGCGAGTAGTTCCGGGAATGTCTGTCACTATGGCTTTATCTTCCCCCGCCAGTTTATTCAACAAACTTGATTTGCCAGCATTCGGCTTACCGGCAATTACCACACGCAAACCTTCTTTTAATATGCTTCCCTGTTGTGCTTGCTTCAGGGTGTCTTGTAATAGCAGACAGATTTCATCCAGGCCTTTGGCGACACCGGTAGTGCCCAGAACATCAATATCTTCGTCGGTGAAATCAATCGCGGCTTCAACATTTACCCGCAATACCGTGAGTCTTTCAACCAGCCTGTGAATGATCGCCGAAAAATCGCCCTGCAGGGTTCGCATGGCAGAACGAGCCGCTTCGCTCGACTGGGCGTCGATCAGATCTGCAATCGCTTCAGCCTGCACCAGATCAATTTTATAATTAAGGAATGCCCGTTCAGAAAATTCACCCGGTCTTGCTTGTCTGGCACCCAGTGCAATAACCCGATCGAGCACGAGTTGTAATACATGATTACCCCCGTGCCCTTGCAGCTCAAGAACATCTTCCCCGGTAAAGGAATTAGGCGCAGGAAAGAGCAGAGCAATACCGTTGTCGAGGGTAATATTCTTCTCGTTCAAAAAATTACAGAAGTGGGCGTGACGTGGCTGCAGTTCAGTGCCAGTGATTTGTTTGGCAATTTCCAGAGTGGCTGGCCCGGAGACGCGCACAATACCGACACTACCGCGGCCACCAGCTGTAGCAATGGCGCAGATTGTGTCGGTGTCGGAGAGGATTGCTGAATTGACCATAGTGCAATCACCTGGCGCGCAGCATGGATTTATTTCCGATATATCTCAGGATGATGCGGCTTTTTTGGCTTCGTGCGCTGCATCCAGTTTTCGTGTGATATACCACTGCTGCAAGATGCCCAATAAGCCGTTGGTTAGCCAGTACAAAACCAGTCCTGCCGGAAACCATAGGAACATTAACGTCATCATAACCGGCATAAACTTCATGACATTGGCCTGCATTGGGTCTGCAGGAGTCGGACTGAGACTGGTTTGGAGATACATCGTCGCACCCATTAATAGAGGCAGGACAAAAAATGGGTCCCGGATTGACAAGTCAGTTAGCCACAGGAAAAATGGGGCGTGCCTGAGTTCAACGCTTTCCAGGAGCACCCAATACAACGCGATAAACACTGGCATTTGAACCAGCATTGGCAGGCACCCACCAAAAGGATTGATCTTCTCTTTTTTATAGAGATCCATCGTGGCTTTCTGCAACTTCATTTTATCGTCGCCGTAGCTCTCTTTCAGTTGCTGCATCTTTGGCATCAATCGGCGCATACCTGCCATAGAGCGATACTGGGTTTCGGACAGCTTGTAGAACAGGGATTTGACGACGATGGTCAGCAGGATGATAGAGATGCCGTAGTTACCAATGAGAGAATTTATCTGGGTAAGTAGCCAATAGATGGGCTCAGCAATGAACCACAACCAGCTATAGTCGATGGTGAGGTCCAGATTTGGTGCCATGGCTGCAAGCGCATACTTGTCCTTCGGACCCACGTAATAATGCAGCGGATAATCCCCTGTTTCACCTGGCTCCACTGTGAAAGCCGAGCTAGTGAATTCACCAAAATATTGGCCATTATTATTACGGCGCATAGTGTAGCGATTGTTGGCATCAACTTGCGGTATCCACGCGCTCAGGAAATATTGCTGATTGAAACCTATCCAACCACCCAGAGTTTCATGGCTTTGCGCGCCATCATCCAGATCACCCAGGTCGGCCTCAATATACGGGTCGTCTTCTGATGTGCTAACAAAACCCAGGAACGTTCTCAGGAATCCGCCTGCACTACTGGGGTCATCAAAACCTGTGCGGCGGATTTGTCCAAAGGGGTTGGCTTGATACGTGTCTGCTGAGTTGTTCTCAACAATAAAAGACACGTCGATAAGGTAGCTGTCGCGTGTGAAGTGATAGCGCTTGGTTACGGTGACCCCATCGGCGGTCGTGTGATATAGATCGACCACGAGTTCATCCTGGCCTTCGCTCATGGTGTAGGAGGATTGTTCGGTCTGGTAAGTGGCGCGGCCGTTTGAATCAATTCCGTCACGACCAATGAGTCCGCTCTGGGCTACATACATCCGGTTATTTGTGGACTCGAGCAACACAAAAGGATCATCGGGCACTTCAAGCTGTTTTAGATAGAGCGGAAGCGCGGCATATATAATATCTCCGCCATCCAGGTCGATGCGCAATTGCAATGTATCAGTGGAGATTTCTATCGTTTCAGCATTGCTGGTAGCGGTTTGTGCTTGCTGTTGTGCTGCAACCTGGTCGGCTGTAGGTGCCGGGGCCGCTGGGACCTGAGAAGGCAAATCACTGTCATCTACAGGTAGCTCCGGGTTGCCCGCGGATTGTGGAATGGTCGGTAGCTGTGCGATATCCGCAGAACCATCATTGACCAACGGTGGATAGTCTTCCTGCCATGCCAGCAGCATGAGGTAAGTGATAAGTGCCAGGGTGGTATATAAAAAGAAGCGTGTTAGATCCATGATTGCCTACTTCTCCATTAACGGCTTCTTGTTATCTATGGGTTTGCCAGGAACTGGGTCGTAACCCCCTTCATGCCATGGGTGGCAACGGCAAATTCTTTTGGCTCCCAACCAGGAACCCCTGACCGAGCCATGCACCTGGATTGCTTCCTTCGTGTATTGGGAGCAGGTAGGGTGAAACCGGCATTGATTACCTATCAACAAACTAAGACTGTGCTGATACAAATTAATTAGTGCGATGAGAAATCTATCAAGCATGAGTTGAACTATGACCCGGCCAAAGTGGGTAGCTTCTGCAGCTTGGTTAATTTTGTGCTGAGGTCTGATAGCAAAGCTGTCAAAGACCGTCGCAGATTTTGGTTGTCGAGTGTATCAGCATCCTTGCGAGCGAGCACAACGATATCAAGGCCAGGCAGAATCTTCTGCTGGCGAAAACATTCGCGGATATGACGCTTGATGCGGTTGCGTTGCACGGCCTTTGCTACATTCTTCTTGGCTATGACCACCCCGAGTCTTGAACCCGGCTGGTCATTGCTGGTGGCGAGAATGAGAAAGTAACGACAGGAGACTTTGAACTGGGATTTTGAAAATACTGCGCGAAAATCCGCAGGCGTTAGCAGGCGTTTTTGTTTGGGAAAACCGCAATCAGCCAAGTGTACTCTCTTTTCTCATTAATCGGGAAAAGTAGATATCAGGCTGAGAGCTTGGCACGACCCTTGGCGCGACGACGCTTCAATACCAGGCGTCCACTTTTGGTTGCCATGCGAGCGCGAAAACCGTGAGTCCGGGCGCGTTTGATCACACTGGGTTGAAAAGTTCTTTTCATAATCTGATGACCGATAGTTCAGGCTTAACTGTTGCCAAATTTTGCCGGCTGAACCCAGCTAGCAAAAAGGATCGCGAATTCTAGAGGTTTTGTAGCCAACATGCAACGAATCCGGGCCGATCCCCTCACTTTAACCCGACAGCCCCCCGGGAATTAATATACCGCAAAATATCCCTGTCCCCTCCAAAACTTAATCACAAGTTATACACAGCTTATTTATTAACAGGTTGTCAGGATTAATTCCCGATTGGCATGAATTTGGCCTCGGTAATTATCGACTCGGTGGTTATAACTCATTGATTATATTGTGAAAAACCGGAAGCGAAAAAAGCGCTTTTTCTGCATATCAGCAGTGGATAACTTTGATGACAGTCCGCTAGAATTGCCTAAAAATTTATAACAACAAAAACAGATTAACGGACATTAGTAGTTGTGAAAATTTGGCAAGATTGTACTGACAGCCTGAGAACAGAGCTTCCCGCGCAACAATTTAACACCTGGATTAGACCTCTTACCGCTGATTTCGATGGGACAACATTGCGGATTCTCGCTCCCAATCGATTCATACTGGATTGGGTCAAGGGCAAGTTTTTGCCGCGCATCGAAGCCCTCATCAATGAACTCAGTGAAGAACCTCTTGAACTCGCGCTCGAGGTAAACAGCAGCACGCCGACCCCGGTTCGGCAGCGCATTATAGAAGATGCTTCTTCTCCTGATGACTCTGTGAAGGCGGCCCCGCGGGAATTGGTCAAGAACAAATATCTGACCGAGCGCAGCCGTTCAAGTATGGATACTATTATTGAGGGGAAGTTACGGCATCGCGGTACGCTCAATGTTACCAACACCTTTGATAATTTTATTGAAGGCAAGTCGAACCAGTTGGCCCGGGCCGCTGCGATGCAGGTCGCTGAAAACCCGGGTTATGCCTATAACCCATTATTTATTTACGGCGGTGTCGGTCTGGGTAAAACCCACCTGATGCATGCCATTGGCAATTATCTGGTTGCCCGAAAGCCCGGAGCAAAGGTTGTTTACCTGCATTCGGAAACCTTTGTAGCCACCATGGTTACTGCCTTGCAGCTAAATGCCATTAATGAGTTCAAGCGCTTTTACCGATCGGTTGATGCCTTGCTTATCGACGATATTCAGTTCTTTGCCGGCAAAGAAAGATCCCAGGAAGAGTTCTTTCATACCTTTAATGCGCTACTTGAAGGGGGCCATCAAATCATTCTCACCTGCGATCGCTTTCACAAAGAGATTAATGGTCTGGAAGAAAGATTAAAATCGCGATTCGGCTGGGGGCTGACCGTGGCAGTAGAACCCCCGGAGCTGGAAACCAGGGCGGCAATTCTTATCAAGAAAGCGGCGTTGTGTGATGTTGATCTGCCTAATGATGCAGCGATGTTTATAGCCCAGCGTCTGCGCTCAAATGTGCGAGAATTGGAAGGCGCACTCAAGCGGGTGATCGCCCATGCAAATTTCAAAGGCGAGAAAATCAGCATCGAGTTGATCAAGGAAGCGTTGCGTGATCTTTTTGCTTTACAAGACAAGCTGGTCACAATTGATAATATTCAACGCTCGGTAGCCGAGTATTACAAGATCAAGATGGCAGACATGCTGTCGAAGCGCAGAAATCGTTCAGTGGCCCGGCCGCGCCAGGTTGCCATGAGTCTGTCAAAAGAGCTGACCAACCACAGCCTGCCAGAAATTGGTGATGCATTTGGTGGTCGCGATCATACGACTGTGTTGCATGCCTGCAAGCAGGTTAACAAGTTACGCCATACCTCTATTGATATAGAAGAAGACTACAACAACTTGCTAAGGTCACTTTCAACCTAAGTAAGCCATTGATAAATAAGGAAAATAAATGCATTTCGTCATCTCACGCGATGCCCTGCTAAAACCACTGCAGATGGTTAGTGGAGTGGTTGAGCGAAGGCAAACCCTCCCGGTGTTGTCCAACGTATTGATCAATCTTGATGGCAACGAGTTGTCATTGACTGGTACTGATCTCGAAGTTGAACTGATTGGTCGAACAGCGGTTGATGAGGCGACTGGTGATGGTGCGATCACAGTTCCGGCGCGCAAGTTGCTCGATATCTGCAAATCCCTGGCAGATGACGCGGTCGTTGAATTTACTCTTAATGATAATAAGGTGACCCTTAAATCGGGTCGAAGTCGGTTTACGCTCACTACTCTGCCAGCTGCCGAATTTCCTGGAGTTGACGAAGAACCCGACAGTTTTTCTGTGACGATTGCCCAGTCTCGATTGGCGGAACTGCTGGACCATACGAGCTTCGCCATGGCGCAGCAGGACGTGCGCTATTACTTGAATGGGATGCTGTTTGAAGTGGCGGGGGATTACTTGCGGGTGGTTGCTACTGATGGGCATCGTTTGGCCATGGAAACTCTGGCCATGAGCAACGAAATTGCCGAAACCCAACAACTTATACTGCCGCGTAAGGGTGTAATGGAGTTAGGTCGGTTACTTGGTGAGCAGGATGAGATCACGCTGACCTTTGGGCAGAACCACATTCGCGCCCAGGTTCCAGCATTTACTTTTACCTCGAAACTGGTCGATGGCAAGTTCCCTGACTACAACCGGGTCTTGCCCAAAGGCGGGAACAAGGTTTTGTTGGGCGATTGTCAGGCGTTAAGGCAGGCGTTCACCAGGGTTTCAATCCTGTCCAATGAAAAGTATCGCGGCGTGAGGGTTATGCTGAGCAATGGTGAATTACGTATCCTGGCCAATAACCCGGAGCAGGAAGAAGCTGAAGAAGTTGTTGAAGTAGAGTACCAGGGCGATGAACTGGAAATCGGCTTCAATGTCAGCTACCTGATCGACGTGCTGACCACTATAGATAGCAAGAAGGCACGCATTACACTATCGGATCCTAATAGCAGCGCCTTGCTGGAAGCGGATGAAGGTAGCGAGGCGCTTTACGTTGTCATGCCCATGCGGCTCTGATACTGGCAGCAGGTATCTGGAAACTATTATCAAATGAGTGAACTGGCGCGGCTCGAAATCGGGGCGGTGCGCAATATCCTCTCAGCCTCACTATCCCCCTCTCCTACTATGAACCTGCTGCATGGCGAAAACGGCAGTGGCAAGACCAGCGTGTTGGAAGCCATCCATTTGTTGGGCACCGGCCAATCCTTTCGCAGTACTAAAATAGACCCTCTGATTAATCATGATGCGGACACAGCCACGGTTTTTGCCGAATTGGCGCAGGGCCAGCATATTGGGCTGGAGAAGTCCCGCAATCGTAATCACCAGCTTAAGCTCCAGGGTCAAAAACAGAGCGGTTGGGAAAGTGTGGCTCGAGTGCTTCCCGTACAAATACTCGATGCTCATACATTTTTACTGTTAGAAGGTGGTCCCAGAGCAAGAAGGCGGTTTCTTGACTGGGGTGTGTTCCACGTGGAACCCGAGTTTGTAGATGCCTGGCGCCGCACTCGCAAATGCCTGGCCAACCGCAATCTGCTATTAAAGAGTCGCCAGGTTGATCGTGCACAATTGGCCGCATGGGAGCGCGAGCTGGATCAGGCCGCAACTATTGTTGATAATGCAAGATCACGGTATTTCGCGACATTTATGCCAGTTTTCTTGGCATTATATAAACAATTAGCGCACGATAGTGTTTCTGAGGTGCTTCTGGGGTACGAGCGTGGCTGGGAAGCAGGTAAACCCCTTGCTCAGGTGCTCGATGAGACCCTGGAGACTGATACTCGCTACAAAGCGACACAGCATGGGCCCCACAGGGCTGAGTTGCAGGTCAAAATTGGCCGGAACCGGGCCATTGATGTGATGTCCCGCGGGCAGCAAAAACTTCTAGTGTGCGCGCTGAAGTTGGCTCAGGGCCAATTACTCGCAGATCAACTGGAGAGAAATTGTATCTATCTGGTTGATGATTTGCCTGCCGAACTGGATGAGCATAATGCGGGTGTTGTATTCGAATTATTGCGTGCTCAGGGTAGCCAGATATTCGTAACTTGCGTCAATCTCAAAGCCCTCGAAAACACCCTTAATTCAAGCGCTGAGGTAGCCCAGTTTCACGTGGAACGTGGTACAATAACGGCTTGATTTTCCGTTGGTTTATCCAATTTTTGCAGGGCCGTTACAAGCCAAGAAATACGGCCCTTTTGGAGTACGTGTATGACCGAAAAAACCCCAGCCGCCTATAATTCAGACAGCATCAAAGTCCTCAAGGGGCTCGATGCGGTGCGCAAGCGTCCAGGCATGTATATCGGTGACACCGATGACGGTACTGGTCTGCACCACATGGTGTTTGAGCTGGTGGACAACTCTATCGATGAAGCGCTGGCGGGTCACTGTGACCGAATCGATGTGACCATCCATGTGGGTGAGACCATCACAGTGGCTGACAATGGTCGCGGGATTCCTACGGAAATGCACAAAGAGGGCGTTTCTGCTGCTGAAGTCATCATGACGGTGCTGCACGCCGGCGGCAAATTTGACGATAACAGCTACAAGGTTTCTGGCGGGCTGCATGGCGTGGGTGTTTCGGTGGTAAATGCACTATCCGAAGAGCTAAAGCTCACCATACGACGCGATAACAAGGTTCACGAGCAATATTACAAACATGGTGTGCCCCAGGCGCCGCTGGAAGTTGTTGGAGAGACAGAGACCACGGGCACTGAGTGTCATTTCAAGCCATCTGCCGATACCTTTACCAGCATTGAGTTCCATTACGACATTCTGGCCAAAAAACTGCGCGAACTGGCCTTTTTAAACGCGGGTGTGTCTATCAACCTTAAAGACGAGCGCACCGGTAAAGAGCAGCTTTATCGCTACGATGGCGGCCTGAAGGCCTTTGTCGAATATCTCAACAAGAACAAAGCCACCATTAATAAACAGTTCCACTTCGTGTCAGAGCGCGCCGACGAAGGGGTTACGGTGGAAATTGCCCTGCAGTGGAACGACTCGTATGCAGAGAATATCTTCCCCTATACCAATAATATCCCCCAGCGTGATGGTGGCACCCACCTGGCGGGGTTCCGTGCCGCACTAACCAGGGTGCTCAAGAGCTATATTGACAAGGAGTTGGCAAATAAAAAAGGGAAAGAAGTTGTCACTTCTGGTGATGACGCGCGTGAAGGCCTGACGGCGATTATTTCTGTCAAAGTTCCAGATCCCAAATTCTCCTCTCAGACCAAGGACAAATTGGTGTCCTCCGAGGTCAAGACGATTGTGGAGCAGGAAATGGCTTCACACTTTAATGACTATTTAATGGAGAACCCCCAGGACGCCAAACTCATCGTAAACAAGATGATAGACGCGGCGCGTGCGCGTGAGGCCGCGCGGAAGGCGCGGGAAATGACGCGCAGAAAAGGTGCACTGGATGTTGCTGGCCTGCCTGGCAAGTTGGCTGATTGCCAGGAGAAAGACCCGGCGCTGTCAGAAATTTATATCGTAGAGGGTGATTCAGCGGGCGGTTCTGCCAAGCAAGGCAGAAATCGCAAGAATCAGGCAGTCCTCCCATTGAAGGGCAAGATCCTAAATGTGGAAAAGGCCCGCTTCGACAAGATGCTGAGCTCAGCCGAAATCGGCACGCTGATCAAGGCGTTGGGCTGCGGCATTGGTGTTGACGATTTTTCAGTAGATAGCCTGCGCTATCACTCCATCATTATCATGACTGACGCGGACGTGGACGGCTCGCATATCCGCACCCTGCTGCTCACATTCTTTTTCCGTCAGATGCGAGAGTTGGTAGAGCGCGGCCATATTTACATCGCCCAGCCCCCTCTTTACAAAATAAGAAAGGGCAAACAAGAGCAATATCTGAAAGATGAGCAGGAGCGTGCAAACTACCAGACCCAGATTGCTCTGGAAGGTGCCAGTCTGCATGTGAATGCAAATGCACCAGGTATCGCCGATGACGCCCTGGAACAACTGGTCAAACAATACAATGGAACCTATGCAATTATCTCGCGACTGGCACGGGTTTATCCATCAGAGATACTCGAAGCGATGATCTTCTCACCAGTGCTTGCTGAAGAAGATCTCAGTGATAAGAGCAAAGTAGAAACATGGATAGAGGCGCTATGCGCAAGCCTGGATGCCAATAACCCAACGGTCAGGGCAAACTATACGTTTATCACCAAGGAAGATCCTGAGCGACACATCTACCTTCCGGAGGCAATCCATAGCTTGCATGGCCTGGAGCGGAATTATTCATTCTCCCAGGATTTCTTCCATTCAGGGGAATATCGGAATATTGCGGAGCTGGGTAAAACCCTCGACGGTTTGATTGAACCGGGTGCGTATATCAAGCGTGGTGAGAAAACTGCAGTAATAAGCAGCTTCAGCGAAGCCATCGCCTGGATAACCAACGATGCAATGAAGGGACATAGCCTGCAGCGTTATAAGGGGCTAGGTGAGATGAATCCAGACCAGCTTTGGGAAACCACGATGAATCCGGAAACCCGCAGAATGCTTCAGGTTACGATTGAAGATGCCATTGGCGCTGATCAACTCTTTAATACGTTGATGGGTGACCAGGTTGATCCTCGCCGTGAGTTCATCGAAGAAAATGCTCTGGCAGTAGAAAACCTGGACATCTAAGAACTCAGACACGGTTTCCCGGGTTTGCAAAACCGGACATCTGTTGTCGAATCCAGGCTTCAGCTACTCCAGTGAGTTTATCAGGCTCCTGATTGTCTGTTGGCAGCGGATCACCAATAACAACTGTTATAACACCGGGATATTTCAAGAACCTCCCCGGTGGCCAGCAATGCCCAGCGTTGTGTGCCACCGGCAATATGGGTACCCCACCCTCAACTGCCAGTTTGGCTGCCCCACGGGAAAACTTTCGATTTACTGTGACCGAAGAGCGCGTGCCCTCGGGAAATACAATAATCGAAAAGCCTTCACGAATTCTGGACACCCCCTGAGTGAGCAGCGATTTGCCCGCTTCCCTGGGTTTACTTCTGTCTATGGCAATTGGTTTGGACAACCTTAGCGCCCAGCCCCAAAAAGGGATGCTAAGCAATTCTTTCTTGAGTATAGGTGCCACAGGAGATACGAGTAGATAAAACAGCAGGGTTTCCCAGCTACTCTGATGATTGGCCACCAGAACTACTGGCGTGCCGGGTAATCTATCTACGCCGGCAATATTGCACTTAACTCCGCAACTGATCTTGAGCCACGCCAGCACCCATCGACACCAGGTCGCGGTATATTGGTATCTGCCTCGTTCCGGGAGAAACGGCCCAACCAGGAGAAACAGGCTGGACATCAGGATAGTGCCACTGCCATATCCCGTATAGAAAAGCAGCGACCTTAAAAACAGAACGGGTAGACTATTCATCCTGGTCCAAACCGGCGAGTAGCGCCTCAGTCACAGTCGCGAGGTCGGCGAATACGGCAACCTTTTCCAGGGCATTGTCGGCAAGGGCTTGCTGGGTGGTGAGTCCATTGCCCGTTTGAACCAGGACAGGAATACACCCATAGGCACGGCCGGCTTGCAGGTCCTTGAGGCTATCGCCGATAAACCAACTTTGTTTGAGGTCGTCGTGCATTTCACGGGAGATTTGCTGTAACAGACCGGTGCCGGGCTTGCGACAATCACAGTTGTCATCAGGTTTGTGCGGGCAAAAGAAGATGCCATCGATAACACCACCAGCCTCTTCTACCATATGACACATCTTATGATGTATCTGCGCCAACGCAAACTGATCGAAAAGCCCGCGCGCCAAACCCGACTGATTGGTGGCAACAACGACTTGCAGCCCCGCACGACTCAATCTGGCAATTGCCTCGATGCTACCCTCGATGGGCAACCATTCATCAGCACTTTTGATATAGTCTTTTGAATCGTGGTTGATTACCCCATCCCGATCCAGTATGACTATTTTCATAGTATCCGCTGCCAGTAATCAGTTTTGGTGCAAGTGAGAAATATCGGCAGCGTGCAAAAACAAATTGCGTAGCTGCTGTAACAACGCCAGACGATTTGCGCGAACCTTTTCGTCGTCGCACATCACCATGACTTCGTCAAAAAATGTATCGACACTATCCTTCAAACCCGCCAAGCCGGCCAGCCCTTCAGTATATGAACGTTTGCCAAACAGCCTTTCAGCCTTTGGTTGTTGGGCTGTGACGGCTTCATAGAGCGCCTTTTCCGCTGCTTCGCTGAGGAGGTTGGAATCAACCGCACTGGCAATGGCGCCAGCCTGCTTATCAAGGATATTCGAAACGCGCTTGTTGGCTGCCGCGAGTGAAGCGGCCTCCGGCAGACCGGCAAACTTTTGCACCGCCTTGATGCGTTGATGAAAGTCCAGGGGCCGTACCGGTTTAACGGCCTGCACAGACAGAAAAACCTCCACCGGGATTTTTTCTTCCTGATACCAGGCGCGGAAGCGTTCCAGCATGAAATCAAAAATCTGTGTTGCCACGCCATCGGCAATTTTCAGATCGGTGAATTCGGCCAGGGCGCGTTTTATCACCGCCTCCAGATCCAAATCCAGTTGCTTCTCTACCAGAATACGCAGGACACCAATAGCTGCGCGACGCAACGCAAATGGGTCCTTCGAGCCAGTCGGTGGTTGTCCAATGGCAAACAGGCCAGCAATGGTGTCGAGTTTTTCCGCCAGGGCGAGCACACTTCCCACGGGAGTGGCTGGCAACTGGTCGCCGGCAAAGCGAGGCAGGTACTGTTCCGGAATGGCCTTTACAACTTCGATTGGCTCTCCGTCATGTTCAGCATAATAGGCGCCCATGAGGCCTTGTAGATCAGCGAATTCACCAACCATATTGGTCACAAGATCACACTTGGCCAGTAACGCCGCGCGCTGACAGTATTCTGATGGAATGCCAAGTTCCTCAGCGATATATGTCGCGAGCTTGCTGACGCGTTCAGACTTGGCGTAGACACTGCCGAGCTTGTCCTGGAACACAATGGACTTGAGCTTTTCCAGCCGCGATGCCAGTGGCTGCTGCCGGTCGGTGTCGTAGAAGAATTGCGCATCCGCCAAGCGGGGACGAATCACGCGCTCGTTGCCCTCAACTACCTGACCAGGATCATTGCTCATCAAATTACTGATAGTGATGAAATAAGGTTTGAGTTTGCCATCAGCGTCAGTCAGGCAGAAGCATTTCTGGTGCGATTTCATGGCGAGTATCAGTGCTTCAGCAGGAACTGATAAAAAGCTCTCATCAAATTTACCTGTAAGCGCTACCGGCAGTTCGACCAGGCTCGTGACTTCATTCAGCAAATCTTCATCTATTTCTACTTCAGCATTAATTGCAGCCGCCGCATCAAGGACCTGTTGCCGGATAAGTTCGCGGCGCTTGTTGAAGTCTGGTATGACTTTGCCGTCATTCTCAAGCACTTGTTCATAATCGGTGGGCTCGCTTAACGCCAGTTCGACATTATTGTGAAATCGGTGCCCTCCGGTCTTGTTCCCGCTTTGAATACCAAGAATTGTTGCCGGAACAACTTCCGAACCCAGCAGCATAACTACCCAATGTACTGGTCGTACAAACTCTTCTCGTGTGCTACCCCAGCGCATACGTTTTGGAATAGGTAGTTTATTAAGCGAATTGTTAACAATATCAGGCAAAATTCCAATACTTTGCTGGCCCTTGATTGATATCGTATAGGAAAGTTTGGTGACACCTTCTATATCCACTTCGGTTAGTTGCTCAACATCAACTCCGCAAGAACGGGCAAAGCCTTCAGCAGCTTTAGTTGGTTTTCCTTCCGAGTCAAATGCCGCTTTTACTGCAGGTCCTACTTTTTGGTGAGTGCTGTCATTCTGCTTTGTCTGCAAATCACGGACGAGTACAGCGATACGCCGCGGAGTGGCAAATGACGCGATGTCTCCATGGCTAAGCCCGGCGCGTTGAAGCTCGGCAATCACACCCTCAGTGAAGGCATTGGACAATGAGAGTAATGCCTTGGGTGGCAATTCCTCGGTGCCGATCTCTACAAGAAAGTTTTCACTGGACATTTTTATTTCTCATCCAGATATTCTTTGCGCAGGGCTTCAGGGGCCAGGGGAAATCCCAGCGCCTTGCGACTGTCATAGTAGGCAGTCGCAACAGCTCGAGCCAGAGTGCGAACGCGCAGGATAAAGCGCTGTCGCTCAGTGACAGAAATTGCTTTACGGGCATCGAGTAAATTGAAGTAGTGTGAAGCTTTGAGCACTTGCTCGTACGCAGGCAGCGCAAGATTGTTTTCAATCAGTGTCTTGCATTGCGCTTCGCAGTCATCGAAGTATTGAAACAATTTGTCTACCGGCGCATGTTCAAAATTATAGGCAGACATCTCTACTTCATTTTGTTTGTAGACATCACCATAGGTCACAGTACCCGAAGGCCCTTCAGACCAGACAATGTCATAAATGCTGTCGACGCCCTGTAAATACATGGCGATACGTTCTATCCCGTAGGTGATCTCGCCACTTACAGGGTGACATTCGAGTCCGCCGACCTGTTGGAAATAAGTAAACTGCGTGACCTCCATGCCGTTGAGCCATACTTCCCAACCCAATCCCCAGGCGCCCAAGGTTGGCGACTCCCAGTTGTCTTCAACAAAGCGCACGTCGTGAATGGACATGTCGATGCCGAGGCTGGCCAGTGATTCCAGATAAAGCTCCTGAATATTATCCGGCGAAGGCTTCAGAATGACCTGGAACTGGTAATAGTGCTGCAGGCGATTGGGGTTTTCCCCATAACGCCCATCAGTAGGCCGGCGACAAGGCTGTACATAGGCCGTGTTCCAGGATTCAGGACCGATAGAGCGCAGAAACGTTGCCGGGTGAAAGGTGCCGGCACCGACCTCGATGTCCAGCGGCTGCATAATGACGCAACCCTGTTTTGCCCAGAAATGTTGTAATGCGAGTATGAGTCCCTGAAAAGTCTTCAGGTCAGCAGATGTGTTCACGGCACAGGCCAAATAGTTCAGAAAATCAAAGGGCTGCAATTATCCTTGATTATTCCGGCTGAATCTACCGGCATGCCATTTAAGATCGTGCTCGAGCACACCTACCAGTGTATGCGTATTGCTATTATGGGCCCTGACGCAGCGAATGGAATCGAGCGCTGTGGAAAACAACCTCGCGCTTGATCCCATTCCAAAGTGTGCGCCAAACATGGCTTTATGGTGCTATGCACTAGCCAGATTGCGCCAGTAAGTCTGAATTGAATTCAGCAATTCATCCTTTGGCAGGTCGCACCGGGCATGATTGTCACTAAAGAGAGATTATGCTTCCATCTAACTCGAAGCATTAAGCCAATCGCCAGACTCGGCGCGACAGGATCTTTCAAACATTGACCTACTTCTTTTTTCGGGCCTTTCTGCAAATATGCGCCTGGTTACCTCTGCCATTGCTGCATGGGTTGGGCACCTTATGGGGGTTTTTACTCTCAGTAGTGCCTAATCGCGCCCGGCAAACCACGCGCATCAACCTCGATCTGTGTTTTCCGGAACTGGATCCTGCTGCGCGCAGTCGGCTCTGTCGCGAGAGTTTGCAGCAAACTGCCTGCACTGCGCTGGAAATGGGCAAAGCCTGGCTGCTTCCCATGGCGAAAACCCTCAAATACGTCAAAGCCACTGAAGGTGACAGCGAGTTTTCCGCCGCACTGGCAGCCGGGGAACCCGTGATCGTGTTGGCCCCGCATCTGGGTAATTGGGAGGTGTTTGGGTTTTATGTCAGCAAGAATATTCCGAGTACATGGCTCTACCAGCCACCACGCCAGCCTGCTATTGATCAGCTTCTGTTACAAACCCGATCACGGTCCGGAATACACCTGGCACCTACCAATCGTCAGGGCGTAAGCATGTTACTCAAGGCGCTGCAGCGCTGCGAACTGGTTGGAGTGTTACCAGACCAGGTACCCACAGAGGATGGCGGTGTGTATGCGCCCTTTTTTGGCAAGCCGGCACTTACGATGTCCCTGATAAGTCGGTTAATAAAAGGCAGGCAGGTGAAGGTATATTGTGGCTGTGCCGAGAGGCTAACCGGAGGTCGCGGATTCAGGATTCATATCAGGCGCGTGAACGACGAACTGTATTCTGATGATCTGGAAACGTCAGTTGCTGCACTCAATGCCAGTGTTGAAGCATTGGTGCGGGAACTTCCGGCGCAATACCAGTGGGAATACAAACGCTTTCGGCGCATGCCCGATGGCAAGAAAATATATAAATAGCAGACGGTGTTGAGCTTAACGCTTCCAGAACATGGGAGTGAACAGCACCAACAGTGTGAACACCTCGAGACGCCCCAGCAGCATGGCAAAACAAAGAATCCATTTGGCAGCACCAGGCAGATCGCCATAAGTCTGCGCCACGTTGGCCAGCCCTGGCCCCAGGTTATTAATACATGCCCCAACGGCACTAAATGCTGTGATGATATCCAGGCCGGTTGCCAATAATGCCAGCAACATCACCATAAAAACCATGACATAGACGGCGAAGAAACCCCACACTGATTCAATAATACGATCCGGTACCGGATTGCGTCCCAACTTGATAGGAATGACAGCCTTGGGATGAATGAGTCGCTGCACCTCGCGAAAACCCTGCTTGAAAATCAGCAATATGCGAATCACTTTCATACCGCCACCGGTGGATCCGGCACAGGCACCTATGATGGCTGCATAGAGCAACATGTAAGGCAGGAACAATGGCCATGCACTGAAGTCAGCGGTTGTAAATCCGGTAGTTGTGGCAATGGACACCACCTGGAACAGACCCTTGATAAATGCATCCGAGATTGCTGTATAAGTGCCGGAAAAATACAGAATGGTAATTGTCAGTACGGAAACGCTGCCGAGAATGAAAGTGTAAAACAGGAACTCGGGATCAACGAGGTAATGCTGGATTTTGCGACTCTGCCAGGCGGTGAAATGCAGCGCGAAATTGATACCGGCAATAAACATGAATATAACGGCAATCAATTCGATTGCCGGGCTATTGAAGTAGCCTATGCTCGCATCGTGTGTAGAAAAACCCCCGATCGCCACGGTAGTAAAGCTGTGGCTAATGGCATCAAACAGATCCATCCCGGCCAACCAGTATGCCAATCCACAGGCAATGGTGAGAGAGAGATAAATGTACCAAAGCGCCTTGGCAGTTTCGGCCAGACGCGGCACAAGTTTGTTGTCTTTGACTGGGCCGGGACTTTCCGCACGGTAAAGTTGCATGCCCCCGATACCCAGCATGGGCAGTAGCGCCATCGCCAATACGATAATACCCATACCGCCCAGCCACTGTAGCTGCTGCCGGTAAAACAACAGGGATTTGGGCAGGCCATCAAGCCCGGAAATCACTGTCGCGCCAGTAGTAGTAAGACCTGACAACGATTCGAATACGGCGTCTGTAAAGGACAGGTTTACCTGGCTGGACATGATAAAAGGCAAGCAACCCGCGGTGCCGAGAACGGCCCAGAACAATGTAACTATGAGAAAACCGTCTTTGGTGCTGAGTTCTTTGCTGGCGCGTACGGTCGCCAACCACAAGAGCAAGCCAATACAAAAAAGAATCAGGAAGGAGTTGCGGAATGCATTGAACATACCGTCGTCATAGATCAGCGAAACCAGCATGGGAGGCAGATTACCCAGTGCGCTGAAGAGCATGAGCAACAGGCCAAGTATCTTGACGATGACGGAGGCGTGCATAGGCGTTAGAAGAAGCTGAAGCCGACCTGGAACAAGCGTTCAACCTCCGGTATCTGTTTACGATCTACAAGGAATAGAATCACGTGGTCGTCGGTCTCAACTACTGTGTCATCGTGGGCAATCAGCACTTCGTCATTGCGCACGATGGCGCCGATAGTAGTTCCTTCCGGTAACGCGATATCTTGTATGGCGCGGCCCACTACTTTTGAAGATGATTCATCACCATGGGCAATAGCTTCCATAGCCTCGGCTGCACCTCGACGCAATGAGTGTACGTTGACCACATCACCACGACGCACATGGGCTAACAAGCTGCCTATGGTTGCTTGTTGTGGTGATATGGCTATGTCGATTTCACCACCCTGCACAAGGTCCACATAAGCGGCGTTATTAATCAGCGCCATAACTTTTTTTGCACCAAGGCGTTTGGCCAACAACGATGACATAATGTTTGCCTCATCGTCATTGGTCAGTGCCAGAAAGACATCCGTATCCTCAATGTTCTCATCAATCAACAGCTCACGATGCGAAGACTCACCGTTGAGCACGATGGCGCGAGTGAGTTGTTGCGAGAGATACTCACAACGCTCAGGGTTGTGCTCGATAATCTTGACCTGATAGCGTTTTTCAATCGATTCGGCCAGGCGCATACCAATATTGCCACCACCGGCAATCATGATTCTTTTATAGGGACGGTCCATACGGCGCAGTTCGCTGATACAGGCGCGAATGTTATTACGTGCCGCAACGAAGAAGACTTCGTCATCGGCTTCGATAACAGTTGAACCTTCAGGAATAATTGGACGGTCTTTACGAAATATTGCTGCAACGCGCGTTTCGACCGAAGGCATGTGTTGCCTTAGCAGCCTGATCTCCTGCCCGACAAGTGGACCGCCGTAATACGCCTTCACTGCAACCAGCTGCACCTTGCCATCCGCAAAATCGAGAACCTGTAACGAACCGGGCAGGTCAATCAAGCGGCTAATATAATCTGAAACTATAAGTTCAGGACTAATAACCACGTCAACAGCGATACCATTCTTACCAAACAGTTCACTACTGACCAGGTACGCCGAAGAGCGAATACGGCAAATCTTTTTCGGAGTTTGGAAAAGTGAGTAGGCCACCCGGCAAGCGACCATATTGATCTCATCGCTTTCGGTGACCGCGATAATCATGTCGGCATCTTCGCCGCCTGCTTGTTTGAGAATATCGGGATGAGACGCCTGACCTGGTATGGTGCCAATGTCGATTCGGTCCTTGAGCTCACGCAGGCGCTCAGCATCCTGGTCAACGACGGTGATGTCGTTGGCTTCACTGGCCAGTGTTTCCGCCAGTGTGCTCCCTACCTGGTTAGCTCCCAGGATAATAATCTTCATGCAAAAATACTCTTGGAGCTGTACTGCTCATTTTATTGCGCCAATGATTGCGCTCTTGGGGTCAGGTGTCCCAACCGTGACCTGACGGCTGCTGTTCAGTCCTTGCGAAGTACGCAAAAGTAGAACCCATCGGGTTCACTGTAAGTCCCGGGCAGAAGTTGTTTTCCGTACTCACATTCTACTCCCCAATCGGCCGCTATGCGCTCATATTTAGCGTCAGCAGTGCGGCTGAGGAATTCGGCAATCTGGGTACTGTTTTCCTGCTGCAAAATGGAGCAGGTTGAGTACAGCAGCCGGCCTCCCGGCTTCAGGCAAGGCCAGAGCGAGGCCAGTAATTGCTGTTGTTGCTGGCAGCTTTTGGTAACTGATTCGGAGGACAGCAACAACTTGATGTCAGGATGACGGCGAATGACTCCGGTGGCACTACAAGGCGCGTCCAGCAGAATGCGGTCGAACTGCTCACCATCCCACCATGAATCTACATTACTGGCGTCTGCAACCTGCAGCTGAGCCGCCAGTTGCAGTCTGGCAAAGTTTTCGGAAATCTTCTCAAGCCGGGCTGAGTCGCTATCTAACGCCATGCATCGAGTTAGCGAGTGCTCACTTTCCAGAATATGACAGGTCTTGCCACCAGGGGCTGCGCAGGCATCAAGAACGCTCAGGCCCTGGCCAAGTTCGAGTAGCTGCGGCACGAGTTGCGAGGCTTCGTCTTGCACACTTACCAGCCCCTCCTGAAAACCTGGCAGGTTCCTCGTTTCGCAAGGCGCACGCAGATAAATGGCGGAAGGCGATAATTGCCCGGCCTGAGCTTCAAGACCGGCGGCGCTAAGTTTGGCGAGATAGTCGTTTCGTGAGCATTTGCCGAGATTGACACGGAGTGTCATGGGTGGCCGCAGATTGGAATGCTGATAGATTGATTTGGCATCAACCCCCCATTGCTGGTCGATTTGCTCGGCCAGCCAGACCGGGAAGGACCCAGATCCCTCGCGCGCGTCTACAAACGCTTCCAATTCAGTTTTGTTACGGACGTAATTACGCAACACCGCATTCACCAGGCCGGTAGCCCATGGTTTGCCCAGTTGCTTGGCGCAGAGCACGGTTTCGTTGATCGCTGCATAATCCGGTACTGCCAGTTCCTTTAATTGATACAGCCCGACTACGAGCAGGCATTTGATATCCTGATCTTTATTTTTCAGTGGTCTTTGCAACAACTGTCTCAGCACTGCTTCCAAAGTAAAAAACCAGCGACAAGTGCCGTAACAGATTTCTTGCAATAGAGGATATTCGGAATGATTACGCCAGGGTTGCAAAAGAGAGGTTAGTGAGCCGCGCTCTTCCAATAATTGAGTAATTATTCGTGTTGCTATCAACCTGACATTATCTGTGCTCATCAGCTTGATTCCGGAGAATCAGTAAATTGTTTCCCGGGTTGTATTTCATTCGATTGAGAATTCAACATGTCCTTTACCGCTTTGATGTTTTTTCCCGGGAGCTGTACTTCTTTCACAAGCAACGCGCCTTCCCCACAAACTACTGAAAAACTGTCTTTAGTAACATCTACTATAGTGCCAGGTTGCACATTAAAGTCACCGCTCGCTGTGGTAGCCAAAATAATTCTTATGCGATTACTGCCCAGATGAGTGTAGGCTGGGAATCTTCCTGTTCCGGCTCTCACTATGCGATTTATTTGGGTGGCTGATAATCTCCAGTCAATCAACGCCTCGGATTTATCTACTTTAGCCGCATAAGTACTGGCGGTATCATCCTGTAGAGTTGCGCGCGACTGGTAGGTTTCGAGATCATCCAATACCTCCAGCAATGCCTCGATACCTGCAATCTGTATCTTTTTTTCGAGACTTACACGGTCATCAGTATCGGCAATTTTGGTCTTGCGAGAAGCCAGCATCGCGCCGGTATCGAGCCCGGCATCCATTTGCATAATTGTGACACCTGACTCTTTATCGCCTGCAAGTATAGCACGCTCAATAGGCGCTGCTCCGCGCCATCGCGGTAAAAGAGACGCATGAACATTAATGCAGCCCTTGTCAGGAACAGCAAGAAAGCTGGCGGGAAGTATCAGCCCATAAGCCACAACAATTAATAAATCTGGTGCGAGGTCGGCAAATTGATTTACAACCTCGTCTGACTTCAGGCTTTGGGGTTGGAACAACGCAAGGTTGTGCTGCTCTGCTATCAGTTTGACCGGGCTGGGTTGTAACTTCTTACCTCTGCCAGCAGGACGGTCCGGTTGAGTGTAGACCCCTACGATATCATGCGTTGCATCATCAATGAGAGCAGAAAGATGGGCTGCAGCAAATTCGGGAGTGCCCGCAAAGCAAAGTCGGAGTTTTTGCATGAATGGTCAGGCTGACTTACGGTGTTCTTTTTCGAGTTTGCTGCGGATGCGTTGTCTCTTGAGGGTGCTTATGTAGTCGACAAACAGCTTTCCGTCCAAATGATCAATCTCGTGCTGAATACAAATGGCCAGCAAACCTTCGGCCTGCATTTCAAACCTTTCCCCTTTGATATCTTGCGCAGTAACCAGAATTACACCGGGTCGTTCAACGGCTTCATAGAAGCCGGGCACTGACAGGCAACCCTCCTCGTATTCATAGAGCTCGTCATCAATGACTTCGAAACCTGGATTAATAAAAACTAGAGGACTATCTTTTGTTTCCGATACATCTATTACCAGAAGTCGTTTGTGTACATCGACCTGGGTAGCGGCAAGCCCGATGCCCTGTGCCTCGTACATGGTTTCGAGCATATCAGCCACGAGATTTTCGAGTGCGGCATCGAAGGTTGAGACAGGAGAAGCCACCGTGCGTAGTCTGGGATCTGGAAATTCCAGAATATCTAGGATCGCCATGTGTAGGAAGTACCTGAAATTTAAGGAATAAAAAGCTGCAGTATGTGAACTGCTTCTAGTGATAATTATAACGTATTGCTAAGATAGCGAGGCGTTTCTGTACGGAATATTTGCAATGAATACTATGGGTTTAAAGCGCTTGGCGACTATCGCACTGTTATTGTGCGGTGTCTTTGGAATTAACCAGGGCGTGGCTCAGGGAGTTCTGTTACTGGATGACTATCCCGATTCCTATGTTGTGCAGGAAGGCGACACGATCGACGATATTGCTGCCCAATTCTTGCGAGATCCAAGTAGATGGGCCGATATCTGGCGCCCGGACGACTATCTGGATGACTCAGAGCTTATATTTCCAGGGGATACCTTACGCGTCAGCTTTGTCCGAGGTGCGCCGCGCGTATTGGTGCAACGTGGCGCCAGGCAAACAGTCCGTCTCAGTCCGCAAGTGCGTGAAGAGACGCTGAGCAGTGCGATTCCGGCTATTCCCCTTGAAGCGATTGAAAACAGTTTTACCCGAAATCGCATTATTACGCGCGATGGATATGACGCTGCCCCTTATATTGTGCAAAACGTCGGCAATAACCTGGCAATCGGCACTGGAGATGAGGTGTATGCCCGAGGCAACTGGCCAACCGGTACCAGTTCATTCGAGGTTTATCGCGAAGGCCGCCAGTTACGTGCTGAAAATGACGAATCAACTGCCGTGATTGAAGCCGAATACCTGGGTTTTGCCACCATTGCTGAAACCTCCGATGACGGCATCAACAAGTTGCTAATCAACGCCAGTGCTAAGGAGATACGGGTTGGTGATCGCTTACTAATCAGAGAACAATCGAGCATCGGTGCAACTATATTTCCTACTGAACCGGCCTCTGATGTAAGCGGTGAGATCGTGGCGTTTCTGGATGCCCAGAACTATGCCTCTCAGTTGGACACTGTAGTAGTTGACCTGGGATTGGCTGACAATCTGGCAGTTGGCGACATCTTGTCAATCAGGAAGGACGGCGCAGAGGTAGTCGATGAAATAGAAGCCAGCAAGATGAGCTTCGGGGAACGCTTCCGTCACCTGTTTAATCCCAAAACTACTGAAATGCCAGATCAGGAAATCGGTACGCTTTTGGTCTATAAAACATTTGAAGACATGAGTTATGCCGTAATACTCAGTAGCTCTGAACCTGCGCAACTGATGAATCGCGTTACGAGCCCCTGAACCAGTCAACCCACCATAATTCAAGGATGATTTATGGTTACCGGTGCCACGCACCTCTTCCTCAATGCATTACTTCACCGTGCCATTGCGCCGGAGAAACTTGCGCGACTATTACAGGTCGCCAACGGACTCCGTGCACTGCATCAATGTATCAATAGCAGGCAAACAGACCTTGAGCCAGGCGAACGACAGGCCTTGCAGGGGGAGCTGAGTCCGCACCCGGCACTGGCACAATATGAGGCTTGGGCAGACTGCCCTGACCAATGGATTCTCAATCGCGAAGATAAAAACTACCCGGCACTATTGAAGCAAATTGACTGCCCGCCACCATTACTATTTGTCAGGGGCCAGCGCAATTGCCTGAACAACAGGCAAATCGCCATAGTAGGTAGTCGCCGCCCAACACGCTATGGCGTGAACTTAGTTACCAAACTCGCTGGGGAACTGACGCAATATGGAATCACTATCACCAGTGGTCTGGCTTTAGGCATTGATGGTCAGGCTCATTCCACTGCAGTGCGCAACCAGGGTTGCACAATCGCCGTCGCAGGTTGCGGATTGGATAGAGTCTATCCAGCCCGGCATAGGAAGCTTGCGTCAGAAATTTGTGAACAAGGCGCACTGGTCAGCGAATTTCTGTTGGGCACGCCTCCTTTGGCCTACAACTTTCCCCAGCGCAATCGCATTATCAGCGGCTTGACGGCCGGCACGCTGGTCATCGAAGCCAGGGTCAAGAGCGGCACCCTTATTACTGCACGGCTGGCCATGGAGCAGAACCGGGAAGTGTTTGCCGTTCCCGGCCCGATTACTTCCAGCACCAGTGCTGGCTGCCATTGCTTGATCAGGGATGGGGCAACGCTTGTTGCACATGTTAATGATTTATTGTCTGAACTGGGATGGCAGATTAACAAAGTGACCAATAGCCCGAAATCAGACCGGGCAAACACCGATGATTCCGCGGCCGAGAAGCTCCTGGAACTTATTGAACCCGAGGGATCAGTGTTGGAAGAGCTTTTGCTGGTAAGCCAGATACCAATGGGCATTTTGCTAACAAGGTTACTGGAACTGGAGGTCCAGGGTCGGATAGAACAGTACGGTGGGCGCTATTACTTGCTTGATCGAGGTTAGTCATGTAGTTTCCCCTTTTTTTCAGTCTGAGCGGGAATCTTTCGAATGAGTAATAAGTTTGTAGCGATCTTGATGGGGTCACAGTCTGACCTGGAAACCATGCAGGCAGCGAAGGATATATTTGAACAACTGGGCATCGCCTACGAGATCAAAATCACATCGGCGCACCGCACCCCAGCAGTGACGCAGCAGTATATCTCTGATGCTGAAGCACGTGGTTGTCAGGTATTTATTTCAGGCGCAGGCCTGGCTGCACATCTCGCTGGCGCTACAGCGGCTCACACTACCCGTCCGGTGATCGGTGTACCGATCGATTCGGGCCCTTTGCAAGGAATGGATGCATTGCTTTCGACTGTGCAGATGCCAGCAGGCATTCCGGTTGCGACTGTGGCAATTGGCAGAACCGGCGCGAAGAATGCGGCTTACCTGGCTGCGCAAATTATGGCGCTGAGCGATGAAACACTAAGCGAAAAAGTGAAAGCAGAGCGAGCTGCCAATTCCGAGAAAGTGCAGGCCCAGGATAGTTCTTTACAAGAATCTCTCAAATAGAACAGGCAAGCGACCCAAGACAGGCGATGGACAAACAATCCGCAGCGCGGTACGCCGAATTGCTGCATGGCGGCAAAGTCATCGCCTATCCTACTGAAGCAGTCTGGGGACTTGGCTGCGATCCACACAACGAAACCGCAGTAATGCGGCTGCTGGCGGTCAAAAAACGTCCCGTGGATAAAGGCCTTATCCTGGTCGCTGCCAGTACCGCACAACTCGGCTCCTTACTTGCTGAGCTGACTCAATCCCAGCAACAGGCATTGGCAGAGACCTGGCCGGGCCCAGTGACCTGGCTAATTCCCGATCCTCAGCATCTCTATCCGGATTGGATAAAAGGCAATCACGCATCGGTGGCAATCAGGGTATCGGCGCACCCTGTGGTAAAGGCACTATGCGAAGCCTTCGGCGGACCAATAGTCTCGACATCGGCGAATACGGCGGACGAGCCAGAACTTAGATCCAGATTAAATGTTGAGGAAGAATTTGGCGCTATGATTGACGCTGTTGTTGCCGGCGAGCTGGGAGAGGAATCCATGCCCTCACAAATACGCGATCTGGCAACTGGTAAAATTATCCGTTGAAGCGGTTGTGCCAACAGCGCAACAGGATCAGGCAGGAGAAGATCATTGAACGCCAAAGATATTGAAACAGTAAAAGCCTTTCTACTCGAATTGCAGGAAAACATCTGCGCAGAACTGGCACAGGCAGACGGTAAATCAGATTTTATTACCGATGCATGGGATCGAGATGGTGGTGGTTCGGGTATAACCCGGGTAATCAGCAATGGTGCCGTAATTGAAAAAGGCGGCGTGAATTTTTCGCACGTTTTCGGCGAATCAATGCCAGCGTCGGCCACCGCTGCCAGGCCTGAATTGGCCGGGCGAGCCTTTCAGGCCATGGGTGTTTCCCTGGTAATTCATCCTGACAATCCTTTTGTACCAACCTCTCATGCTAATTTTCGGCTCTTTGTCGCGGAGAAAGAAGGTGAAGATACTGTGTGGTGGTTTGGCGGCGGTTATGACCTGACACCGTACTATGGCTTTGCTGAAGACTGCGAACATTGGCACCGCACCGCAAAAGATGCATGTAGTCCTTTTGGAGAGCATTACTACGAGCAATTCAAAAAACAGTGCGATGATTATTTTCATCTGAAGCACCGTGATGAACCGCGCGGAGTTGGAGGCTTATTCTTTGACGATTTTAATGAACTCGGCTTTGAACAGTGTTTTACTTTTGTGAAATCAATGGCGAACAGTTATATAAAAGCCTATAAGCCAATTATTGAACGCCGCAAGTCTGAACCATTTGAAGCCAGGCATAAAAACTTTCAGGAATATCGTCGTGGACGTTATGCAGAATTTAATCTCGTATACGATCGGGGAACCGTTTTCGGTCTGCAATCGGGAGTTGGCAGAATCGAATCCATTCTGATGTCACTGCCCCCGGTTGTGCAATGGATCTATGACTGGCATCCCGAGCCCGGTAGCGCCGAGGAAAAGTTGTATACTGAGTTTCTCAAGCCAAAAGATTGGGTTTAGCCCGGTTTAAAATGTAACCATTCGGGTTTTGTAGCGCCCGCAGTGAGAAGGAGCATTCTGTGTCACGCTTCGCGGTAGTTGGGAATCCGGTAAGCCACAGCAAATCCCCGATAATTCATCAAGCATTCGCTCGCCAAACCGGTATTGAACTGGATTACTCTGCCATGGAATTGGCAGAACCTGATTTTGAATCTGGTGTGCAAGAATTTTTTGCCGCCGGTGGCAAGGGGCTGAACGTGACCGTACCTTTTAAAGAACGCGCTTTCAGGTTAGCCAGGTCATACTCACCACTTACAGCAATGGCCAAAGCGGCCAATACGCTGTTTCTCGATGCCGCAGGTGAAATAGCTGCGGACAATACCGATGGTAAAGGGTTGCTCATGGACCTGGCCCATCACGACATATCGCTTACCAACAAGCGCGTGTTAGTAATTGGAGCAGGCGGTGCAGTGCGTGGCGTATTAGCTGCAATGGTGGATACCGCTTTAGATGATCTGGTAATTGTTAATCGTACACCTGAGCGTGCGAGGCAACTCGCGACAGAGTTTGGGAGCGTGTTGCCAATGCAGGTGTTACTGTTTGAGGAATTGGGTAAGACTAATTTTGATGTAATCATCAATGGCACATCATTGAGCCTCGTCGGTGAATTGCCACCGCTAAGCAATCTTGTGTTGGGACCGAATTGCTGCTGTTACGACATGATGTATGCAGACAAGCCGACGGTTTTTCAGACTTGGGCGTTGGAAGCTGGTGCGGGATTGGCGCTGGACGGACTCGGGATGCTGGTAGAACAGGCGGCGGAGTCATTCGCTATTTGGCACGGAGTGAGACCAGAGACAAAGGAGGTTATAAGCCACTTGAGAAGCTGACAGCCACGCTCCTTTCACATTATCTGAAGCAAAAAAAAGGGCTGCAATTGCAGCCCTTTTTTATTTCACACTCGTATTAATGTGCTTCTTCTTCGCCGTGCTCGTCACCGCCGTGCCCACCGCCATGTATATCTGAAGGTGTAAGTGCTACAGCATCGCGATCATGTCCCATGCGGCTGAAGCGCGCTTCCTCAGTATAGCTGCCTTCGACTGCCATAAAGCCAATCAATAGCAATAGGACAACTGGTGGACCGAGTATGGTGAAAACCAGTGCCAGTCTCTCCCATGCTGCGTGCATGAAGATCGCGACGATGAAACCAGCCTTGACGACCATAAATGTGAGTACCAGGCTCCAGCGCCAGAATCCCTGAAAGCCGAGATAGTCGACCATGTAGGAGAAAAAACTGACGACGAACAAAAGAATCCAGATTTTGTAGTAAATCCCAAGAGGATGTTGTTGACCTGCTTCCGATGACATTACTGTCTCCTCTTACAATAAGTAGAAAAATGCGAAAATGAATACCCAGACGAGGTCAACAAAGTGCCAGTACAGACCGGCAATTTCGACAATCTCGAAACCTTTCTTATCGTAGTAACCGCGTTTGACCCGGAATGCCACCCACATGAGGTAGATTACCCCGGCGGATACGTGCAGACCGTGGAACCCGGTCACCATAAAAAATACCGAGCCAAACTGTGCTGCTCCGAACGGGTTACCCCAGGGCCGCACGCCTTCGTCGAGGATCAGTTTCGACCACTCGAAAGCCTGCATGCCAACAAATGTGGCACCAAAAAAGGCTGTCGCACAAATCAGCCAGAAGGTTTTCTGCTTGTCCTTGCGATAGCCGTAGTTTACGGCAAGCGCCATGGTGCCCGAGCTCGTAATGAGCACGAACGTCATGATTGCAATGAGGATCAGTGGAATTGGGTCACTACCAAAAAATGACAGGGCAAAAATTTCGCTCTGTATTGGCCAGGGTTCGGTAGTGGTCATCCTGACATTCAAATAGCCAGTCAGGAAGCAAGTGAAAATAAAGGTATCACTTACCAGAAATATCCACATCATGGCCTTGCCCCATGGCACATGATAGGCCTGCTTGTCGGCGGACCAGTCATCGACCAGTCCTGTTACACCCGCTTTGGGTGCTTGCTCAACTGCTGCTTCACTCATTCGTCGTTCCCGTACGTTAACAGTTTTAATCTAAATCCAATGTTATGTGTTGGACATGATGGCAAACAAAACCAGCCACACGATCAACAGAAAATGCCAGTACATAGTACAAAGCTCGATGCTGAGTCGAAGATCCTTCAACTCGGCACCAGATAACAGACGTATGCAGCTCTTGCTCCATACCCAGAGTCCACCCAGTAAGTGCACAGCGTGCACGCCAGTGAACATGTAAAAGAAAGCATTGGCTGGGTTGGAAGACAGGTAATACCCGGCTTCCTGCAGACCATTCCAGGTCACCAGTTGCCCGGCGATAAACAAGATGGCAAATATGCCGCTGCCAATGAAGGCAGTCAGGATATTGCGGCGTGATTCGCCTTTGGAAATATTGCGTGCCCATTGAAACAAGGCGCTACTAATGAACAGCAGGCCAGTATTCAGCCACAGTGAGCCTGGTTCAGTCAGGGGCCGCCAGTCTGGCAGCTCCATACGAATGAAGTAGCTCACCGTAAACAGGGAAAAGATTACTGAGGCGATAACGAGAAAGTACGAAAGCGCAACTTTCTCCGCAGGCGAATCGAAGGCGCCTTCAGGTTCGAGGCCTCCGATTACACCCTTTCTTTCCCAGGGCTTGGTGCCGAGTGTCTTGAACAAACTCATAGATCGGCCTTGGATTCATCGTGATCCGGATCGAAATGCTGTTCGTCCACAGTAGGCTCTTCACTCTCAGGCGTATTCTGCGGAATGAAGTCTTCATGGGCGCCTGGCACACTGTAGTCATAAGCCCAGCGATAAACAGTTGGCAATTCTTCACCCCAGTTACCATGCTTGGGTGGCAGGTCAGGCGTTTGCCATTCCAGCGAAGCAGAACCCCAGGGGTTCTTCTCGCTTTTCTTGCCGCTCTTGAGGGTCCAGATAATGTTTACAAAGAACAGGATCTGAGCCGCAGCAACCAAAATGGCAGCAACAGTAATTGATTCGTTAAGCGACTGTGCTGAAGCCGGGATGAAATCAGTCGTGCCCAGCATGTAATAGCGGCGTGGTACACCAAGGAATCCGAGATAGTGCATAGGCAGATAAATGGCGTAAGCACCGAGGAAAGTCAGCCAGAAATGCCATTTGGCCAGTGTCTCGTTGTACATCTTGCCGGAAATCAGTGGGAACCAGTGGTAGATTGCGGCAAACAATACCAGGATTGGAGATACACCCATCACCATGTGGAAGTGGGCAATCACGAAGTAGGTATCAGACAGTGGTAGGTCAATTACCACGTTGCCCAGGAACAAGCCGGTCAGGCCGCCGTGAATGAAAGTGAAAATAAAACCGATGGCAAAATACATCGGAGTATTCAGTCGGATATCGCCTTCCCACAGAGTCAGCACCCAGTTATATACCTTCAGCGCAGTCGGCACGGCAATAATCAACGTGGTGGTGGCAAAGAAGAAACCGAAGTAAGGGTGCATACCACTTACATACATATGGTGTGCCCATACGATAAAGCTCAATGCGCCAATAGCGACAATGGCCCACACCATCATGCGGTATCCGAAAATGTTTTTGCGAGCATGTGTGCTCAGTACATCAGAGACCAGGCCGAAAGCTGGCAGCGCAACAATATAAACCTCGGGGTGACCAAAGAACCAGAATAAGTGCTGGAACAGGATTGGAGAGCCACCGTTGTGGTCCATCGGTGAGCCCGCCTCGATCACCGCCGGCATGAAGAAACTGGTACCCGCCAAAAGGTCAAACAACATCATGATCGAGGCGACCAGCAGAGCCGGGAAGGCAAACAGCGCCAATACTGTGGCGACAAAAATACCCCAAACAGTTAGTGGCAGGCGCATCATGGTGAGACCGCGGCAACGATACTGCAGTACGGTAACCACGTAATTCAGACCACCCATGGTTGTGGCAACGATAAACACGGCCAAGGAAATCAGCATCAATACAATGCCCAAATCACTGCCCGGTGTGCCGTCCATGCCGGTTTGCGGGGGATAGAGTGTCCAGCCGCCACCTGTCGGGCCACCGCTAACGAAAAAGCTCGCCATCAGGATGATGACAGAGAGCAGGAAGGTCCAGACCGAGAGCATGTTCATGAACGGAAACACCATGTCCCGTGCGCCGCACATCAACGGAATCATGTAGTTACCAAAACCACCCAGAAACAGTGCGGTCAGGAAATACACCACCATAATCATGCCGTGCATGGTTACTGCCTGGTAGTAAAAGCTCGGATCGATAAAGTCGACTGATTCCGGAAATCCCAATTGCAGGCGGAACAGCACTGACAACGCCAGACCAACAATGCCGGTAAAGACAGCCAGGCTGCCGTATTGAATCGCAATAACCTTGTGATCCTGGCTCCAAACATACTGTTCGACCCAGCTATGGGGATGGTGCATCTCCATCTCTTTATCTTGGTCAGCTAATGGAACGTAAGCCATTAAATCCTCCTAAACCTTTAATCGTAAGCGCTGCTCTAGGCAACTACTGTAATTCTTTAAATGAAAAATCGTGTCGTAAAAAACCCGTGCAGTCTTATCTAAGTGTATTGATATAGGCTGCTACGTCTTGAATCTCTTGCAGGTCTGCCATTGCTGTAGCCATGGAAACCATCTGCTCACCGTAGTCATCGCTCGGGTGCAGGCCGCGAATGCCGGCGCGGAAATTGCTGATCTGGGTTACGAAGTACCAGTCACTCATGCCCGCCAGTTTGGGCGCATCGGTGTACCAGGTGCCAGATCCGCTATCGAGGTGGCAAGCAGCACAGTTGCGCTCGTAGATGTCACGACCGTTTTCAACATCTCCAGAAATCGTGGAGGCTGCGGGGGTGTCGGGCAGGCTAGCAATATAAGCTGCCATATTACGGATGGCCTGGTCATCAGCAAGCATATTGGCCATAGGCGCCATTTGCTGACCCAGGGTATCACCCTCACCACCGCGTACACCTTGCTTGAAGTACTGCAATTGCCGCTCAATGTACCAGGGCTGCATACCGGCCAGTTTCGGGCCGTTCAGTGCCTGGTTACCTTCGCCCTGCGCACCATGACAGGCAGCACAAACAGCGTATTGGGCCTGACCAGCAGCAGGATTGGCTGCAGTCATGTTTTGGGTTTCAGCAAATGTTGGTTGCTCTGCAATCCAGGCATCAAAGTCTTCCTGGGTGTCGATAACAACCTTGCCACGCATCATGAAGTGGCCAATACCACAGAGTTCTTCACAAAGGATGTCGTATTCTCCGACTCGGGTTGGGTTGAACCAAAGAGAAGAAACCAGGCCGGGAACCATGTCCATTTTTACGCGGAATTGTGCCACGGTGTAGTTATGTAAAACGTCATGAGAGCGCAACATGGCTCGAACCGGACGGTCCACAGGTAAATGCATTTCCGGGTCGTTGACGATGATATCGTCCTGACCATTGGGATCTTCCAGATTAATTCCGAATGGGTTGGACTCGGTGACATTGCCAACATCAGCAGTGCCAAGCACGCCGTCTGCGCCTGGATAGCGGTATTGCCATTGCCATTGTTGACCCAGTACTTCGAATTCAGTGGCTTCATCGGGTGGTGTCACGAACAACGCCCATACAAACAGGCCTGGTGCCAGCATGGCGATTACACCAACGGTGGTAATCACGGAAAGACCGACCTCAAGCTTGGTATTCTCAGGCTCGTAAACCGCCTTGTGGCCAGGTTTCTGGCGAAACTTGTAAATGCAGTAAGCCATGAAGAGGTTTACCAGGATGAAGACGGCACCGGTAACCCAGAAAGTGACATTGATCGTAAAGTCGATCGAACCCCAATCCGCAGCAATTTCAGTGAACCACCAGCCCAATCCCGGCGAAGCGAAATGGAAGATAATCGAACCGATTACCAGCAGAAAAATAACGACCGCTAAAGCCATAAACCTGTATTCCTTCTAAAATTTACAAACACGTTCTAGCCGACAAGGCTGTCAAACTTGCATTTGGCCTTGTTGCTGAATGATTCTCGACTTATTCATTTAGTTCCAGGGAGTCAGAGACCCGGCTCAAAAATTTGAGCTCTTGTTTTAAGCGCCTCGGTTACTCTGTAGATACCCTAGTTTTATTTCTTCTTGGATGGAGCACTTTCGTTCTTCAAATATCCGCTGGAAAGCGCTGAATTTAAAGATTCTGGCACACCTCACGCGGTTCGAAATGCTATAGAAAATTACCTACTACCGCAAGTAATTTTGCCCTGCTGCGCGGGTAAAAACTGCGCCAAATCAATGATTTTTGACAGGTTCCTGTCACTAATTTTTGAAGCTGTGGAAATTTTGCTCATCGACGGATTTCGCAGTGCTACAAAGCCTCTTACAATAGTGACTGAGCTTGAGATTGGCTACGAAACATGATCAAATGCCCGCGCTCTGAGGAGTGCCCAAACGGGGTTGAATTACCTGCTTTTAAAGTGGGGAAAATCCCCCCACAACCACAATTCTTGCTTAGACTGAATGAACCGTGACTGAGATTACCTCCAGCCAATCCGCTACCTGGCGCGATTTTTACGAAATGTGCAAACCGCGCGTGGTCATGTTGATGATTCTGACTGCGCTGGTAGGCATGTTTTTGGCTGTTCCGGGCATGGTGCCGTGGGATGTGTTGATTCTGGGCAACCTCGGTATTGCTCTGGTGGCTGCCTCGGGTGCTGTAGTCAATCATCTGATTGATCGCAAAATCGACATCATGATGAAGCGCACCCATAACCGCCCTGTCGCTCAGGGTCGGGTGGAGCCCAGACAGGCTGCGATCTTCGCTATCGTGATCGGCGTGGCGGGCATGACAATCCTGCTATTCTGGGTTAATCCACTGTGCGCCTGGCTCACACTGGGATCATTTGTAGGTTATGCGTTCATTTATACCGGTTATCTCAAGCACGCGACCCCACAAAACATTGTAATCGGGGGCCTGTCGGGTGCCATGCCGCCGTTGCTGGGCTGGTCTGCAGTTACCGGTAGCATCGAAGCGGGCGCGCTAATCCTGGTTCTTATCATTTTCGCCTGGACGCCGCCGCATTTCTGGGCTTTGGCTATTCACCGCAAAGACGAATATGCAAAATCCGGCGTACCAATGCTCCCCGTAACCCATGGTGAGTATGTCACCAAGGTGCACATCATGATTTACACGGCCATATTGGTCGTTGTCAGTGCCTTACCGTATTTTTCCGGGATGAGCGGATTGCTCTATCTTGTCGCAGCCATGGGTCTGGGCGCCGGATTCCTCGCCTGGTCTGGACGTCTGATGTTTAAACCTGGCCCCACTACCGCAATGGACACTTTCCGCTACTCTATCGTGTACCTGGCCCTGTTGTTTGTTGCCCTGGTTGTCGATCACTACCTGTTCTAGCGCTCTGTAATGCTTATTTTTACGGGTTCAGTTGATCTGCCAATGATCCTGACAAGGCGCACCTCGCCGGGAATGGCCACACCCTTACCAAGAGAGTACTAGGCTATGGCCCTCACCATATCGCGTCGCCATGCCATACTGGCGTTCATCCTGTTTGATGTCTTGTTGGCAGCGTTCCTGACCTACTTGTTTCTTTTGCGCGAGGATCTGGCGGAATTCGATCAGCTGAGTGATCTGGGCGGTGCCATTCTGGTGGAATCGCGATTCATCCCTGATTTCGAATTAATCGATGAACATGGTGCACAGGCCGACGCATCTTTGTTTGACGAGCGCTGGAGCCTGGTATTTTTCGGTTTTACAGAATGCCCTGACATCTGCCCTTTGACCATGGAGCAGCTCGGTCGACTTTTCGCCGATCCTGCATACGAGGAAGTCACAAAGGATTTGCAGGTCGTGTTGGTTAGCGTCGACCCATTGCGCGATACACCAACCGCCCTTGCTGACTACCTGGATCAGTTCAATACTGATTTTCGTGGCTTGACGGGCGACTACGCTGCCATAAATAGACTCGCGGATACTATGTACGCGGTACACGAGCGACTTGCCGAAGGACAGGAACACACCTCACATGGTGACATGCCCACAGACCAATACCTGATTAATCACACTAGCCACATCAGCATCGTAACTCCCGAGGGCAAGGTGCACGCAGTTCTCAAGCCGCCACACCGGGCAGGAGACATTGGTGAAGCGCTCAGTATGATCCTGCGCTGAGGCTCAATGCACTATTTTTGTCTGGTCGGATAAAAATACAGTAAAAAGAAGATCATTGTAGCCACAACTACAATAGCTGGCCCCACCGGTACATCTGCATAAAACGCCACAAGCAAACCTGTAATAACTGACAGCGCACCAATAGCGCTGGCTGTTACCGCCATTTGTTCTGGAGTATTGGCAAGTCTGCGTGCCGCGGCGGGTGGAATAATCAGTAGCGAAGTAATCAAAAGTACGCCGACGATTTTCATTGACACTGCAATGGTTAGAGCGATCAGCAGCATGAGGATCAAATTAAGGCGCTGGACCTGTGCACCCTCGATCTGCGCCAGTTCCATATGCACGGTGGCAGACAGCAATTGATTCCACAACCTCCCCAGTGTCGCTGCGACCAGCGCTGCAACAACGATCACCCACATGAGATCAGTCGGGTTGATCGTGAGCAGTGCGCCAAACAAATACGCTTCAAGATCTATTCTGACTGAGTCCGTAAGGGCCAACACGACAATGCCCAGAGCCAGTGTACTGTGTGCCAGAATGCCGAGTAGCGCATCGGTAGCAATCGCTGGTTTACGGTCGAGAAGCGCCAGCAGGCAGGCGAATATGGCACTGCTAACTATAATTGACAATTGTGGATTGCTGCCGGTTACCAACCCGATTGCAATACCGAGTAATGCCGAATGTGCGAGTGTGTCGCCAAAATAAGACATCTGGCGCCATACAATAAATGAACCTAAAGGCCCTGCTACAAGGGCGAGACTCAAGCCGGCAACCAATGCATACAGGAAAAAATCTGTGGTTAACAATTCAAGCATTCAGTCCTTACCCTCTTCCGGAATTACTGCGCCTGCAATGTCATGCTCGTGTGTATGATTATGGGTATAGACTGCAATATTTTCGGCTGTGCGAGCTCCGAATAGATCGAGATAAGCAGGATCATTGCTTACCTGTTCCGGCTTGCCATGGCAACAAACATGATGGTTCAGGCAGATAACCTCATCAGTTGCTGACATGACCAGGTGCAGGTCATGCGAGATCATCAGAACTCCACAGTCCTGCTCAGCACTAATTTCATCTATTAGTGCATACAGTTCGGCTTGCCCGGCAACATCCACGCCCTGTGCAGGTTCGTCGAGAATCAGCAGTTCAGGTTTGCGCAGAAGCGCCCGAGCCAGCAGCACTCGTTGTAGTTCGCCGCCAGAAATCTCCACCATTTGCTGATCAACCAGATGCGGTACATGTAATTTTTTCAGACAGTCTGCGATTACAGCATCGTTCTGATGCCCCCCCAGTCGCAGGAACCGCGCCACGGTCAGAGGCAACGTGGGCTTGATGTGCAGTCGCTGGGGCATGTAGCCCACTCGCAGGTTGCGCCGCTGGCTGATGGACCCGCTGTCAGCACTCAGGAGTCCCAATGTGATGCGAACCAACGTGGTCTTGCCAGCGCCATTGGGCCCTATCAGTGTCAGTATCTGGCCCTGTTTGATCTCCAGATCAATATTGTCCAACACCTTGCGTTCACCAAACTGCTTGGTGATACCGCGCGCGCGGAGTAGTACTCTGTTGTCTCCGTCCAGTTCTTCCATAATCCAGGGTCAATTCTCAGGGAGCCATGTTCAAGTCTAAATATCGTCGCGTGGGAGTCGCGTGAACAATGTTATATCATGCACTGCTTAATCGTCTCGCCCGATACCGTTTCTTTCTGTCTATGCGTAAAATTATTTTTGGCCTGTTTATAGGCATTTTTTGTTCGGCAAGCATTGCCAGCGAAGCAGTGATCGTGACCACAATCAAACCTCTCGAGTTGATTGCGCGCGAAATTGCCGGTGAGCAGTTTGAAGTGCGATCAATTGTGGATCCGCGACAATCTTCCCATCACTATACGTTGAAGCCTTCTGACAGGACGCTGCTGGCCCGCGCTGACCTGGTGCTCTGGATCGATCCCGGGTTCGAGGTTTATCTCGCGGATTTCTTTGCCAATCAGGGCGCATCGCAGGATATCCTGATGGCATCCGCAATTGATGGATTGCGCCTGTACATGCTGGAAGACGGCACTACGGATTACCACCTTTGGCTGGATCTGAATAATGCAGGAATGATCGCTGCGGCACTGGCTGAGCAACTGCAGTTAACGGCTCCCCACCTCAGTGCTCAGATCAGCGCTAATCTGGCCGGGTTTAAAGCAAGACTCGACACCCTGGAAGGGGAGCTGGCCGCACAGTTAAGTTCGTCTGGCCAGCAGAATTATGCGGTCTATCACGACGCCTATCGCTATTTCGAAGCAAAGTTTAATCTGGCCCATAGTACTGCTTTGGTGCGTAGTACCGAGATACAACCGGGCATGCGCGAGATCATGCAGACTCGCGAACAACTGCAGTTGCGTCCACCGGCGTGTGTCATGCTGGACCCTGAATACAACGCTGCCCTGCTCGAGACATTACTGCGGGATACCGAGGCAGACCAGGTCATGATCGACCTGATGGGTGTCGAAGCTGAAAACTACATCGAGTTGATGCACAATCTTACAAATGCATTTGCCAGCTGTTGATCGCCCAATACCACACATAAATCCCATCACCGTGAGTACCTGTGAGCCCTGATATGAAAGAAGATAAACAACTGGTACTCATCGACGGTTCGTCGTATCTGTTTCGCGCATTTCATGCCCTGCCGCCCCTGGTAAGTAGCAGGGGGCAGCCTACCGGTGCAGTAAAGGGCGTAATCAATATGATCAGGAGTCTGATCAAGTCATACCCCGATGCCAATATTGCCGTGGTGTTCGATGCCAAGGGCAAAACCTTCCGCAATAAAATCTATACCGACTACAAAGCTCATCGTCCGCCCATGCCTGATGAGCTGCGGTCACAAATCGCACCGATTCACGAAATTATCCGGGCGATGGGGCTGCCGCTGTTGATCGTTGATGATGTGGAGGCTGACGACGTGATTGGCACGTTGGCCACACAAGCAACAGAGCTTGGCAGAGAAACCTTGATTTCAACTAGTGATAAAGATCTGGCACAGCTGGTCAATGAACATGTGACGCTGATGAACACAATGACCAATGAACTGCTCGATATTGCGGGTGTGGAAAAGAAGTTTGGTATCGGCCCGGAACTTATAGTGGACTACCTGGCGCTTATGGGGGACAAGTCTGACAATATTCCGGGAGTGCCCGGAGTTGGTCCCAAGACTGCCGTTAAGTGGTTGCAGGAATATGGCTCAATGCAGGGCATTATCGACAACGCAGATAAAGTTGGTGGCAAAATCGGGGAGAAGCTTCGAGCTAATCTTGATTCGCTGGAATTGTCATATGAATTAGCGACTATCAAGATGGATGTAAAACTGGATTTCCAGATAAGCGAATTGCAAAAGTCGCCCGACGATCTGCAACGCTTGCACGATCTGTTTGTGGAAATGGAATTCAAAACCTGGATCAAGGAACTGGAAGATGCGGGTGTAACCGCTTCTTCCAATGCTGCCGCGCTCACTGCCCAGGAGCAGGAGACACCGGATGACGCGCCGGATGTGGCTATCGCCAAAAACGACTACTCCTGCATTTATAAAACAAAAGATCTGCATGCACTGGTCAAGTCACTGGAGAACTCAGAAGGCTTTGCGGTCTTTGTCGAGTATGAGGGAGAGCATTTTCTTCAGCAGCGCATTATTGGCCTGGCCATCGCGCCGGAATTTGGTAATGCAGTGTATATACCAGTCGCCCATGAATATGAGGATTGCCCTGATCAATTGGCCGTGGACGATGTATTGGATCAGCTAAGGCCATTGTTGGAAAACCCGGAGATCGTCAAATACGGTTACGACATCAAACACACAATGCATGTGCTGCAGAACCATGGCATTGAACTGCAACCGGTGAAGTCTGATGTGTTGCTGGCATCGTATGTGGTTAACTCGGTGGCCAGCAAGCATATGTTAGGCGATATTGCGCGTTACTATTTGGACATATCTCCCGTAGACGTAGATTCATTGCTAGGCAAAGGACGCGGGAAGCTCACCAGGTCTCAGGTCAAGATCGAGGATTTTGGTAACTACGCAGCACAACAGGCTGACCTGATACTACGGTTGGCGGCGTTGCTTGAGCACAAGATGAAAGTGGACGGCCATCTGTTTGGCCTCTACCAGTACTATGAAGTGGCACTGATCGATGTACTGCAGCGGGTTGAGCGCAATGGCATCAAAGTAGACGCAAAGGTTCTGGAGAAACAGAGCAAACAAATTGCAAAGCAGCTCGATAAATTGCAGGCCGAAGTTTTCGAAATGGCTGGCGAAGAGTTCAATCTCGGTTCACCCAAACAGCTACAACAAATTCTGTTCGAAAAACTCGAACTGCCAGTCCTGAAAAAAACCAAAACAGGACAGGCGTCGACCGCTGAGCCTGTCTTGCAAGAACTGGCGGAAAAGTTCGAATTACCACGGCTGATTCTTGAACAGAGATCGCTCAGTAAACTGAAATCTACTTATACTGACAAACTACCTCTGCAGATCCAGGAAAGTACCGGCCGTATACATTCCACTTTTCAGCAAGCGGTTGCAGCTACTGGCAGGCTGTCTTCCACTGATCCCAATCTGCAGAATATCCCCATCCGCACCGCAGAGGGTCGCCGTGTGCGCCAGGCTTTCATTTGCGACTCAGGATACAAATTGATGGCAGCAGATTATTCCCAGGTGGAACTTCGAATCATGGCGCATTTGTCACGTGATGCGGGCTTGCTGGAAGCCTTCTCCGAAGCGCGCGATGTGCATCAGGCCACCGCCGCCGAAGTCTTCAACATTAAATTGGAAAACGTAACGCCAGATCAGCGTCGCAGCGCCAAGGCAATTAACTTTGGCCTGATTTATGGCATGTCGGCATTCGGGCTGGCTAACCAACTCAATATATCGCGCCGCGATGCCCAGCAGTATGTCGAGCGTTATTTTGAACGCTACCCGGGCGTGCGCAAGTATATGGACGAAACCCAGGCTCTTGCTGATGAAAAAGGCTACGTGGAAACCCTGTTTGGTCGGCGTCTTTATTTACCAGAGATTCATGCCGGAAACGCCATGATTCGCAAGGCAGCGCAGCGCACAGCAATCAATGCCCCGATGCAGGGAACGGCGGCAGATATCATCAAGCAGGCAATGATAGACATTGATCACTGGCTGGGTTTGGGTGAACTCGATGCCAGGATGATCCTGCAAGTGCACGATGAGTTGGTGTTCGAAGTGGCGGAACCGGACCTGGAATTACTGCGCGAAGGCGTGAAATTTCGTATGACCAGTGCCGCTGCCCTGGATGTACCGCTGGTTGTGGATGTGGGTGTGGGTGATAACTGGGACCAGGCCCACTAGCAACTAATCAGGAGGTCTCCACCGCTTCATTAGTCTCTGACTCCAGTTCGAGCCACTCTGACAATTGACGTCGGGCATCAATGAGGCCCTGTTTCTTCACAGCCGAAAATAGCTGTACGGAAGCTTGTTCCCCCAGCTCCCTGCGTACTCCTAGCAGGGTGTTTTGCGCCGCGCCGCGCTTGAGCTTGTCGGCTTTGGTAAGCAACAGATGCAGGGGCAATTCGGCCTGGTTAGCCCAGGCAATCATCATGCGATCGAATTCCTTGAGCGGATGTCGAATGTCGCTTAGTAATACCAGGCCTTTGAGTGTTTCACGTTTGCGCAGGTAGTCTTCCAGTTCGCGCTGCCATTTTTCCTTGACGGCCAGGGGTACTTGGGCAAAACCGTATCCGGGCAAGTCAACCAGATATCTTTCCGGTTGTAGCTGGAAAAAATTTATAAGCTGAGTGCGTCCGGGGGTTTTGCTGATCCTGGCGAGCCGGCTATGACCGGTTATGGCATTGATCGCGCTCGACTTTCCGGCATTGGAGCGACCTGCAAACGCCACTTCAGCGATACTGTCGGGCGGGCAATCGCGCAAAGTGGCGGCGCTGGTAATGAATTGAGCCTGGCTGAAAATCATGTTGTCATTTGCTTGTTAACAGAGACCTGTCGCAGATAGAGACCTGCGATTTATTGCGCTATAATCCGCGGCCGCAAGGCTGTGTCCCAGCCTTTCGATTTTCCTATTAAATGAAGTAATTACAGGTTAGTCCATGAAAAAACTCGTTATTTTTGTGTTCTCCATGCTTATTGGCGGTTTCTTGCCCGTTCTCGCGCTTGCCCAGGTTGAGGGTGATGCGGCGGCCGGCCAGGCAAAATCTGCCCTGTGTGCAACCTGCCATGGCAGTGATGGCAATAGCGAGCTGGCTATCAACCCCAAAATCGCGGGTCAGAATGCCAACTATCTGTTCAAACAGCTCATGGATTTCAAATCTGGTGCACGCACCGGTGTCACCATGGCGGCAATGGTAATGTCCCTGTCTGAGCAGGATATGGCAGATCTGGCGGCCTGGTATGCCTCACAGGATGCCACGGTAGGCGGTGCCGATCCGGCGAGCCTCGAGCTTGCTGAGACTCTGTATCGTGCGGGTAACGCTGAACTGTCTGTTGCGGCGTGCTCTGCATGCCACAGCCCGACTGGTCAGGGCAATGCCGAGGCAGGCTTCCCTGCTCTGAGCGGCCAGCACCCTGAATATACCTTGCAGCAACTGAAGGATTTTCGAGCCGGTGTGCGTCAGAATGACGCAAGCGGCATGATGCGCACGGTTGTCGAGCGGCTCACAGACACTGAACTGGAAGCGCTGGCAAGTTATGTGTCGGGACTTAACTAGACTGACGAACAAAACTCTGCGGTAAGCTGGTCAAATTACCGCATCAGTGAAATAGTCAGGCTCAAGCCCCTATGCTAATTTCACGTAATGTTAGATCTACCCCCATTGAGATGGAGTTGAACAATGATTAAGCGATTTTGCCAGGTTCTTGCAGTAGTCATGCTGTTGCCACTCGCCGTAAGCAGCTACGCCCAAATCGATCGCTACGTAGCAGGAACCCATTACACCGAATTGCGTAACCCGGTAAATACCAGTGATCCCTCGAAAGTCGAGGTGCTAGAGGCGTTCTGGTACGGCTGTTCGCACTGTTTCCGTTTCGAGCCTCTCATTACCCATTGGGAAGAGAATGCGCCAGACTATGTAGAATTTGCGCGGTTTCCAGCCATGTGGAATGCCCTGATGAAGATCCATGCACAGGTGTATTACGCTGCCGAGCATCTCGATGCGCTGGACGTGCTGCATGAACCGATCTTCAATGCCATCAATGTGGAAGGCAATCGTATGCAAAACGAGCGACAGATAGGTGAAGTATTCGCTCGCCATGGCATCAGTCAGGAAGAATTCGAGAGCGCCTTCAATAATTTCTCGGTCGTGACCAAAGTCAATCAGGCTGAGCGTCGCATGCAGCGTTACGAAATTCGCAGCACGCCCAACATGATCGTTAATGGCAAATACCTGATCACCACCGGCCAGAACGTGCCCACTCAGGCAGAATTGTTGGAAGTGGTTGATTTTCTTGTAGAAAAAGAGCGTCTCGCCATGTCGGCCTCTGGCGAATAGCCAGATCCCGCGGCCACGCAGGATTGTAACTTCGGCCCCTGGCAAATCGCTGCCAGGGGCCGAATTGCGTTTTGGGGCTATGGTTTTTCCCCATCAGGGTGGATTAATTGTTGAAACCCCTGATTTATTCAAACTTTTTCCTGCCTGAGTCAGTCATATGACACAGTTTTAATAATTTATTCAGCGACTTAGCTGAATCGGGGACAACCGGGAAGCAGTGCCCAGGATCAGCTGGTCGACTGCCACCTGTCGTTATGAGTCAAATACAAGAAAAACTTCGCGCGGCCTTGCCAGCGTCTTTACGCCGTATTTTGGCAGACAGTTCGCAGCAGGACTTGTTGAAATCGGTGGCGCACACAGTGGTTGTGCGCGATGGCCATTGTTTGCATCTGGAATCAGGGCGCAGCGCGCAATTTCAGAGTGAGCCTGCCCCTGTCGATGTGACTGCGTTGGCTCAATGTGTGCGTACCCTGTTACCCGTTGACTCGCATGATGAAGCACTGCGATTGCTGTTACCCGCTGAGGAATTCGTGGGCACTCCAGTAGAACTGGCCGGCGTTTCAAGCGAAACATTATATTCAGCGTTGCTACTGCAGTGCGAATCAATATTGCCGACTTATGAGAGCGACCTGGCGCTTTCTGTAAATCCAGCTGGCGCAAATTTTGAATCTCCTCACGTGGCACTGTGGATGCGTCAATCCAGACTGGATGAGTATTTCTCAGCGCTATCAGATGCCGGGGTGTTTCTTGCCGTAGTCTCCCCTCGTTCACTGATTGCAGTCGATGCCTCAGCGGATTGTCTTATCATCGATCGGGACGCCGGTACAGGCACGGCCATTCATAACGAGGCCGGGGTCATCAAGCAGTGGTCCCACGTATTGAACTCCGACTTGCAACAGGAGATGTTTCGCGAAGAATGGGAAACTACATGTGCGAACCAGGCCGACGTAAATGTTGTCAACCTGAATGACCTGCAGGATTTCACTGATAACTATTCCGGCGGATTTACTGCACTATACCGATTCTTTCCAGAGGGTGCGTTGGCAGCGCGAAAGCAGGCAGAGAAAGGCAAGAAGTTCCTTGTGGCTGCAGCCGCAGCAGTCGTTGTGTTGCTCTTATCCTCAATTCCCTTTGTCGCGCAATCAGTGGAGTTCCGGTTGAAGGCGGCCAACCTGGAAGCGAGTCGTGAACTATCTGCTGATGCCCGTCGTGACCAATCGATAGTAATAGATTTCGAAGATACCTGGGGGCCTATAAATGACTTTCCGGATCAACGCATCCGCGAAGCCATGTTTACTTTGCAGAGCATCTTGTTACCTGACCAGCTATCGTCAATGGAGGTTGATGAAGGACTCATCCGTATTCAGGGAACCAGTAGCGAGCCGCAGTCAATTTTGCAGCGCCTGGAACAACATCCAATGTTTACTGAAGTCGTGTTTTCGCGAGCTACCAATAACGACAGATACTTTATTGATCTGCGCTTAAGCACTGTGAATTTTGACGCCTACATGGTGCGGTACTTCCCGGATGAATAATCCTTTAGTCAATATCCAGATGTCGGCCAGAGAGAAACGGGTAGTCATGCTGGCTGCACTGGTGGCATTGGTACTTGTAGTCACCAATTTGTTCCCGGCATTGCAGAGAATCTATGACTCACGGCAACAAAATATTGAATCTTTAGAGTTAGACCTGGCACGAGAAGAAAGGCTCACAGAAAATACTGCCCAATGGCGTGAACGGCGCATCGCGGCAGAAACCAGGCGCGATGAACTGGCAGCGCAGACTTTCAGCGGCGCGACCGTACCGGTTATCGAGGCCAATATTCAAAGAGCCCTGTCACAACACGCACGCGATGCGGGAATTACCGTTAGCTCAACCCGCCTCGCGGACCGGCTGGAGACGGCTGGCTGGATTTTGATTAGCCAGGAGATGTCTTTCCGAACCAGCGATGCGGGCAACACAGTGGAGTTTTTGCGACAGCTCGAGACATCGTCGCCGCGCTTGCATGTGACGCATTTTAATTTGTCACACAGCCGCACCCAATATAACGGAGCGATTACGGTAGTGGGTTTCGCACGTAGCGAGAGCATAGGGAATAACGATGAGTGATACGGAACTCCAGCAGGTGGAACAACAGGAAAGCGGTCGCTTCAATGCGATGACGCTCCCCATTTTTTCCCAGCTACTGGAACCAGAGGGCATCGCGCCGGCTAACGACTATAGCGAATCTGGGCGCCTGGTGTGCAATGAGGCACCCTCAATAGATTTACGGGCCAGAATTCGTTTCATCATTGGTGAGCCCGTGGTATTCGCCGTTGGTGACAATGATGAGGTACGCCGATTGCTGCGCCATTGGCGCGCCGAACTCTCGCCCCAGATCGACAGCAGCGATGATGATGTTTTTGTATCCGGTTTTGAAGACGATGAAGCGCTCAAGGATCTGGCTTCGGAGGCGCCGATAATTCGTCTGGTGAATCATTTGTTTGCCCGTGCACTGGATCTCAATGCCAGCGACATCCATTTCGAACCTAACGAAGCACATCTCGATATACGGTGCCGGGTAGATGGCATCATGACGCGCATTGAGCGACTTCCTGCGCGTATTCACACGGCAGTGGCGTCGCGTCTGAAACTGATGGCCAAGCTCGATATCGGGGAGAAGCGCCTGCCCCAAGACGGCCGCATCGACTACAAGATAGGCAATAAACAATTGGATATGCGAGTTTCAACCCTGCCTGGCGTCCATGGCGAGTCGATCGTTTTGCGTATCTTGGATCGTGATGACAGTACCGTCGCCTTGCAGCAACTTGGCATGCCGGAACAGATTTTAAAACAATACCAGTCAGTGATTTCGCAACCACACGGCATGATTCTGATTACTGGCCCCACAGGCTCAGGTAAGACAACAACGCTCTATGCCACCCTGGAGAAAATAAACAGCGAACGACAAAAGATCATCACCGTTGAAGACCCGGTGGAATATCAGCTCGAAGGAATAACCCAAATCCAGGCCAACTCAGCCATTGGATTGAGCTTTGCGTCGGGATTGCGCTCGATCGTACGACAGGATCCGGATGTCTTGATGGTAGGTGAGATACGTGATCACGAGACCGCAGAGATCGCCATCGAGTCAGCACTGACCGGGCACCTGGTCTTCTCCACGCTACATACCAACGATGCCGCTGGCGCCGTAACTCGTTTGCAGGATATGGGTGTCGAGGGTTATCTCATCAGTTCGTCTTTATTGGCTATTCAGGCTCAACGCCTGGTGCGACGGGTGTGCACGGACTGCAGCCAGGCAGTTGAACTAAGCGACGATGAGGCTGCTGTGCTTAAAATCGACAAGGCTGAATGCCCGCAAATACAGCGCGGTGATGGGTGTGAACGCTGTGGCAAAACCGGGTATCGAGGCCGTATCGGGCTTTACGAATTGCTGCTTATGAGCGATGCCATTCGCCATCACATAGCTACAGGAGCGGACGCTAATGTGATTCGGGAAGAGGCTATCAAAGAAGGCATGCTGACCTTGCGTCAGGATGCGTTAGCGAAACTTAAAGCCGGACTGACTACCCCGGAAGAAGTAGTGAGGGTGACGCGAGCACAATGAGCGCTGTCGAATACAAATATCAGGCATTTGATGCCAAAGGCAAAATGGAAACGGGCCAGCTAAGTGCCGATTCCGAACGGGAAGCCGTGCGTATTTTACGTGGACGCAAACTCACACCGGTGAAACTGCAGGAATCCAGACATTCTATTCAGACACCGCGCCGTAAACGTATCCGTCACAATGACATACTCGATTTTACCAATGGCCTCTGTACGCTCGTCGAAGCTCGCGTTCCCATAGACAAGGCGTTACGGTTGCTCGAAGGCATCACGGAATCAGCAGCAATGAGTGAATTGGTGCTGGATCTGTTGCGCGACGTGAAGGAAGGCAGGGGCCTGGCAGAGGCCATGGAAAGCCATCCAAAAGTATTTTCCAAAATGTACATCAATATCGTACGGGCGGGCGAAGAAGGCGGTATCTTGCATCAGGTTCTGCCGGATCTGGCGGAGTTTCTCGAAGTCAGTGCCAGAACACGCCAGGCCATAATCGCAGCCATGGTTTACCCTATTGTCCTGTTAATTACTGGTGTGATTTCAGTAATGCTGTTGCTGGTCTTCGTTGTGCCACAGTTTGCCGCGATGTTTGAGGATGCAGGCACCGAGATACCCCCTTCGGCCCAGTTCCTGCTTTCACTGAGTGCGTTTATTCAAAGCTACGGCTTTTTATTCATCCTGTTGATTGCCGGGCTCATACTATTCTGGAAGTCACTGGATCGTGAGCCTGCAACACGCTTGCGCAGAGACAAATTTCTGCTAACGCTGCCATTGCTGGGTAACCTGATTCTATTCAGGGATTGTGCCGTGTTTTCTCGCACCCTGGGCGCACTTCTTGGCGCAGGCATTCCCTTGATCAGGGCACTACGTGTCGCACGCGAAGTGATAGGCAATCAACTACTTACCAATAACTTGTTGCAGGTTGAAGAGGATGTCAGGGGGGGTGCCGGTCTCGGCATCTCGCTGGAAAAAACCAATCAGTTCCCCACGTTGCTGCATCAATTGGTCACCGTGGGTGAGGAGTCTGGACGTACTGGCGAAATACTGCTCAAGACAGCCGCTACTTTTGACAACTATGTACGCAATCAGATGTCTGCGCTCGTATCAGCCTTGCAACCTGCGTTGATTATCTTTTTAGCCATTGCAGTAGGTGGCATCACGATTACTATGCTTTCGGCGGTGTTCAGCATGAATGCCGTGGAGTTTTAATACTGGAGAATAATGTGGATCTCGTAAGCAAGAGAAAAAATCACATCAGGACGATCAGCTACGCTATGTTGTGTATAGCGCTCTCGTCTTGTGCTGCGATCAATGATCAGCAAACTGGTGCGAGCCCTGACACCGCAACTGGACAGGCCATTGCCAATCAGAATCAGACTCCGACCAGCCAGATAACCGCCATAGCCGAAATTGACAGCATTGATAACGCAGAACGACTGGCGCTTATTAACGAAATAAATCGCGATGGCCAGATTCCTGCTGCGCCGGGTTACCGGGAACAAATTCCAACACCGGGACCAGTAGAGGGTGACGACGTAGTCGAACTGAACTATGAACAGGCGCAGTTGCGGCTGGTATTGGAAGAACTAGCTGATGCGCTGGATATGACGATCATCATTGATCCGTCTATCAATAGCGTCGTCAGCATTCGCACAGCAGCAGATCGTCCGCTGGGTCAGGCAGATATCTGGCCATTGATGCAACTGCTGGCGCGGGATGCCGGTGTGGTGATTGAGCGAGCCGGTAATGTTTTCAATGCGCGTGTGTTGGACAGTAATTTGCCCGCCGAAATTATTACACCCGACCAACTTGGTTCGGGTACCGCTGCGAGAGTATTACAGATTACACCACTGCGATTTATTTCGGCTGAAGCGGCCAGTGAATCTATCACGCCCATGCTCGAACCTGAGGGCGTAGTCAGGCGCATTACCTCCAGCAACACCCTTGCAATTGAGGCAACGGAAAACCAGTTGATGCGTATTAACCAGGTGATTTCCCTGATCGATACAGATCCTTTCAGTAATCAGGGTATTCGCCTGTATCAGTTAAGTAACTCCAATGCCCTAGAAGTAGCTACCGAACTGGAGGAGATTCTGCAATTGATTGAAGGCCCCCTGCCTGCTTATCAGGTCAAGGGCATCGAACGTATCAATGCTATTTTAGTTACTGCACCGGCCACGCGAGGCTTCGACGAAGTACAGCGTTGGGTGCGCATACTGGATGCTGATGCCCAGGAACAGGTGGAACAGCTTTTCCATTACCAGGTAAAAAATCTGAGTGCGGTGGAATTGGCAGAAACGCTGACTAATGTGTTCGACCGGGATGATGATGAAGGTCCGGTAGTGGTGTCCCAGCCTGGATTGATTGGCTTACCGGCAGACAATGACAATGGAGATCAGTCTGGCGCAGATACTGTGCCTCCATCTGCATTCACCACCAGAACCACTGTGGTTTCTGCCGATCTGAATGTCACCATTGTTGCCGACGAGCGCACCAATAGCTTGTTAATCCGCAGCACTGCCAGAGATTATCGACAACTACTCACCACAATCAATCAACTGGATACGGTGCCTCTGCAAGTCATGATCAACGCAGTCATTGCCCAGATCACCCTGACCGATGCCAATGAATTTGGCGTGGACTGGTCACGAGTTGCTGCAGACAGCGCGGTGAATGACATTTCCACAGCCACCAGTACCAGCTTTCTGCCCGGTGCTGGCCTTGGCGGCTTGTTGTTCAGCAAGACTTTTATTGATGGTGCTGCGCAGGTTGACGCAACACTGGAAGCCATATCAGTGAACAACGACGTGCGTTTGCTGGCGCGGCCTTCTCTTACTGTTACCAATAACCAGGAAGGTGAGATCCAGATCGGTGCGCAGGTGCCGGTGGAACAGGGCGAATCAGTGGGCGGTGGAGGAATCGCCACTACGAATATTCAATATCGCGATACGGGCATCGTGCTTTCCATTACACCGCAAATTAATCGCGATGGCGTGGTGAACCTGATTATTCGTCAGGAATTGTCTTCAGTCGATAGTAGCGCCGCGGGAGTCAACAACAACCCGGTATTCAACAACCAGGAGATCAACACCACTGTAGTGGTGCGCAATGGCGAAAACGTCGTGCTGGGTGGCCTGATACAAACCGATAACGAAAACCTGAATTCCGGTGTTCCTGGACTCAATCGCATTCCGGTGCTGGGGCGGCTGTTTTCCTATCAACAGGATAGTGTTGAAAGGCGCGAGCTGTTTATCGTATTGCGCCCTGAAATTATCAACCTGAATGAGCAAAACAGTGTGCAGTACGCGGAAATTCTCGAGCGCTTTGAGCTGGCATCAGAACTTATCCAGGAGAGCGGAATCTGATACGGTGCTGTTAATGAAACTACATTCTATTTACAGATATATGCAGGATAGACCATGAGCAACTTCGATGCAGGAAACAACGGCAAAAGACATAAAGGCTTTACGCTAATTGAGATTCTGGTAGTCATGGCAATAATCGGCATGCTGGCAGTTATGGTCGCACCGAATTTATTCAATCAGCGGGCAGGCGCCATGCAAGACGCGGCACGCTCGCAGATCTCGGCGCTTGAAGCAGCACTGGATACCTATCGGCTTGATATGGGTGACTACCCGGATTCCTTGCAGGGTCTGGTGGAAAACGAAAGTGGACGAGCGGCATGGAACGGGCCTTATCTGCGGCGCGATGTGCCACTTGACCCCTGGGGTAATGAATACGTCTATGACGTTGATGGCCGAAGTTTCACTTTAGTCTCATATGGTGCCGACGGCGAGCGCGGTGGCGAAGATGTGGATGCAGACATCGGGTTATAAGACCCGCGTATATCCCCGCATTTCACCCGATTCTACACGCGGGTTTACCCTGCTTGAGATATTGCTGGTATTGACCATTATTGGCATGGCCAGTGTGCTTATCATACCCAACCTGTCCACACTTGAATCCCGTAGCTTCAGTACCCAGGTGCGCGAACTCACGGCACTACTGAATCATGGGCGGCGTATGGCTGTTGTCAGTGGCCAACCCGCAGCAACTACCCTGGTTACCGGGATAGACCAGCAGGCCAAGGAGTTAAAACCGCCACGCAATAGTGTCGGAACCTGGGAAAGCCAGAATACCACCGTCGAGTTCATCGACAGTACGGGTACTGAAACCCTGGTAGAGACCTTGCTTGCAGTAACGTTTTTTCCGGAAGGCGGCAGCACCGGCGGCATCATTCGCTTGTCCCAGGATGAGCAGGAAATAAACATCTCCGTAGATCCTTTTTCCGGTCGGGTAGCCATCCTGGAAGACGCGCCATGACATCCAATGGCAAAACAGACATGACTCTGCATCAGTGGAATTTCAGAAAGTGCAAACAGCGCGGGTTCACGCTGCTGGAAGTTATCGTGGCATTGGCTATTACCGGCTTCATTCTCGGCAGTTTGTTCACGCTGGTGGGTCAGAGCAAACAATTGTCCTGGCGTGCAGAAGAATCCCTGATTCGTGCGACGCAAATGCGTACTGCTGCCAATTTCGCCTTACTCGAAGACGAATACAATGATGTTGAACCAATTCTGGTTGACGAAATCTACCAGGTACGTAGCGGTGAATTCCTCGAGGACCCGGAGCGTAAAACCCAGGCCATGAATTATGCGTTGCAGGAATTCGAACTCTATGACCCCGAACGCGACGTGACCATCAGTGCCAGTCGCTGGGTGGAACTGGAACTGCCAAGATGAGTGCGAAGTCTCGAAACGAAACAGTGCAGGCGATTCATCGAGCAAGGTCTGCTGGTTTCACGTTAATTGAAGTCATCATGTCGCTGGCATTGACTACCATGCTCTTGGGTCTTCTAAGTACTGGTGTATATATCGTGGCGGATGACTGGAACCGCAATTCGGACATCCTTGATGAGGAGCTGGATGAAGCGCTGGTTATTCTGCAACTGGAACGCGCGCTGCAGGCGGCTTTCCCACACAGCTTTACGAATCGGGAATTACTGGCACGCCAGATTCACTTCACCGGTGACAGCAGCGAGATCAGTTGGGTGTCCAGTGTGTCGCCACAACGTACGCCGGGTCTTATGGCGTGGTATCTGTACTCCGAACGGGATGAAGGCGTTTTTCTCACGATGGCTCCGGCCATGAGTGATGATCCACTAAGCCGTCTGGAAGAAGCAGAACCCATCCTGATTCTGCCTGGATACACGCTGGAGGTTTCCTATTTATTCCAGGATCTGAATGAAAGCAAATCCTGGACTGATGAATGGGAGGCGCGCGAGCTCAATGCGCTACCGTTAGCGGTTTATATTCGCTTCGAGCCTGAAGATGATACCGACGCTCCACTGGAAATTGTTGCGCGCATTCGCAACAACGAACATCGCAGTATCCGTCCCAATGACTCGCTTTTCATGGACCTATGAATAAATCCCGACAGAGTGGCGCAGTCATAATTATTGTCCTATGGACCGCAGTATTACTGACTGTGCTCGTCACGGCTATGGCGAGCAAAGTCAGGCTGTCTGCCAGAACAGTGCAACACAATCAGGATTTGAGTCAGAACTGGGCAGAGCTTATGGGTGTTGTAAGTCATGCCGAAATGGAACTGATGCTGGAACGTATGCCGCGACCAGTGGGCGAAGTTCAGGAAGAGACCGAGGACGGCGAAATCCGCATCGACGCCTATCGCTTCAATGGTCAACCATTAACGCTCAATTATCCGGTTAGCGAAAACTATATGGTGCGTGTCTATGATCATGCCGGCAAGATCAACCTGAATCGAATTCCGCGCCGCAACATGCAACTGTTGATCGAAAAGCGGCTGGGCGGCGAAGATGCGGATCCGGAAGAAGTACAGGATTTACTCTCGGCCTGGACTGACTGGACCGACCTGAATGATTTGCCAGGTCTTAATGGTGCCGAGGAAGAGTACTATCAATCACTTGAAGTGCCCTTTAGCCCACGCAATAATCCGGAACTCGATTCCGTGGATGAGATTCTGCATATAAGAGGCTTTGCCGAATTATTCGAAGGTGTGAACCTCGACGCGGCTTTTACTGTTTACGGAAACACGCGAACCGTAAATTTGAATCTTGCTACACGGGAAGCCTTGCAACTCTTACCTGGTCTGGATGAGGAAATGATCGAAAACATCCTGGCATTCAGGCTAAGAGAGGATTTCAATAATCGCGCCGAGATTGGCGAGATTGTGCCATTTGAAAACATGCAGGAACTCTCGGCATGGGTTGGCACGAATACTTCCAATATCTATTCCGTCTTTGTTTATCCGCGGCTGGAGATCAATGAACTGGAATTGGAGGAGTTGCTGGAAGAAGATCCGTTTGCCAATCCGGATCCGGTGACACAGGCCTACACCGAAATCATCGAGGTACGCTCCTATAACGAGCTGCCTCGCATCATGATGATCGACCCGTTCGGGGAGCTACCCGATACGGCGCCTCCACGGGTGTTCGAGGAAGACTTCCTGTTTGATACACCCTGAGGTCAGGAAAGGCTGACTGTTAGCCCTTCTCGTTCTGAGTCACAGTCCACTGCGACTCCATGATGATCGGCCCCACGCCTTTATTGGCTTCCACTGTCAGGAGTTTACTGAACTTGGTTTCATACCAGAGCAGCCCGGACTTGTCTGCCAGGCCACCAAGCACATAGAAGCCACCCACACGCATGGCGACCTTCTTCACGGTGAGAGACACGGTAAATATATCGCCCCGATGAAATGGCCCTTTGTCGATGTCGGGCAGTTCGGTGGTCAAAAACGATGCCACGGGCTCTTCGGCTGACTTCATAAAGGCAAAGCCGAAGTTGCCTTCGATACCATCGGCGAGCACTTCCACCTCCATTTCCATAACCACATCATCCAGGGGCTTGATGGAGCTTAGCTCTACGCCTTCAGGTGACTTCACAGAAATGGAATTGATCTTGCAATCCTGGACCTTGGCTGATTTGGCACTATCCCCCTCAGCGCCGCCGGGAAGGTCATCGCTGATGCTGTGATAGACCTTTTTGCTATTGCAGTAGTCCTCATAATGGCCAACGACTTTGTCGCTTTCCCCCATTTCACGAATCGCGCCTTTGTCCAGCCAAATCGCCATGTCACAAAGCTCCTGGACATGAAACATGGAGTGACTACAAAAAATCATGGTTTTACGTTCTTCCCTGAACTGGTTCATGCGATCGACGCATTTTTTCTGGAACGCCATATCGCCTACTGACAATGCTTCATCAATTACCAGGATGTCAGGTCGTACCATGGTGGCAATTGAGAATGCGAGACGCACGTACATACCCGACGAGTATGTCTTCACCGGTCTGTCTATAAAGTAATCCAGTTCCGAAAACGCGATGATGTCATTTTCCAGTTCGGGAATATTGTCATCGGGTACGCCAAGCAGGGAGGCATTTAAATAAATATTCTTGCGGCCGGTAAACTCGGGGTGAAAGCCAGCGCCGAGTTCCAGCAAGGCTGCTACCTGGCCGTTTACATCGATGACACCCCGGGTGGGCTGTAAGGTACCAACCAGCAATTTCAGCAAGGTGGATTTGCCGGCGCCATTGTCACCGATAATACCGAAGCTTTGTCCATCTTCCACGGCGAAGCTGATGTCGCTGAGCACATGATAGAGGCGATGTTGGGGCTTGCGTACCAGAATTTCTTTCAACCGGTCCTGCGGTCGTTCGTAAATCTTGAAATCCTTGTAGAGGTTTTGCACCGATACTGGGTTCATGAATAAACCTTTAGAGCACGTCGCCGAAGGCAGGCTTCAGCTTCATGAACAACCACCCGCCAAAAATATAACTGATGATTGATACCGGTATGATTATTTTAAAATGTTCCATCGGCACATTATCCAACAGGATAATCTCGCGATACAGATTGACAAAACTGTGCATTGGATTGAACAGGTAGAGTTCCTGCACAGCAGGATTGCTGATCATTGAAATGGGATAGATGATCGGCGTCAGGAAAAACCAGATCATCACCATTAGCGCAACCAGTTGCTGCAAGTCGCGCAGAAAAACGCAAAGTGCCGACAGCACGCTCACAATGCCCATCGTAAAGAGAAACTGGAGGAAGAAAATAAATGGGATAAACAACCAGTTGAGGGAAAAATAACCCTGCAGGCTTAGATAGACCAACAGCAGGCTAAATCCGATTACGTGGGTAAGATAAGGCACCATCGTGCCGACCACCGGGATAATCTGCACCGGGAACATGACTTTGGTGATGAGTGGCGCTTTTTCCAGCAGCAAGCCAGTTGATTTGCTGACGGCGTCGGCAAAGGCAAACCACGGCAAATAGCCAATCATCATAAAAATGACAAACTGGGTTTCGCCGAACTCGGCGACGGCCCGTACCTGGAATATATAACTAAAAACGAAGGAATAGACGATGATGTGAACTATTGGTGTAACAAATAACCAGAGAAAGCCTCCCAGAGAACCCGCGAACTGGATAAAGAAGTCCTGCCGCACAAAATTGTGAAGCAAGCGGCGGTTCTGAAAAGGCGTCAGAGCCCATTGTTTGAGTAATAGCGTGAACATCAGTGCCTGATGGCCTTGGTTTGCTGCGATAACTGAGCGACGAATTTAACCACGAATAAACGGCAAATTGCTAAAAATCACGCCTACAAATCTATATACTTGGCAGCTTCGACAATTTACCCCGTCATTCATATTCCATGCTGAATCCCGAACACGTCCTGATTCCATTCGAGGCGGCAGATTTGCCACCCTCGCCCTGGCTGGTGTTTGTACCTCATGCAGACGATGAGACATTTGGCATGGGTGGAACTCTGCTGCGAGCGAAACAGGAGAACATAGAAGTTCACCTGGTGATTGTCACTGATGGTGCGCTTGGCGGCAGTGCCACTGATCTGGTCGCTACCCGGATGGACGAGATAAATGCCGCCGCAGAATTACTGGGCGTATCCAGCCTGGCGTTCTGGGCAGTGCCTGATCGAGGCGTGGTTTTGGAAGACTCACTGGTTGAACGTGCGGTGGGGGAAATCATGGACAAGTCCCCTGCCACAGTGTTCTTCCCCGGCGCCATGGAAATTCATCCCGACCATCGTGCCACCGGGCTAATCGCCTGGGCAGCTCTACAGAAGATATACAACGAATATCAGCTACGGCCTCAGGTAATTTCGTATGAGATCACTGTGCAAAACCCGGTCAATATGATCATTGATGTGACTGCACAGAAATCTGCAAAGGAACAGGTTATGCAGGTTTACGCCAGCCAGAATTCGGAAAACAACTATCAGGAACTGGTGCTGGCATTGGACAAAGGCAGAACTTTTTCATTGCCTGCTGAAGTGAAATACGCGGAAGGATTCTACCTGTATACAGAAGCTGATATCGAACTCAGTTTTCAGCAAGTTATTCACAAGATTGTGGACAAATACATATAGGCTGGCGCCAGACTTGTATCAGTGAACTGGGCGGCTACTTGCAATAGCGCCAGGCTCCACACTCTTTCGAATCCACTGCGGCCATAGATCAACTGGCCATTCTGCTTTGACCCAGTGGTGATGCACCACCACCAGCCACTGCCTCAGTTGCTGTGAATTGAGTGGCAGGCCAAACTCACTGCTATCTTCATCCTTGAATACCAACACCACGCCTTGCTCCAGCTTACGAATATCCATTTCTTTCACCAGCCAGGATCGGCTACTTTCTTTTGGGTTTACAGGTTTACCCGGTTGCAAATTGGCGATGGCGCTTTGCTGCGCAAAATTCTGTAGCTCACTCGTCATCTGGTCGCTATTGTTTGTCCTGCCCGGAGTCTCGGGCAGATGCTTAGCCAGCCATTCGAACAGGTGGCCAAATACCCTGCGCAATAGTTTTTGCGTTAGCCAAATAGTATAAGTGTCATCGTCTTTGGTGCTGACGACTAACTTGATGCGGTCTTCGAAAGGGTCGTAATCGGTATTGACTCGCTCAATCAGTGTTAGCTTGCTCATCGCTGCGATGGAACTAACCAGCTGCCAACTTCGAGTAAGTCTTCGGCCGACAGCATACCTGCTTCTCGCTTGAGCAATAACAGATACCTGATGTGTTCGTAGCGGGTTCTTTGCAATTCACGCTGAGCCTGGAATTGATCACGCAGGGCGATGAGCACATCCACATTGGTGACGGTGCCGAGTTCAAAGCCTTCTCGCATTGCCTGTGCTGACAATTCAGTGGCTTCCACCAGGGCTTGGGCAGCCTGGGTGAGTGTAGCGCTGGATTGTGCCTGCAGATAGGCCGATCGTACGATTTCGCCAGTGGCCAGTTCTATTTGGCGTAATTCATTTTCCGCAATGCTATGTCTGCTTACCGCTTCACTTATTCTGGCTCTGTTGGAACCGCCCGCATAAATTGGAATAGTGATGTCGAGCCCGAGAACCGTTGAGTCTGTTACGTCGCTGAGCAATGCATTATCGAAGCCGAGGTTAGTTTCCCGCTTTTGCGCAATCAAACTTACAGTGGGCATATACAGGCCTTTGCTTTCGGAAATCCCCTTTTCCGCTGCCCGTAACGCCGATTTTCTGGCCTGGACCATTTGATTGTTCTCACGCGCAAGTTGTACCCAGTATTGCAGACTGTTTTCTACGCCTGGTACTGCTATCTCATTGTCCAGCGTGAACAGCGCTCCTACATCGAGCCCGCTTACTGATCGCAAGGCTTCCTGTGCCAGAGATAATTCACTCTGCAGTCGGATCTGCTGGGCCTGTATGGCAGAAAGTTCGGCCTGGGCAAGGCGCAGATCTGTTATCTGTGCCAGTTGTAACTCGAACAGACTGTTAATCTGGTCCAATTGATTCGCCACTGCCTCTAACTCAGATTGCACCGATACCAATGCATCCTGGGCCTGTAATACTGTGAAATATTTATCTGCTACATCGGTTAACACTGACGAAAGTTCGTAAAAATATTCTGCTTCTACTTGATCTTCAACGTCATCGAGACGCTTGCGCGCCATAAAACTTCGCCAGTTAAACAGCACCTGGCTCAGTTGTAACGAATATCGTTCACCATCAAATTTGTTGAGGACATCATTCGCGGTACGCCGGTTATCTGACAAATTGGCATTGGCGCTTACCTGTGGCAGTAATTGGCCCCTGGCGACATCCTTCTGTGCGCCGGAAATCTTGAGATTTTCTTCAGCTATTCTGAGTGAGGGGCTGTAATCCAGGGCGGCAGTGAAAAAATCTTCCAGGGTGTATCCAATACTCCCAGGGTTGTTGGCCTGTGCGAGGAGTAGTGGGCTGTAGAAAGCCAGTAGCGAGCACATCACGACTATCGCTGACAGTAGTTTTGGCATAGTGATTTAGTCTTCTCTGAAGCTTCTGGTTATCGCGTTAGTGAATGGTTTGAACAGGTAAGAAAACATGGTGCGCGAACCAGTTGTAATAAAAACCTCGGCAGGCATACCTGGAACCAGAGTAACGTCTCCCAATTCATCAGCCAGGTCTTCACTAGCTACCGCAACCCTGACCGAATAGTAAGGCATACCGGTTACCGCATCCGGCATACTGTCGGCAGAGACACTGATTACGGTGCCGTGGAACTGGGGCACATCATGACGGCTGAACGAAGAGAATCGGATCATAGCTGCCTGACCGACAGCAACGCGATCGATGTCGACGGGTGCGGCTTGCGCTTCTATAATTAGTTCATCGTTTTGTGGCACGATCTCGGCAATAACGGTTCCTGGACCGATTACCCCGCCAACGGTATGGAACTGCATGCCGTTGACAACACCATTTTCCGGTGCTCTCACTATAGTCCGCTTCATGACGTCATTAAGCGCCGTATAACGTTCCGACACGTCTCGCAGTTGTAGCTGGATATCTGATAACTGACCTGCCACTTCATTCTGGAACTGGCGTTCTTCCTGCAAAATCTGTAGTCGCGCCTCTCCAATTTCAATTTCAGTAGAAGAGATGGTGGCTGTTAGCTCGGCGGCCTCCCCACTGTACGTGGCGTAGTTACGCTCCAGACCTCGCAGTCGGGTTTTATCAGCAAAGCCGCTTTGTAAAAGGGTCTGCACGTCTTCCAGCTCTTCCTGGTAGGAAGCAGCCAGTTGTTCCTTGGTGGCTTTCAGGGCACGCAGGCCCTCAACGCGGGACTGCAATTGCTGAATACGTTGTTCCAGGACTTCCCTGCTGCCGTTGAGAGTGTTTCTGCGTGCCTGAAATATTCGATTCTGGCCATTGATTTCAGCCGCCGCTTCGAATTCTCCAGAATAGAGTTCCTGCGGATATTCCACTGCTGGTAATTCATCCTGCTCGGCCAAGAGTCTGGCTTCGGTTGCCTTTAATGCGGCGTACTGAGACTTGACGATTTCCAGCTGAGATCGGGGTTGAGTGTTGTCCATGACCAGCAAGGGATCTCCGACGGTAACCGGGTCTCCATTATTGACTAGAATCTCACTGACGATACCGCCTTCGAGATGTTGCACAACCTTGGTATTGGATTTGACTGTGACTTCACCGGGGGCATGGGCGGCACCTTCTATCGGGGCTAGTGAGCCCCAGGCGCCGAAACCGCCAAAAACGACGACCAGCATGACTATGCCGATGCGCTTGGGTCGTTCGATACTGCCGTCGACTGTCTCTTCTTCATTAGAAAGTCTGGCAATTTTAGATTGAAGTTTGCTCTGTATATCGTTCACTTTAATGTCCCATGTTTGTGCCATTCATTCAGATTTTCTGTCTGAAATCAGGCATTCACACTCTTGTTACCTAATTGCTGTTTGGTATTTTCCTGCTTCGATTTAACCAGCTCCGCCAGGACATGATCACGCGGTCCCTGGATTGCGGCAATGCCATTGCGCATAACGAGAATCTGGTCGGCAATGTTCAGTACTAGCGGGCGATGGGTTACGACAACGACTGTGCAATCATCATCCTTGGCTCGTTCCAGTGCTGCAACAAGCTCTTTCTCGCCCGCTTCGTCAAGGTTTGAGTTGGGCTCGTCCAACACCAGTAAGCGTGGATTGCCGTACAGTGCCCGTGCCAGACCGATGCGTTGACGCTGGCCGGCAGACAGGATTCCACCTTTACCGCCAATTACCGTGTCATAGCCATCCGGGAGCTGCAATATTAATTCGTGCACGCCGGCCATCTTTGCGGCGGCTACCACTTTCTCTGAGGCAAACTCACCAAAACGACTTATGTTCTCAGAGATGGACCCATTAAATAGTTCAATATCCTGCGGCAGATAGCCGATATAGGGACCCAACTCAGTGCGGTTCCAAGCGGCGATGTCTGCTCCGTCGAGACGAACCTTGCCGCTCATGGCCGGCCAGATGCCGAGTAATGCCCTGGCCATGCTGGATTTACCTGCCGCACTGGGGCCGATAATTCCCAACATCTCGCCGGGCTGGAGTTGTAACGAAACATTGCGTATCACCGGGGTATTACTGCCAGGTGGCGCCACCATAATTTGATGCGCGCTAAGCTGTCCTTTCGGTGCCGGTAAACTCATGGTTTCCGTTTCCGGCGGAATAGTTTGCAATAGCTCATTCAGGCGGGAATATTGTGCGCGAGCAAGTGAAAAACCTTTCCAGTTGGCCACCAGCAAATCAATGGGTGATAAAGCGCGTGCTAACAGCAGAGAGCCACCGATCATCATACCCGGGGAAATTTCTCCACGGATTACCAGAAACGCACCGAGCCCCAGCATGGAAGATTGCATGATGACCCGTAACGCCTTGGACATGCTTGTTATCAGACCTGCAGCACGGCTGGCCTGAGACTGCATCAACAATACTTTATCTGACGCCGTCTCCTGGCGTTGTTTGATATTGGACGCCATTCCCATTGCCGCAATAACTTCAGCGTTATAAAAGCTGCTATTGATCTCATTGGCTGATTTCGAAGCCTCAGCATTGGCCTTTTTCAGCTTGTCGTTGGTTGACATCTCGTTGGCCAAAGCCAGAACAATCATGACGACACCGGCCATGATTGCACCGATACCAAACCAGGGGTGGAACATAAACATTAATCCCACATAGATGGGAAACCAGGGTGCGTCAAAAAATGCGAACAACGCCGAGCCGGTCAAAAACTGCCTGAGTGATGTCATATCACTATTGGCTTGCGCACTCGCGGTTGCGTTACCGGAATACAGGGCGTTTTTAAATGAGGCATCAAATACCCGGCCACGCAGGCCTTGCTCCAGACGGTTACTCGCTGATACCAGCAGCATGGATCGTACCCATTCGAAACCGCCCATGGCAGATAGCAGGAATACCATGATCAGGATCAGCATTAGCAAGGTATTGACGCTGCCGATGCTGATTACCCGGTCAAATACCTGCAGCATGAATATAATTGGAGTAAGGGCGAGGATGTTAACTGCCGCACTGAAAATGCCGGCGTATATAAAGTAGTGCTTGATGGACTTGACCGCTTCAATCAGCTCATCGCGCTTGGATGTTTTTTGCATAACTTGCTCTTGAATTTTTCTCTACGGCTAATGTTATAAGACTTATATTCAGTGCGCAGACGACTGGGTGTGTGAAACGAGCTGAATGAAGTCTTCCTACATAGGGTGTAAACCCCGGTTTTTCAAGTGCCTTGCTTCAAAAAAGCCTGATTCGGCACCACTGGTTTATTAATAACTACAGTTCTGCAATCCTTACAGCTCTGATTTACCCTCGGCAATCTGTTTCAGACTTGGTAAGTCATCAATATTGAGCGCATTGGCACCATCCCGTTTCACTATCTTGCGACTTTGTAATGCCTGAAAAACCCTGGAAACAGTCTCACGACTCACGTTGAGCATAATCGCTATCTCCATGTGAGTAGGAGGGTTGAGAATTTTTGCATCTTTTCCCGCTTGCGCCCGGGCAGTTTCCGGTACCAGTACCCAGAGCTGGCAGCATACACGTTGAGCAATATTCGGCAGCCCCAGCAGTGTACGTTGATAGGATAATTGCCGAATGCGCCGGGTCAGTTTTGAGCCCAGCACATTGACCGCGAGCGGGATTTTTTGCAGGGCCTCCCGCAGTATATCGACCGGCAAGGTGACCACAGCAGCGCCGGTAAGGGCGATTACGTATTCTGGTTGCGGTCCATCATCAAATAACCCCAGTTCTCCGCAAAAGTCACCAGGTTCGACAAAAAACAGGCCAACTTCCCGCCCGTCTATCGTGAAATCCACCCCCTGCAGTCGACCTTCGAACAGGAAGCACACAACTTCCGATTTTTTGCCGGACTCAATGACAACCTTCCGTCTGGGGTAGCGCACCAGTTTTGCATATTGAGCCAGTTCCTCGAGAAGATCGCCGGGCAGGGTTTTCAACAAGGGGAAGGCGCTGAGTAATTGAGCGGTAACTTGCATGCGGTGGATGGGTCCGGGAATCCTGATTGTGAGGGCTTTGTAAGCACCTTGATGGTATTATAAGCGCTTGAAAAAACGGCGCTAAAACAAGTATTAAGCCTTCGTGTGACTGTAATCACGCGGCAAATAGCGCGCCTGGGTTAACTTACGCTAACCTTCCGTTTAATTTTCGCATGCGACTTATTAACATTCTATCGGAAGCCGCTGAAATACAAGTATTTTTCAATGTGATGCAACAAGTTTTCGTCAGATTCAGGAAAAGCATTAGGGCTATGTCAGGCGGCTTGCTGATATTGGCCTTGTGCTTGCCTGCGCCAGTGCTTTTGGCCGATGAAAGTAGTGCCGGCTATGCCCCGGCTGAGCGAGCAGTGGTCGGCACTGTACAACTGGTGCTCGGTCGTGCATACCTTGAATCTCCGGGCAAACGCCCCCTGCGCCTGCAATCTGGCGCAGAAGTCAGGGCTCAGGATAGCATTTCCACCGAATCCAACGGCCACGTTCATGTGCTCTTTGTCGATGAGGCGCTGGTGAGTGTCAGACCGGGCAGCATCCTCGAAATTGAGCGTTACGATTACAAGCCGGACAAACCGGCGCAATCTGCAGTGAAATTTAATCTGCACGAAGGCGTAACCCGCTCTATATCTGGTGACGCAGCACACAATGCGCGGCAACGTTATCGGCTCAACACGCCGATCGCGGCAATTGGTGTACGTGGCACTGACTTCGTGGTGAGTGCCAATGCCGAATCAGTCAGGGCCCTGGTGAATGAGGGCGTGATTGTAGTCGCACCTTATTCCGTGGATTGCCAGGTGAATGCGCTGGGCCCTTGTGCCCTGAATGCAGTCGAACTGAGCGAAAACTCCTTACAAATGGTTGAGATGGAAGGCAGTTCACCGCTGCCGCGACTCGTGCCTGAGCCGGAAGCCGGGAATAACCAGAGCTTGCAGGATGATGTGCAAGTTGCTTTGCAAGACAGTTCAGATGATGACGAAGAGAAGTCGGCTGAAACAGATATAGTGCTGGAGAATCTCACATCGTCGCGGTTACAAAATGAAGTTGCGCTGTTAAATCCGTCCGGCCCTTCGAATAGCAACGGGCCTGCCGACTTCACTCCTGATGCACCAATTTCTGTGCAGACTCTTACACAGCGTCAGTTGGTATGGGGGCGCTGGTCTGGCGGAGTTGGTGTGGAAGATCTGATTGCCCTAAATGCTGATGCTGCGCGTCAGGGCCGCGAAATCACAATTGCCACAAATGACTTTTTGCTGTTCAGGCAAGAAGACGGTTCCAAGCGCGTTGACCGTAGTCTTGGCGTTGTCGGATTTTCTCTGAATAGTGCACAAGCAAACTACACAGCAAATTCGAATGGTCGTTCAGTGCCTATGGTCGTAAATGGCGGGGCGCTGAATATCGATTTTATAGAACGTCAGTTCAACACCGAGCTGAACATGACGCACTCACTTACCGGCGATGTGGATTTTATTGCCAATGGTACGGTTTCTGATGGTGGCTATTTTAATAGCCGCGGAGAAAATCACTCGATGGCCGGTGCGGCCAGCATAGATGGCAGCGAAGCAGCGTATGTATTCGAGCAATTGTTGCAAGGCGGCAGCATCGAAGGCCTTACCCTCTGGGATAGCGAGTAGTTATGAACGCCAGATTTTCCCCAGTTTCATTCCTCAGAAAAATTGTGGAACAGTTGGTTGTCCGACAACGAAGTGGTCGTGCCTTCGTGCTGTTGCTGGCATTGCTTGGCTCTGCAGCAATTCTATTGATAGCACGTGCGCCGTTGCAGATTCTAGAAGAACGCCTGGGCTCACTTGGCTGGACTTTGTCGCCAGACACAGCGGTAGAAGAGCGCATTACTATTGTTGCAATTGATGAGCAGAGTCTTGCCGAAGTTGGACCGTGGCCGTGGTCTCGCGAAATAATGGCTGAGCTTTCCGAGAAAATTAACCAGGCAGGAGCACAGTTACAATTACATGACATCACTTATGCTGAATCGATGCCAGGTGATGCTGCTCTAGCTGCGGTGCTGTCCAATTCACGCGGTGCAGTTTTGGCTCAAGTGCCCCTGATACAGTCGGACCAATCAATTAGAACTGGCACCCTTACCCACCCCGTAAGTGGCGCCACATGTAATGGGCCATTTCCGGCTACGCAAAATTTTGTTGCCAACAATGCAACTTTTTCCAGTATTCCCAAGGGGCATATTTCTCCTCTTGTAGCAAGTGATGGCAGCATTCGCCAGATTCCCGCCCTGATTTGTGTCGATGACAATCTCTATCCTGCGTTGGCTATCTCGGCATTATTGCAAGTTACTAATCAAGCAGATTGGCGCATCGAAATCGAGCCTTCTGCATCTATGTTCGGGCCAGATCTGACCCTCAGCATGCCCAGTTATCCTGGTCTAAATATTCCGCTTGATGCCGATGGCAATCTGCGTATTTCTTATGCAGCCTCGCCAGACAGTTTTCAGGCTATTTCAGCAGTCGACGTACTGCGTGACAATTATCCGTCCGAGCTGTTCGATAACACCTGGGTATTGGTAGGCACCAGCGCATTCGGCATTGGTGATATCGTGCCAACGCCATACAGCGGCGCAGCCCCGGGAGTTGAACTGCAAGCCAGATTGCTCAGCAGCCTGCTGGATGCAGCCATTCCTTACACCCCACGCAATGCCGATGCATTTTTGTGGGGGCTGGCACTGGTCTTTGCAGGGCTGCTGTTTGTACTGGCCGGCAGGGGTGAGCGTTCTGTTGCCATAGCTTTGCCTGTCACCGGAGTTCTGCTGCCAGTGGTCGCGCTCAGTGTTCACTTCTATGCACTGGGCACCAGCAACCTCTGGCTGGGCTGGGTTTTCCCGGCCTTGTACGGCATGACTGCTGCTGCCGCCCTGTTACTACTGGAACTGAGTCGAGTACGATCAGAGCGAACCCGTGTATACAGTAACCTGCACAGTTATCTTCCAGAGCAGATTGCCAAAGATGTGGCCTACAATCTGCCCAGTTCAAGCATTAATGCCCAGCGCCGTAATGTGACCTTGATGAGCGCCGATTTGCGTAATTTCTCTGCCTACGGAGAAGCCCGCCCTCCCGAGGAAGCGGCAGCGGTGCTGCATTTTTTCTTCGCCAAGGCGACAGAGATTATCGAGCGTCATGCTGGTCGTTTGCACGAATTTAAAGGCGATTCATTGCTGGCTGTCTGGGATGATCATTCCCAGCACAGTGCAGAACAGGCCTTGGCGGCAGCACAGGAAATGCAGGATTTGTTATCTCTGGAGCTTGCCGCTTATGCACCGGCTGGTCTAGAGCCATTGGATCTTGGTATCGGCATCGAACAGGGGCCGGTGTTGATGGGCTCTATCGGGCCTGCCCATCGCCGCACCCATACCCTGCTGGGCGAAACCGTGACTGTCACATTGCGTATTCAGGAACTCACAGCCGATATCTCGCAACCGATTTTATTGGGTGAATGTGTCGCACGGCAGCTCGATGAGCAGGACATAGAATCCCAGGGCAGTTTCCTGTTGGATGGTCTGCGCAACCCGCATGTGCTTTATGCGCCAGAAATTCCCAAGGCCCATGTGGCACAACGTAAACCAGTGCAGCATGGCACTCCGAAATTGAGAATTGTTTCCAGCACTGATTCCTGACAGCAGTAATTTTGAACTGTGCTTCAGTTGTCGCGCTTATCTGGCGATACAGGCATAGAGATTCTCACCAGTCCGGGCTTTTAACGATACCCTTATGCGAATGCAGTATGCCCGCAGTCAATCACATCTGTAAAAATTACTCAGCAATTTCGATTTAGGTCGCAAACGTGACGCATATTGCACAGCTTTGGATTAGTGCGCGACAAATCGTTGTAAGCGGGGAGTCGATTCAAGATAATCAAGCGCGATCTGCACGTTGTTTAATTCGTTGCACTCCAGCACAGCAAAAAGCCTGCAACCAGGAGAATTCAATCCAGATGTTTCGATATGTCTTCGCATTACTTCTGGCTGCGTTTATCCAGCCTGGCGTAGCGCACGCATGTCCCGATTTGCAAGTCTACTATTCCGAGCAATTCTCCTGGTCAGAAAAACTCAGAGATCTCAGAGCACTTATGCCTGAGTGTTTGCAAAGTTCTGAGTACTTCGCGCTGCGTGGAGCGGCTGAGCTGAATACCAATCGGGTTGATGCAGCTCTCGAATCCCTCGAACGTTCACTCTTGCTGGACCCGGGCAATGCCGCGGCCAGGATCGACTATGCCCAGGTTTTGTTTTCAGTAGGCCAGGTATTCGCGGCGATGGAACTTAACGAAGAGTTACTTGCGCGACCAGACTTACCTCAAGGAATTGATACCTTACTGCAGAATCGGCAAAGCAATTGGCGCGCGATGACGCGGCAGCGCAGTTATCAGGTGGACATCAGTACTGGTTACGACGACAACCTCAATGGTGCACCTGACCCCAGTCAGATTACGCTGACGCTCTCTGGTGAGCCTATAACCCTCAATCTGAACGATGATTTCCGACCGATAGGCGATACTTACGGCAATTTGCGGCTGGGTACCCGATACCGGCAGTTGGGGCCGGGCAGTCAGCATAACTGGGTCACCGAACTACGCGCACGCAATAGCAGTCATGAAGACTCCAATCTCTTGCAGTTGGACAATCGCTATGTTTTCTCGCGCAATGCCAGAAATGCGACCTGGCAGCTTGGCGGATCGCTCAGTAGCCTGCATTTCGGTGGCAATCCGCTGTTTACCGCAACAGAGGCTCGATATCGGCGCCAGAGTCGCAATGATGGCAATTCCAGCTGTCACCCATTGTTTGATCTCGCAGTCCAACATCAGAACTTCCATGGCCAGGCTGAATTGGATGCAGTGGAAACAAGGGCTGCCATCGGGGCCAATTGCATTTTGGAGACGGCTTCGGGGAATCAATCGTTTAATATTGAGCTAGGCTTATTGGATAACTCAGCCTTAAGTTCGCGCCGACCCGGCGGCCACAGAGGTGGCTGGCAGGCCCGTGCAGACTGGCAAACACAGGCAGGTATCGGCACATTCAGGTCGCAAGTCAGTTATACGGAAATCAACGATCGCAAGGCCTTCAGCCCATTGCTTGCCAATGGCGCCAAACGGGAAGTTTCGCGGGCTTACGTGTATCTGCAATACCTGCAGCCCCTGTCCCTGTTCGGCCCGAATACCACATTATTGGTCAATCTGTTCCACCAACAGCAGAAAAGCAACCTGGAGCTGTTTGAAAGCACGGACAGCAGCTTCGAAATAGGGCTGAGTTTCAGTTTCTGAGCCAGCCTTTGCCAAATGCGAAATTTCTTACATATTTTTGATTTATTTCAATGAGATATAGACGAAGTGCTATATTTCAATTTAATAATTAATTGTTGTGACCGATACTCATTACCGTGTACAATGCTGCGCTTTAATGTCGCGGAATCGTTGACGATGCCGTGATTTAACCGTGGAAAGTATGTTTCGCCTTTCCTGTGACTGCAGTCACTCGGAAAAGGTGTCTGTTGTTTTAATATACAGTCCGCAAACTGAGCTATTCCACGTGAATGGTTCTTATCGATCGATAAAATACTAGTAAACTCAAGGAGTTAACAAAAAGATGGCTATTACAGCTGAAACAAGAACGGAGATAATCCAAATGGTAGTGGGCACGCTCAATGCCGCTCCGGGTTTCACCATTCTGACTGAGTTAGTCGAGGCATATGACGCAGGTACTTTGGTCAGCCCCGAACTCGTTCAGATTATGGTAGATAACCCAGCGTTTGAGCAGGACTACCCACTATTCCTGACTAACGAAGAATTTGCCGAAAGATATTTCGAGACTCTTCTGAGCCCTGCAGTACCAGAGCTGGAAGATGAAACTGATACTTTGATGGACGAAATCGTCGAACTGGCGGCTGGTCTGTTGAATGGCGGCATGACTCGCGCAGAACTGATTTTTACAGCAGTAGAATTCCTGTCCGGTGCGTCAGAAGACGATCCGATTCTGGGTGCAGCTGTAGCGCAATTCAACAATAAGGTAGAAGTTGCTGAGCACTTCTCAGTAGACGCTGAGCAGGACGCCGCTTCTGTACCTCTGTTGCAGCAGGTTATCGATGGTGTGACCAACGATGAGGCAACTGTTGATGCTGCGATTGCGGTCATCGACGGTGATGTAGCTGCTGGTGAGACTGTCCTGTTGACTACTGACCAGGACAACATCGAAGGCACCCCTGCCAACACCACAATCAAGGGTTCTTTTGGTTCCGCCACCGCCACTGAAAACACTGCCAATGCTGGTGACACCATTGACGGTGGTACCGGTACTGACACTGTTTCCCTGACTGCGACTGGCACAAATGCTTCATCTGCTGCATTTGAAGTGATGAATGTTGATGCCATCGAGATCAAGGACGTCGTTGGTGCGACTTTCAACGCTATTGGTGTTGAAGACGATCCGACTATTCGTTTTAACAGCACACTCGACGGCCAGGTGAGCTCGGTGACCAATGCGTCTGAGACTTCTCAAATCGGTATGACTGGTAAAGGTGACCTGACCGTGACTTACGCGGGCAGCGCTGATTCAGCCGATCTGTGGTTGGGTGGTGTTGGTACTTCTGCCTCTAATCGCAGCACTATCGATGCGTCCAACGGTGGTGACACCGAGTCCGTCACAATCGCAACTACTGGTACTAACTTTGTAACAGCAGCATTCGGTGGTGAAACGGCTGACGTCACTATTACCGGTGATGGCACCAACTTCTGGAACTTCGGCACAACTACTGCCGCAGCCACCAGTGTTGCAGTCGATGCATCTGAGTCAACTGGTACTAACACTTTCGACTTTGAGGCCCAACTGACTGCTGGTGATTCAATTCTTGGTGGTACAGGTACAGACGAACTGCGTGCAGATTTTACAACTGCATCATTGTTCTCACCTGAACTGGCGGGAATTGAGTCCTTGCGTGTGGACTTCATGGCTGCAGCGACTCTTGACCTGCAAAACAGCACAGACGTAGCCAGCATTCGTATTGACGATGGCGATGACGCCATCGAAATCAAGAATGCCAACTCTACGCTGACATCGATGACAACTATCGGTGCGACCAACGTCAAAGCTTACGAAGTAAGATATGACGAAGATTCTCCTGGTACTTTGACCAACTTTTTTGCGGCCAACGCTTTCTTTAATGGTGTTTACGAAAACGTTACGTCATTGAGCATCGTCAATGTCTACAACGGCGTTTACGATACCCTGCTCTTTGCTTTTGGTGTT
>CAYOND010000016.1:0-85839 GCA_964405225.1 uncultured Pseudohongiella sp.
AAGAGCAGATGTACGCTCCAGCCACTTGCGCATCGAGATCGCAATCGCATAATTCACAATTGGGTCGCAGCTCCAGCATGAGATCAGTCCTTATTAGCCCGATTATCAATGAGCTGATCTACCACCGCCGGGTCTGCAAGAGTGGTGGTGTCTCCAAGATTTTCCAGTTCATTTGCGGCAATCTTTCGCAATATACGTCGCATGATTTTTCCGGACCTGGTTTTGGGTAAACCTGGTGCGAACTGTAGTATTTCTGGTTTGGCGAATGCGCCTATTTCCTTGCTGACAAACTGAATGAGTTCATTTTTAAGTGCGTCTGATTCCTCGACACCGTGCATCAGAGTCACATAGGCATAGATACCCTGACCCTTAACCGGATGAGGGTAGCCTACTACTGCGGCCTCCGCGACATCGTTATGCAACACTAATGCACTTTCAACTTCTGCAGTGCCGAGCCTGTGCCCAGAGACATTGATCACATCGTCGACTCGTCCTGTTACCCAGTAGTAGCCGTCAGCGTCGCGTCTGGCGCTGTCCCCAGTGAAATAGTAACCCGGGTAGGTCTTGAAATAGGTATCTATACAACGTTGGTGGTCTCCAAACACGCTACGAATCTGGCTGGGCCAACTCTGGCTAATTACCAGATTGCCGGTGGCAGCGCCTTCCAGTTCAGCCCCATCTGCATCCAGTAGCGCCGGCTTGACGCCGAAAAAAGGCAAAGTGGCAGATCCAGGCTTGAGTGGGGTTACGCCGGGAATCGGTGTAATCATGATGCCACCTGTTTCAGTCTGCCACCAGGTATCAACAATAGGGCAGCGCAAATTGCCGACGGTCTGGTAATACCACTCCCAGGCCTCCGGATTAATGGGTTCGCCGACAGAACCCAGCAGTCGCAGGGATTCTCTGGATGTGCGTTCAACTGGCTCATTTCCAGCGCCCATCAGGGCTCTGATAGCCGTTGGTGCAGTATAAAAAATATTAACTTTGTGTTTGTCCACAACCTGCCAGAAGCGACTTGCATCTGGATAAGTTGGTATGCCTTCGAACATGAGAGTGATTGCGCCGTTAGCAAGTGGACCGTACACGATATAGGAATGACCAGTCACCCACCCAACATCGGCAGTACACCAATAGACATCACCTTCGTGATAATCAAAAACGAATTTATGAGTAATTGCCGCGCCGAGCAAATATCCCGCGGTGGTGTGTAAAACACCCTTGGGTTTGCCCGTAGAGCCAGAAGTGTACAAGATGAATAGTGGATCTTCGGCATCCATCATTTCAGGTTCGCAATCTTTACTGGCATTCTCGGTGGCTTTGACATAACACACATCGCGTTCTTCATTCCAGGGCACATCAGCATGAGTACGCCGCACGACAAATACCGTGTTCACATTTGGACAATTTTCCAGTGCTTCATCGACATTGGCCTTTAGTGGAATTATCCGCCCCCCACGCACACCTTCATCTGCGGTGATGACACAACGACAATCAGAATCGAGGATGCGATCCTTAATGGACTCTGGTGAGAACCCCCCGAACACGACAGAATGAATTGCACCTATTCTTGCGCAGGCAAGCATTGCATACGCGGCCTCGGGTACCATTGGCATGTAAATGCATACCCGGTCGCCTTTTTCAACGCCGCGTGCTTTTAGCGCATTGGCCAGGCGACATACATGTTCGTGCAGTTCCCGAAAAGTGATGTGTTTATCCTGATCTGGCTCGTCACCCTCCCATATAATGGCTGTTTGGTTTCCACGTCGATCCAGATGTCTGTCTATACAGTTGTAGGAGGCATTAAGTTGTGCGCCAGAAAACCAGGATGTCTTAGCGGTCGCGAAATCACTTTCCACCACTTTCTTCCAAGGTTTGTGCCAATGCAGTAGTTTTCCGGCCTGTTCAGCCCAGAATTCATCAGGAGAGTTGATAGATTGCTGATACATAGCCTGATACTGCTCGATATCCAAATGACTTCGAGCAGCAGTTGAGTCATCCACCTGGTAGATTTTGTCTTCTGACATCTGATTTCCTGTCCTTGCGCCTTGCCACACTTAAAACTGACCGAGCGCTAAAAAATGTCCGACGCCCTTATTTAGCGGGCTTTTTGAGAGTATAAAGGGTTGATCAGTATGCCTTAAAGGCTGAGGGTGCTCAACATGAGCGAGACAGCAAGAATCGCGAATTTAAGGTGCCAAATCAATCCGGATATTGTCGATTAGTCTGGTTCCTCCAATAAAGGCTGCTGCCAGCACTGCCAGTTCCTTGTCATCTTCTGATGGCGGTTGCAGGGTGTGCGCGTTACAAATGCCCACATAGTCCGTGCGCAAACCGTGGTTCTGGAGTTTTTCAGCAACACTTTGTTCCAGTCGCTCAAAATTGCGTTCACCTTGCCTGATGTGTTGTTCGCATTCCGTAAGAGTTTTGTAAAGGTTGCTGGCCAGTTCTCTGTCCTTCTCACTCAGATAACCATTCCTGGAGCTAAGTGCCAGTCCATTTTTATCGCGCTGGGTTTCAACACCGATAATTTCTATATCCAGGGCCAGATCCGTTGTCATCTTCTTGATCAAGAGAAACTGCTGATAATCTTTCAGGCCAAAGCAGGCTTTGTCGGGTTGGCAGATGTTGAATAGTTTATTTACGACTGTAGTGACTCCGTCGAAGTGGCCTGGCCGACTGCTACCACAAAACCTCATTCCGAGATCGGGCACATGTACGGTGGTGTGCTTTTCCAGACTTGCTGGGTATATTTCCGACACTTCTGGTGCGAACAAAATGGTACAGCCTATTTCCTCTAGCGCTTTAGAGTCCTGCATTAATGTGCGCGGATAATTGTCGAGATCTTCCCCGGCGCCGAACTGCAGTGGATTAACAAAAATTGAAGTTACAACGCAATCGCATAACTTTTGCATTGTCTTGACTAAGGCCAGATGGCCGTCGTGTAAATTTCCCATGGTGGGAACCAGTCCGATGCATTTTCCTGACTCGCGTTGCGCGTTGAGACTGGCCGTTAGCTGGGCTCGTGTTGTAGCTAATTCCATCGTTTGGTTCGCCTAGTTAAAACTGTGTTCAGGCCCTGGAAAACTGCCCGTCTTTACAGCTTTAACATATGCTTCAATAGCGCCGGGTATTCCACACTTGGAGTCTGTGAGGAAATTTTTCACAAATTTGGGTGTAATTGGAGATACCCCTAGCACATCGTGCAAAACCATGATCTGGCCTGTAGTTTCAGGCCCAGCCCCAATGCCAATCACCGGGATATTCAGCTGCTCTGTGATGGTTTTTGCTAATTGTTGTGGCACGCATTCGAGTAGTAATAAACTCGCTCCCGCATCTTGTAATAATTGTGCTTCTTCTATTATCGCGTGCGCCTGTTCAGTATCTCTGCCTTGCACATGAAATCCCCCAATGCGATTGACCGATTGTGGGGTCAATCCCATATGTGCACATACAGGAATGCCGCGTTCCGCGAGTAGGCGGGTGGTGTTCGCTATCCACGCACCTCCTTCCAATTTGACAATATGGGCACCAGCGCGCATCAGGGCTGCAGCATTTTCCAGTGTCTGGACCTCCGATGAGTAGCTCATGAAGGGCAGGTCTGCCATGAGCAGTGCACCGCGATTGCCGCGCTTCACGCATTGCATGTGATAGATCATATCGGCCATGGTGACTGGCAGCGTGCTGTCATGACCCTGTAAAACCATACCCAGTGAATCTCCAACAAGTATGACTTCAACGCCCGCTTTACTGAGAATCTCGGCAAAACAGGCGTCATAAGCTGTCAGGCAAACGAATTTTTCACCCTTGGCCTTAATCTTGTTGAGCGTAGTCAGGGTTGTTGTGCTCTGGGTTTGTGTGCTCATTTAGGAATGGTATCCGGGGCAGGTATGACGCTGCAAGGACTAATAAGAATCAGAATCCCGATTAAAGCAGGGCGGGGCGCGGATTGAAGTAGTTGGTTCCGCTGGGCAAGGTCAGAATGTAATCAACCAGTTGCTGATAATCGGTTTCATTGTTCACCAGATCAATGTCTGAAGTATTGACGATCAACAATGATGTTCTGTCGTAGTAATGAAAAAACTCAGTGTAAGCCTGATTCAGGTCTTCAAGGTATTCCAATTCTATCAATTGCTCCGCATCCACGCCGCGTTTCTGGATTCGATCAAGCAGTACTTCAGTAGGCGCTTGTAAATAGATCACCAGATCGGGCTTCGGAGCGTCTATGGTCAAATGCCTATAAACATTCGAGTAAAGTTCATATTCGTCAGCATCAAGATTGAGTTCTGCGAATAGCTGATCCTTGTCGATGAGAAAATCAGCAACTCGTACTGGTTCGAACATATCATTCTGGCGCATATCCTGGATCTGCTGCGTGCGCTGAAAGAGGAAAAATAACTGAGTAGAAAGTGCGTGCTGTCTGGGGTTGCGATAGAATCTGTCCAGAAATGGATTTTCATCAGCCCGTTCGAGCAGTAGTTCATAATTAAATGTTTCTGCCAGACGCTTGCTCAAGCTGGTTTTGCCCACACCTATCGGGCCTTCTACGGCGATAAATCTGGGTGGATTCATTGAGCTCTTGAATTGCGACATCAAAGTTAGTTGTTATCTGGTTTGCGTTTGCGGCGTCGCCGGCTACGTTCTTTCTGCCCCGACAGGGCAGCGATCATGTCTTCCTGGCGCTTTGTATCACCGATTTGAAAGTCCGTCCACCACTGACACAGTTCGTCCAGCGGTTCACCTGAGTCCCTTCTTAGCAGCATAAAGTCATATGCGGCTCTAAATCGTGGATGTTTGAACGCACTACGAATTGTTCTGCGAGTATGGCGCTCAAGGCGAAGCTGCGATTCCCATATTTCACGAGCGGCAAGAGTAAAGCGCTTTGGTATGGAAGTGAATTGCAATTGCTCCTGGATCACTTCGTTTGCATGTGTGACCAGCGCTGGCCCAATATTGCTTTCGTTACTCTTTGCGCGTTGTAATCGCTTTTGCAAGACGGGCCATAGTAATGCCGCAAATAGAAATGCGGGAGTCACAGGTTTTTCCTGTTCGATTCTGCTATCGGTATTACGTAGTGCCAGCCAAACCAGGCGGGTAGCAGGTTCATCGTGTTGGTGCATCGCTTCAATAGTTGGAGCAAACAAGTATTTCCCAATATTGTAATTGGTGAGCAGGCGAAATGTTGACTCTGCTTTACCTCCCAACAAAAGTTTCAGCGTCTCATCAAATAACCTGGCAGGGGAAACTGATTCAAGCAGGGATGCCAGTTTATTTATCGGCTCTTCTGTCGTGGCTTCTATTTTGAAATCAAGCTTGGCGGCAAACCGTATGGCTCGTAGCATGCGTACAGGATCTTCGGTATAGCGCTCAACAGGGTTTCCGATCATACGCAATGATTTATCTTTCAGGTCTGCCAGTCCGCCGCAAAAATCGAGCACACGAAAACCATCGATAGTGTAGTACAGTGCATTGACCGAGAAGTCTCTACGCCACGCGTCTTCATCGATATTGCCATATACGTTGTCACGCAGGAGCATGCCGCTAGTGGAGTGGGCCGAGTCAAGACCGCGAATCTTGCGTCGCGACTGATGATCTTCAATTTCAGTGCTTTTTTCTGGAGGCGCCCTGAATGTGGTTACTTCGATAATTTCCCTGCCAAATCTGATATGCACGATCTTGAATCTGCGGCCGATAATGCGCGCATTCCGAAACAATGAGCGCAGTTGTTCGGGGGTTGCATCTGAAGCAATATCAAAGTCTTTGGGTTGACCGCCAAGCAGCAAGTCGCGTACACCACCACCTACAAGGAAACCATGGAATCCAGCGTCTTTCAGTGTGTAGAGTACTTTCAGGGCGCCACGCGAAATCTGTTGACGGGAAATGCAGTGATTATCTCTTTCAACAATCTGGGCGCGCTCAATGCCTGGCAGGGTTATATCTTCAGCCATGATCGGCCGCTTCTATTGTTATGGAACAGCAACTGCACGCTGCGGACAGCGTCCGGAAGGAAGTGCTGGCGCGGTCAGAATTCGTAATCATGCAAAAAAAGAAAGGCAATTTGGGTGTCTGAGTTAATTCATGAAGGCGCAATGATACACCTTCGCGTTGAGATTGAAATGGCTGCGATTCAGAAGGTATGAAGGTCTTGGGGGGCAGATACAAAACGGGGGTGTTAAAAACACCCCCGTTTAAAATCTAGTCTTTTTCTTATTATTTAATATTTATCTTTATTATTATTGTTATTCGGTTGCCAAATCCGGCACCGCATAAGCAGAAGGTGGTGAATATGTGGTTCAGTAACAACCTATTACTGGGAGTCCCACAAACCCGACCTTATTATTATTAAATGCACTAACCTTAGTTCTTAAACTCAGTAATGCTATTTTTGTTTTTATTAGGACTTATTATTATTTTTTATTGTTATTATCAGTTAATACTACAGCATTTAGTGTGCCAATAAACAATTATTTTTTGATATCAGGCACTTAACTAATTGAATAATCAGTTCTCGATTTTTGCACCCCAATTTTGTTACTTATTCTCACCAAAAAGTGTGTAGATTGGTATCAGTAACATTTTTCAGAATTGTAATATAGGGCTGCGACCCAGTAATGATACGGTGTTCAGCAACAATGGTGTGAGCAGATTGCCTGCCTAGCTGGCCTGTTTCTTCTTGCGTGGGATTCCGAATCTTTGGCGTCTTTCCCACAAGCACTTTCGACTGATACCCAGCTTTTTTGCCAGTTGCGTTTCGTTCATGGAATCCTGATGTTCCAGAACGAAGCGTTGAAAATAATCCTCCAGTGATAAGTCTTCGACTTTCTCCATGCTCACTGGCAATATTTTTCTACCTTCATGCCCTTCATCTGCAGGGGCCTGATCATGGTCTGTGTCGATCGCCAGGAGTTCTTCTCCGATTACTTTGGATTCTGCGAGGACCACTGCACGTTCGATGGCATTCTCTAATTCTCGTACGTTGCCCGGCCAGGAATAGTTGGCAATCGCCTGGCTGGCCTGTGGGCTGAATTCGAGACGCGCTGTTTTTAATCTGCTGCATGTGCGCTGCAGAATGGCTTCGGCCAGTTCGAGGATATCTTCACCACGGTCACGTAGTGGTGGAATTAGCAGCGTCATAACATTGATGCGGTAATAAAGGTCTTCGCGAAATGCTCCGTCGATAACCAATTGCTTTAGATCCCTGTGGGTAGCGGCTACGAGTCGTACATCCACCTTTTTCGATTGTACCGAACCTACTTTGCGAATTTCATTTTCCTGCAGAACACGTAAAAGACGTGCTTGCGCCTCGAGCGGCAGTTCCCCGATCTCATCGAGGAACAATGTGCTGCCATTAGCTGCCTCAACCAGTCCAGTGCGAGTAGCTGTCGCACCGGTAAAGGCTCCTTTTTCGTGTCCGAATAGTTCGGATTCGATCAGGTTCTCCGGAATGGCGGCACAGTTTACCGAGATCATTTCATTACCCTGGCAGTTGCTCAGGTTATGGATGGCTCGGGCAACCAGCTCCTTTCCGGTACCTGATTCGCCGTTTATCAATACGGTGGAATTGGTTTGTGCAACCTTGCGCAATCTGCGAAATAGCTCAAGCATTTGCGGGCTGCGCCCGATCATGCCATGTATTTGAGGTTCGTCATCCTCAACTGCTTCGGGTCGTGGCGGTCGGGCGGGACCGCGTTCGCGGATTATCTTGGCAACCGACTCGAGTAACTCGTTATGCTCGAATGGTTTGGCAATATAGTCGACAGCACCCATTTTCATTGAATCTATTGCAGACTTGATGCTGGAGTAGCTGGTCATGATGAGAACCGGGGTTTTGGTCGCTTTAATCAGGTCGGTGCCGGGTGCACCTGGCAGTCGCAGGTCGCTGATAATGACATCAAACTCATCCATGTCAAAATTCTCCAGCGACTCCCTCACAGAGCCAGCCTCGCTGACAGAATATTCATGGCGTTCGAGCAGCCGCTTGAGTGCTGTTCGAATTATGGCTTCATCTTCGACTACTAATACTTGATTCATGGTAGACATGACACTGTTATCAATTATTTCTCAAAACGCGTGGACTATACGAAATCATGTTAACTGTTTTCATCCACATAGATTGGAAATCTCAGTATCACCTGCGTTCCTGTTCCTTTGGATTGGTTCACTGGGCTGATTATATCAATATCTCCATGTAAATCTTCAACTATACTAAATACCAGTGAAAGACCCAGCCCGGTGCCTTCTCCGGCTTCCTTGGTAGTGAAAAACGGGTCAAACACCCGATCCCGGATAGCTGCCGGGATACCAATACCTTCGTCTGTTATCGAAATAAGTACCTGCTCTTCTTGTTCGGAAGCCGCAAGATAGACGTCTGCCGGAAGTTGGCTGGCATCACGGGCATTGGTAATCAAGTTGATCAGAACCTGCAGCATGCGCTGAAAATCGCCGCGCATAACGACATCTGGCTCACAGTCGATGTGGATCGCGAGATTTTGGGTTTTCTTGTCTAAGGAAACGAGGGTTTTGGCTTCTTGCATACAATCCGCAATATTGACTTCGACGTAGCTTTGCTGACTCGCTCCTGTTCCTGCATGGGCAAAATTCACCAGCGACTGGAGAATTTTCGATGTACGGTCTGTTTGTTCAATAATTTGCTGCGCCAGGATGTTTAGTTCTCTATCCTGGTATTCATCTCGAATTGTCTGTGCGAGGCAGGCAATACCCGTTATCGGGTTACCAATTTCGTGCGCGACACCCGCCGCCAATCGACCTATAGATGCCAGGCGCTCGCTGTGTGTCAGTCCGGCTTCAAGTAATTCTGTTTCAGTGACGTCTTCAAGCAGAATAATTGTGCCTTCGTGGCTGGAGTCCAGTTTTGATGATTTCTCAATTCGCGCTTTATGCAGATTGATCACCTTCTTCTGTCCATTTAACTCGAAGTAGTGTTTTGCCGACTGGACATTTTTCTCTTCAATAAAATCCATTAGCAGAGAAAGCCAGGGTTCCTTCAACTCGCTTAATTGTGAACCAACCACGTTACCTTCATCTATTCCGGTAAATTCTTCCATGGCCCGGTTCCACATAATGATTTCTGTGTCGAAAGTTAGCGAGCAAACGCCTAAAGGCAGATCGAGCAGAATTTGCCTGTGGTAACGCCGAAGATTGTCGAGGTCAGCAGCCATGCCGGATAAATTGCTGCGATAGGCCTCGATTCGATTCTCGATTACATTGAGGTCTGCACTGCCATGTTCTGAAACGATGCTGTACGGCAAGTAGCCGTCAATTAATTCCCTGGCGATGGACGGGCCAAGCAGGCCTGATAGGTTTGCTTCAAGTTGAGCGCGCAACAAACGCATCGCATATGGTCGATTATCATCACGTCCAATATTCAGATCTTTTAACGCCTGAAGCACTTCGCGAGTTGCTGTCTGATCTCCGAGTGGTTTGCTCAGGCTCTTGATGAAATCTTCGGGAGATTTTGCCACGAGACCGCTACGTTTGCGTCTTTTTATAGTATCCAACGTACAGGTGTCGGCGGAGCTGCGTTCCTCGTCGGAAGTCGAGGAAAACCAGGAAACTCCAACAAAGCATAGGCTGTTGGCAATCAGGGAAAGCGCCGCGAGTTCACGCCAGTTAATGTCCCCAAGCGTCAGAATTTCTGCATTTGTAAAAATGGGTAGCATCAGAAACGCGAACCAGATTCCGACGCCAACCAGGAGCCCGGTCATAAACCCTTTTTTGTTGCCCTGGGGCCAGTAAAGAATTGAAACGATACCTGGCAAGAACTGCAGTCCCGCAGTGAAGGCAACCGTACCAATTAGTTCAATACTTGCTCTGTCATCGGGTAAATAGTGAAAAAGGAATCCGGCCCAGATTAATGCGGTGATGAGCAATCGGCGGCGCCAGAGTAACCAGCGATAGATATCATGTTTTCCTGTTGGTTGCTGGATTGGCAAGATCAGGTGGTTCAGGCACATATTGGACATGGCCAGAGTTATGACAATAATCAGCCCGCTTGCAGCCGAAAGTCCACCTAGATAAGCGAGGATGGTAAAGAATGGCATTTGGTACTCTACGCCAAGTACAACCGGAAAGTATTCTACCTGGACTGCAGAACCACTCTGGATGCCTGCCCAAAGAATTGGCAATACAGGAAGGCTCAGCAGCAGAAAATACAGTGGCAATCCCCAGCTGGCGAACGACAGTGCTCTCTGTCCATTACTTTCATTAAAAGTTGAGTAGAACATGTGGGGCATGGCAACGCTGGCAGTGAAAAAAAGCAGAGCCATGACATGAAACGAGCTGAAATAATCGGTGCTTTTTAACCTGTTAATTAATTCTGGTTGTTGTGCCAGCCATTGATCCAGTTCGGCGACGCCGCCAAATCCTGCATAAATTGCAAAGATACCAACCAGAAGGAAAGCGACGAGTTTAACCAGCGACTCAAAAGCAATTGCCATCACCAGCCCGTCATGTCTGGTTCGGCCAGCGCTTCTGGATGTGCCAAAAAGAATCGCGAACACTGTAATAATTATACAGAAACCAATGGCAACAGATGTCTGATCAGCTTCTGGAGAGAGTATGTCCGCAGTATCCGATACTGCACGGATCTGTAACGATACTAAGGGAGTGACGCCAATGAGAGTAACCAGTGTGGCCAATGTCCCGGCCCAGGGTGATCGGTAACGAAATGCCAGCAAGTCAGCAAGTGAAGAAAGTTGATAAGTGCGAGTCAACTCAAGTATAGGTTTGAGCAAGAGGGGGGAAAGGACAAACGCGAGCGAAATTCCAATTGAATTTGCCAGGTAACCATATCCATCTCTCAATGCATTACCGACCGATGTGTAGTAGGCCCAGACGCTGGCAAAAACTCCGAGCGACAATACATAAACTATTGGGTGACGAACAATTCGGGTAGGTATGTAGCCTCGATCAGTTAGGAAGGCGATACCGAAAAGCAATGCCAGATAGCCGCTGCCAAGCGCTATCAGTGTTGCGAGTTCAAAATTCATCTGTTTCCCGCTCCCGATGTGCCCAGGCTGCAACAACGACTATCAGGAAACCGATAAAAAAGGGTCTGTACCAGGCCCCGTCAGCCGCATTAATCCAGTCGACACTGAGAAGAAACAGCAGATAGATGATGACCAGTAAAATAAGTATGGGTCGAGGGATATACACTTGAAATCCGTTACAGAAGGCTTGCTTGGTTGATATTAGCTAACTTGGGTACAGCCTGTATATCCCAATGCTCGATGCCCCATTGTAATAGAACTGCTGGATTGGCCTGCAGCAAGTCATCTGGCGGATTCTGGTTGAGGGCGTCAAGAACTTGCCAGATTTGTTCACCTGCAGAATCAGCGTCAACAGAATCAGCGTAGTGCTGCTTGCTGAGTTTTTGCCCTTTGTCATTGACTATTACTGGTACATGGCCGTATTGAGGGTGCGGTTTCTGCAACAGTTGTTGCAGGTAGTACTGTCTTGGAGTCGAGTTCATTAGATCGTAGCCGCGTATGACATGAGTAATTTCCTGGAATGCGTCATCTGCGACAACGGCTAATTGATAAGCGAATAACCCATCTTTGCGCAAAATGACAAAGTCACCGGTTTCGCTTTCCAGGTCATGCACATAAGATCCCTGCACCAGATCGTCGAGGCAGAGGGTTTGAGATTGCACTTTAACCCGCACAGCCAAACCATTCTCAAATGGCTTCTGGCTCTCCCGACAGAAGCCACCATAGATGTTACCCATCGATTTGATGCGAGCACGTGAACAATCACAGACGAAACATAGATTCTGGTTTGTCAGCTCAGCCAGAGCTTCCTCGTATGCGTAAAGACGTCGACTCTGGTAGAGAATCTCACCATCCCATTCTAGTCCGAATGCTTCTAGCTGCCTGAGAATTAAATCTGCTGTACCCGGGGGTTCACGCGGTGGGTCGAGGTCTTCCATTCGCACCAGCCATGTGCCCCCGCTGGCTCGTGCATCAAGATAGCTTGCCATGGCAGCAAGCAATGAACCGAAATGTAACGGTCCAGTGGGCGAAGGCGCAAAGCGTCCGATGTATTTTTCTGCGGGTGTGCTCATGTCACAAGTAGCTTGCTCAGGTTGGTTGACCGAGTAGTGCGGGCAATCAGGAACAAGTAGCGACCGAGATATTGTTTGAGGCTGGACATCTGGCTAGATCGCCAGCCCCGATTTCGATTAGCTGCCCAGCTGCTTTTCCTTGATTTCATCAAGTGTTTTGCAGTCTATGCATTTATTGGCGGTAGGTCTGGCTTCCAGGCGCCGAATGCCAATTTCGATGCCGCAGGATTCACAATAACCGTAATCATCCTGCGCTATTGCCTCGATCGTGCTGTCGATTTTCTTGATCAATTTACGTTCGCGGTCACGGGTGCGCAGTTCCAGGCTGAACTCTTCTTCCTGGGTGGCACGGTCAGCCGGGTCAGGATAATTCGCCGCATCATCCTGCATGTGGTGCACAGTACGATCCACTTCCTGCATAAGTTGATTTCGCCAATTCAGCAAAATCTGCTTAAAATGGTCCCGTTGCTTTTCATTCATGTATTCCTCACCGCGCTTGGGCTTGTAAGGAACGAAATTTTTAAGTACCGGACGGGCTTCCGGGGTTTGGGTGCTAGACATAGTATGTAATGCCTCTCTCAGTCCAGGGACTGGTCAGTGATGTGCCAACTTTATTGCAAGCAGGCCACGCCAGATCTGGTTTCAATTGGTCTCTAAATGCAGCTTCAATCCACTAAAACAGGGCATTTTATTGACCTGCTGTAAAGGAAAAAGCTCCCTCGGTTTTTAGAAAGCTGGGTAAGCTACCAGATTCCGCACAGGGATGCTATAAAAATAATCAACACAAAAATTTGGCCAACCATTGACTCTATATAGTCAATATTTCCTAGTTCGCACATTTTCATGCTCTATAATGACGATCTTGCGTTATATGCTGCAAGTTTAATTCAAACACGCCTCCTGAGGTATCGATGGAAAAGCAACCGACCTTGAGCAGGGCGCTGAAATCAGTCAATCCATTTCGTGTCATGACGGTAATGCAAAGGGCCAAAGAGCTGGCCAGTGCAGGCCGGGATGTGATTCACATGGAAGTCGGGGAGCCGGACTTCACGTCTGCCGAACCTATAATCAAGGCAGCCAAGTTGGCCCTTGACGAGGGGCGCACGCAGTATACTGAGGCTCCCGGAATCCAGCCCCTGCGCGCTTATATTGCTGATATGTATGCCTCCCGATACGGAGTGAAAATTGCGCCGGAGCGTGTCCTGATAACTCCCGGGGCGAGTGCTGGATTGACATTACTTGCTCATTTGTTGGTAAACAGTGGTGACGGCATTCTGCTGAGCGACCCGGCTTACCCTTGTGTGCGCAATTTCATTAACTTGATGTCTGCGCACCCTCAATTGGTGCCCGTGGGCCCTCAAGATAATTTTCAACCCGGTGTCGACAAGCTGGAAGCATGTAGAACTGAGAATACCACTGGGGTGTGGCTGGCTTCGCCCAGTAACCCAACGGGCACCATCCTTACGCGAAGCGAATTACATACTATTTGTCAGTGGGCCAGAGAACGTGAAATGCACGTGTTGGTGGACGAAATCTATCACGGATTGCACTACGTTGATGACCTGCCAAGTGCACTGGAAATAGATAATGAATGTTTTGTAGTAAATAGTTTTTCCAAGTACTACGGTATGACTGGGTGGAGGCTAGGTTGGATAGTCGTTCCGGAAAGCAATATTGAATCGGCCAATATACTCGCACAAAATCTCTATATATCCGCACCTAGCATCGCCCAATATGCAGCATTGGCAGCTTTTACGCCTGCAGCCCAGGAGATATTTGAAGAGCGCAGAGAGGCATTCCGCCAACGACGAGATTTTTTGTCTCAGGCGCTATCTGAAATTGGGTTTTTATTACCAGATACGATTCAGGGTGCTTTTTATATTTATGCGGATATCAGCAAGTTTTCGACCGATTCAGAAGATTTCTGTCGCAATATGCTGGAACAGCATGGTATTGCGATTACGCCGGGTACTGATTTTGGTGATTACGATGCAAGCAAGTTTGTGAGGTTTGCCTTCACAACCAGTATGGAAAATCTCGTGAAAGCTGCGGAGCGCCTTTCACAAGCGCTGGGTTAGGAATCCTGGCTATGGAAATAAAAGGCGGGTTACAGCAAGGCATTCTTGTAAAGCGATACAAACGGTTTCTTGCAGATATCAAATTGGCAGGTGGTAAGGCGATTACCATTCATTGTCCTAACACGGGTTCGATGAAAAATTGCCAGCAACCTGGTAGCAGAGTCTGGTTCTCCACTTCGAGCAATGCCGGGCGTAAATATCCCCACACCTGGGAAGTTATAGAGATAGATGGTGCTAATCTGGTAGGCATCAATACGGGACGAGCCAATGCGCTGGTTTTTGAAGCGTTGGAGAACGCGATGGTGCCAGAACTGAGTGGTTATGAAAAAATTAAACGGGAGGTCAAGTATGGGGAGCAGGGTAGCCGCATCGACATTCTGCTGGAACATCCCCAGCGAATTCCCTGTTTTGTGGAAATAAAAAATGTCAGTCTCGGGGTAAGCGATGGCAAAGGTCTTTTCCCAGACGCCGTGACGACCAGGGGGCAAAAGCATTTGCAGGAACTCATGCTGATGAAAGCTGAGGGTTCACGTGCGGTCCTGTTTTTTTGTGTTCAACATAGCGGCATCAAACAGGTTTCGCCGGCTGATGAAATCGATCCGGAATACGGCAGACTGTTGCGTGCAGCAGCCGATGCCGGTGTGGAATTGTTGGCTTACAGAACTGATTTTGACGTGGAAGGTGGCACCATCTCGCTGCAAGACAGGATCCCCATTGTGTTGTGAGAGGTCCGGGTCAGACGATTTGCGGTGGTTTGAGGTGTCTGTCTTCTACACAGATCATGCCGTCATCAATTGAAAAAGGTACGGGCTGAAGATATTTGCCGCGGCAAGGTCCTGCCAGGCAGTGTCCATCTTCAATCTGGAATAATGCTCCGTGGGTTGAGCACTGAATGAGGGCGCCATCCGGATCCAGAAACTGGTCTTCCTGCCATTCCAGCGGCGTTCCCAAATGCGGGCAACGATTCCAGTAAAGGAAGACCTGGTTATCCTTTTTGACGGCAAACAGATAAAGATTATTGACTTCCAGTCCTTTCGAAGTGCCTTCTTCAATTTCATCAACAGCGAGCAGTGCTGCCATTATTTCAGTGCCTGCTCAAAGTCTGTAAGTAAGTCCGCTCTGTCTTCGATGCCTACCGAAAACCGTATCATGGAATCTGCGATCCCCATTGAGGCCCGGCGCTCGGGACCCATTTCAAAGTAAATGGTATGGGCAACCGGGATTGCCAGAGTGCGGGTGTCTCCGAGGTTGCTGGAAGAAACCACGTTCTCCAATCGATCCAGAAAATCAAAGCAATTGATATCAGGCTGCAAGTCGATACTGAAAATCGCACCAAAATTTTTGAACAGAGATTTTGCGCGCTCATGTTGTGGGTGGCTCGGCAATCCAGGGTAATAAACCTGATGGACATTTTCATGGTCTTCGCAAAATTGCGCCAACGCCAATGAATTGCCACACGCTGTGTCCATCCTGAGTGGTAGTGTCTCCGAGCCCACTGCCAAATGATGTGCAGCCTCGGGGCCGAGGGATGCGCCCATGTCACGCAGGCCTTTTTTCTTTATTTGAGTAATACCCCACAGTTCTGTTGCGCCTTTGCGATAAGTATCGAGAATGTTTTCAAATTGCGACCAGTCGAATTCCCCGGTATCCGTTATGGAACCCCCAAGCGCGTTACCGTGACCACCTATATATTTGGTCAGGGAATTGACTATAAGGCTTGCTCCTACAGATTTGGGTAGGAACAAATGTGGAGATGTCATCGTGTTATCGACGATATAGACGAGATTTCGAGAACGGCACAAATCACCAATCGACTGCAGATCGGCAATCTGGGTGGCCGGATTGGCAATTGTTTCTGTGAATACCACACGAGTATTGTCTTTGATTGCGGCTTCGACATTCGATACATCAGTTGCATCGACAAACGAGACTTCAATTCCCAATAATTGCAGAGTGCCAAATAGACTATTGGTGTTACCAAACAGGAATGAGCTGGAGACGATGTGATCGCCACTACGCAAAAGCGCAAGCAGGGAGGATGAAATTGCAGCCATGCCAGTACTGAAGGCCACAGTTGCGATCCCACCCTCCATTGCAGTGATACGTTTTTGCAAGGCGGTGACTGTTGGGTTTAATTGTCGACCATAATTGTATCCCTCGCGTTTGCCCTGGAATACTTCGGCCAGATGCCGGGAGTTTTCATAGCCATAAGCCACCGAGGGGTGAATTGCCTTATGCAATACCCCATGCTCTGGATTATCCCTGCGATCCGAGTGCAGGTTGGTGGTGCTGAAGCCTTTCTTTGCCATCTGTAACGCTCAATTAATGCGCATATGAATGCAGGCGTGGTTATACACCAGTGATGGTCAGAATTAAAGGCGAGAAGGGGTTAGGAGCCCTATCTTTGCCGGTCTATTTTGTCCTGACATCCAATACAATACCTGGTTTCTGGTCGGGCCCGGAGCCGCGCAAATGGAATGGGTTCGACGCAGTGATCACAGTATCCGTAATCTCCCGAGCGCAGCGCGTTGAGCGCACGCCGCACCGCATCAAGTCTGTTTTTGGCCTGGCTATGGGTTGATCGCGCCATACTTTGCTGCTGAATGGCGTCCACCCGAGAGACTCTACCCACTAGAGTTTGATCCAGTGTGACAATGTCGGTAGCGGATTTTCCACTATCAAGTTGCTCCAGTAATTGCCCTTGTATTTGTTCGAGGTCGGTTTTTAATCTAGCTAACTGAGTCGCGGTTAATGGGCCCATGGTCAGTCTAGTCCACTTCCAAACTTTCGAATACCGGGCGTTCTCGCACAAGTTCGCGAATTTCCTCCAACCGGTTCTGGAATTCGGTGCTAGCCCTATTCTGGTAGAGCGCAGTGAAGTCAGATTCTGATATACCATCTTGTACCGATCCAAACATTGGCATGAAATCAGAATCTTCCTCAACCATCGCCATACGTTGTTGAATCACCATTGCTGTATTGGCATCTCTGGTAGCCATACTTGCAAGCAATACACCTGTCTCATTTGCCGCCAGATCGGAAAAACTAAACCCGGTTCGGTAGCGTGCGTCATAAGCTTCCTTCGTTGTAGCAAGCATTGACGCAATCTCCGCCCCTGCTGAGGCAGTGATGGTGGCGACTGAAATAAGGTGAGAAGCAGAATCCTCTCGCCGGTGAATTTCCAAATCGATATGCCTGGCTTCTGGTAAATTCTGTGCCAATTGGGTGCCAATAAGAAGGGCAATGTCTTCCCTGAACATGTAGGTCGCTAATGCCTGAAACAGAGTACGGTTTTCTGCAATGGGATCACTACCTGACTCGCTGGCTATCAGAGCCTCTTCGAAAAGTGGCACAAGAAATGTAATGAGTCGTGCCTGGCGAACCCTCGGCAATGTCTGTGTGATTTCCGCAATTTTGCGATAATGCCTTGCTATGCGCTCCTGATCATCGGGAGACACAAACAGTTGCTGCGCTTCGTTGCGAATGCTGCTCACCAGAGCGGGGTCCCAATCCATGTCCAGGCTCATGACCCCATCTGTTGTGCTTACCCGGTTAATCTGTTGCAGGAACTCGTATAACTCCTGATATGCCGGGCTACGCCGCTCCATGGCCAGCCGAAACTCATCTAGACCGTATCGCAGCAAGCGTTCCGGAACCTGTAGTCTGCCGATGTGAACTTTATCAAGCCTGGGTTGACCATCTCCTGCCAGGAAGTCGACGCGAAAATTCAGGAAAAGTGGTACCAGCTCTTCGGACAATCGCACACTCAATTGTGTCGAAAATGCATCATTGCCGAGTTGTGTATCCGCAGCGAGATCCTGGGATAAGCCAAAAACTTCGACTCCGTATCTTAGTAACAGATTCAGGTCTTCATTGGACAACTCCAGCTCATACAAGCCATCGGCAGTGGCTCTGGTGGGTGCCGCTTCGAGGAGCAGTTCCTCAATCCGTGCAATCTCGGCATTATCGAGTGTCGCCATGTCGGGGACAGACGGCCCGCGCTGTATAGCGAGTAGAAGCAGAATTACTGGCAGACTTACCAGCAAAGCCAGTAATGCTCCCGCCAGAAGGCGTAATGGTCTAGAAATCAATGGTTTAATCCAACAACATCTGTGTCGAGTTATACGAAGTCGTAGTGTGAAAATTGCGTATGCACTGCCGATATAGCCAGATAGCGGCTTCTCAGCGCGATTTTACTGACATTGGAGTATATTATCGCGGCAAATTGCGATTGATTCCGCAATTAGGCCAGAAATAATCTAACAATCAACAAGTTGACGTTATTATTCAGCTTCTGACTATAACTGTTGTCATTTAACAACCGGCATGCCTGGCCAAGCGATGAGGCATACCAGAACGGCACGAAGGTCAATGCAGCGAAACAGGGAGACAATTATGTCCAGTGCGCAGTCATCTACAAATCGCAACCAGACTCTGCTGGGATTCAAATGCACCCGGGGATTGCTGGTTAGCGCGCTATTGTTGGTGCTTGGAGCATGTACATCCGAGTCTGCTCGTGAAGCGGAAGTAGCGGCTCAACAGGCGGCGCAGGTTGCCACTGAGCAAGAGGCGATGCGTCTTGAGCAGGAGCGAGCCAGACAGCGCGCAGAAGAAATTCGACGGCAACGTGAAGTCCAGGCCGCGGAGCAGGCCCGACTACAGGCTCAGCGCGAGCAAGAAGAAGCTGAGGCCAGAGCGCGTGCGGATGCCGAACGTCGTGCGCAGGAGGAGGCTGAACGGCGTGAGCAAGCCAGAATAGCGGCGATAGCTGCAGCCGAAGAAGAACGGCAGGAAAAACTGAACAGAATTGCCGAGCTGGAGGCGCAAATTGCCCAATTGACTGCCAGTACCAGCACTAATGAGTCACGCAATGAAACCATGCGACAGGCGATAGCAGTTGCCGAAGAATTGATCGAAGCGCTAACTGCTGAACAGGCCAAGTACGACAATGTCGAGGACGGCCAGACAATCGAACCCCTTGCCAAGGAATATATCGACGAACTGGAAGCACGAAAAAATCAGCTGGTACAGCAAGCTGGCGGTCAATAAGCCAGTTTTTCATAGCCAATCCCCTTGCAGCGCGAAGTGCCATCAATCCTGATCCGTACTTCGCGCCTGCCCCTCAAAACAGTGTTTTGACATGACTCCTGTCATTACCATCCACATGCAGGAAAGCCGCCAAATTACAGGGGTTTAAGGCACTCCCACGAGCTTTGTTTGTCGTTCCTGTTGTGGTAAAGTGCGCGCCTTTAAAATTAACATTCGCATACCGGGGAGATTCTCTTAAATGTCGGGCATTACTATCACTGTCACCACCCTGCTATCCCTGCTGGGGTTGGGCATCGCGTTCTTCTACATGAAGCAGGTCACCAAAACACCTGTGGGAGAAGGGCTCGAAGGCGAGCAGCTAGATCGTCTTAAATTCATCCATGGTGCTATTGCCGAGGGTGCAATGGCCTTCCTCAAACAAGAATACAAATTCCTGGCGATTTTTATGGTGGTGTTTGCCGCCATAATTGCGGTTCTGATCGACGACACTCATACCCCGGATACGCGTGAGGGCATTTATACAGCCATTGCTTTCCTGTTTGGTGGCGTGATTTCGATCGCTTCAGGCTATATCGGCATGAAGGTGGCAACACAGGGCAATGCCCGAACTACAGTTGCTGCCCGCAAAGACATAACCAGCGCCTTTAACATGGCGATCAATTCCGGTGCGGTAATGGGCTTTGCCCTGGTTGGACTCGCTGCGCTGGGCCTGGTTGTGATCTATGTCGTGATGAAGTTCCTATTGGCGGATCTGGGTGAAGAGAACAATCATATCCTGATGGAAGTCATTGCCGGCTTCGGTCTGGGTGGATCCACTATTGCACTGTTTGCACGCGTTGGTGGTGGTATCTTCACCAAGGCAGCAGACGTTGGTGCCGACCTGGTAGGCAAGGTAGAGAAAGGCATTCCAGAGGACGATCCACGCAATCCAGCGGTAATCGCGGATAATGTGGGCGACAACGTTGGGGATGTTGCCGGTATGGGCGCTGACCTTTTCGGCTCATGCGCAGAGAGCACATGTGCTGCAATGGTGATCAGCGCAGTCGTGTTTGCTGCTGACCCTAACGCGCTTCTGTACCCGATTCTGATTACCGCAGTTGGTATTCCAGTAAGTCTGATTACCAAGTTGCTGATCAACGTCAAATCTGCAGATGACGTGGCGCCAGCGCTACGCAAGCTACTGATTATTTCCAGCGCACTCATGGCAGTTGTGATGTTCTTCTTCACACGCGCGCTTATTCCTGAGTCCTTTGAACTCAACGGTGAAATTTATTCAAGCATGGGTGTTTACTACTGCTTCCTTTCCGGCCTGATTTCTGGCCTGGCTGTAGGTTTGCTGACTGACTACTACACGTCAGACAAGTATAAGCCTGTTCAGGAAGTCGCAGAGTCATGTAGCACAGGTGTGGCAACCAATATCATCTTTGGTCTGTCGCTGGGCTACAAGTCGACTGTTTACCCCTATCTGTGTATTGCAGCCAGTATATTCATTTCGTGGGATCTGGCGGGTATGTACGGCGTGGCAATCGCCTCGTTAGGTATGTTGGGCACACTCGTTGTTGCGCTGATGATCGATGCCTATGGACCTGTAGCCGATAATGCCGGTGGTATCGCCGAGATGGTAGGTCTGGAAAAAGAAGTGCGTGAGCGCACCGATATTCTGGATTCAGCCGGTAACACAACTGCTGCCATTGGTAAGGGATTCGCAATCGGCGCGGCGATTCTGACTTCCCTGGCACTGTTTGCAGCCTTTATTACAGCTGCGGGCAATTTGCAGGGTGCACCGATTGAGATGAGCTTGCTTGAGCCTCTGGTTTACACCAGCCTGTTCGTCGGCGCAGTGCTGCCTTTCCTGTTCATGGCGATGACCATGCGCTCAGTGGGTGACGCGGCATTTGAAATGATCGAAGAAGTGCGACGTCAGTTTCGTGAAATTCCTGGCATCATGGAAGGCACTGGAACACCTGATTATGCACAGTGTGTAGCAATTTCCACCAAAGCAGCCCTGAAAGAAATGATTGCACCAGGTGTGCTCATCATGGGTACTCCGCTGGCTGTTGGTTTTCTGTTCGGCGTTGAAGCTGTAGCAGGCGTTCTGGCAGGTTCGTTGGTCACCGGTGGTGTTCTGGCAATCTCAGCCTCCAATAGTGGTGGCGCCTGGGATAATGCCAAGAAGTACATCGAGGCTGGCAATTTAGGTGGTAAAGGTTCTGAGGAACACAAAGCCGCTGTAGTGGGTGACACTGTGGGTGACCCGCTGAAAGATACTTCAGGACCTTCACTGAATATCCTGATCAAGCTTTCTGCTATTCTCAGTCTGGTATTTGCACCATTCTTTGTTCAGTATGGTGGCATACTGATAGGTTAGAATTTAGCGCGAAATAAAAAAGGGGGCCTTGGGCCCCCTTTTTTGTGCCTGCTGATTAAGTCTGACCGATTTAAAAATCTCGGCGCGTCTCGAAATGAAATAAAACCCACTCTTCGTATTTTGATTGTTCTGAGGTCGCAAGATTAATCCAGGTCGTATTGACTGACCTGATGCACTGATAGATACGAAATGAATCAGTGTCTTCTATGATCAAATTTCGTACTGAGGGGTTGAGCGTATAATTGGAAATCTCAACCAGCTTCCAACTCTCAGCCATCGTACGTTCTATACAATCATCTCCACTAAGCAAATCTACGTATTCCAATTCCATGTCGGCATAGCCCATCGCTGGAACTTCTAGTCCCAGTGGAATTATCACTGGCTCCCGTTCATTGGTTGCAGGAAGTAGCTCAATGCTTTGTAGAATAATCGCATGTTGACGTTGATTGTTCGCGACAATACGCAATCCGTCGTCGGTGTTCTCGCCCCATTGCGATGAGTAAAATGCAAAGCGCACGTCACTTTCTTCGCGAGCCTCGCCAGCTGCAATTTCCATCGCCGGAAGCAGCAATGCGGCTGTCGCGAGAATAGAAGAGATATTGTGCCAATTGAACATAGGGTAATTCTAGTCCCTGAGCTAGCGTATTGTCATGTCGTATAAGCGATTTGCGGCCTTGGTTTTTAGAATTCAATACCAGATAATCCGTAATTCGCTATTGTTGCCACATTATACCCAGCCTGGGCGTAAGTCCTGCATACCGGAGCCAGATGCCACTCGACTCAATCAACCATATTATCTGTATCGCCTCAGGCAAGGGAGGCGTCGGCAAGTCCTCGACAGCGGTTAATCTCGCAATCGCACTCGCAAAAACGGGGAAAAAGGTCGGTATCCTTGATGCGGACATCTATGGCCCATCGTTACCGTTGATGCTTGGTATTGGTGCAGAGACCCGACCGCAGATAGTTGATAAAAGATTTATGATTCCGGTAGAAGCTCATGGGGTAGTTTGCAATTCCATGGGTTTATTGGTGGATGCAAAAACTGCTATGGTCTGGCGTGCACCGATGATCATTTCCGCATTTAACCAAATTCTCAATGATACCCAATGGGGAGATCTCGACGTTCTGATTGTAGATATGCCGCCAGGCACTGGTGATATCCAACTAAGCCTCGCCCAGTCAGTTAAAGTAGCTGGTGCCGTAATCGTGACTACGCCCCAGGATGTCGCATTGCTGGATGCGCGCAAAGGCATTGAAATGTTTGCCAAGGTCGATGTGCCAGTATTGGGAGTTGTAGAAAACATGAGCACGCACATTTGTACTGAGTGCGGCCATGAAGAAGCAATATTTGGAACCGGAGGTGGAGAACGTTTGGCACAGGAATATAACGTTGGCGTGATAGGGCGTTTGCCGCTGGATATTCTGATTCGAGAAAGCACCGATGGAGGAAATCCTGTGGTAGCATCAAGCCCATCAGCCAAAGCCGCAGAGGCTTATATGCAGTTGGCTGAAGAAGTAATACTACGCCTTGAAGAGCGCGGCAAAAGTGCAAGTGCGCCAACCATATCTGTCAGCGACGACTGATTATGAATCGACGGTAGACCAAGAGCGCGCAGAAACTCAAGCGACGGCATAACAAAAGAGGGGATTGAACTTGGACGCAGTAAATGATTTTTTGATTTTTCTGGACAGCTTTCTTGGCAGCGCCATCTGGTTTCCATTTTTGCTCCTCTCCGTTGGCATCTTTTTCACGCTATATCTTGGTTTTCCACAGATTCGCTATTTTCGTCACGCCATTGGGGTAACCCGGGGCAAGTTTGACAAGGATGGTGCCAAAGGAGATACCTCCCACTTTCAGGCCCTTGCTACGGCACTCTCAGGCACCGTGGGCACCGGAAATATTGGTGGCGTCGCATTGGCTTTGCATTTGGGCGGGCCGGCAGCTCTGTTCTGGATGTGGATGACGGCTTTTTTTGGCATGACCAGTAAATTTGTCGAAGTAACGCTGTCTCATAAATATCGTACAACAACAGAAGATGGAACTATCGCCGGCGGACCCATGTATTACATGGAAAAAGGGCTAAACCTGAAATGGCTGGCCGTAATTTTTGCCATAGCGACTGTACTGAGTTCATTCGGCACGGGTAATCTGCCGCAGATCAATAGCATTGCAGCAGGACTCGAGAGCACATTTTCGCTTGATCCGCTGATTACCGCGAGTGTGTTATCCGTTTTACTGGCGCTGGTAATCATTGGTGGCATTACCCGCATTGCCAAAGTGGCTGCCGCGATCGTACCCACTATGGCGTTTATTTATCTCATTGGCGCATTCGCTGTAATTATTCCTAATCTCGCCAATATAGGACCGTCTTTTATTGCTATCTTCAGCGATGCATTTACAGGATCGGCTGCAACCGGCGGATTCCTTGGTGCCACTTTTGCTTACGCCTTCGATCGTGGTGTAAACCGTGGACTTTACTCCAATGAGGCGGGGCAGGGTTCGGCGCCGATTGCACATGCTGCTGCTCGCACTGATGAGCCAGCCGATGAAGGTATGGTCTCTATTCTGGAGCCATTCATCGACACAATCGTTATCTGTACTGTTACCGGCTTGGTTATTTTGTCATCCGGTGTTTGGATGGAAAAATTCGACAACGAATTTCAGCGTGCAGATATGAGATTTGTCCAGGGAGAATATTCCGAGGATAACAACGCAGAAGTTGCGGAGTTGTTTAACTTTCTCAATGGTGACGATTCCAGTGTAAGCAGTTATTCGGGTATGGTGCGAGTTGTTGGTGGCGAAGCAGTCAATAGGGACGAATTTACGCTCATCAGCTCTCGTTCCTTCGCCGAGAATGTCGTATATAGCAGGGGTGGGGAGTTACTCACTGCCAATCTTGAAGTTGAGGATGGGCAGCTGGCGGATGCCTCTGTGGTGGTAACTGGAGAGTCGCTGCTGCATTCTGTGCCATTGACCACCCAGGCATATACGCGAGGGTTTTTCGGAGAGTACGGCCAGTACATTGTGTCCATTGGCCTGATGCTATTTGCATTCTCAACTGCCATAGCCTGGTCTTATTACGGCGACCGGGCCATGACCTACCTGTTAGGTCCGAAATCAGTTTTGCCGTATAGAATCGTTTATGTGCTTGGCTTTTTCTATGCAGCGCTTGCGGATACCACCATCGTGTGGAACGTTTCCCTGATTACGATAGTGCTAATGACAGTACCTAATCTGGTGGGCATTTTGCTGATGCATAAGGAAATGAAGCAGACTGTGAAGGACTACTGGGAAAGAACAGGGCATGGCAAACACCGCAGCTGATAAAGCTGTCGCAGCCCACCTGTATTGGCTCGCCTCGCGTCATTAACAGATTCTGGTGTGACTGCTTTATGTAAGTTCTGGCAGTCTTATGTCTTCAACGATTTCCTGAACCTCTAGCGGAGGTTCAGGCGTAAATCTTACAACGGTCAATGCCACAGCCAGGTTGATCAGCGTTCCCACTGTGCCAATGCCCTCCGGCGATATACCAAATAACCAGTTTTCAGCATTGTCAGCTGCAGGATTGATAAAGCGAAAATAGACTATGTAGCCAGCGGTAAATACAAAGCCCGCTATCATGCCAGCGATAGCCCCTTCCTTATTCATGCGTTTCTGGAAAATACCAAGCACGATGGCAGGGAAAAACGATGCCGCTGCCAACCCGAATGCGAAAGCAACTACCTGTGCCACATAGGCTGGTGGGTTGATACCAAAATATCCCGCTATTAACACTGCAACGAAAATGGCAATCCGGGCATATAATAATTCCTGCTTTTCTGAGATTCCGGGCATGAAACTGCGTTTAAGCATGTCATGTGACACAGCAGTTGAAATGACTAACAGTAAACCTGCTGCTGTCGACAGCGCTGCAGCGAGCCCTCCTGCTGCCACCAGGGCAACGACCCAATTAGGCAGTCCGGCAATTTCCGGATTAGCGAGTACCATGATGTCACGGTTCACATTCAGCTCATTGGTTTCCGGGTCTCCTACGTATTGAATTCGCCCATCCCCGTTTTTATCATTGAATGATATTAAATTAGTAGTTTCCCAGGTTGTAAACCACTCGGGTACAGAAGCGTACTCGAGATTATCGACTGTGTTGATGAGATTGGTTCTGGCAAATGCGGCTACTGCCGGTGCAGTAGTGTAGAGAATTGCGATGAACACCAGTGCATATCCTGCTGAGTGGCGTGCTGCACGGACATTAGGTACAGTGAAAAATCTGATAATTACATGGGGTAAACCGGCGGTGCCAAACATGAGTGCTGCAGTGATGAAAAAAACATCTTGAGTGCTGCGCTGCCCTTCAGTGTATACCGCAAAGCCCAGCTCGGTACTCATACCATCTAGCCGGTCCAGGAGATAACCTCCGCCGAATGCGTCTGTCAATTCTGCTCCAAACCCAAGTTGCGGTATGGGGATTCCGGTCATGAGGATTGAGATAAAGATTGCCGGAACCATGAAAGCGAATATCAGCACGCAGTATTGTGCAACCTGGGTGTAAGTGATTCCTTTCATTCCGCCCAAGACGGCATAGAAGAATACTATAGTCATGCCTATCAGAACGCCGACGGTTATATCTACTTCCAGAAATCGGGAGAAGACAATTCCAGCGCCTTGCATCTGTCCGCATACATATACGAATGAAATAACGATAGCGCAGAACACCGCGATCAATCGGGCAGTTCTGGAGTAGTAACGGTCACCGATGAAGTCAGGCACGGTGAATTTGCCGAACTTACGTAGATATGGTGCGAGTAGCAATGCAAGAAGGACATAGCCGCCAGTCCAACCCATAAGATAGAAAGTTCCATCACGTCCCAGGAAGGAAATCAAACCTGCCATTGAAATGAATGATGCTGCGGACATCCAGTCAGCGGCAGTGGCCATGCCATTGGCCAGGGGAGGGACCCCGCCGCCAGCTACGTAGAATTCATTGGTAGATCCGGCGCGCGACCACACAGCAATTCCGATATAGAGCCCGAAGGTCAGGAATACGAAGATATAGGTCCATATTTGCACAGTCATTCTGATGAACCTCCATCGTGTCCCTTGTTCTCACCGCGCGAGTCTCGGTTGAATTTGTCATCCAGCTTGTCCATGAGGTGTATATAGACAAAAATCAGAATGACGAATACAAAGATGGAGCCTTGTTGTGCAAACCAGAATCCCAGTTTGAAGCCGCCGATACGAATTGTATCCAGCGCATCAACAAACAGAATTCCGGCACCGAAAGAAACCAGGAACCAGACGCTGAGAAGCCAAAGCACAATGCGAATGTTGGCGCGCCAGTAATCGTGTGCGCTATTGTCAGACATGAATTTCCTCTTATTCTATTTTTGGTTGAATTCAGTCCTGGCACCTGTGAAGTGCAATTCAGGTTGCAGTTCCTTCCGTGGATAGCGCGAAATATAGTATCACTTCACTTTCGGGTCGTATAGCGTTTGGGTAGGCATAAGATGGGCAGGCTTGGCAGGGAAACTACTTCAACAATTCTTCGTCCAGATAACTCTTCAACTTGCTGACTGCAGTGGATTGGGAGTCTTCGGAGCTGCGCTGAAATTCTCGATACAGCCTGCGCAGTTTCTGTCGGTCAAGATTGGGATTAATTCTCATAGTGTCATTAATGGCATCATCACCTCGGAGAACAATGTCTTGGGAGATCGTTTCGCCTGGAGATTTGGCCCTCTTGGACTTGCGTAATTCTATCAGCGCCATTGCATGTCTGATTTCTTCCAAATCGCAATCGCGCATTAACTTGCCGATAAATTGTAGTTGTCGTTTCCTGGCACCAAAGCTTTTGGGCAGCCTGTTATATTCGCCAATAGCCTGACGGACTGCGTCTGTAACAGGAAGTTTAAGTAGCTGGGCACTTTTCAGGTTGGTCAGCTCTTGACCAAGTTCTTGCAGCGCATGGGCCTCCTTTTTGCGCTGCGTCTTACTGACAAGTTCAGAGTCCGGATTTTCGTCGCTCATGATTAATTTGAGATATCCTAGATATAAAAAGCTTGTGCAAGCCCGAGAAACGCGAAGAAGCCAACTGAATCAGTAACAGTGGTGAGAGCGACCGTACCTGCCAGTGCAGGATCAATATTCAGTCTTTTCAGAAATAAAGGCAGGTAAGCACCAGCCAATGCTGCTGTTATAAGATTTATTAGCATGGCTGCAGCTATGATGTAGCTGAGCAGGAGGTCGCCATACCATGCATAAGCGATTACGGATATTACTACAGCCCAGAGCAGGCCATTCAGGCTTGCCACCCCGAGTTCTCGTGTCAAGAGCCAGCGGCTGTTGGATGGACTTATGTGTCCGAGCGCCAGGCTGCGTATAACCAGCGTGAGGGTCTGTGTGCCCGCCACACCTCCCATATTGGCGACAATGGGCATGAGTACAGCAAGATAGACAATCTGGTCAAGCGTGTCCTGGAACAGGAAAATTACCAGTGAAGCCAGCACCGCCGTCATCAGGTTGACTCCCAGCCAGATGGCTCTGCGGCGTGCGGTTTTTACAATTGGCGCAAAAGTGTCATCTTCTTCATCAAGACCAGCCATGCTCATGAGCGAGTGCTCAGTGCTGTCTCTGATTACATCAACAACGTCATCAATAGTAATTCGTCCGACCAACTTCCCATCGTTGTCAATCACAGGAGCTGAAACCCAATCGTGCTGTTCGAAAAGCTGGGCAACCTGAGTTGCATCCATGTCTACCGGGATTGCCTCAATATCCTCCCGCATTACTTCCCTAACGGTTGTATTGGGATCAGATACCAGAATTTTGCGCAGCGGCAGAATGCCTAGAAATTCATCTGCACGATTGACCACAAGTATATTGTCGGTCATTTCCGGAATGCTCTCATGACGTCGCAGATATCGCAGTACAAGCTCCAATGTGTGTCTTGGGCGTACTGTTATCGTATCGGTATTCATCAAGCCACCGGCAGTGTCCTCATCGTAGGAGAGAACAGTTTCGACGCGCTGCCGATCCTGCTGATCCATGGCCTGCAAAACTTGAGCTGTGACTTGCTGAGGTAGTTGTTGCAGAATGTCCGCGAGATCATCCGGCTCTAGCCCTTCGGTGAGTTCGATGACTTGCTCTGGATTCAGTGCCGACAGAATGTCATTCTGCAAATCTTCATTAAGATATTGCAGAACTTCACCTTCGGCGTCCTTGTCAATCAGCTGCCACAGGACGTTGCGGGATTTGGGTGGAGATGACTCGAGTAGGTGGGCAATACCGGCGGTAGGCAGTGTCTTTATCATCTGCCTTACCTGATACAGTGAGCCACTGTCGATCGCCTGATTTAGTTCAGACACATGATCTTTCTGAAAATTTGAGTCTTTTGCCTGGGACATGCTGGCTTTCATCCTCGCGTAAACACTTTGCAGCTTTAGCTGTTATTGGCTTTTCAGATCTTCAGAAATCCCGGGCGTTATAAAGCTCAAGACCCGACAATTCTACCGGTTATGAGGCCGAATAGAAATGCGCTCTGGAGCGGAACTCGATACGGTGTGACAGCAGGGGGCTTTATTCGGCTTCGTCGAAGCGGTTTTCGATGAGAGCGATGATAGCTGACAGAGCCTGCTCTTCATCAGGCCCGTCTACTATTATTTTAATTTCGGTGCCTTTTACAGCGGCCAACATCATCAAGGAGAGTATGCTTTTGCCGTCGACCATTTTTTCATGACCAATTTTGATTTCGGATGAAAACTTTGAGGTCAGGCCTACCAGTTTTGAGGCAGCGCGTGCGTGCAGCCCTGCTTTATTAATTATTGTTGTTTTGGTTTCTTTCATGAAATTCGACTAATGAGTTTTTAGTTCCCTGTGCCTGACTTGCACACTTTTTAACGTATCAGTGAAAGACTCCCGCAATTTTTCGCAAATATAAACCGATCTATGTTGACCGCCGGTACATCCAACGGCGATTGTAATATAGCTACGATTATTGCTTTCAAATGCTGGCAGCCACTTTTTGATGAAATCAGCAATATCTGTAAGCATTTCCTGGACTTCTTCCTGTTTGTCCAGAAACTCCTGAACAGGTTTATCCTTGCCAGTTAATTCCCGTAAAGAATTGTCCCAATAGGGGTTGGGCAGGCATCTCACATCGTATACCAGGTCGGCATCCACCGGTACACCATTCTTGTATCCGAATGACTGGAAAGATAAAGCCATGCCAGTTTTTTTGTCAGTCAATAGGCGGCTTTTGATGGTATCTCGCAAAGCATGTAGCGACATGGTGCTGGTATCAATTGATAGACTGGCGAGCATTGCGATAGGCTCCAATAACTCGGACTCTCTGTCGATGGCCTCAGGCAACCCGACAGTGTCAGAGCTTAGGGGATGTTTGCGACGACTCTCGCTAAATCTCTTCAGCAGTGTTTGACTGTTGGCATCAAGGAAGATTATTTCGGTGGGCAGTTTCTTGCCCTGCAATTCCTTGACAATTTGCGGTACTTTCGCCAAATCAGCGGAAATATTGCGAGCATCGATACTCACCGCCACATTGTCGATATTGCTTCTGTCAGCGAATATACGCGATGCGAGCGCAGGTAAAAGGCTTGCTGGCAGGTTGTCGATGCAATAGTAACCGCGATCCTCGAGGATATGCAGTACTGTGCTTTTGCCAGAGCCCGATCTACCGCTGATGATGGATAGCTTCATAAGTTCCAAACCGTACCAGGTAAATATGCTTTATTACGAAAACTACCAAATTGAATTACGTGCGTGGTTCACATCATTTCCTGATGAGTGCACAACGTACTCTAGTACGTAATTGCAATATTGTATAAATCTTCTCTGTCTTGCGTTTGCCTTAATGTATAGCAAAAGTCTGGGTCGCTGAATAATTCTGCCAGTCTGGCCAGTGTTTTGACATGCTCATCATTTTTTTCTTCAGGCACGATAAGCACAAAAAGCAGGTCAACAGGTTTCCCATCAATAGCATCAAAGTCAACCGGCGAGCTCAGGGTTATAAGGCTACCGATGATGCCTTCGCAAGTAGCCAACCTGCAATGGGGGATGGCAATGCCATCACCCAGGCCGGTGCTGCCCAATTGTTCTCTCGCCATAAGCGCATTGAAGACTGTCTCTGCTTCAAGAGCTGAGATATTGTCCTCAATAAACTGGCTGATTGAGGTGAGTAGACGTTTTTTGCTGACCCCCTCGATCCTGTTGTGGCAGCGCTCAGGTGTCAGTATATCTTCCAATTGCATTACTTCTTGCGCCCTTAATTACGCGTGTTAAAACCAAAATATTGAGCCGGCATTTATACCAGCCTTTTACGTTCGTTCGACGGGGGAATAGAGAGTGATTCGCGGTACTTGGCAATTGTGCGTCTGGCCACGTTGATACCTCTTTCTCCCAATAATTCTGTAATTTTGCTGTCGCTAAGCGGTTTGCGCGCACTTTCTGCAGCAATTAGCTTCTTGATAATGGCGCGAATTGCGGTGGATGAGCATTCTCCACCTCCCTTGGTGGATACGTGGGAAGAGAAGAAATACTTTAATTCGAATATTCCTCTTGGAGTATGCATATATTTCTGGGTTGTCACCCTGGAAATCGTAGATTCATGCATTTCAACAGCTTCTGCAATATCGTGAAGCACGAGGGGCTTCATCGCCTCTTCACCATATTCCAGAAATCCCTTCTGATGCTCAACGATGCGAGTGGCGACTTTCATGAGGGTCTCGTTGCGACTTTGCAGGCTTTTAATAAACCAGCGGGCTTCCTGAAGATTGTCTCTGAGATAATTGTTGTCATCACTCGAATCTGCACGTTTTACCAGCGCAGCATAGCTATTGTTTATACGAATCTTTGGTGCTGTTTCCGGATTTAGCTCGACTTTCCATTTGCCGCCTTCGCTTTGTTTGGTGACTATTACATCCGGTACAACATAGCTGGCTGCGGTAGGAGAGATGTTTGAGCCTGGCCGAGGATCCAGATTTTCAATTATGGCAATTGCTGCGCGTAAGTCTGGTTCCTTAATTTTTGTGCGGCGCATAAGCTGGGCATAATCGCGATTGCCGAGCAGGGAAATATAATCACGAATAATTACTTTTGCGTTTTCGATGGCCTGATGTTCCGGGTGGCCTTCCAAATGCTGTAATTGAATCAACAGGCACTCCGACAGATCGCGATAGCCGACCCCGATGGGGTCAAATTGTTGAATACGGTGCAGTACAGCAAGTATTTCGTCGATCTCGATTTCAAACTCGGGGTTTAATCCAGATTGCAAGGATTCCAGACCCACTGTCAGCATGCCGTTTGGATCGATGGCATCAATGATGGCAACGGCAATTTCCCTGTCTATATCTGACATATGTGTCAGATTGAGTTGCCAGGTCAGATGATCCTGCAATGTATCTACTGCGGTGCTACGCGACTCGAACTCCATGGGGTCAGAATCATAGGCAGGTGATGTTGAGCTTGTGTACGAGTTTGGATAGATATCATCCCAATTGCTGTCTACCGACAGATCATTCGGGATCTGATCCTGCCAGGAGCTTTCATCACCATTGAATGACGCATTTTCCTGCTCCGTAGTAGGTTGGGTAGAAGCCAGTTTTTCATTGATTGCTTCGGTATCGAGAACGCCTTCATCTTCGTCTTCCACCATTTCCAGCATTGGGTTTGATTCCAGTGCCTGGTGAATCTCCTGCTGCAAATCCAGAGTCGACAACTGCAACAGCCGAATTGCCTGTTGCAATTGCGGTGTCATCGTGAGTTGCTGACCTAGCTTTAGCTGGAGCGATAGTTTCATCGGGAATACATCGTGCCGCAGACGCTCAGGCTAAGCGCGAGAAGAAGAGAGGAGTGTAGAATGTGGTTTTTCGCATGGAGGCGCGATTATAGCAAGAATCGTGCCTCTTATGCATAGCCTTTTGGCAGGTGACAGAGACGAATTGTGAAGCAATTCCAGGTTATCTGGTTGCAGTCCTAGATTTTAAATTGATCGCCCAGATAGACCTTGCGGACGCGCTCGTTTTGCAGAATCTCCGCACTGTCACCTTCGGCGATAATCTGGCCTTCACTCACTATGTAGGCTTTATCACAAATATCGAGGGTTTCCCGAACGTTGTGGTCAGTCAGCAAAATACCAATCTGTCTCTGTTTAAGATGCAGGATCATTTGCTTGATGTCGTTAACCGAGATGGGGTCTACACCAGCAAACGGCTCATCAAGCAGTATATAGCGGGGGTCAATTGCCAAGGTGCGTGCAATTTCTGTGCGGCGGCGTTCACCTCCAGAAAGGCTCATTCCCGAGTTATGCCTGATGTGCTCAATGTTGAATTCATCCAGTAGCGCTTCCAGTTTGCGCTGTTTTTCTGCGCCACTCAGGTCATGCCGGGTCTCCAGAATTGCCATGATATTGTCTTCGACAGACAGCGTGCGGAATATGGAGGAATCCTGAGGTAAATATGACAAGCCGTGTGTCGCCCGATTATGAATTGGTTGCTTGATCAATGAGTGATTATCAATGCTAACGTCGCCACTATCAGCCTTCACCAGACCAACAATCATATAAAAACAGGTCGTCTTGCCGGCGCCATTGGGCCCCAGCAACCCGACTATTTCACCTTGATTGATAGTGAGAGATACATCTCGCACTACTTCGCGGCCTTTGTAGGATTTGGCTAGATGGGTCGCAGCGAGCATTAATTACCAGTTGCGCTGAGTGCGCCTTTGCATGGGCCAGGGGATTGGACCAGTTCGGTGTCTGAGACATAAGTGATAGAGGCGCAACTCATGCTGAGGTCAGGTGACTGGATATTCGCATTGCCTATCAACTCAATTATGGTTTCTCCGGTAACTGCATCTGTATACATTTCCAGAGTATCACTATCTCCATTAACTTCGTTCTGATCCTCGTCCACGATTTGGTAATAGCGAACAGGGGTTCCTTGAACAGTGATCTTGATTAGCTCATCAGTTTCTATGTTGTATTGCGAGACCACAGTGTCGCCTGTGATCTGCATCGAACCTTGCGACACGATGACATTCGTAGACATTTCCAGAAAGCGAATATTACCCTCTGTCCGTGTTCTGGTGACACCATCTGAACTATAGGTAACTGGCTGATTATTATCTGATTCCAGAGCCATAAATGTTGCAGGCCATAATACCAGCAGTATCAGGGTTAGTATTGGAGCACCTGAGGGAAAGTTAATTCTGGTTGGTTCCATATGATCCCCGATTATTTCTGTTGAACGTGATGATGTTCGTACTGAGGTCAGCAAACATCCCGACTGCGGTGTGGTGCATGGAACTATCTGTAAAAGCGACGGCCTCTTCAGTGCTCAAAGTTTCATATTGCGGGTCAAGAAGTAGCATTGATGTTGTCATTCGAATGCGATTCCCGAATTCATCGATACTGTAGACCTCAACATTTCCAACCAATTCGAACTGATGAGAATTATCTTCGTTATCCTCCGATTGCGTCAGAATTGTGCCGGAATCAGCCACTATATTCCACTGCACATCGCCGTTTTGATAGAGCTTGATCAGAGGGTTGGTTAGTACCGTTGTGTCGTCATTGAAGTGTACTTGCCGGTCTGCCTGCAATGTGTAATCAATATTGCCAGCGAGATCAAAACTGATCGTGTTTATGCCTTCGGAAAAAGCATTGAAGGTTAACTGGGAGCCCGCTTCCGAGACTGAAACAGGTTCATTTAACCGTTCCACAGCTGAAAATCCAATGTAGAGGATGGTTGCGATTACCGCTGGAATGAAAAGCAACGACAATTTTTGCATGATCAGATTGTGTTGAGAAAATCGGGACTCTAGGAGCGTTCAGCTTATCACGGACAGTGCTGACTTTGTTTGATTTTTCGCTGCTGGCGCAGGGTCAATCGAAGCGTGGATACTGCCCTTTGGCAGTAAGCAGGAAATCAGTGACTTCTCGTACTGCGCCGCTGCCACCTGGGGTTTCCGTAACGGCCGCTGCGATATGTCGTACATCCGGGTGGCCACCTGGCACAGATATTGGAAGTGCACATTGCTGCATTGCAGATAAATCGGGGAGGTCGTCGCCAACGAAACTGATTTCCGCGAAGGCAATTCCACTGGAATCTGATACTTCCTGCATGGCAGTTAATTTATCTTCGCGCCCCTGGACAAGGATCTCAATACCAAGATCGGCGGCGCGTCTGGCAACAAGTTGGGATTCTCTGCCGGTGATTATGCCAACTTCAACACCGGCTTTCCGTAGCATCTTGATGCCGTGGCCATCGAGTGTGCTGAAAGCCTTGGATTCTTCACCTGAATTGGAGAAATAGAGTTTACCATCTGTTAACACACCATCGACATCCAACAATAGAAGGCGAATTTGCTTTGCCGTTTGCATTGCTGATTCTGAGTCGATATTAAATAACATTAGGGTTTACACAACGTTGGCTTGTAGCAAGTCATGCATTTTAACAATTCCATCAACCTTGCCATTCTTACCTTTTACAATGACAACATATACATTGGATTTTTGCATAAGTAATGCGGCTTCTGCGGCCAAAGCGTCAGCACCAATATGTTTATAGCTGGTTGACATCACTGTCTCTATACAGATATTTTGAATATCATTTCCAGAATCGATGGTGCGCCGCAAATCGCCGTCGGTAAACACGCCAACAATCTCATCTGAGTCATCTACGACGGTGGTCAGGCCGAAGCCTTTTTCACTCATCTCAAGCAGTGCCTGAATGACTGGAGTGCCGAGCTTAACTTTTGGAATTTCTTCTCCTGCGTGCATAACGTCAATTACCTTGACCAGGAGTCTGCGACCCAGTTTGCCGCCCGGATGAGACACGGCAAAGTCGTCGCTGGTAAATCCTCGCTCCTCCAGCAGAGCCATCGCGAGGGCATCACCCATTACCAGTGCCGCGGTGGTGCTCGAGGTGGGCGCCAGGCCCAGTGGGCAGGCTTCCTCTTCTACCGATGTGTCTATGTGAACATCTGCTGCACGAGCCAACTCAGATTCGAAATTACCAGTCATTGCTATCAATTTTATGCCCTTCCGTTTGAGCACGGGTAGCAGGGCGTTTATTTCATCAGTGGCACCGCTGTTGGAAATGGCCAGTACGACATCATTGGGCGTGATCATGCCGAGGTCACCGTGACTTGCCTCGCCTGGGTGTACATACATGGCGGGCGTGCCTGTGCTGGCAAGAGTTGCTGCTATCTTCTTGCCTATGTGCCCCGACTTCCCCATACCCGTAACGACCGCTCTCCCGTTGCAGGCCATGATGACTTTGCAGGCTTTTTCGAAGGAAGGACCTATGCGTGACTGCAGCGCGGCAATAGAACGCGCTTCGATCTCTATCGTACGGATGGCACTTTTTAATATGGGCGAGTCAGCAGTCATTGGGAACTTGGATTGGTTTATATGGATAGTTATCCATGAACTTGCATGAGCATAACGGTAAACCAGCCACAGTAGATTGACAAGAATACAACTCCGCCTATTCTCCCGATCATGAGGCCCTTCTTGACTCCCCTGTAGCAGAAGTAGGCCAGCAATACGGTGAGCAACAACATCGCCGAATAATCCCGGGCTACCAGTTGCGATTCGACTGGCCCAGGACTGAAAAGCCCCGGAAATGGCAGAACCGCCAGCAAATTTAGAATGTTTGATCCAACAATATTGCCAATCGCGAGATCGTGATGACCACGCAATACACAGGTCACAGACGCGGCAAGTTCGGGTAGGGATGTACCCAGTGCGACTATAGTCAGTCCGATAATCGCTGCGGAAACGCCAAGGGTTTCGGCAATGGAAGTGGAGGCGGCTACGAGTGCTTCGGCACTGAGCACCAGCAATGCCAACCCCAATACCAGATAGGCGACTGCCTGTAAGACTGATAACTGAGCAAGATTTTCTTCGTCCAGTTCAGGCAATGTACCGGACTTGACCTTTTTACGAAAAAGGCGATGGCCGAAATATATTGTTATGGCAATCAGTACAATTGAATCGAACCGCCCCAGTTCAAGGTTGAGCAGCAATACACCCGTCACAACAGTAACTAACAGCAGTGCGGGTAGTTCTTTATGAATTAGTGATTCTGGTGGTTTGAGGGGGCGAATAATCGCAGCAACACCAAGGGCAACCCCAACGTTAAACAGATTGGAACCAATCGCATTACCGATTGCCAATTCTGGTTTGCCTGCCAGTGCAGATGCGGCTGAAGAAAAGATTTCTGGGGCGGAAGTACCGAAGGCGACGATCGTCAAGCCTATCATGAGTGGGGAAACGCCGAGGTTCGTAGCGACTGCCGATGCGCCGAAGACAAACTTGTCTGCGCCCCAGATTAACCCGATGAATCCCAGGACGATGATGACTATGTCTAGGGGCATATTGCTTGGAATTGACTGCTGCGGATAAAGCGCACAATTAGAAGGGTCTTTGCAAAGGTTTGCAAGTAATAATTTATGTGGATGTCCATTTAAGGTAAACTGCCGCCGCTATAGACCAGTTAAGTATTGATTCAGGTCGCGTTGTGCATAGTGTGACATGTATGCCTCGAAACACGAAGAGTGCTGATTTTATTACAGTTTTTTAATGCCCGCTATGATTGGAACCCGGAGATAAACAGATGAAATTACTAAAGAAAGCCCTGGTTGGCAGTGCATTCGCCATGCTTTTATCGGGTAGCCTGCAGGCACAAAACATGACTGCCGTGGAAACCGCGGAACTCGGCGTGGAAACATTACTTTCCACGGTGCAAGAGTCGCGCGGCTTGTTCTTATCAGATCGGGATGCATACTTTGCCGCAATCGAAGAGGTATTGGATAGCTTCGTTGATTTTACTGCCGTGGCTGAAGTTGTAATGAATCGCTACGCTGAGCAAGCCACTGATGCACAGAAAATGCGCTTTGCCGAAATTCTCCAGTCCACGCTGACGCGTTTCTATGGGGCCTCCCTTGTCTCATATGAGGGTCAGGAACTCGTATTCCTGCCATCCAATAACAATAGCGATGATCCACGGGCTGATCGTATTGTAAGTATGGAACTTCGTGGTGATACTAATCTGCGTTTGCAGTATCAGATGTTTATTAATGAAAATGACGAATGGAAATTGAAGAATCTGAGCCTGGCCGGAATTAATCTGGGTCGTCAGTACTTCACACAGTTTTCTGCCTTGATGACTCAACATAACAATAACATTGACGCAGTCCTCGATAATTGGCAGTAAGCAGGGAGCGAATCTTGCAACCAGAAGAAATACAAAAAATTCTTGAAGCCGAACTGACCGACTGCGAGGTTATGGTAAAAGGTGATAACGGTAAGTACCTTGTGTCTGCTGTTGGAGCCGTGTTTGCCGATCTAAATGCAGTGAAGAGGCAGCAGTTGGTTTACAAAATATTGAATGAGCACATAGCAAGTGGCGCAATCCATGCTGTAACCATGCGCCTGATGACGCCGGCAGAACAACAAGCTGCTTAATTTCCAGTCAGTTACCTGCACGCAAGGCAAGTAACTCTTACCTGAGACAAATTTCCACGTGGATAAACTTCTTATTAATGGCGGCATCAGCCTCAAAGGCGAAATCAGAATTGCAGGTGCAAAGAATTCAGCGCTTCCAATTCTGGCAGCAACGCTTTTGACAGCGGATACAGTGCAGGTATGTAATTTACCGCACCTTTACGACATAACTACCATGATCGAGTTATTGGGTTGTATGGGGGTGGAGCCCATCATTGATGAAAAACTCAATGTTGAGGTAAATAGCAGCACGATTAAACATTTCAATGCACCGTATGAATTGGTTAAAACCATGCGCGCTTCAATCCTGGTGCTGGGCCCCTTGCTAACGCGCTTTGGGCAGGCGGAAGTGGCGTTGCCGGGCGGATGCGCGATCGGCAGTAGACCTGTGAATTTACACATCAGTGCATTACAGGCAATGGGTGCTGATATTACCGTTGAAGATGGCTACATCAAAGCCAAAGTTGATGGAAAGCTCAAGGGCGCTCACATCATCATGGATCTGGTTACTGTCACAGGCACCGAGAATGTCATGATGGCGGCGACGCTCGCCACAGGCCAGACAATTATCGAGAATGCTGCACGCGAGCCGGAGGTTGTCGATCTGGCGAATTGCCTGGTGGCTATGGGGGCAGATATAAGCGGCCAGGGAACTGACCGCATTGTCATTAATGGTGTCGACAGGTTGAATGGCTGTAGCTATTCGGTCATGCCGGATCGCATTGAAACCGGAACGTATCTGATTGCTGCCGCAGCCACCCGGGGCCATATCAAAGTTAAGGACACCCGACCCGATATTCTCGAATCAGTATTAAGCAAGCTGGAAGAAGTCGGCGCCGAGATCAAGGTTGGCGAGAACTGGATTGAGCTGAATATGCACGGTAAAAGACCGCGTTCGGTATCACTGAGGACCGCACCATATCCAGCATTTCCAACAGACATGCAGGCTCAGTTCACCGCGTTAAATTCTGTGGCACAGGGTACGGGATCGATAACAGAGACAGTCTTTGAAAACCGGTTTATGCATGTCCACGAAATGAACCGTATGGGCGCATCGATCCGAGTGGAAGGCAACACCGTCATTGTCGACGGCGTAAAAGTCCTTAAAGGTGCGCCAGTAATAGCCACTGACTTGCGTGCATCGGCCAGTTTAATTATTGCTGGTCTGGTGTCTGAGAATGAAACATCGGTGGATCGCATTTACCATATTGATCGTGGTTACGAATGTATCGAGGAAAAGCTGCAACTACTGGGCGCAAAAATTCGTCGCGTTCCTTCCTGAACAAACGTCTTGAACTAATTTTACATCATGAAGTCTTCACAATTAGTCATCGCGCTCACCAAAGGGCGTATTCTGGATGAAGTACTGCCGTTATTCGCGCAGGCTAATATCGTGCCTGCGGAAGATATCAGCAAGAGCCGCAAATTAATATTCGACACAAATCTGCCTAATGTGCAGCTTATGGTGATTCGAGGCTCAGATGTGCCTACCTATGTAGAGTTTGGTAGTGCGGACATGGGAGTAGTCGGCAAGGATCTGATACTGGAGTATGGCGGAGAGGAATTTTATGAGCCGTTGGATCTTGGTATTGCCTGTTGTCGCATGATGACAGCTGGACCCAAGTCAGAAGAGCCTTCAACGGGGCGGATTCGCGTTGCTACCAAATTTACCAATATCGCCAAGCAGTATTTTGCCGAGCAAGGGCAGCAGATCGAACTCGTGAAATTGGGTGGGGCGCTTGAACTGGCACCCGCTATGGGGTTGGCAGACACAATTGTCGACATTGTCGACACCGGCAAAACCCTGGAAGCGAATGGACTGGAGGCGCGTGAGCTCATCGCCAATATCAGTTCCCGCGTTATAGTTAACAAAGCGTCCATGAAGATAAAGAATGCGCAGATACAGCAAGTACTGGATCAATTGCGTGATGCGGTTGAAAGTGCCAAAAAATAGTCGTTCATTACGTGCCCATTTAATATGAGCTACTCCGTTCCAGAAATATATCGATTAAATGCTGCTGATTCGAATTTTGAATCTGCGCTGAATGCTCGCTTGCGCCGCGAAATACTACTGGATGATTCGGTAGTGCAAGCTGTAACTGGCATATTAAAAGATGTACGAGAACGCGGCGATGACGCAGTTGTCGAATATACGCGCAAATTTGATGAATTCGATGCTACCGATATGGCAGGATTGACTGTTTCATCAGAGCAATTGCAAGAGGCTCTTGAAGCTCTGAATGAGTCGCAACGTAAAGCTCTTGAGCATGCCGCTGACCGCATCCGAATCTACCATGAGAAACAGAAACAATCCTCATGGCGCTACGAAGAAGCCGATGGATCTGTTTATGGACAGCAGATCAGTCCGCTGGAGCGTGTGGGTGTCTATGTGCCAGGGGGCAAAGCGAATTACCCTTCATCGGTATTGATGCTGGCAATTCCTGCACAAGTCGCAGGAGTAAAGGAAATTATTGCGACGGTTCCCACTCAATTCGGTGCTGCTTCTAATCTCGTTTTTGCTGCCGCCGCTTTGGCTGGTGTTTCCAGAGTGTTTACTGTCGGGGGCGCGCAGGCTATCGCCGCAATGGCTTACGGAACACGCAGTATCCCGCGAGTGGACAAGGTTACGGGCCCGGGCAATATTTATGTCACGGTCGCCAAGAAAATGGTGTTTGGAGAAGTAGGAATCGATATGGTTGCCGGACCATCCGAACTGACAATTATCTGTGATGGTCAGACTGATCCTGACTGGATTGCAATGGATCTGTTTTCACAGGCGGAGCATGATGAGCAGGCTCAATCCATTCTGATCGCAACTGATGTGGCGTATCTGGATAAAGTGGAAAACAGCATCAAGCGCTTGTTACCACAAATGGAAAGACGCGACATCATCTCCAAATCTCTGGCAGACCGTGGGATGTTCGTATTGGTAGAAGATCTGGATCGCGCCGCGACCGTCAGCAATCTGATTGCTCCTGAGCATCTGGAGATTTCCGTGGCCGACCCGGACTCAGTGCTGGCTAGTATAGAACACGCGGGTGCTATATTCCTGGGTCGGTACACTGCCGAAGCGCTGGGCGATTATTGCGCCGGGCCAAGTCACGTTCTACCTACCTCGGGCACAGCACGCTTTTTCTCAGCTCTGGGCGTTTATGACTTTCAAAAACGCAGTTCTATTATTAATTGCTCGGAATCCGCCGCCGACAAGCTGGGTCGAACCGCAGCGGAATTGGCGCGCAATGAGCATCTGCAGGCCCACGCATTGTCTGCGGAATATCGTGTGAAAAAAGCAAAATAAGAAAAAAATCTGCCTGAACTCTTTATACCAACTTGGCAATGTTCAAGGGTCGATGATTATAGCCTGACCAAATCCCAGTATGGTGGGAAAGTTAAAAGTCTGACCATTGCGGTAGACTTGTATGTCTATTGAATCTCCTGGTTTCTTGTTACGCACTTCCATCATGATGTTCTGTCCATCTGTTACTGGGGTGTCTCCAACCTGAGTGATTACATCGCCTGGTCTTATCCCGGCTCTTCTGGCGCCACCGCCCTGATCCACACTCTCGACCAGCATGCCGCGGATATGATCGACTCCAAAGAACAGCCTGCTTGTTTGTGCGGTCAAGGCTTCTCCAGTCAACACTCCGAGATATCCTGAGTTAGCGGCGATGGCCTGATCGACCATGTCTTCCATAGCGGCGACAGCAGACGATGCCGGTGAGGCGAATCCAATGCCTTCAAAATTTCCGGACTCGGAGAATATGGAAGTATTCAGTCCTACCAGTTCGCCCCGGGCATTGATCAAAGCGCCCCCGGAGTTGCCCGGATGAATAGCTGCATCGGTTTGAATAATCGAGACAGATGCGTCGAAATTTCGATTTATCGCACTTACGATACCCTGTGAAACTGATTGTCCGATGTTGCGCGGATAACCAATGGCAAAAACTATGTCACCAACCTGTAACTCCTGCTCGTCGCCTATATTTATAGGTGTCAGGTCATCCATATTGATATGTAATACTGCGAGATCGTTGGATTTGTCCCACGCAACTACAGTTGCTGGTGTATTACGACCATCAGCAAGCGTCACTTCTGTATCAAACGCGTCCAGGAAGCTGTCTACAACGTGCAGATTCGTGAGAATGTAACCACGATCGCTGATTATTACTCCAGAGCCCAGACTGTCACGCTCGCCGAGATACAGATTGACCTGGTCTGCGGCAGTGCGTTCAGCCGATTGCACTCTGACGCTGGTTGCAGTGATACTGACCACGCTAGGAGCTGCCATAGCGATAGCGTCCGCGAATGAAATATTATCGGGTTGCGCCACGGGCAGTGGATTCTGCTGTGATTCCAGACGTTGAAGTTGTTGGTACTGAAGGCCAGAGATGGCGATTAGTACGCCGCAAATGATCGGCCAGCCAGCGAATTGTAAGACTTTTGCTATGTGATTCATGATTGCAGCACTCGACGGGATGCCGAAGACACTGTGATATCATCACGGTGTCTTTCGAATATACAGCGTTGTCGGAGTGATATCCAATGGCGGTAAGCCGTGATCAACTGGAAACTGAACTCAATCAGCTTCTCAAGCCAGAGCAATTTAGTGACTATTGCCCCAACGGCTTGCAAGTCGAGGGGCGAGCTGAGATAAAAAAACTTGTGTCCGGAGTGACAGCCAGTCAGGCGCTAATTGATGCAGCAATCAGCGCCAATGCTGATGCTATATTGGTACATCATGGCTATTTTTGGCGTGGTGAAGACCAGAGTGTCCGCGGGATGAAAAAAGCCCGTCTGATCGCATTATTGGAAAATGGTATAAGCCTGTTCGCTTATCACTTGCCGCTCGATGCCCACATGGAACTTGGCAATAACGTCCAGTTGGCGACCTTGCTAAATATTACCATCAGTGGAGAACTCGGCAGACAGAACAACCATCCCCTTGGGCTAATCGGAGAACTGGAAGCGGCAACATCAGCTACAGAGTTTGCCGTACATTTGCGAGATAAATTGAAGCGCGAACCCCTTCTTGTCGCCGGCGGTGAACACTCGATCAAGCGTGTGGCGTGGTGTACCGGCGCAGCGCAGGGGTTCATTGAGCAGGCGGTAAGTGCCGGAGTCGATGCTTATATCACCGGAGAGGTTTCCGAACCCACCGTGCATGTAGCGAGGGAAGCGGGTATTCATTTTTACGCAGCAGGGCACCACGCGACGGAACGTTACGGGGTGCAGGCAGTGGGAAATTATCTGGCACAGAAATTCGGGCTCGAGCACGAGTTTATCGATATCGAAAACCCGGCTTGAAACCCTAGATAATATTCTCGGCCTTCATCAGATCGACAATTTTGTGAAGACATTGTTCGACATTAAGCTCTGCAGTGTCCAGTTCAAGATGAACAGTTTCCGGAGCATCGTAAGGAAAACTGACCCCCGGAATTGTAGCCGAATCTGATCTCTCTGCGGCAGCGTACAACCCACTCGGATCCCTTTGAACGCACACGTCGATGGGCGGATTGAGATAGACAATATAACAATTGTCTTTACCGATGACGCTTAGTGCATGTTCGCGAGAATCTCGGTTTGGGGCCACAAAGGATGCGCAACAGATCATGCCTGAGTCATTCAGGAAACGAGCGATGTGCGCACTGCGCCGCAGGTTCTCTGCACGGCCTTCCGCATCATGCGGCAAGTCCTTGCTGATTCCCAGGCGCATGGTTTTGCCATCCAGCACAGTGCTTACTCGACCGCGATCGAACAGATAACGCTCCAGGGCATGAGCCAGCGTCGACTTGCCAGAACCAGAAACGCCAACAAACATTACGGTGGCTGGTTTTTGCCCGTATCGCGCAGCACGCTCTTCTTTCGTCACATAGATGTTCTTGGTGACAGGCGCCGTTTTGCGTGCTTGCTGCTCGCAATTGATCATGCCGGCACCCACTGTCACGTTTGTTAGCCGGTCGATGATAATAAAAGCACCTGTAGCACGATTTTCCTGATAGCTGTCGAAACAGACGGCAGTGTCCAGTTCGATTTCAGCAATACCTATTTCGTTCAGTTCCAGTGCTGGGGCAGGGCTCTCTTCAAGTGTGTTGACATCAATTCGGTTTACAAGAGTGGTTATCTTGCCGCTGACATTCTTCGAACCGAGTTTAAAATCATATGCCTTACCCGCCACCAGCGGCTGATCAATCATCCAAACCAGAGTCGCTTCAAATTGGTCAGAGGAATTCGGCTGATTGCCGGTGTGGGCGATGACATCGCCGCGACTCACATCTATCTCATCTTCGAGGGTCAATGTGATAGCCATTTCCGTAAAGGCCTGATCGAGTTCTTCGTCATAGGTGACAATCGATTTGACGTGGCTCTTCTGGCCGGAAGGCAGCACTATGATCTCATCACCTTTGTGCACCACGCCTGAGGCGACTGTGCCGCAGAAACCGCGGAAATTGAGATTGGGGCGATTTACATATTGCACTGGAAAACGAAAATCTGTGAAGTTTCGGTCTGCAGCGACCTCAACATTTTCCAGGATATGCATTAACGGTTCGCCTTCATACCATGGCATGTTTTCGCTCACGTTGACAACATTGTCACCATTGAGTGCAGACAAAGGCATGAAGTAGAAATCGGCATCTGCGAGTTTCTCAGAAAATTTCAGGTAGTCAGCTTTGATTTTCTCGAAGACATCCTGACTATACTCAACCAGATCCATCTTGTTGACGGCAACTATGATATGTTTAATGCCCAACAGGGAAGCGATGAAGCTATGGCGTCTGGTCTGAGTCTGAACTCCGTGGCGAGCGTCTATCAGGATGATGGCGAGCTCGCAGGTCGACGCACCAGTAGCCATATTGCGCGTGTATTGTTCATGTCCCGGAGTATCCGCGATGATGAATTTGCGCTTGGCCGTAGAAAAGTAGCGATAGGCAACATCAATTGTAATACCTTGTTCCCGCTCTGCCTGCAGACCATCCACTAGCAGCGCGAGGTCGAGCTTGCCGCCTGTGGTGCCGGATTTCACGCTGTCGGCTTCAATCGCGGCGAGCTGATCTTCATAAATCATTTTGGAATCATGCAACAAGCGACCAATCAGCGTGCTCTTGCCATCATCTACACTGCCACAGCTTAATAACCGAAGTAGTTCCTTGCGCTCGTGTTGGGCGAGGTAAGCATTGATATCTGTGCTTATCAGTTCGGACTGATGCGACATCAGAAATACCCCTTACGTTTTTTGTCTTCCATAGACCCGGCCTTGTCTGAATCTATCAATCGTCCTTGTCGTTCAGAACTAGTGGTAAGGAGCATTTCCTGGATGATCTCAGGTAATGTGGTCGCGGTCGACTCTACAGCGCCGGTTAGCGGGTAGCAGCCCAGTGTGCGGAAACGCACTGTCTTGGTTTCAATTTTTTGGTCTTCGCCGATGGGCATGCGGTCGTCATCAACTAAAATATCCACGCCATCAATTCTTACTACAGGGCGAGGCTTAGCGAAGTAAAGGGGAACTATATCTATGTTATTCAAATAGATGTATTGCCAGATATCCAGTTCTGTCCAGTTTGACAATGGGAACACGCGGATGCTTTCGCCTTTCTTAACTTTGCCGTTGTATATGTTCCACAGTTCAGGGCGCTGGTTTTTCGGATCCCACACGTGATTCTTGTCGCGAAATGAGAATACACGTTCTTTAGCTCGAGACTTCTCTTCATCGCGCCGTGCGCCACCAAAAGCCGCATCAAATTTGTGCTCGTTCAGCGCTTGTTTGAGCGCCTGGGTTTTCATGATATCGGTGTGTTTTTCACTGCCGTGTGTAAAGGGCCCGACTCCAGCATCAACACCTTCCTGATTGATATGAACGATCATGTCCAATCCCAACTTTTCTATAAGCTGGTCGCGAAATTCTATCATCTCGCGAAATTTCCATGTGGTATCTATATGCATTAGCGGGAAGGGAAGTTTGCCTGGATAAAACGCTTTTAGCGCCAGGTGTAACATGACAGCACTGTCCTTACCGATTGAATACAGCATTACAGGTTTGTCAAATTCGGCAGCAACTTCGCGAATTATATGAATACTTTCCGCTTCGAGGCGCTTGAGATGGGTTAGATTGTACTCTGACATAGGCTTGTGTGGGTCTCGCGGAGACGAGAGAGTACCAGAATACTTCCCTGTATCTCCAGAGTTGTAGGGTGGTTTGGACGGTTTAGTGGGTGCTCAGTCTTCCTCATCACTGCCGGGCTGCGCCGCAGTGGGTGGCACTTTACTCTTGTTCTTGCTCTTACTGATGCCAAAATCTTCAGCCAGCGCGCCTTTCTGTTCTGGGTCTTGCTTGGCGGCATAGTCCTTGGGAGGGTTTAGGCCAGTAACTTCCTCTTCTTCCTGCTTGGTCTCAAATACGGCATCAGAACTGGTCGGCAATAATTTGCCTGCGACCTCAGCGGTGCAGAGATCCTGCGCGCCAGTTGCCAGATGCTGATATACCTCGCGATAACTTTCAGTCATGTGGTGCACAAGTTCGGCTGTCATGTTGAAGTGGTCACTGACGCTGTCCCGGTAGTCATGGTGACTTTCCTTGAGATCACGGATCTGATTCTCAAGTTCCTGAACGCGAGATGGGCTTGTGTTCATGCGGCTCGCAAAAGCTACTCCGATGACCATTCCTACTGCAAGGCAACCGATTGCTGTTAGCCAAATCATTTAAAATCAACCTCAATAAAACCGGGGATTGGTGACGAATTCAGTGTTTAGCGGAGTATAACTTAATTCACCGGTATCTTCTCTTGGTACGGCAGTAATGGCCACATCCTCATCTGCTTGTATGCACGGCGACTGCCCTGCCAGTGATTGCGCCTAGAGTCCGGAGCGGAACCCGCCTAGAATGCGTGAATTAGGCCAATCACTGACAATAGAGTTCATGGATCCACTCACGCGCTACCAGGAAGACATCGATTCCGGGCATATCTGCCCTGATTCAGGCCAGCGACGCGTTGTTGAAGCATTGCAGCACCTGGCAACTGAATTAAACTCAGGGTCGCAAAGCAAACGGCGCTGGTGGCAGCGATTTCTCAACATAGCACTCGATAAATCAACGCGTCATATTCAGGGTATTTACTTGTGGGGCGGAGTCGGTCGCGGCAAGACTTATCTAATGGACCTGTTCTACGACTGTGTTGTCCGTCCGGACAAGGAACGCACACACTTTCACCGTTTCATGCAGCAAATCCATCTTGAACTGCAGAAATTCCAGGGCACCAAGGATCCACTGGTGCAGGTCGCCAACGTTATCGCCGCGCGCTCCCGCTTACTCTGCTTTGATGAGTTCTTTGTTGTTGATATTGGCGATGCCATGTTGCTGGCGGGATTGTTGAAAGCGTTGCAGGACCGGGGCGTCATCATTGTGACCACTTCAAATGCTCACCCCGATGACCTCTACAAGAATGGTCTGCAAAGGGAACGTTTCTTACCGGCTATCGCAATGTTGAAGCAGAGCATGAAAATAATCGAAATAGAGCAGGGCACAGATTATCGATTGCGCAGTCTCAGCCAGGCTCGCCTGTATCATTACCCCATAGACTCCGAAACCCAGTTCAGGCTTGGGCAGGTATTCGACGAACTGGCACCGGATAAACCAACCATAGAGCTGGACTGCAAGATACCCATACTGCAGCGCGAGATTCCTGCGCTGCGCTGCAGCAATGATGTCGTGTGGTTTGAGTTTGCAGCACTCTGCGATGGACCCCGCAGTGCATTTGACTATGTTGAGCTGGCCAAGCTGTTTCATGCCATTATCATCAGCAACATGCCGCAACTTACAGATCAGTCTGCTGATCTTGTCCGCCGCTTTGTGAGCCTGGTGGATGAATTGTACGATCGCAGGGTTAAGCTGATAATTGCTGCTGAGGCACCCATTTCCAGCCTGTACGTGGGGCAATCCCTGGCCTTCGAATTCGAACGCACGCGCTCCCGGTTGCTGGAGATGCAATCTCACGCCTATCTGGCCCATGAACACCGCGGGTAACGCCCGAATACAGCGGCGTCTCAGGAACCTAAAAATGGGCATTCAACCCCTAAATTTGCTTGAATCTTGGTGGGCGCTTCGGTAGTATTCGCGCTCCTTAATAATTAGCCCAGAATTAGACCCATGAAAACCTATAGTGCAAAACCGAATGAGGTTGATCCAGGTTGGCTGCTGATTGATGCAGAAGGCCAGACTCTGGGGCGCATGGCTACTGCCATTGCTACCCGCTTGCGGGGCAAGCACAAGGCCGAATATACCGCTCACGTAGATACAGGTGACTACGTAGTTGTTATTAATGCCGACAAAGTCAAGGTTACCGGTAACAAGGCCACAGACAAGATGTACCACTCACATACTGGTTTTCCAGGTGGTCTGAAGTCGATATCCTTTGAGAATCTGCTGGATCAGGCTCCTGAACAAGTAATTAAGCTGGCTGTTAAAGGCATGTTACCTCGCACCCCATTGGGTCGGGCCATGTTCAAAAAGCTCAAGGTTTATGCGGGCACAGAGCATCCTCATTCCGCGCAACAACCGACGGCTATCCAGCTCTAAGCGAGGCATATAATGGCAAGTACTCAATACTATGGCACCGGGCGACGCAAAACCTCAACTGCCCGGGTTTATCTGACTAGCGGCAGCGGCGCTATCACAGTGAATCGTCGTCCTCTGGATGGCTATTTTGGCCGTGAAGTTGCGCGCATGATCGTGCGTCAGCCTCTGGAACTGGTGGAGCTTACTGAGAAATTCGATATCAACGTCACTGTGCGTGGTGGTGGTAGCTTTGGCCAGGCAGGTGCGATTCGTCACGGTATAACTCGTGCACTGATGGATTACGATGACGAACTCAAGCCAACCCTCCGTAAGGCCGGGTTTGTGACGCGCGATGCGCGAGAAGTTGAGCGTAAGAAAGTCGGTCTGCGCAAGGCGCGTAAAAAGCCGCAATTCTCCAAGCGCTGATTTATCTCTTTTACAAGCGCCGATTCCGGTTTAAGGGGTCGGCGTTTTTTATGGGCGAAAATAAATTTTTTTGCAGAATTTTCAAAAAGATACCATGTGTTTAATGCAGTAGCCGACTTGAAAAAATGTCTGAAATTGACTACCATGCGCGCGGTTTGCTAGCCCGATGTTGTGCAGCGCCTTTTACCATCTGCTCAGGAACTGCAATCAGGCCTGACGTAGACTATTCAATTGATATTCGCATACTCTCGAGGAGAAATTTACGGTGACTGACGACAGTGCAAATGCCGGCCGTAGACGTTTTCTAGTGGGCTCAACATCTGTAGTGGGTGCCGCTGGAGTGGTAGGAGCGGCAGTACCATTCGTGGGCTCCTGGAATCCAAGTGCCAAAGCAAGGGCCGCCGGTGCTCCTGTACGACTTGATATAAGTCGCTTGCAGGAAGGCGAGATGTTGGGGCCTATTCCAGCCTGGCGTGGCCGACCAATATTCGTAGTGAAGCGTTCTGATGCCGCGCTTGCGGCGTTGAATGAAAACCCTGGCCGATTAACTGACCCCAATTCGGAAGAGCCCGAGCAACCGGAATATGCGCAAAATGAGTTTCGCTCACGGCGCCCGGAGGTTCTGGTTCTGGTTGGTTTGTGCCCCCATCTGTTCTGTTCACCAACTCCGCATATCGCACTTCGACCAGAGCCTTTTGACAGCGAATGGCGTGGTGGCTTCTTTTGCCCTTGCCATGGTTCTCGCTTTGATCTCGCTGGTCGTGTTTACAGTGGCTCTCCTTCATCCAGAAATATGCAGGTTCCACCTTATTCTTACGAAGGTGACGATGTTCTGGTTATAGGTATAGACGAGGAGAATGCATCATGAGCGAGCAGGACGTGAACAGCAAACCTTCTTCTAATGCTGTAATTCGTATGTTGGTCGGTCTGCGAGATTGGACTGACGCCAGGCTTCCAATTGTCCAGGCCTGGGAGAAGCATCTTAGCAAGTATTACGCACCAAAGAATTTTAACTTCTGGTACTTCTTTGGCGTGCTATCCATGTTTGTGCTGGTGTTGCAGTTGCTTACCGGTATATGGCTCACCATGAACTATACGGCCAGCGCCGAGCAGGCGTTTGCCTCCGTGGAATACATCATGCGTGACGTAGAGTGGGGGTGGCTACTGCGTTACCTGCACTCGACTGGCGCCTCGGCATTCTTTCTGGTGGTCTACATTCATATGTTCCGGGGCATAATGTATGGCTCCTACCAAAAACCCAGGGAACTGATCTGGGTCTTTGGTATGGCTATCTATCTGGTTCTGGTTATGGAAGGCTTTATGGGATACGTATTGCCCTGGGGCCAGATGTCTTACTGGGGTGCAAACGTAATTGTTTCCCTGGTGGGCGCTATACCAATTGTTGGAGAAGATCTGTTGATCTGGGTGCGCGGTGATTACCTGATTTCTGGTGCCACCCTGAATCGCTTCTTCGCCCTGCACGTTGTCGCACTGCCAATTGTTTTACTGGCACTGGTGGTATTGCATATCCTGGCCTTGCACGAGGTCGGATCAAATAATCCTGACGGCATCGAAATCAAGGCCAACAAAGGTCCTGACGGGATTCCTTTAGACGGCGTGCCTTTCCACCCTTACTACACCATGTATCATGATCTGGGCGGAATCATTCTGTTCCTGTTTGTGTTCTGCGCAATAGTTTTCTTTGCGCCAGAAATGGGCGGCTACTTTCTGGAAATCGCAAATTTCCAGGAGGCTGATCCACTGAAGACCCCTGAGCATGTGCCGCCAGTTTGGTACTACACACCGTTTTATTCCATGTTACGTGCTGTAACGTATCCGCTGTTCGGTATTGACGCCAAGTTCTGGGGATTGATAGTGATGTTCAGCGCGATCGCTATTCTTTTTGTCTTGCCCTGGCTCGACAAGAGTCCTGTACGCTCAATGCGTTACAAGGGTTGGTATAGTCGGGTTGCTCTGCTGTTATTTGTCGTCAGCTTTCTGATATTGGGCGTATTGGGTACGCAATCGGTAAGCCCTGCAAAGACTTTGTTGGCTCAGATTATGACAGTGGTTTACTTCGCCTACTTTTTTGCCATGCCCTGGTACACACGCAAAGAACAAACATCACAGGTGCCAACCAGAGTTACCGGACGCTATATCAGTATCCCGCAGTTAATTGGCAGTATTCTGCTGATTGCCTTTCTGGTTGTGTTGCCATTAATGCTGGTCTCTGGGAGTGCCGATGCCGCTGAATCTTCAAATCTGGAACTCGAACATGTGGAAACAGATTTTGAAGACAAAGATTCATTGCAGCGCGGTTTCAAGTATTACATGAACTACTGTGTGAGCTGCCATGCTTTGGGTTATGCCCGATATGAGCGAACGGCAGACGATCTGGGAATTCCTCATGATCTGGTTGTGGAAAATCTGATTTTCGGTGATTCATTAATTGGTGATTTGATGACCAATTCTCTCTCGAAAGAAGATGCCAACAACTGGTTTGGTGCAGCGCCGCCGGATCTTACCCTGATAGGCAGAGTGCGCAGCCCGGATTGGCTCTACACATATCTGAATTCTTTTTACGGCGACCCTGCAAGGCCATTTGGTACGAACAATAGTATCTTTCCAAACGTCGCCATGCCGAACGTGTTGCATGAGTTGCAGGGAGATGTGACCTGCGATGATCATGGTTCTGGCGACCCTACTCAATGTGAACTACACCATGTGGAAGGAACCGGCGAACTAAGTCCCGCCGAATTCGATAACGTAACCGGCGATATCGTAAATTTTCTGTATTACATAGGTGAGCCCGTCAGGGAAACAAGAAAAGCAATTGGAGTATGGGTGCTGGTGTTCCTGGCTTTCCTGTATGTGCTGGTTGCCCTGATGAGCAGAGAATTCAGCAAGGATTATCACTAATTTTCGCCGCCACTGCGGTTAACCTGAAAAACGGAATCTAAGAGAGAAACATATGGGTGTGGTAGCGAAACGATCTTCAATGACTTTTTATTCAGATGGCAGCAGTCATTATAGTCATCGAGTCAGAATAGTGCTTGCTGAAAAAGGAGTTACTGTCGAGACTATCGATGTAGATCCAGACGATAAGCCGGAGGATCTGGCTTCTTTGAATCCTTACAATACTCTACCAACTCTGGTCGACCGTGACCTGGTGTTGTACGAAGCGGACATCATGATGGAATATCTTGATGAGCGTTTCCCACATCCACCTCTTTTTCCAGTTTACCCTGTAGCTCGTGCCCAGAGCCGGCTATGGATTTATCGCATTAGACAAGACTGGTGCGACCTGGTAGACAAGATTATGGCGGCCGATGGCACGCCAAAACAGCTCGATACAGCGCGTAAGGAATTGCGTGAAAGCCTGATTTCAATCGCGCCAATTTTCGGCGAAAAACCATTCTTTATGAGCGAAGAGTTCACGATTGTGGACTGCTGTGTAACGCCAATTCTGTGGCGTTTGCCGTTTATGGGGATTGAATTGCCTAAAAACAAAACCACAAAGCCCCTGCTTGAATACCGTGATCGGTTGTTTGAGCGCGACTCGGTACGGGCTAGTTTCTCCGAGCAGGAAAAGGAGATGGTCTAGGCACCATCTATTTCCGACAGTAGGTTGCCAGCAATGACAATGACCTCCAATCGTCCGCATCTCGTCAGAGGCTTGTACGAATGGATTCTCGAGAATGATTGCACGCCTTATGTCCTCGTCAACGCAATGGAACAAGGCGTTGAAGTGCCGCAAGAGCACGTAAAGGATGGCCAGATAATTCTCAATATTTCCCCTACAGCAGTTCAGGACTTGCTGATTGGTAATGAAGTCATGGAGTTCTACGGCAGGTTTGCGGGGATAGAAAAGCATATCTTCGTGCCCATGTCGGCAGTGCTTGGAATCTATGCGAAGGAAAATGGGCAGGGCATGATTTTTGATGCTGAAGCGAGACCGTCACCCCCGCCACCGAAGAACTCGGATGCGAATTCTGATAACGAGGGTAAACGCCGTCCGAGCAAGAAGCCCAGCTTACGAGTCGTGAAATAGAATTACCAGGGCAGCTAGTTAATATACTCGAACACTTTAACGACCCGGGTTACACCTGACACATTGCGAGCCAAATTGGCTGCATTGTCGCCTTCGGCCTGGCTAATCAATCCCATTAAATACACCGACCCATTTTCAGTGATGACACGGACCTGATCAGAAGGCACATCTGAATTGGTCATCATGAGTGTACGAATCTTGGTTGCGATCCAGGTATCATTGCCGCGTGATATCAAGTTGGTATTGCCAGATACCTCGATTTCGTTGTGTATTCTTTTAATCTTGGTGCTGGCTTCGCTGGCAATCTGGGTAACTCGCGACTTGAGTTCTTCAGATTGTACCTGCCCAATAAGTAGTACAACGCCATTATAGCTGACCACATCAATATTGGCCTGTCGCAATGCGGGCTCTTGCGAGCGCAAGTTAACGGCGATCTTGGTTTCAATCGATTGGTCTTCAACCACAGCACCAGCTGTGCGCTCAGTTGGATCTTCAACGATTCCCTGTTCGCTAGTAGTGCGAACCAGAATTGATGTACAGGACGCCAGCGTGACTGTCAGGGTTGCGATCAAGAGCGTTCGGTAGAATGTCATGTTTCATTTCCTCCGAATAATTTGTTGTCAATAAAATCACAAAGACAATGAATAACGACGAGGTGGACTTCCTGAATTCTGGCAGTGCGCTCGGAAGGCACGCGGATTTCCAAATCCCTCCCCATTAACTTTTTGGCCATGCTCCCACCGTCTTTACCAGTTAGCGCTACGACCATCATGTCACGTTCGTGCGCAGCATCGATTGCGGCGACTACATTACCCGAATTGCCACTGGTTGAAATTGCCAACAGAATATCTCCGGATCGGCCTAGCGCCATAACCTGTTTGGAATATATTTCTTCATAGGAATAGTCATTAGCTATGGCCGTAATAGTGGACGTATCCGTGGTCAATGCTATTGCCGGTAGTGGTGGTCGTTCACATTCAAAGCGATTAAGCAATTCTGCAGAAAAATGCTGGGCATCACCCGCCGAGCCTCCGTTGCCACAGGTAAGAATCTTGCCCTCATTCAATAAGCAGTCAACCATGGCAACGCCAGCCTCAAATATAGGGCCTGTCAATTCTCCGGCAGATTTTTGCTTGACGGCAATGCTGTCGCTGAAATGATTGAGAATGAGGTCCTGCAATTCCATAAAATTACCTTAATTTGAGAGTACATGTTATATCGGCCAGTGCCGGGACAAGTTTTAAGCAGATAGTCCGATTTTCCGCCATGCTGACCAAAGATTCATCCAGGCTAAGAAAATGCATTACGAATCCATATTGGCTTGTTGAACTGCCTGGTTGGCTTGTGATTGTAGGCGATCACATCGAACCGGGTTGCTGCATTTTGCAACTCTCTTTGCTGCAAGAGGAAGATACTTGAAGCCTTCCTGATACGCTCGATTTTGTGAGCATCTACAGATTCCAGGGCCGTTCCGAATTGCCTTGAGGCGCGAAATCTTACCTCGGTAAAAACCACGCAACTCTCTTTGTCCTGCATTATCAGATCAATTTCACCACATCGACAGACGAAATTTCGGGCCAATAATCGCAGGCCACGACTGCGCAGATACTGGCAAGCATACTGTTCGACTATTTGGCCATAACCGCGGCTGCTGAGATAGCCAGTTCCATATTTGAATAGCACTTCCCTGTGCCCCTGGTTGTATTAATTGATATTGGGCGCTGCACTGTTCGCCCGAATTGCCTCTCCGTTACTGAATTGTGCTGCCTCCAGCTGGCGGCGAATTCTCAGGTTGTTACTCATAGTTAGCTGGCCCGTTGCACCTCTGAGGCTGCTCACTTCACCTGCTGCCAATTGTTGCAATCTGGTATATAGCTGGAAGCTGTCTATGCCCATAGCGCGCAGTCTTTGCAGCGCTCCCTGGGTTCTGCGCAGTGATGTGATCGTGTGAATTTTCAGTTCGCTGGATTTGTCAAACAGCCACGGCGCATCGGTAAAAATAATACCATCGAGATCCCGGTTGGCATCCGGGTTATCGAGCCCATCGTTAATTGATGGCAATGAATACACTGGCAAGTTCTGGGCGAAATAAAATGCCAGCGTCGGTTTTATCTGGCGACCTTGTAAAGGGTTGGCTATCAGGAAAATAAAATCGACATCCTGACGTCTGCGCGGCGTGAAGAACACATTGTTACGGGGCACGATGGACAATAATCGATCACGACGCACCTCGCTAGAATCGATTGCCAGTAGGCGTTTGATTACTTCGCTGTAGTCACTGTTATTGTCAAAGTTTGTGCGAGCTACCACTGTTCCGCCGCGGGCAAGCCACATGTTCGCGAAGATCGATTGCAATCGTTCGTAATCCTGGCTTGCCGGTGTTAGCAGCGCTGCATTACGGTGTCCTGCATTCCAGGCAAGTTCAATCGCCTGTGATATCTCGTCTTCCGGAGCGAGGCCAAACTGGTAGAGTTGGTTATTTGCTGCATCAATGGTGTCGGTGTAATTCAGGGCCAACGTTGGCACCGGGAGCTCGCGTAATTGCTGTAACTGATTGACCAGTTCCTTATCCAGAGGGCCGATAATCAATTCTGCACCACTGTCCACAGCCTCATCATAGAGTGAATATACAGAAGATGCGTTGGAGCTGTCTATCACGGTCAACCGCGGAACTTCGCGGGTGGATTCCATGGCCTGGTAGTAAGCACTAAGGAAGCCTTCTTCGATAGCTTTTCCCGCTGCGGATTGTAATGGCAAAATCAAGGCGATGTGTCGTGGACGCGATTCCCATGCCTGTTCCAGGTTTCGAATAGAGTCAGGCATAGCATTAACTGCGGAGTGTCTTGACCAAACCCGGCGCCATTGCGCAAGTGCGTCCAGTTGGCTACGCATACTGAACTGATTGTTGCGCAGTGAGTGAGTCAGTTCTATCCAGCCTCTTAGCTCATAGGTATCAGCATTGGTGGCGAGCGCCGCAAGTTCATCATCATCGAGGTTGTCCAGCAGTTGCCAGATCATGGTAGTAATTATGGTATCGGGCAGCTCCTCACCGTCTGATAGCTGAGTGTAGATATCAATGGCGGTGGCAGTCTGACCAGTGGCCACCAACGCCTCAGCCAATGTCATTATGTATTCGCGATTCAGTGTCATGGGCAGGTCAGCCATGATGCGCGCGGGTTCGAGCCAGAACAATGCGTCATCGGCGCGAGACTCGGCCAGTGCCAGTTGTGCCTGGCGCAGTTCAAATTGTGCCAGTAACGCTTCGGACAATTCATCTTCGTCGATGCGGTTAAGCAAGCTATCGGCACGAGAAATTTGATCGTCTTCAATTAGCACTCCTGCGGCTTGCAACAGAAGCGCATCTGCTTCTTCGCCATCGCTGGCTTCAGCCGCCAGAATTAGCTCCTCAGCAGAGTCTGGGTTAGACTCGATTGCGGCAGACTCATTTCCGGAAAACTCGGAGCTTGAGTTGCAGGCTGCCAAGGTCGCAGCCATGACCAGAGTGATAAACGATCGTGCAGGAAAGAATAGCAGAACCAGATTCTGCGCTTTGCGACTAATCATCTTGCGCTTCTCATTAGATACGGTTTGTTCTTGCGTATATGAAAAAGACTAATACAGTTCCATCAACACAGCAATTATCAGCCAATCTTCGCCGTTGTCCGGTTTTGGCTTACCTGAGTTCAGCGGGTTGAGGAAATATGGATAAGCAGGGCATCTTGTATGTGGTCGCTACACCGATCGGTAATCTCGATGATATTTCCAAGCGTGCTATTGATGTGCTGAGCAAGGTAGATTGCATCGCTGCAGAGGATACCAGACACAGTCGCAAACTATTACAGGCTTTTTCCATAAACACGCCACTGCGCACTTATCACGATTTCAGCAGTACTGGTACCGTGAGCAGATTACTCACGGCATTGGCAGGTGGACAAAGCCTGGCTCTGATATCTGATGCGGGCACGCCATTGATAAGCGACCCAGGCTTCAAGTTGGTCGCAGCGGCACGTGAAGCGGGGATTCAGGTTTTACCAGTGCCAGGCCCATCCGCGCTAATGGCAGCGTTGTGCATAGCCGGGATTCCCACCGATCGATTTGCATTCGAAGGTTTTTTGCCCGAAAAAGCTGGCGCGCGAGAGAAACAACTACGGGCGTTGGCGACAGAAAAGCGCACGCTGGTGTTTTATGAAGCACCGCATCGGATAGAGCGCTGCTTGCAGGATTTAGATACTGCTTTCGGTAGCGACAGGCCGCTTTTTATAGGCAGGGAGCTGACCAAGAAATTCGAGGCTCATCATGTTGGCTCCATAGCGTCTGGCCTTGAGTGGTTAGGTCAGGATAGCAATAACCAGCGTGGTGAATTTGTATTGGTACTTGGCGGAAACCATTCTGCTGATGCTGCTGCCTCCAACTTGCAATCTGCGCTTGATATGGTGGCGGAATTGCGTACGGATCTTAGCTTGAAGCGTGCTGTGGAACTGGCTGCCAGATTTACTGGCGTACGAAAAAACGCATTGTACGAGGCCGCGTTAGAGGCTGACGACAAGTAGCAGATAATGAAAACTTGTATTAGTTCAGTCTCTGGCGTAGTCTGCCTCGCGAGTCAGCCGGGCAATTGCTGCCCGATCACTCAAGGTTATTGACAGTCATCAGTGACATTGAGTGATCGGGCAGAGGAAAGTCCGGGCTCCAAAGAGCAGGGTGCCAGGTAACGCCTGGGGGGCGCAAGCCCACGGCTAGTGCAGCAGAAAATATACCGCCCGGCCACTAGTGGCCAGGTAAGGGTGAAATGGTGCGGTAAGAGCGCACCGCGCGACTGGTAACAGTTCGTGGCAATGTAAACCCCACCCGGAGCAAGGCCAAATAGGAATCCTATGGCGTGGCTCGCGCTGGATTCGGGTAGGCTGCTTCAGGATAACGGTGACGTTATTCGCAGATGAATAATTGCCCCAGACAGAACCCGGCTTATAGGCTGGCTCACTTTATTTTCCCTATCCCGCCTTCCAGGCGGGGTGGTGAAAACCTGCCATTTAGCTCGAAATATCCCCCAACTCGGCTACCAGTTCAGCCAATTCTTAATATTTCACTTTAAGATAGATTCATATGAGATTGTAATTGCTGAAATTGCAATTTCCTGATCTCACAATTTAGCAGCAGTTTCGCAGTTTTTAACGGCAAGTTCCCGGAATTTCTACAAAAGAAACGTGCAATTAGTGCTTGCGCACGGGCTTTTCAGCCCCTATAGTGTGACTTTGTGGCGAAAAGTGGAATTAAATGTTGTTTTGTGGAGGATAGTGGAGTCTCCAGGCAACAGTTGATTCCGATAATTACGGGGACAATACGTGTTTCGCGGCATTAATACCATCAACATGGATGCGAAAGGGCGCATGGCATTGCCTGCGCGTTACCGCGAGCAGTTGCAACAGCACTGCTCGGGCCATCTCGTGGTCACGATTGATACCAATCACCGCTGCCTGTTGCTCTACCCGGTCACTGAGTGGGAGCAAATAGAGCGCCAGATAGAGTCGCTATCCAGCTTCGATCCCAATTCCCAGCGCGTTAAACACCTGCTGCTTGGTCACGCTAATGATCTTGAAATGGATTCCAATGGTCGAGTCCTGTTGCCACAGGAACTGAGGCTTTATGCGCAATTGGAAAAACACATCTGCCTTATCGGCCAGGGCAAGAAACTTGAAATCTGGGACCAGGAAGTCTGGGGTCAGCAGAGAGAACAATGGCTTACAGAATCTACCACTGAAGGAGAGCTGCCCGATAATTTGCGCTCCCTGGCGCTATAGGTAGTTAAAGTTGCCGACTGACTCTTTGCACCAACCAGTATTACTGCAGGAGGCGGTTGAGGGGTTAAACATAAACCCGGCAGGGGTTTACATAGACGCGACTTTTGGTCGCGGTGGTCATACGAAGGAAATACTGCGGCAACTAAGTAACAAAGGCCGGTTGTTGGCAATAGACAGAGATCCGGCAGCTGTAGAAGAGGCGCAAAGCCTGGGCGAGGCAGATGAGAGATTGGTCGTGAGACATGGCGCATTTGGCGAAATAGCTAAAACCGTGATTGAAAGCGGTTTTAAGGCAGGAACGGTCGATGGGGTGCTTTTTGACCTGGGTGTCTCTTCGCCACAGTTAGACGAGTCGCAACGTGGTTTCAGTTTTATTCATGACGGCCCATTGGATATGCGAATGGATCCGACTTGCGGGGATAGCGCAGAGCAATGGATCAACTCGGCATCGGAAAAGGAAATTAGTGATGTGCTGTTCAAGTATGGCGAGGAACGCCATGCCAGGCGCATGGCCAGGCAATTAATTCAGGAGCGTAGCGAACAACCTATAACCAACACTGGGAGATTGGCGGAAATAATTAAGCAGGCCAATCCTTCCTGGGAAAAGGATAAACATCCAGCAACACGTGCGTTTCAGGCCATCAGGATATTTATTAATGATGAACTGGGAGAGTTGGAAAAAGGTTTACAACAGACATTGGAAATACTCAGGCCGGGCGGGCGGATGGTGGTGATAAGTTTTCATTCACTTGAGGATCGCAAAGTAAAGCGCTTCATTGCGACGCAGAGCAGGGGTGATGGATTCCCCAGAGATCTGCCAGTGACGCAATCGATGTTAAGTCCGACTGTGAAAAGTGTTGGCAAGGCGATCAAACCAGGTCGGGACGAGATAACAGGTAATCCGCGGTCCCGCAGTGCGGTTATGCGGGTCGCAGAAAAATTGTAGTCAAGCTTAACAATATAGTCGGTAGCAGCTATGAAAACTGACAGGTTATCAAGCAAGCGCACCAACACCTCAGGCAGGCGAATTTCTATGCTGAGCTGGACAGGCCTCGTTGATCGAAAAACGTTGGCATTTTTTACATTGCTCGGACTTGTGCTCGCTTCGGGACTATCTGTAGTAAGCACAACACATCAGAACAGATTTGCGTTCAACGAGTTACAAGAACTGCGCGACGAGGCAAATAACCTGGACGTTGCCTGGGGACAATTGCTGTTGGAGCAGAGCACTTTTGGGGTAGAAGGGCGTATCGAACAAAAAGCCATAGAACAATTGAACATGAAAATTCCGGAACTCGCCAACATAGTAATGGTGCATGATGAGTAGAGGGCAAATCACAGGGTTATTCGCCAGCTGGCGGTACTATCTTGTGCTTGTTGGCATGATTTCGTGCGTAGTCGCTATTGGCTGGAAGGTTAGCGCGCTACACATACAGCAACGCGATTTTCTTCAGGGCCAGGGTGATGCACGGACCATTCGCACCATACCAATGGTGGCAAATCGTGGATTAATCACTGATCGCAATGGAGAGCCACTTGCGGTCAGCACACCTGTGCAGTCCATCTGGGTGAACCCGGGCAGGTTGGCCGATGAATACGATGCTATTGCCAGACTAGCAGTCGAATTGGGAATGAATAGCGAAGCGCTGGCCGCCAATATCAAAAAGAATGCAACTAGGGAATTTCTTTACGTTAAGCGCCGCATGCCACCTGCTGATGCTGAGAAAGTACTTGCACTCGATATTGAGGGCGTATACGCGCAGCAGGAATATCAGCGTTTCTACCCCCAGGGTGAGGTAACGGCCCATCTCATTGGGTTCAGCAATGTGGACGATGCTGGGCAGGAGGGGCTGGAGCTTGCATACGATGAATGGTTGCGTGGAGTGCCAGGTCAGCGTCAGGTAATGAAAGATCGGCGCGGGCACATTATTGAAGAGCTTCACACGATTCAGACCGCTCAGCCAGGTAATAATCTTGAGTTAAGTATCGATTTCCGTTTACAGAATCTCGCATACAAGGAACTTAAGGCTGAGTACATCACACGCCGTGCGCGTTCTGCTTCTATCGTAGTGCTGGATGTAAAATCTGGCGAAGTGTTGGCCATGGCTAATCAGCCTTCCTATAACCCGCACAACAAAACCAATATGACTGATTTTAGCGTGCTGAGAAATCGTGCGATTACTGATGTCTTCGAACCAGGTTCGACAATAAAACCTTTTACTATTGCGGCAGCATTGGAAACAGGCATTTTCACTCCAGAAACAGTTGTGGAAACCAGTCCTGGCTGGATGATGATTAACGGTAATGAGATCAAGGATATTCTCAATTACGGCACTCTGAATGTTGGCAGAGTCATTACCAAATCGAGCAATATAGGAACCAGTAAGATTGCTTTTGAAATCGGCCCGGAACCGATTCGTGATTTGCTTGAGCGGGTCGGCCTTGGACAAATAACTGGCACAGGGTTTCCTGGTGAGCGGAGTGGAGTGCTACCCAATCCAAGGCGTTGGAGTCGCATAGAGATCGCCACTCTTTCCTATGGATATGGGCTTTCTGCTTCAGCCCTGCAAATGGCGCAAGCTTACTCGGTGTTGGCTGATGATGGCATCCTTAAGCCAGTCTCGCTTCTGAAACTTGATGCAAACTCTCGCAACAAGCTACCAAGGGAACAGGTTCTCAGCCCCGTGATTGCAGCGCAGGTCAGGGGGATGTTGGAAACGGTGGTTGATCCCTCGCGCGGAGGAACGGCAGTTGAAGCCAATATTCCTCTCTATCAAGTTGCAGGTAAAACTGGCACCGCACATGTTGTTGGCGAATTTGGTTATGAAGATGATCTGCACAATTCATTATTTGTAGGAATGGTTCCTGCTCAAGACCCCCAAATTGTCATTGTGGTGGTAATTAACGAACCCAAGGGTGATGAGCACTATGGAGGTCAGGTTGCGGCGCCGGTGTTCGCCCGAGTAGCCGGTGGAGCCATGAGAATATTGAATATTCCGCCTCAATTGGATGCCCAGAACAATCCGCTCGGCGTCAGCGTGGTGGGCCGATGAATACTGCAGAGCAGCTTAGGATAAGTGCGAAGCTTGGGGACCTGGTAAGCGGGATTGTCCCCGCCACTCAGTTAGCGGCAGAGAAGCTCGACATCACTGTAAGCGGTGTGCAAATGGACAGCCGTTTGCTTTCCGAGGGTGATGTATTTATCGCCTGTTTCGGACGGAATCATGATGCGCGTGAGTATATAAAGGATGCAATTGCCAGAGGTGTGGCCGCGGTACTGGCTGAATCTGGTGGTAAGTGGCAGGGCATTCAATATATCGAAGGGGTTCCGGTCGTTGCGGTCGACAATCTTTCCTCCTCAATAAGCGAGATTGCTGCGCGTTTTTTTGGCAGACCCAGTAACAAACTAAGTGTGATCGGTATTACCGGCACTAACGGCAAAACCAGTTGTAGCCAATTTATTGCTGAAGCGTTGACTGCTATGGGTTTTCGTTGTGGAGTTATCGGCACATTGGGCTATGGCACGTTTGGTAATCTGAAAGAAACGCAATTAACCACACCTGACGCTGTTTTCACTCAACTGGCCCTCGCTGAAATGGTACAGGACAGTGTGGAACCGGTAGTCATGGAAGTGTCTTCGGTAGGCCTGCATCAAAAGCGTGTTCAAGCGGTGCAATTTGATACTGCAATTTTTACTAACTTGACTCGTGACCATCTGGATTATCATGAAAGTATGGAAGAGTATGCAGAAAACAAAATGAAATTGTTCACTGCTGATGGGCTCAGCCATGCCATCGTTAATCTCGATGATCCGTATGCGTTACGTATTATCAATAGCATTAGCAGTAATGTGGAGATAACTACTTACAGTATCAACAATGCAGTAGCAACCGTTCATGCTGAACGGCTTGAGTTAACGCGCCAGGGCTTTGACGCGCGTATTCGCACTCCATTGGGAAGTGGTGACATCTCTGGTGCGCTGATCGGTTATTTCAATTTCAGTAATCTGTTGGCAGTTCTTGCAGCATTGATCAGCTACTTATCACGACGTGGCGAAGTAGACATTCTGCAACTTTGCGAACAAGTTTCCCAGCTGCGACCAGTGCAAGGAAGAATGGAAATTATTGGCGACAGTGGAGACATTACCGCGGTCGTTGACTACGCCCATACCCCGGACGGCTTACGCAGTGCGTTGCAGGCATTGCGAGATCATTTTGACGGCAGAATCTGGTTGGTGTTTGGCTGTGGAGGCAATCGTGATCAGGGTAAACGTCCCTTAATGGGGGAGATTGCTGAGGCCTGCGCCGATCGCCTGATTATTGCTGATGATAATCCTCGCAATGAAGAAGGGGACGGTATCGTGCAGCATATTCTCAGCGGCATTAATAATACCTCGGCGGTTACAGTACTGCGCGATCGGGCCAAGGCCATTGCGTATGCGGTGAGCAACGCAGAGGCTGGCGATGTGGTATTGGTCGCTGGCAAAGGTCATGAAAATTATCAGGATGTAGGTGGCAACAGAATCATGTTCAGCGATGCTAATCAGGTACGTCTGGCATTGCGGGAACGTCGCGGTTGCAAGGGGAGCGACAAGACATGATTGGGACGATGACGCTTGAAATGTTGGCAGCAGAGCTGGGTGGTGAGCTTAGTGGCGCTAACGTGGAGTTCTCCTCTTTATCGACCGATACTCGAACTTTGCAACCCGGCGAAGTTTATCTTGCTCTAACAGGTGAGAACTTCGACGGCAATGAGTTTGTTAATCAGGCTTATGCGAGACAAGCCGCAGGAGCCATTGTAAGCCGCAAGTGTGAGGTGCCATTGTCGCAACTCGTAGTCAAGGATACCCACGAAGCGCATGGAAATATTGCCAGCATAAATCGTCAACGCAGCAAAGCTTGTGTGATTGCGCTGACTGGTAGTCAGGGTAAAACTACTGTTAAGGAAATGTTGGGCGCGATCCTTGGTTTATGTTCGCCAACCCTTGTAACTGAGGCCAATCTAAACAATACGATTGGTGTGCCCAAGACTTTGCTGCGTCTGACAGAAGAACATCAATATGCAGTGATCGAAATGGGTGCCAATCGTAGTGGCGAGATTGCATTCAGCGTTGCTGCGGCGAAACCTGATGTAGTTATGATTACTAATGCCAGCCCAGCCCACATCGAAGGGTTTGGCAGTTTGCAGGGCATCGTAGAGGCCAAGGGTGAAATAATAGACGGTGTCAAAGATGGCGGCGTCGTTGCGCTTAACGCGGACGACTCACACATTGCTGATTGGAAGCGCAGGGCTGGAAGCAGGCGCCAGGTGCTTTTCTCCCTACACTCAAGTGAAGCCGATTATTTTGCATCCGATGTAGTTGTTGGTGCCAATGGTGAAACAACCTTTACTCTGCATACGCCTACTGGTGAAGCAGAGGTTGGGCTGCAGCTTTTGGGTCGTCACAATGTAATGAACGCAATCGCAGCGGCTGCCGCTTCACTCGAATCTGGTGCGACACTAAATCATGTAGTCAAAGGGCTGGGTAGTCTTGCGCCGGTCGCTGGCCGTTTGCAGCCATTATCAGGCAGGCACGGTTGCTGTTTGCTAAATGATACCTACAACGCTAGCCCCGGCTCTTTTGCTGCGGCGATCGATGTGCTCATGAGCTTTCCGGGTCGTCGTATCCTCGTCGCTGGAGACATGAAAGAGTTGGGAGACGAAAGCGAGCAATCCCACAGGCAAGTTGGCGACTATGCCGCCAATGCTGGAGTTGATGAGCTTTGGGCGGTAGGTGACCAGAGCAAACACACTGTTGAAGGGTTTGGTCCGGCTGGTGAGTTGTTTGCAAGCCAGGACGATCTGGTCGCTGCTTGTATAGCTGCTGCAAACACTGAAACAGTATTTCTGGTGAAAGGTTCACGTGGCGCCAAAATGGAATCTGTATTAACCAAATTGACTGAGAGCGGAGAACAATAATGCTGGTATGGCTATCGGATTATCTCATTCAGTTCAATAATAACTTCGCAGTGATTCAGTACATCACTGTGCGCGGTATCTTCAGCATTCTGACCGCGATGGGTGTTTCATTGATAATTGGTCCCACTCTTATTCGTCGGTTGAACTACCATCAAATTGGGCAGGTCGTGCGAGATGATGGGCCAGAAACTCATTTTAGTAAAGCTGGCACTCCGACCATGGGCGGCGCATTGATACTCGTAAGTATCGCCATAAGCACATTGCTATGGTCTGACTTGCAAAATCACTATGTGTGGATTGTTTTGCTCGTTACCATGTTATTCGGAGCAATCGGTTGGGTTGATGACTACCGAAAAATATTTTCACAAGATCCGACCGGGCTCTCTGCAAGATGGAAATACTTTTGGCAATCAGTCATTGGCCTGATTGCAGCTATTGTTTTGTACAACACAGCAGGTGGCCCGACTGAAGTAGAGTACATCATCCCTTTCTTCAAGGATGTCGCTCTTGATCTGGGTGTTTTTTACATCATTATCAGCTACTTCATGATCGTCGGTTTCTCGAATGCTGTTAACCTGACGGATGGCCTGGACGGTTTGGCGATATTACCGACAGTAATGGTTGGTGGCGCCCTCGGAGTTATCGCTTATCTGGCTGGTCACAGTGAGTTTTCCAATTATTTGAACATTCCGCACATTGTAGGGTCCGGTGAGGTAGTCATATTTGCGGGTGCGCTACTGGGCGCGGGTCTCGGCTTTCTCTGGTTCAATACCTATCCTGCGCAGATATTCATGGGAGATGTGGGTGCATTGGCGTTAGGAGCTGCTCTCGGTGTACTGGCAATCGTGTCACGACATGAAATAGTGCTCTTTATTATGGGGGGCGTGTTTGTTATGGAAACAGCCTCTGTCATTTTGCAAGTCGCTTCATTCAAACTTACCGGCAGGCGCATATTTCGCATGGCGCCGCTGCACCATCACTTTGAATTAAAAGGTTGGCCTGAGCCTAGAGTTATTGTGCGGTTCTGGATCATTACTGTGATGCTGGTGCTGTTTGGGTTGGCGACATTGAAGTTGCGTTGATCGGGGTAGGTGTCGCGAGTGTCTAACAACCGCGAATCCCTGCCGGTCATCGTAGGTCTTGGTAGTACAGGAATATCATGCGCCAGATATTTTCTGGCCAGGGGTGACAGATTTAAGGTGGTGGATTCACGACAAAGTCCACCAGAACTGGCAGCGCTGCGGGCCATAGCTCCGAACGTGGAAGTAGAGCTTGGAAAGTTTTCAGTTCGAACATTGACTAATGCAGCACAACTAGTGGTGAGTCCGGGGGTGACGTTGAAAACACCGGCAATTCAAACAGCGATTAAAGCTGGCGTGCCTGTGACAGGAGATATCGATATTTTCTCCAAAGCAGTAACGCAGCCGATTGTCGCAGTAACCGGCTCCAACGGTAAAAGTACGGTTGTTGCAATCTTGGCTGAGATATTACGTGCTTCGGGCAAAGCTTACGGATTGGGCGGCAATCTGGATGGAAGTAATTTCAAACCTGCGCTGGACTTGCTGCAGGAAGATGAAAAAGATTTTTACGTATTGGAGCTGTCCAGTTTTCAACTGGAAACGACAGAAAATTTGGGAGCAGAGGTAGCAGTTTTGTTAAACCTTAGCGAGGATCACATGGATCGCTATACAGATATAGGTGAATATCACCGTGCCAAGCAACGCATTTTTAATGGTTGCCGGCAGGTCGTGGTCAATCGTAATGATCCCTACAGTGCCCCATCTTCGCAGATTGATGCTCAGGTCTGGGAATTTGGATACAGTCGACCGGCTGCACAGGGGCTGGGGTTATTGGAGGAAGATGGGGACCAATATATCGCCTACCAATTCGAAAAAATTGTCTCGGTCAATGACCTGAAAATCTTTGGACGGCACAACGTTACCAATGCGCTCGCCGCGGCCACGATTGCCATGGCTTTGGATATTGAGTTGGCCGCTATCAAAAGCGGATTGCAAACATTTTCAGGGTTACCGCATAGGTGTCAATGGGTGGCTGATATCAATAGTGTCAGCTTCTACAATGATTCCAAAGGTACCAACGTCGGTGCAACCTGCGCGGCAATCCAGGGCTTGGGCGAACATATTTCGGGCCACATCATTTTAATCGCAGGTGGAGTAGGCAAAGGCGCAGATTTTAGTTCGCTTAACCCTGTAGTAAACCGCTGGGGAAAAGAGGTTATATTGATTGGGCAGGACGCTCTGCAGGTGTCAGCAATCCTGGATAAAGATATCGCCACATACTTTGCAGCAGACCTTTCTGATGCGGTAAACGTGGCGTTACAACATGCAATGCCTGGTGATGCAGTTTTGTTATCACCCGCCTGCGCGAGCTTTGATCAGTTTGATAATTTTCAGCATCGTGGCCAGGTATTTATACAGGCAGTGGAGGCATTGCAATGAGCATTGCAGCCTCCAAAACAAGAATGCATGTTGCTCCGTCAGTCGAGATGACGGCTCGTAGTGCGCCAAATACTCTGATTATGCTGACTGCGGTAATGGTGACATTCGGATTACTGATGATGACTTCTGCGTCAGTAGAAATTGCCAGCAGCTCCTTCGGAGATCCATTCCACTACCTTAAGCGCCAGGGGATATTTGCAGTTCTGGGTGTAATTGGAATGCTGATTACCATACACATTCCGTTGCGCATGTGGCGCCAGTACAGTTGGTTTCTATTGATGATTTCATTTGCACTACTGCTGCTCGTCCTGGTACCAGGAGTAGGTAAAGTTGTAAACGGAAGTGCGCGCTGGATAGATTTGGGATTTTTTAACTTGCAGCCTTCAGAATTGGCCAAGGTATTTATAGTCATCTATCTGGCGACCTATCTGGAACGTCACCTTGATGAAGTAAGAGAGAAATGGTCTGGCTTCCTCAAACCAATGCTGGTAATTGGTGCGGCGGCTGTGTTACTCCAGCTCGAACCAGATCATGGCGCGTTGGTTATTCTCATGCTTACTGCTTTCAGTATGATTTTTCTGGCGGGCGCTAAGTTTTACCGGTTTTTGCTTATGTTATTGGTTTGTGTTGGTGCGGTTGTATATCTGGCAATCAGCAAACCTTATGTCCTGGTGCGTTTCTCATCTTTTCTCAATCCCTGGGCGGCAGAAAATGTCTACGGCGGCGGATATCAGTTAACGCAAGCGCTCATCGCTTTCGGACGGGGTGAATGGTTCGGTGTGGGATTGGGCAACAGTATACAAAAACTATATTTCTTGCCTGAAGCACACAATGACTTTGTCCTCGCAATAATAGGTGAAGAACTGGGGCTTGCAGGTGTCGCCCTGGTGGTTTCAATGTTTATCCTGCTTGTTTACAAGGCTTTCTCCATCGGTAAAAAATCTGAACAACAGGGGCGTTTATTTGCAGCTTTTTTCGCTTATGGGTTGGGGCTTTTATTTGCTGGACAAGCATTGATCAACATAGGTGTGAATATTGGTTTATTACCAACCAAAGGACTGACGCTTCCGTTTCTCAGTTATGGTGGTGCCAGTCTAATTGTTTGTATGTTTATGGTGGCTCTATTGGTGCGGATTGAATACGAGACGGAGAGCTATTATGACGCAGCTTCTAGTAAGGAAGTCTGAAAACCATGGCTCAGCTACCAACAATTCTCATCATGGCTGCGGGAACTGGTGGGCACGTGTTTCCGGCCTTGGCAGTTGCGCGCGTTCTGCAGGAGCGTGGCTGCAATGTCGTGTGGTTGGCCAGTCAGCGTGGCATGGAAAATCAATTATTGGAAGATTCGGGCATCGAGATCTTTCAGGTATCTGTCAAAGGTTTGCAAGGTAAAGGTCTGGTAAGAATGATAACTGCCCCCTTAATGCTAATTACATCCCTGATGCAGTCACTCAGTATCCTGCGAAGAGTCAGGCCTGCGTGTGTATTGGGAATGGGAGGGTATATCTCCGGACCGGGCGGTGTAGCGGCAAAATTGTTGCGAATTCCCCTGGTGTTACATGAGCAGAATGCTGTTGCCGGATATACCAATAAGCGATTGCAGGGGGCTGCGACACGATTGCTAGAGGCTTTCCCGGGTACTTTTCCTTCCGTTCGGAAAGCGGTGCAAACAGGCAACCCATTGCGTCAGGAAATTACTGCCTTGCATAACAATGCGCAGCGAAATTATAAAGCGGACCGTGCTTTGCGATTGCTGGTTCTGGGAGGTAGTCAGGGAGCTGCAGCTATCAATCGTGTTATCCCCGCATTAATCAGGCGTTGGCAGGTTGGTAGCAAACTGCATGTGTGGCATCAGGTGGGGGAGAGAGATCTTTTGCAGGCCAGGGAAGATTATCAACGCCTGGCGATTTGCGAAGACGAAGATATACGAGTGGTGCCATTTATCAAGGACATGGCAGAAGCCTATCGTTGGGCAGACATAGTTATTTGCAGATCAGGAGCGAGCACAGTTAGCGAATTGGCGGCAGCAAGTTTACCGGCAATTCTTGTTCCGTATCCTCATCACAAAGATCAGCAGCAATTCAGGAACGCTCAGTGGTTGAGTGATGCAGGAGCAGCTTTGCTGTTGCCTCAGCACCAATTAAGTGAAGACAAGCTGTATGAATCGCTTGTTGGTATCACCTCTGATTCGGATCGCTTGGCGGCAATGTCGAGCGCGGCAGGGCAACTGGCCATTTTAGACGCTGATGTGCTTATCGCAGATCACTGCCTGGAGGTGGCTCGTGGCTGCTAATCATAATATGCACATGGTGCCTGAAATGCGCCGCATCAAAACGATCCATTTTGTTGGAATCGGTGGCGCAGGGATGTGTGGAATTGCTGAAGTATTGCTCAATCAGGGATATAGCATTTCTGGCTCTGACATCAAAAGTTCTGGTAATACAGACAGACTTAAAAAAATGGGTGCCAGAATATTTATTGGACATGAATCGGCCAACGTCAAGAAGGCTGACGTCGTAGTTTATTCCAGCGCCATCAAGCGTACAAATCCAGAATTCAAGTCGGCCCTGTCACAGGGCAAGCCTCTGATAGCGAGAGCAGAAATGCTGTCAGAGTTAATGCGTTACCGGCATGGAATCGCAATCGCTGGTACTCACGGGAAAACTACAACCACCAGCATCGTGTCATCAGTTTTAGGTGAAGGAGGGTTCGATCCAACTTTTGTTATCGGTGGATTATTGAACAGTGCTGGCACTAATGCACGCCTCGGAGAAAGTCGATATCTGGTCGCTGAGGCAGATGAGAGCGACGCATCGTTTATGCATCTGCAACCGATGGTGGCAGTTGTTACAAATATTGAAGCGGATCATATGGGTACATACGGTGGAGACTTTGATCGCCTTAAACAGTACTTCATAGATTTTCTGCATAACCTACCGTTTTACGGTTTGGCTGTGCTTTGTATTGACGACCCTGTGGTGCGTGAAATTCAGCCTAAAATCTCGCGTCCGATGCTTACTTATGGATTTTCCAGAGACGCGGATTTCCGTATTTCCAACCTGAAGCAAAGCAAAGGAACTGTCAGGTTTGATGTGTCACGCCCGGGTCGAAAGAACCCATTGCGTTTAAGCCTGAATATGCCTGGAAGACACAATGCGTTGAACGCAACAGCTGCCGTTGTAATCGCAACCGATGAGGGATTGACAGATCGCGACATCAAAAATGGTATTCGCCACTTCTCGGGAGTTGGCAGGCGCTTCGATGTACAAGGTGAGTTTGAGGTTGAAAGTGGCACGGCAATGCTGGTTGATGACTATGGACACCACCCTACTGAAGTCGCTGCCACTATCAAGGCATTGCGTGATGGATGGCCAGATAACCGGCTGGTCATGATTTATCAACCGCATCGTTACAGTCGCACCAAAGATTTATATGAAGACTTTGTAGACGTTTTGTCTGATGTGGATGTGCTACTGCTTCTCGAGGTGTATAGCGCGGGTGAGAAGAAAATTGCAGGCGCTGACTCGCGAAGTCTGTGCCGCAGTATCAGGTTGCGAGGCAAAGTTGACCCCGTGTACGTGCGGCGTGAAAAAGACGTTCAGGAGCTCTTACAGGGCCTTGTGCAGGCAGGTGACATAGTTCTGACGCAAGGCGCGGGAAGCGTCGGCATGCTCGCCAAGGAATTGACACGAAAAGGGTTTAAATCCTAATAAATATAATGGGTTACGACAAAAATATCTGAGTATTTACGTTAAGAAATCGTCTTATGGGAACGATAAATAGAGAACAAATTATCACCGCAGCTGGACATGTTCTGGTACTGAAAGGGGGCATGTCATCTGAGCGTGAAATTTCACTGCTAAGTGGCGAGGCGGTTTTTGCCGCTTTGCAGCGACTTGGATTTAACGTTTCCGAATTGGACGTAGGGACTGACGTCATTGCGGATATACAACGTTTACAGCCTGACAATGTCGTTAACATGCTGCATGGCAAGGGCGGGGAGGACGGCCTGATCCAGGGTGTGCTTGAAACCATGAATATCCCGTATACGGGAAGTGGGGTGCTGGCATCAGCGCTCGCCATGGATAAAGTGAGAAGTAAATTCATCTGGCAAAGGTTGGGTTTGCCAACTGCTGATTTTGAAATATTGGATGAGAACACAGACTGTGCAGCAATCATCAAGAAATACGGAACAGTCGTTGTAAAACCAGTTAGTGGTGGGTCGAGTATCGGAATTTCCATCGTGAGCAAGGCAGAACAGCTGAAAGCTCAGTATGAGAATGCTCATCAGTTCGATGACGAAGTAATGCTTGAGCAATATATAAAAGGCAAGGAGTTTTCAGTTGGCGTGCTGTTTGGAGAATTATTGCCTGCGATTGAATTGAGCACGAAGAGGGAGTTTTTCGATTACGAAGCAAAGTACGTGGATGAAGATACTCAAGTGAAATGTCCACCTGACTTTGAAAAAGAAGTAGAAGATCGCCTCAGTAATTTGGTAATGGCGGCTTATAAAAGTTTGGGGTGTAGCGGACTGGCTCGTGTGGACGTAATGCAGAATGAGGCCGGGGATTTTTTCCTGCTGGAGGTCAATACAGTTCCCGGTATGACTTCTCATAGTTTTGTGCCAATGGCTGCGCGGGAAGTAGGTATGAATTTCGATGAGTTGGTACTCAAGATTTTAAGTAGCGAGTTAGACAATCAATGACACTGCGAGCACATAGATCTGTCGGACAAGTAGGTGGTAGAGGTGGTGCCACTAAAACGCGTGCGCGCAGAACTCAGCCGCTTAAGCCGCGCTCGGCGCTGCGCTCACTGATTATTAGTGGCGTGTTGCTTGTGTCTTTATTCGTACTTTTGATTGTGAACAGGGAGTCGCTCGCGCAATTCATTAACCGTCCTGTCACAGAATTTGCTGTGGTTTCCATGCAGCAACAAGTAATGAAGGCTGAGGTCGCAGAGATATTTGAACAGTACAAGGGCACGGGGTTTTTCAAATTCGATGTTATCGAATTCAGAAATCAACTCGAGGAGCACCCCTGGGTTTATCAGGCAGCAGTGAAAAGGATATGGCCAAACAGGCTCGCTATCAAGATTACCGAACAAGTCGCTATTGCGCGGTGGGGTTCGGATGCGCTGCTTAACCAGTATGGAGACCTGTTTTCACCGAGCAGCATGCGGAATTTGATGGCGCTACCAGAGTTGAGTGGACCAGACGCCAAGCAAGTTGAAGTTATGCGCCAATATCAGGTTTTTAATCAGGTGCTGTTTCCTGAAGGTCTGAGGCTGACAGGTTTGGCATTAAGTCATCGCGGAAGTTGGGAGCTGGTTCTGAATAACGAACTTCAGGTAAAGGTAGGTCGTGCAGCAGTAACAGAAAGACTGCAAAGGTTTGTAGGATTTTATGTAGGGCTTTCACAGAGTCAGGTAGCACTCTTTGACTCTGTTGACCTGAGATATCCAAATGGTATCGCCGTTAAGACAAAAGAGGATGAATTGACAGGAGTAGCTATTCTGTGAGGCTGTTGTCACTGCTGACATACAGGTATATCACGGAGCAAGCTGTCCGGGGTAATGGGTTATGAACGACACGTCTAGCGAAAACATGATTGTCGGACTTGATATTGGGACTTCCAAGGTCGTCGCTATCGTGGGAGAAATCACGGATGAGGGGAGTCTGAACATAATTGGAATTGGCAGCCATAGATCCAGAGGATTAAAGAAGGGCACAGTCGTAAATATCGAGTCTACGGTTGAGTCAATTCAACGAGCTGTTGAAGAAGCAGAGTTAATGGCGGGATGCACAATTCACTCAGTCTATGCAGGAATCGCAGGCAGCCACATTCGTAGCATGAACTCTCACGGTATTGTGGCAATTCGCGACGGTGAAGTAATGCGTCACGATATAGAGCGGGTAATAGACGCAGCACAGGCAGTGGCAATTCCGGCAGATCAAAAAGTTCTCCACATATTGCCGCAGGAATACATCATTGACTCCCAGGAGGGAGTCAAGGAACCACTGGGAATGTCTGGAGTGAGACTAGAGGCCAAAGTCCATCTGGTTACGTGCGCGATCAATGCTGTTCAGAATATTGAAAAATGTATCAAGCGCTGCGGGCTGGAAACAGATGAAATTATCCTTGAACAGCTGGCATCCAGTTACGCTGTACTAACAGACGATGAAAAAGAGCTCGGCGTTTGTCTAGTGGATATCGGTGGCGGCACCACTGATATCGCAATCTTTACTGAAGGTGCAATCAGACATACTGGTGTCATACCCATCGCCGGGGATCAGGTTACTAATGATATTGCCATGGCTCTTCGTACTCCCACGGAGAACGCCGACGAAATCAAGATCAAATATGCCTGTGCGCTCACGCAATTGGCGCGTGCAGAAGAAACAATAAAAGTGCCGAGTGTTGGAGATAGGCCTCCACGCGAACTTTCGCGACAAGCCCTGGCAGAGGTTGTGGAGCCAAGGTACGACGAGTTATTTACATTGGTACAGGCAGAGTTGCAACGTAGCGGCTTTGAAAATTTGTTGGCTGCCGGAGTTGTGCTTACCGGTGGTACTAGCAAGATGGAAGGAGTAGTGGATCTTGCCGAAGAAATCTTTCATGCGCCAGTGCGAATCGGCGCTCCCCATAATGTGAATGGATTAGCCGATATTGTAAGAAACCCGATTTATTCAACTGGTGTTGGGTTATTACTGTACGGCTTGAAACAGTATCAGGAAAGAGACGGTTCGGATCAAAAGCGAGAGCCACAGATTCAAATCGTTGAAAAAGTGAAAAACTGGTTTCAAGGGAATTTTTAATAAACAGTCAATAATCAATACAAGTAACGAATACATCAACAAGGGGGCTATATGTTTGAATTAGTCGAAAATATTCCACAAAACGCGGTGATTAAGGTCATTGGCGTAGGTGGTGGTGGTGGCAATGCTGTGCACCATATGATCAAGAACCAGGTCGAGGGCGTGGAGTTTATCTGTGCAAATACAGACGCTCAGGCGCTCAATAACCTAAAAGCCAAAACTGTACTACAGTTGGGCGGTAATATAACGAAGGGACTAGGAGCGGGAGCAAATCCAGAAATAGGCCGACAGGCTGCACTGGAAGACCGCGACGAGATCGCTGAAGTTTTGTCTGGCGCTGATATGGTTTTCATTACTGCCGGTATGGGTGGCGGCACTGGAACTGGTGCTGCACCAATCGTTGCTGAGATAGCGAAAGAGATGGGCATTCTTACTGTGGCTGTAGTAACGAGGCCTTTCCCTTTTGAAGGGCGGAAGCGATCTGCTATTGCAGAGGAAGGTATCAGACTACTATCAGAAAATGTGGATTCGCTGATCACCATTCCTAACGAAAAGTTATTAGATGTACTGGGTAAGGAGTCTTCACTTTTAGAAGCGTTTAAGGCAGCGAATGACGTCTTACTTGGTGCCGTGAAAGGTATCGCGGATCTTATAATGAATCCGGGCATGATCAATGTAGACTTTGCAGACGTGAAAACCGTAATGTCCGAAATGGGTATGGCCATGATGGGCACAGGTACAGCAAGTGGTGAAGAGCGTGCCAGATTGGCTGCAGAATCTGCTATTGGCTCGCCATTGCTGGAAGATGTCAATCTGGAAGGTGCTCGCGGAATTCTGGTGAACATTACAGCGGGGGAGAACTTGTCTCTGGGCGAATTTGCCGAAGTGGGCGACACCATCGAGGAATTTGCTTCAGATGATGCCACTGTTGTCGTGGGTACGGTAATCGACCCATCTCTGGATGCTGAAATTCGAGTCACTGTGGTCGCCACAGGGCTTGGCGGTAGCCATCGCCAACCCACGAAGGTTGTGGATAATACAACATCCACTTCTACAGACTATCGAAAACTGGATAGACCTGCGGTAATGCGGCAGCGCGGTGGGCAGCAGGCTCCAGCAATGGCCAGGGCTGTAGGGGCGGAAGCAGACATGGATTATCTCGATATTCCAGCATTTCTGCGCAAGCAGGCGGATTGATCATAAAAACCGGCGGAAATGCCGGTTTTTATATTTTGCAGGGATATAAAACGGCGATTTGCTATCTAACAAAGAAATATTCCGGTTTGCCTATATAAGGAAGCAAGATTGTTTGGGGTACATGATGCGTTGCAGCAGGGGCTTGATTGCACTCAGCAACGACCCCAGGGAGCCGAACAACCCATATATTGGGTTCTGTAGCCTTATCTGGTACTATGCAGCAGTTTTTCTGCACCGATTTTGCAGCACCAATTCACTGTATTGAAGCTGAGGCTGAAGCGAATGGTGTTTAGCCGGTCTGAATAGCAGTTGCATGGGTTTAAGCTGGTAAAAAGCATACCTCACTGTATAGAACGAAGGAATGCGCGCCGGCAACAGACCCATTCATGAGAGATCGCATCAAGGTTGAAGTATAAGTCCGCGGTACCGACATATATAAGTGCATAGAAGCAATATATCGTAGCCAGGGCAAATGCAACTGACTGCATTAACAGTTTAGACTAAAACGGAATTCCAAATATCCAATATGCTTAAGCAACGCACACTTAAGAATGCAATCCGCGCGACTGGCGTGGGTTTACACACTGGTGAAAAAGTTTACCTTACTTTAAGGCCAGCACCTGTTAATACAGGTATCGTATTTACCCGCGTAGACCTGGATCCTGCAGTACAGATTGAAGCGCGAGCATCAAATGTTGGAGATACAACACTTTCAACCACACTGGTAAAAGATGATGTCCGCATTTCCACGATAGAGCATTTAATGTCAGCCATGTCCGGCCTGGGCATTGACAATTGCTATGTCGATGTCAGCGCACCGGAAGTCCCCATTATGGATGGCAGTGCAGGACCATTTGTTTTCCTGATTCAATCTGCAGGGATCGAAGAGCAGCCGGAATCAAAGAAATTTATCAAGATTAAGCGAGCCTTGACCCTGGGCCAGGGAGACAAGTCTGTAAGTCTCGAGCCGTTCAATGGTTTCAAGGTCAGTTACACGCTTTTATATGATCACCCGGTTTACAAAAAATATACAAAAAGCGCGACCATAGATTTTTCCAGCACCTCTTTTGTAAAAGAAGTTAGCAGGGCGCGCACATTCGGCTTTATGCATGAATTTGAAGAATTGCGTAATCGTAATTTGGCTCTGGGTGCCAGCATGGACAATGCTATTGCCGTTGGAGATTACAAGGTACTAAACGAAGACGGGCTGCGTTATGAAGATGAGTTCGTCAAGCATAAGATTTTGGATTCAATTGGAGATTTGTATCTACTGGGCAATAGCTTGATCGGTGAGTTCAAGGGATATAAATCTGGACATGCCCTCAATAATGCTTTATTAAGAATGCTCGAAGTTAATAAAGATGCTTGGGAAATTGTCAGCTTCGATAAAGAAACCAACGTACCTATTTCTTACATGAAACCAGTACTCGCCGCCTGATAGGTAGGTTCTGGCCTAACTTGTTGAAAATAGGTAACTAATTCTATTGGGCGTGGTGGTTTCCTGCTTACCCCAGGCATTAACGGGTAATAAAAGAATTACGCTTAATCATGAAAGTCATCCTAGTTGACCAGCGTCACGGTCTCACCAAAACTATTGTCCTGAAAGGTTGGCTGAAAGGCCTGCTATCTCTTTGTCTGTTGGGCGCACCAGTTGCCCTGGGCTATTTTGGTTATCAATTAGCCGTATCACAAAATCCTCGCATACTGTCAGAAGAATCTGCACAAAACTGGGATCGTCAGATTCGTTTACAGGCAGAACAACTCGAATCTATAAAACAAGATTCTGAAGAGCAGCTCGACGCGCTGACTCTGCGGCTCGCCATGCTACAGGCCCGACTGGTCAGGCTGGATGCCATGGGAGAGCGCGTAACCAGCATTGCCAATCTGGATGATGGTGAGTTTGATTTCACTCAACCGGTAGCGCTTGGCGGGCCATCGCTAGGCGAATCTGTTTCCTATACAACCAGTGGATTTGTTGATGCGGTAGATCAACTTGAGCGCCAGATTGAAGACAGGCAGCAGCAACTGGAAATCCTGGAAGGATTGATGGTGGACAGGAAAATAGAGTCAGATGTCTTTATTGCTGGCCGACCCGTTGATAGTGGATGGATTGCGTCACGCTTTGGCCAGAGACCGGATCCATTTACCGGGCGATTGAGTTTTCATGCGGGTATCGATTTCACGACTGGCAAGTCTGGTTCAGATATTAATACTGTCGCGGCAGGGGTAGTTACCTGGTCGGGACCCAAGTCCGGGTATGGTCTGATGGTTGAAGTGAACCACGGTAATGGCTATACCACACGCTACGCTCATGCAGAGAAGCTTTTGGTAGACGTTGGTGATGTCGTGATGAGAGGGCAAAATATCGCCCTGGTCGGCTCCACCGGTCGCACTACTGGCCCACATGTACATTTCGAAGTATATAAAAATGGCAGAGTTGTAGACCCTGCAGCGTACATTCATCGCACCGCAAGATAATTCCCTTCCTTCTCTAATCCTTATTTAATTACTTCGATGCTTATCGGCGTCGAAGTTGCAGCCAACATTTTTTATAGAACCGGATTCAATCCCGATTATGAGTATTTTCAGCAAGCTATTCGGTAGCAGCAATTCAAGAAAGTTAAAAAAGATTCAGCGCACGGTGAATCTCATAAATGACTTGGAAGAGTCAATGCGTGCGCTATCTGATGACGCCCTTAAGCAAAAAACAATTGAATTTCGCCAACGGGTGGAGGGAGGAGAGACGCTCGACGCCATACTTCCCGAAGCTTTTGCTGTGGTGCGTGAGGCCAGTATTAGATCAATGGAAATGCGCCATTTTGATGTGCAATTAATCGGCGGCATAGTGTTGCACGAGGGCAGCATAGCTGAGATGCGCACTGGTGAGGGTAAGACTCTGGTTGCCACATTGCCGGCTTATCTCAATAGTCTTGCAGGCAAAGGCGTACATATCGTAACTGTGAACGAATACCTGGCGGAGCGCGATGCCAATTGGATGCGCCCCTTGTATGAATTTCTGGGTCTTACAGTAGGCGTGATCAGGTCCGGTCAGCCAGCGGAAGAAAAGCAGGAAGCCTATCGATCATCGATCACATACGGGACTAATAACGAATTCGGCTTTGACTATCTGCGCGACAACATGGCTTTTCGACTGACAGACAAGATGCAGCGTGACCTGAATTTTGCGATTGTCGATGAGGTGGACTCGATTCTGATCGATGAGGCCAGAACGCCGCTCATTATATCCGGTGCCGCAGAAGACAGCTCTCAACTCTATCTCGCCATCAATAAATTGATTCCAAAGCTTGAGAAAGGAGTCAAGGCTGAGCGCTCCAAAATGGAGATGATGGATAAGAGTTTCGTGCCAGAAGAGGACGGCCATTTTACCGTTGACGAAAAGTCTCGCCAGGTTGAGCTCACAGAACAGGGCCACGAGTATGTAGAAGATATCCTTTCCAAGCAGGGACTACTGGAGGAAGGGGAGTCACTGTATGCAGCAACAAACCTGTCACTGTTGCATCATGTGCACGCGGCGCTAAAGGCGCACCACTTATTCAACAGGGATGTAGAGTACATCGTGCAGGATGGGCACATTGTGCTAATTGATGAGCACACAGGTCGAACTATGGAGGGGCGGAGGCTTTCTGAGGGACTCCACCAGGCGCTAGAAGCCAAGGAAGGATTGCAAATTCAAAGTGAAAGTCAGACCTTGGCCTCTACCACGTTCCAGAACTACTTCCGGCTTTATAACAAACTGGCCGGCATGACAGGTACGGCAGATACGGAAGCGTTCGAGTTTAACCAGATTTATGGCTTGAATGTGGTGGTTATTCCAACCAATAAACCGATGGTACGGATCGATGCCAATGATCTGATTTTTCTCAGTATGGAGGAAAAATTTGAAGCGATAGTCAGTGATATTACCGAATTCGCTGCCAAGGGGGCGCCTGTATTGGTTGGCACGGCCTCGATTGATACTTCCGAAATATTGTCGAAATTTCTAACGAAAAAGAAAGTACAGCACGAAGTGCTGAACGCCAAATTTCATGAGAAAGAAGCGGAGATAATTGCCCAGGCCGGACGCCCGGGTGCTGTCACCATTGCGACCAATATGGCGGGTCGTGGTACCGACATCGTATTGGGTGGCAAATGGGAAGCTGAAGTTGCAGCACTCAAACAAGCCGATGAAGCAAAAATCGCGAAGATTCGGGAAGAGTGGCAGAAACGGCATGATCAGGTCATTGCAGCCGGGGGACTACATATTATCGGCACAGAGCGCCATGAGTCGCGCAGGATAGACAATCAACTGCGCGGTCGATCCGGGCGCCAGGGAGATCCTGGTTTCTCAAGATTCTATTTGTCCACTGATGATAACTTGCTGCGTATTTTCATGACTGATACTGCGCGAAACTTTATGCGTAGGCTTGGCATGGAAAAGGGTGAAGCCATAGAACATCGTATGGTTACAAGTCAAATTGAAAAAGCCCAGCGCAAAGTGGAAGGGCGTAACTTCGATATCCGCAAGCAATTGCTTGAGTACGACAATGTTGCCAATGATCAGCGCACCATTATCTACCGACAGCGTAATGAATTGATGGCAAACGATGATGTGTCTGAATTGCTGGTTGAAATGCGTGAAGAAGTAGTAAGCCAGATTGTTGATGAGTACATGCCTCCGCAAAGTGTTCCCGAGCAATGGGATTTGCCTGGATTGGAAGAGGCGCTCGAAACTCAATTTGCCAGCAAGCTTCCAGTTTCTCAATGGCTGGAGGAAGACGACCAGCTTTTCGAGAATGAGTTAAAACAGAAAATTCTGGAGATCATCGGGCGTGAGTACGAGGAGAAATGTGCCACAGTCGGCGACAACATGCGGCTATTTGAGAAACAGATTACGCTGCAGATACTGGATGGTTTATGGAAGGAACACCTCGCGACTATGGATGGACTACGCCAGGGCATTTTCTTGCGCTCTTATGGTGGAAAAAATCCAAGACAAGAATACAAGCGGGAAGCCTTTGCATTATTCCAGGAAATGATGAGTAACATGCAACTGGAAGTGATAAAAGTCTTGAGTCATGTAAAGATTCGTCAAGAGGATGCGGCCGATGCCATAGAACGCAAGCGCGAAGAAGAGCGTGCGCGTGAAAAGATGGCCTTCAGACACCAACAAGTTAGCTCGATGTCCGAAGGATCTGGAGCCGGTCAGGGAGATGCGCCAGCAAAAGCCCAACAACAGTCCCCTGTACGTCGCGAACATCCAAAGGTTGGTCGTAATGATCCCTGTCCTTGTGGTTCGGGCAAAAAATACAAAGTTTGTCACGGAAAGATAAGTTAATGGCAGTAGGCCCGACTTCAACAGACCCTGTGCATCCTGTGGATGGCGTGCGACTTGGAGCAATCGCCAGTGGCCTGCGCTATGCAGACAGACTCGATCTGGTTTTGGTTGAATTGAGTGAATCTAGCAGAGTCAGCGGCGTTTTTACTCTGAACGCTTTCTGCGCAGCGCCAGTAACATTGGCGAAGCAGCATCTGGCTCGGTGCAGTTCGCGCTATTTTCTGATCAATACTGGTTGCGCGAATGCCGGAACTGGCGCAGCCGGCGAACAAGCAGCGCAAACTTGCTGTGCTGCAGTAGCACAGCTGACAGAAACAACCAGCGATGAAGTATTGCCATTTTCAACAGGTGTTATCGGTGAGTCCTTGCCTGTCGAGAGACTGGTAAGCGCCTTACCCGACTTGCAGCGTACGTTATCTTCCGATAATTGGCAGATCGCTGCTCAAGGAATAATGACCACCGACACCCGCCCTAAATTGGCATCGAGTCAGGTTGTAATTGGCGGCAAAACTGTCACCGTTACAGGGTTTGCAAAAGGTGCAGGCATGATCAAGCCCAATATGGCGACAATGCTGGCATTTATTTTTACAGATGCTGATATTGGACAATCGTCACTGGATACGATGTTAAACGACATGGTTAACCAGTCTTTCAATCGCATTACAGTCGATGGTGATACTTCAACAAATGATTCCTGCATGTTGGTTGCTACAGGACGTAGCGGTGTGCATATCGATGAGTTGTCGCTGGAACATAAGGCTCAGTTTCTGGATGCCATACAGACTGTTTTCCTGAGCCTGGCGACTGAACTAATTAAAGATGCGGAAGGTGCTACCAAATTCATTACGATCCGGATTTGCGGGGGTGCAAATTCCAAAGAATGTCTACAAGCAGGTTATGCCATTGCAGAGTCCCCACTGGTAAAGACTGCTTTCTTCGCTTCCGATCCCAATTGGGGGCGTATATTGGCGGCTGTTGGGAGAGCAGGGATATCCGGGCTCGATCTAAAACTAGTTCAGATACAGTTGGGTGAAGTAAGCCTCGTAGTAAATGGTGGTCTGGCGCATGACTATACTGAAGAGCGAGGCCAGTCAGAGATGGACAAGGATGAGATCGATATAACTGTGAATCTGGGCAGAGGGGAGAGCGAAGAGCGAATCTGGACCTCAGATCTTTCCAATGAGTACATTCGTATTAACGCCGAGTACAGAACTTAATAAATCTACCTCGAAGCTGTAGCATAGATCGTTCCGCTAATTGCGAAATATTTTCCGGTGATTCAAATACCCAAATGACGACAGATACGATACATGTTGCTGTGGGTGTAATTTTCGATCGCGATCATAACGTATTGATAAGCCGGCGCGCAGACGAGGCTCATCAGGGCGGTAAATGGGAATTTCCAGGGGGCAAGGTAGAGCCAGGCGAATCAGTCATTGGCGCACTGCAACGCGAATTGCACGAAGAGCTTGGAATCAGGATTACAAGCCAGTTTCCTGTCAAGAAAATATATTTTGAGTACCCAGAAAAGTCTGTGCTACTGGATGTATGGTGTGTTACAGAATTTGAGAACACCCCGGTTGCCAGGGAAGGTCAGCCAATCAAGTGGAGTGCGCTCGATGCGCTCGAGCCAGCAAGTTTCCCGCCTGCCAATGTACCTATTATCCGGCTCTTGAACTATCCGCGGACTATAGCGATTACGCCCCAGGTGTCCAACTTGTCTCAATTGCAGGATTTGTTCAGGCATTACCATACTGCGGGGATCAAGCTTGTTCAGTTGCGCCAGAGACAATTGTCAGACGCACAGTACATCTCCTGGTTTGAGAAAATGCAGGTTCAATCTGCGTCTGCAGGAATATGTCTATGCGCCAATCAATCTGTCTCGGTGGCGCGACAGGTTAATGCAGCGGGGTTTCATGCCAGCTCCGAGCGCCTTATGGAGCTGGAAAGTCGGCCAGTGGATGCAGAGATACTATTCTCCGCAGCGTGCCATAACCTCGATCAGTTACAGCAGGCGAGTGCAGTGGGAGCCGATCTGGCATTATTATCACCGGTAATGGAAACTAGTAGCCACCCGGATGACGCGCCTATGGGTTGGGCTAAATTTACCCGCCTTGCGAGTCAGGTCAGTCTTCCGGTTTATGCGCTAGGGGGCCTAAAGCCGGAAGATCTGAATCGCTCATGGCAAGCCGGAGCCTTTGGAATTGCCGGAATTGGGGCATTTTTACCCTCAGAGTAAATGCAAAACACCCCTAGACATAGTTGGATATGACTTATAGTGCAGGGAAAAACTCTAATTATTGCAGCAAGTTACTGAAATATCTGAGTTTAACGTGTATAAAAACCCCTGGTTTTTACGGTTTTTATGATAAAGTAATGTCCTCAGAGGCAGATACCCCACAATGGGATGCTGTGGATTCGTCGGATGAAGAATTCGCCCATAAGTGTGAACTGGTTCACCGGAAAGAGCGCTAACTATCTGAATATTAGGCAATAAGCACCATAATTTTCGCCATGAAAAAATATCTCTCCAAGCTTAATTCGTTCGCTATCGCCGCAATTTTGTTGCTTCTGCCAGTTCATCTGGCATGGGCTGATTTGGCGGATCTTGTCGATGTTGCTGTGTTGGTTGAAACAGACCCACAGGAAGATGTATTGGTTGAAGATGTGCCGGAAGGCACTGTCACCGGTTCTGGACAATCACTAGCACCAAGACGCGACGCTTCCTATGTGAGCTCAGGCGGATTTGCGGTTACCGGAAAAGATTTTATTGACGCATACACCATGGTATTCGACTTGGGCGAAACCACGTCAGTTTCCGGAGCGACGCTCAAGCTGTATATCCTGGAAGTGTTTGAACAGAACGGGGCGGCGTCGGTCAAGCTGGAGTTTTTCTCCGATAACGGAGTTATAGAATTCACAGATTACTCAATTGGATTTCCCCAGCGCATCGGACAAACAAATGCAGCAGGGCAAACCGAGATTCAGTTTGATGTTACCGGGCCAGTCAATTCTGCTTTAAATACCGGGCGTTATATAGGATTCAGAGTAACCAGTACCCTGGCAACAGCGGCGATCGACAGTGAGTTATTCCCGGCTTTTGCCGGCGTGAGATTTTTCGAAAATGAATCACAGCTGGAGTTCGTTCCAGGTGCTCCGCCCGCCACTAATCCTGCTTTTGGATTCTTCGATGGCTACACGCTGGAAGTACCCAACATTGATATACCCACTGTCGGCGAAGTTTATGCACAATTTCAATTGGTAGATGCCAACAATCAATTGTTTCGCTTGAATATTGCAGACATTACCGGGGAAGCTACTGCTGTACCACCTTTGTCCGGGCTGGAACTATTCAATTGTGAAGCATTTACGCCCCCGACAGGCGCTGATACTGCCAGTGCGGCATCGACATACTCGGTTAACTCCGGTGTCCTGGACATCCCGGACACAACGTTTCAAGGCGAACAATTCAGCGTTCGCATGGAGTACATAGAGGGCACGACAGCCCCATTCCTGTTTGAATTACTGACGTTTGGCGAAATCAATACAACACCGTTGGATGGTTTGGATTCTGATCTGACCGGTGGGTTATCGGTTGAGCCGACGCAGGATTTTATCGCTGCCTGTCATGGCTGGGTGTTGATCGGGGACTTTATTCGCAATCGGTTTGTGGAGCGTAACTTGATCTCTGGCGAAACCGGTCGCATATATCAATTCAATACTTCACCGGAAAAGATGCGGTTCGATGAATCCAGTGGTTATGTGTTTTTTACTGTTCACCCTAACTCCGAGCGGCTTTATAGATTAAATCTCGCCAATCAAGAGATCGTCCACTTCCCCTTACGTCAGGAAATATTTGGTGCACCGGAGGGTGACGGTCCCATCGCATCGTATGAATATGGTTTCGCGTTGAACGATATTGCAATCGGCGAGAACGGTAACTTGTTTGTACTATTGATCGATAATGTGCAGGAAAATCCAGAGCAATTTATTCCATTTGCGGATTCAGGCAAATGGATGGGTCTATTGGACGCAAACGGTAATTTTTTGATTGAAAGTATCCCTCTTGAAGAACCGGAGAGAATCGAATACGACCCGGTACAGAATCACGTATTTCTCGCCACTGAATCCAATCTGGCGACCTTTGATTTCGATCCCGCCACCAATGCACTTGAATTCGTATTGGGTACTGACACTCAGGTGGGTAATAGCTGCACAGATTTCAGTATCTCCCCAGACGGCAACAGGCTCGCGTACAGTTGTCCGCAAGGTAATGGAGTTACCCAGGAAGACCAGATTGAATTCAGCATCTGGGATATGTCACCCGAAAGTTATTTCGATATTGATGGTGAATGGTTTCTGGAAGACTCACCCGTTAGTGCAGTGTTCAACCAGGAAGGCACTATCCTGATCGCATCGGATAATGAAAAGCTGTATTTCTTCGATGTTGTAACCCACTTGCTGCTGGAAGATTTTCAACTGGGATTGCAAGAAGGCGAATCTGTGAAAAAGATCCGATTCTCTAAAGATGGCGAAATGGTGATAATTCTGCTGGAAAACGATTTACACAACGGCACCAGTAAATTCCTTTACATGGATACCCCTGCCATCTTTGGCACGCCTCTGTAGTTGCTAAAGGTCAGTTACTGCAAATTTTCGTCTTCAGTATCGTCTTCCGCTATTGGGTAAAGCGGTTGGCCAGCTATAGCGTGCTTCTCTGTTGCCCACTCTCCGAAATCAATAAGCTTGCATCGCTCACTACAAAATGGTCGATAAGGATTGCTTTTAGACCATACGACTTTGACGTCGCATGTGGGGCAATTTATTTCCGGTATTGAAGATTCAGAGCTCATGGTGATCGTGCCAATTTAAGATACTGCATGTGTAACTCATCGACCGCTTGTTGCAGTGTATCGAGACCGCCCTGATTATCCAGAATATCGTCGGCCGCTTGCAAGCGGGATTCCCTGTTAATCTGTGCGGCGATTATAGCCTCAATCGTGGTTTTATCACTGCCATCCCTGTCAATAGTGCGTTCTAACTGCAATTCGGGAGTGATATCCACCACAAGAATCCGGTCCACCAGTTCACGTTGATCTGTTTCAAGCAGCAGAGGCGACACCAACAAGCAGTATTCTGAATGAACATTGGCTATTTGCTGCTCTAT
>CAYOND010000017.1:0-72303 GCA_964405225.1 uncultured Pseudohongiella sp.
ATGGAAGTTAAGATCATTAACTTTAAAGAAATAAAGGTGGCGCTAATTGAACACAGAGGTTCACAAGAAGATGAGTACAATACTGTGAATAAGCTTATTAAGTGGAAAATTGAAAATAAACTATTTGATGCTAATAAATATAGAAACTACGGTCTTCACTACACTAATTCCAAAAATACAGAAAAACATAAAAATAAAGTTGATTTTTGCTTATCCATTGACTTTGATGTTACTGAGAATGAATGCGGTATTAAAGATGGCTTAATACCAAATTTACGATGTGCTTTAGCAAGAGACATAGGTTCACGCTCTAATAATAAAGCGATAGTTTATTTGACGGAAGAGTGGTTACCGAGAAGCGGAGAGCGAATAGCTAATTTCCCAATAATTTTCCATTACGTCAACGTAGGGCCAAATGTTAAGCCCGAAGAAATGGTTACAGATGTTTATTTGCCATTGGCATAAAGAATAACGAGGAAATACGACTTCGCTACATTGGAGTCTAAGCTCAATCGGGGGAAGGAAGTGACCCTAATAGTTGTGGAGTCGCATTAAGCAGTAGAAAACCCAGATTTAGAAATGTAAATATGTAGATGGTTTTGTTCGAAGAGTTCGGGTAAGCGTTGTCGTCAGTGTTAATGTCTCAAGGTATTTTCTTACACGTATTCGCAGAGAAAACAGCGGTGACTCGAATTATTAGTCACTCTGTTAGAAACCTTATCACGCCTATTAAGGCAGTAAAAACACTTACCCGATTTTTGATAAATCTTGCTGTATTGATTTTTTGATTTTGCTAATCACTCTACAAGGGGATCATCTTTGTCAGTGAGTCTCCCTGTGCATTTTAGAAAGAAATAATAAGCAAATGCAGAAAGAAAGAGAGGCATCCAAATGTCTCTTAATCTCATGGGCAACAAGAAGAATCCCCCCCCAAGACAATAAACTTACAACAAGAGGCAAATACCAAAAGTACTTACCATATTTTGATAACACATTTTTTATCAACTATAGCCTCTCACTATTTTCTACAAACTCCTCATGAAACGAGCATTAACGACAATATAGGCGTCGACATTTGGATGCTTTGACCAGATTTCTTGCCACTCTGGATGTTCCATCGCTGCTGATAATTTCTTGTCTCGATCTTTTTTGTCAGCATACCGAATGATCCATGTAACGTTAGGTTGACCATGCGGCGATAGCTGCGGGTCAGAGCCATCTAACTCGGCTTGAATGCCGTCATCAACCCAGAAATCAATAACGTCTAAATGCTTCTTTAGCCACGGTGCAGCAACTTTTGCCCACTCAACATACTGCTCGAACCATTTCGCCTCTATGGTGTAGTCTCTAATTTCAACAATTCCTGACATGGATGCTTGCTCCTTTTCAGTCGCTGGTTCATCTAGCGGGTCTTTACACTTTGAGCTATAGCTGCAGTGTCATCAAAACTTTGAAATTTGCTTACGAGACCATCATTAATTGTAAACATATGCATAGTTTCTGCCCTTAAGTTTTCGGCAGTCATAAGAGCATGAACAAGGACTACATTTCCTGATTCGAAAAAACTGATAGGCTCAATTGATAGATTTGGCAATGTTAGTGGAATTTTCGAAAAACTTTCCTCTATTGCAACGATAGGCCCTATAAACGTGCCAGAATGAGGAAAATCACCAGATTGCTTCAACTCAAAGTCATCAGTATGAAATTTTGCCCAGCCTTCCAAATCTCCATCAAAAAAACATTTGTACACATTAATAATTAATTCAATGTTATTCATACATTTTCTCCAAGTATCAAGCTGTTTGCTGGCACAAGGACAGCTTATTAAGTCTATTTAAACCTCAAGTGCAGCCAAGATCTAAGTTTTATAGACTATTTCTAAGGATATTAAATGACTGTACTTTTTTATAATCCAAGTTAAGCCTGTATGAATAACTAGGGCCTCCCAAAGAGATAAAAAGCTAGCAGTATATACGACTAGCTTCGCTCAAAACGTTATGCTTTGTAGACTGTCCCAGACCAAGTCAAAGTTTCTAAAGCAATAGTACTCTCTACTCTTGTTGAGCCTACTGCTGAGTCTTTTCCGGTCATACTTAATTTCCAAACATGATTGCCAGCTTTTTCCCAGGTACCAGATAAAAAACCTATTGTCTTCGACCCATCTGGTAAAAAGCCCTCTCCTGCCCATGAGCAAGTACCGCTTTCTGCATCTGGATTATTTATATCGTGAACTACTTTTAAACTACCATAGACTGCACCGTAAACATCTACATCGCCTTCAGTCTCCCAATTCGAGATTGAAATTAACTTTCCACCTTCTCCCTCAGAATAGCTAGATGCTTTGTGCTTCAATTCAAAATCAGAAACTTTTTCACTCATCGCTGTTTCTACCTCTAATTTTTATCGTTTCATTGTTCGATTCAAATGTATAAGCAAGATGGCCTAAAATCTTAGTTGCCATCTTCAATACCGATGTTCTTTTGCGTTAATTGACTCGATCAAACTCGCTATACTGCTCAGTAAGCTGGCCATCTAGATAAATCTTGCCGTCTACCCGAAATTTCATTGGTGAGTCCTTATCTAAGGTCCACCTTAAAGATTCAACGTAGTTATGATGCTCGGGCATGTAACCTGGTGAAGAATCCGAAACCAAGCTAAGTGAGGTAGCAGTCATATTGCCAACCGAGAACATCGGTTCTGTTCCTAAGGCACAGTAGTGCTTAACTACTAATTCTCCATCTTTGTCTGAGTAGGTCGTCACCATCTCAACACCATCTTCGATAAGCGTTTCAACGACCGTATTACCATTTGATGTAAGCCTGAAACTGGTCGAAGTTTCCACCACGGTTCCATCAGGTTGATGAAGTTTTCCTACCCAGCTTCCGACTAATTTCGTGACAAGTTCGAATGCTGAACTTCGATCCACCTCTCCTAGATCAGTCCCTCCTATTTGATTATTCTGGGCGAATGCGATGGAAGGAAGTAATAGAGCTGCTATAGCTAAAGACTTGATTTTATTATTCATAATTTTAATTTCCTATCAGATATGCGCTTTTAAAATACACTCTTTAGAAAAGTTATCATATATTTTTAGAAGTGCAAGCACCCTTTAATGCATGACGCATAAGTGAATGGGAGAAGACTACTCTCAGCCTATGTAGCGCCTCGTGACTCTCAAATCACCCCTGATCTACTCTCAGCGCACTGGCGGACACTTCTCTTCACAGACCCTTCAGATACTGTTCAAGACACTCTATTCAAATGTAGGTATCAATGCTTCTAGTCACTCAGGTCGCAGGAAATTTATTACTGATCTGTCTGAGAAAGGGGTATCAGTGAGAGTGATTCAGGAGTTGGCGAGACATCGAGACTTGGCGACTACTCAGCGATATATTGATGTGTCAGTTGATAAACTCAGGAATGCTGTGAATTTGGTCGGAATTTGAGACCTCGTAGCACAACCTGTAGCACATCGATCTTTGTTAATTTTAAGTCATTGATCTAAAATGATTTAAATACAACACACCACTATCGCGACAGTGTTGGCAACAGTTCTGGGGAGCTATCTGTTCGCTGCGTCTGCGGATGCCGGGGAAATTGAAAATATCTCAAAGGTCAACAGCAGCGTTCGCGTTGATGCCGAGCGTCAGGTGGGAGATGTATCATCGGTTAATGGCGGGATCGACCTGGCACGCGGCGCACTCGCACGTGATGTGCATACTGTAAATGGCGGTATAGACCTGAGCGACAACGTTGAAATCGATAGCGCGGAAACAGTAAATGGCGGCATTCGAGTTGGCACTGATGTCAAGGTGAATGGCTCACTGGAAACTGTCAACGGCGGTATACGCACAGATGGCGGAACGGTAATCGAAGATCGTGTGCGCACAGTCAATGGCAAGATTCGCTTACATGAGACACATGTTGGCAGGGACGTACAAACTTCCAATGGCGATATAGAACTACGCAATAATACCGTTGTCGAAGGCGACCTGATTGTCAAAGGCCGACAGTCCTGGTTTGGCCGCCTGTTTAATTTCAATCACCGACCACCAACGATCACGGTTGATGGATCTTCCGCTATTCACGGGGATATTCACTTACATCGAGAGGCGGAGCTGAATATTGATGAGAATGCCGAAGTCGGAGACATCATTCGTCATTACTAGGTGCTGATATAATAAAAAAAAGCGGGCCTGGCCCGCTTTTTTTACATCGTAAAACTACTATTGAAAGGATCATTCCTTGCGTTCGTAGTGACCCATCAACATACCTGTACCAAGCACATGACCCTCAATCGCTTCGAGCACCTGGTCCTTGTTCAGGCCAGGTTCAAGATCAAGCGCACTGTCCAGCGCGTAAACACGAAAGTGATAAGCGTGTAACTGACCATTGGCCGGAGGACGTGGACCAAAATATCCCGGACGGCGAGTGCCGTTCAAACCGTTGATCATGCCATCAAGACCGGCAATACCGGCAACTTCAGCATCAGTCGGAAGATTTGCCGGTAATCCGCCTGCGGCAGCCGGGATGTTATAGGCGACCCAGTGTACAAACGGGGTAGGCATCATACCCAACTCGACGACCTTGGGATCGTCCATAATCAAGGCCAGCTCTACTGCGCCTTCCGGCAGGTTGGACCAGGCCAGGTCAATGGACTGGTTGTCTCCATAAGCAGAATTCGCATCAGGCACCATGCCATGGTGGTCAAATGCAGAGCTGGTCACCGCAATTGTGTCTTCCATCTCGGCAGCAGTGACGGCATTGGCGAACATTAAAAATAGTGCAGCAGGGGCCAGCGCGTATCTTGCTATATTCTTTGTAATTGTCATTGTCATTCTCCTCATTAATTTAAAATCTATTTCTTTAGAACTCTATTTCTTGATTGCATAAGCAACCTGTTCCGCACGTTCGCGAAGCAGGTACTTTTGGACCTTGCCAGTTGAGGTTTTATCGATTGGACCAAAACAAACTTTCTTGGGTATCTTGAACCCTGCCAGCTCTTCCCGGCAATAAGCTATCAACTCATCGGTGGTCATCTCCGCGCCGGTCTTGAGCGAAACAAAGGCGCAGGGAACTTCCCCCCATTTCTCATCAGAACTGGCCACTACTGCAGCTTCCAGAATCTTGGGATGCTTGAACAGCACCGACTCTACTTCCAGAGAGGATATGTTTTCGCCACCGGAAATGATGATGTCTTTCGACCTGTCTTTGATCTGTGCGTAGCCATCAGCATACCATACGGCCAAATCTCCCGAGTGAAACCAGCCGCCAGCGAATGATGCCTCGGTGGTCTTGGGGTTTTTCAGGTAGCCCTTCATAACCAGATTGCCGCGCATGAATATCTCACCCATGGTCTTGCCGTCTTTGGGTACCGGCTCCAGGGTTTCCGGATCTGCCACCATCATCTCATCCTGCAACGGCGCCCTCACCCCCTGTCTGGCCATTACCTCAGCGCGATCATCAACAGACATGTCCGCCCAATCAGGCTGTGGCGCACTGACCACACAAGGGCCATAGGTTTCCGTGAGGCCATAGACATGTGTGACGCTAAATCCCATGTTTTCCATACCCGCAATAACTGCAGCCGGTGGCGCAGCCCCAGCAGTCATGGCGCTCACCTTGTGCTCAATACCGCGCTTCATGTCATCCGGTGCGTTATTGAGAGTGTTAAGCACCACAGGCGCACCGCAAAAATGTGACACCTTGTGCTCTTTGATCGCATCAAATATGGCCTGGTCTCGTACATGCCGCAGACAAACATTGGTTCCTGCCACAGCCGCAATCGTCCAGGGAAAGCACCAGCCGTTGCAGTGGAACATTGGCAGTGTCCACAAGTAGACCGGATGCGAAATCATGTTCCAGCACATCATGTTGGATAAGGCATTCAGGTAAGCACCGCGATGATGGAATACCACGCCCTTGGGATCGCCCGTTGTGCCCGACGTGTAATTGAGGGAAATGGCCTGCCACTCGTCCTCAATCTGGAAACAACGAAAGTCGGCATCGCCTTTGGCGATGAACTGCTCGTAGTTGGTATCGCTCAAAAGTTCGCCATCGGTGTAATAGGGATCGTCGATATCGATCACTACTGGCCTGGTTTCAAGTAATTCCAGTGCCGCCTTGATCGTTGCCGAATATTCCTTGTCAGTAAACAGCACTTTGGTTTCGGCATGTTGCAAAATAAAAGCAATTGCCTTGGCATCCAACCTGACATTGAGGGCATTGAGCACCGCACCTGACATTGGCACGCCAAAATGCGCCTCAAAAGTCTCTGGTGTATTGGCGCCCATAAACGACACGGTATCACCCTTGCCTATCCCCATACTGATCAGCGCTGCCGCCAATTGACAGCTGCGGCTATAAGTCTCGCGCCAGGTGTAGCGAGTATCCCCATGGATGATTGACACCATGTCTGGAAATACACTCGCCGCACGCTCAATAAAATTAAGCGGGGTAAGCGGGGCGAAATTTGCGTTATTCTTATCCAGTGCTGTTTCGTAAATATTCATTTCAGTATCGGTTTGGCTTTTATTGTTATTGGTAATTTTCAGTAATCCGTTTTATTGAAAACACTTTACATGAAATCCATGTCGCCGGCTGTCAGCCACCAGGCTCCATATAACTTGTCTGACGGCGGGCCGGGATTCCAGCTATTGCAGGGTATCTCTATACCCAGTTCTTTGACCTGATCCTCAGGCTTTTTGATCTTATCCAACCATGCCAGGGTTATCCACATCTTCAGTCGACTGGTCTCACCACCTTGTCGCAACAACACCTGTAGTATATCGATCATTACCCGGGTCTGGGCCAGGGGGCAGACAATATCCATGAGCAAAGCTTCTTCCTCGTGCGCCATAATAACTGCCACGGCACGCAACACCTCACCCTGCCAGATGCCCATCACGCGATAACGGCCGGCTTTCGCATACGGGTGCTCATGATAGCGGTAATGCAGATACTGCGAGTCTCTAACCCCGATGATGCTGTCCGCAAAATCTGCTCTTTGAGAGTGCCACAATTCATTAATGTGACCATAGACATCTTCTTCATCCAGCGCCAGTGATTGCAGTGAATATTCAGTCAACTTTTCTATTGCTTCAGGTGCTACCTCAACAAATTCCAGACCTACGAAATCATCAGTTTTTTCATACAAGCCCAATCTGGTCGCAATGTTCATTGCCTTCTGATTGGGAAATCCAAACCCCAGCAAATGCTTAACGGTATAACCAATCTCGCGCTCGAGAAAAGTGGCGGCAGCCTTGAAAAACAAACTGCGCTTGCCATAGTGTCGGCGAATTTCCGGCAGCGCCATAACATCGCATACCTGGATTGCCGTGGCATCTGTGCCAAAATAGCTGATTTCCCGTGGCGCACCGCCATAATGTGACAATATCTCATCGCCCGGCGCGCGTCGTGCAACAACACAGACTCCCTTCCCCAGGCGATATTTCCAATGCCACAAGTCTGGATTAAATGGCGTGTCGAAGGCTGATTCGAAAACGGGAGCGACCTCAGCTGGCTCGAAGGAATCGATATCACCGTACACAACATTACAATAGGCATCAGAAGTATCAACCACTCTTTCAAGGGTGAACAGGTCAAACCCGCGACGCCCGCTGCCAAATTCCATATCTGCTTTGGTCAGCGCCGTCACCAGTTCTTCAATGTCGGATTGCTGAACTTCAAATTTTTGTACAAGCTCAGCTTCATGCTTGCGCAATAGACCCAGCATTTCCTGCAGAGATGGTCTGGCTGCGGCGCTAAGATCCTCTTCACTGGAAACCGGCAAACCGAGTCGCTCAGATAACTGCCGAAAAGAAGTCAGGTTCGCCAGCGGCGACCACTCAATCTTGCTGTCATCATGCAGAAACTCACCAAAAATCAGGCACCGCCCTCCTTCCTTTAGCAAGGAACGGATCTGAGTCAGGATGCTCAATTGGTCTAGGTATTTAAACGTACCTTCCAGAACAACAAAATCGAATACACCTTCTGCGCGGTGCTGTGTGATGGAAGATTGAATGACAGAAACTTTTGCCGATTCGCCTGACTGGCTCAGCCAGGTCACAATGGCTCCTGTACTTGCAAGGTGCTCGGCCAGACTCCGCAATGACTCACCACTGACCAGTACTTGGTATCCTGATTGCTGCCATTGGTTGCAACAATCAATCAATTTGTCAGCGAACAATGAATGCGCGTCAGCCAGATTGAGTGTTTGCGGCGCACTGCTGGGCCAGATGCCATAGCCAATACTGTCGACGCCTCCGAACTCCAGCTGCATGGTTCTGGCGTAGATATCAAGCGGGATTGGCAATTGCGAGGCATTCACTGCGTTTTGGCGGCTGCGGCTTCTTATAGAGGGTTGGCGCAGCAATATAACCCGCGCTCCGGCATTTGCAAAGCGAGCCCCGCCTTTGGCACTTGCCCCATGCGGCAATATGCCTCAGCAATCAAGACCCTCCCAACCTTCGATTGCGGTAGAATATTCAGATGAATCAACCCAATCGCATATTGGACCTGCTTAGCTTCCTCGTTCCTATACAGACGAATAAGGCCAGTTCTGCACGTCAAAGCTTGCAACGCCTGTTATTGCTGCGCGGGTTTGTCACGCTGTTCAGCGTAGCTGGCCTGCTGATTTTCTTATCGTTCTCCTCATTAGCGGTGCCACTGAGTTTTATTACCGCGCTGATTATAGCTGTCCTGATTTCGATAGCATTTGGCTATTGGCGCCTGAAAAAGCCCTGGGCTATCAGCAACACAGAGCTGTTTATCCACTTATTGGTAGATGCGTTTTTCCTCATCATTCTTTTATTCTATACCGGTGGCGTGAGCAATCCGCTGATTTCATACCTGTTGGTACTTCTGGCAGTCACGGCAACACTACTGCCGCGCAGTTACGTTTATTCATTTGCCCTGGGCAGCATTCTGGTTTACAGCTCTTTTCTGTTGCTCGACCTCTCCGTTGAGCATGATATGTCCGGCGGCGGCATTGATCAGGAGATGACATTTCAACTTCACCTTATAGGTATGTGGGTGATTTTCCTGGTCAGCGCAATATTGATTGCAGTGTTTATCACGCGAATGGCCAGTGCTATTCAGGTCAGGGAGATGCATCTGGCACGAGCCAGGGAAAATGAAATGCGCGATGAGCAATTGGTGGCAATAGGTACTTTGGCCGCCGGTACAGCCCATGCACTTGGTACCCCGTTATCGACTATGTCCGTGTTGCTAACCGATCTCGACAAACTTGATGCGCAACAGTTAAAGCAAGCTGACATCAAGGAAGACATCACACTTCTGCGCCAACAGGTGTCGCGTTGCAAAGATTCGCTGACACAGCTCATTCGGTATTATCACAAGGACAACGCCGAGATTGCCGAACAAACCTCCCTGGCTGACTTTGTGTCCGACATTAAAGACTACATCGTCAATATACACCCCAGCGCGAACGTGGAGTTTTCTCTGAATGCTGACCCCGAATATCTTGTGGCGTCAGATTTGAGTGTCAGGCATGCGGTAATCAATATCATCGAGAATGGTATTAAGGCAGCAACAGCAAGAGTGCTGGTAGAATTTGAAGTATCCAGCGAATTTCCCGAGCGCTACATAATAAGGATTCAGGACGACGGCCCCGGTATACCCACACAGGTCATGGAACGTATGGGACAACCATTTATCTCGATGCGCAAGGAAAGCATGGGCCTGGGAATCTTTCTTGCCAATGCCGCTGTACAAAGACTGGGCGGTAGCATCGAAATGTTTAATCTGCGAGCTGGCGGGGCCATGACAATCATCAAGCTCCCGCTGCACCCCGAAGAGAATTAGCATGTCAGATAACTCACTACTCCTGGTTGAAGATGACGAAGCATTTGCGCGGGTAATCAGTCGCGCCCTGCAACAACGTGGATACGATGTGACCCATGCAGCTACACAGCATGACGCGGCACAGGAGATTGCCAGGCAAACCTTTGCTTACGCCATTCTCGATCTGAATCTCGGGGATCACACTTCACTGGAATTAATTCCCCTGTTACGCAACAGGACTCATTTAATTCGCATCCTGATTCTTACCGGTTACGCCAGTATCTCTACAGCCGTGGATGCTATTAAACTGGGTGCCGACAACTATCTCGCCAAGCCTGCTGACACAGATGAAATTGTCGCGGCATTGCTGGCGGAATCTCCACAACAGCGCAATGAGACTGTCAAGGAACCGATGGAACCGATGTCCGTCCGTCGACTGGAGTGGGAGCATATTCAAAAAGTATTGAAAGAGAATGATGGCAACATTTCTGCCACCGCCAGGCAACTCAAGATGCATCGCCGCACCTTACAGCGCAAACTACAAAAAAAACCAGTGGCCAAATAAACCGCTAGTCAGGACTGGGCAAGAGACCTGGCATGACAATACAGCCCTATCCCTGCAGCAGCAGCACTGATCAACTCAATCACTAACAGCTGCAGCATGAGGTCATTAAAAACCCCATCGACCAGAATACCCCAACCTCTGACCACGGCAAGCGCCGTGTAGCTGATGAACGCCAACAATAAACCGCCTGCCTGTAAATTTTGCTGCCACGCTGCCAGGATAAAATAAATACCCAGCGCCGCCATTAATCCAATGTACATGGTTTGCAGTTCGGTATATCCCACAGGATCCTGAAGCGTGACCCCCAGATTGGCAAACCAGTCGTGCGGATTCAGCACAAACAACAGTGCCAGCACGCAGTACATGATGCCGTTCATCCACAGAAACCACACTGGAAAGTAGCGCAGGAATTTCTCCATCACGTTAGCACCTAGCGTCGCGTCATTGGTGTGCTATTAAGATGGCGCCCACCATCCACCAGCAAAGTCTCACCAGTAACGATTTGGGGGCCAGTAATAAAATGCAGTATGGCCTCTGCCACCGTGCCAGCAGTGGCGGTCACGCCGAGTGGTGCCGCGTCCCTGTTGGACTGCATCAAGGCCTGATAGCGCTCTTCGCCAAAACCTTCCCGCAGCCACTCCCCTTCAATAAAACCCGGACACACGGCGTTAACCCTTACTTTCGGTCCCAACACTCGGGCCAGCGATAAAGTCATGGTAACCATGGCACCTTTGGAAGCCGCATAAGCAATACAACTACCTATGCCTGTCACAGCGGCGGTAGACGCCACGTTCACGATAGCGCCACCGTCTTCCTGTTCCTGCATCACTTCGTTGACCGCGCGAACCATTTGGTAGCTGCCAATGACATTGACCCCATAGATACGCTGGAAATCTTCGCTACTCAATCCTGCCAGATTGGCGTGATCGACAAATTTTGTGGTCCCCGCGTTATTCACCAGAATATCCACTCTTTGCCATTTATCCCGGGCAGCGGCCACCATGGCCTGGCAATCAGCGTCCTCTGCCACATTGCCACCACAGATGAGCGTTTCCACTCCGTGTGCTGCGCAGGCTTCAGCAACTTTGGCGGCCCCATCCGCATTGGAATTGTAATTGATCACCACATGGCAGCCCTGGGATGCCAATAACTGCGCTGTAGCTGCGCCCACACCGCTGCTGGAACCGGTGACTATGGCGACACGGTTTTGTAAATCTTTCACGCTAAACTCTCCTGCAAATATAAGGGTTGGCAAACTCGGGCTCAAAATAACATAAAGTTCGGCATAACCGCGCGCACTGTGGCCGACAACTGTTAATGGCCGCATTCTGCCAGAGAGATAAGGCACCGGATTTTTAATTGCTTTTGCAACCTCAAGGGTTACAATAGGTAACACTTCTAGCGCAATGAGTCGGAGGCAGTACTGCAGATCGCACATCTGCATACTCCAGCCATATCGGGCCCCGCGCTTAGGGGCGCTCAATAAAACAGGGAAGAAATTTCCATAAATTCTGAGTCCAGACAGCACTGTGGGACGTATATATACATCTCAACAGGCCCTGTCTCGCTGGTTGTGTGGATTAATACTTTAGAGCCGTAGGCCTGAACAGTAGGAGGCTGGAGTGAAAAAACAACAAGTAGTTGCGGCGACATTATTCACCCTCGTCGTTGTATGGATGGTTTTTCCGCGCGGTGCGCAAAGCACAAATGAAGAACCGAGTGAATCCGAGCCTCGTATTGTCGCTGCAGGCCAAAATCAGTCTGCCAGCGAAGACCCCAATGTGATCACGGTGCGGGCTGCCAATATTCGCCCGCAAACCTATGTCGAACGCATTCGCGTCCGAGGCCAGACCCAGGCCTACCGCCATGTCGAAGTTCGCGCAGAACAAGCCGGGCGCATAGTCGGCAATCCAATAGCACGCGGCGCGCGAGTCGAAGCAGGCGATGTGCTGTGTGAAATTGCTGTTGATAACCGGGCCGCTGAACTGAACGAAGCCCGCAGTCGACTTGAGCAGGCAGAATTTGAGTATCGTGGTGCGCAAGACCTGCGGGATCGAGACTTGCAGTCAGCTGTTGCAGTTGCCCAGTACAAAGCAGCCGTTGATTCTGCCAAGGCTGCAGTTACCCGCGCTGAACTGGCGCTGGAAAAAACTCGCATGGTGGCACCGTTTGCCGGCGTGGTCGAACAGCGGCAGGTAGAAGTTGGCGATCTTCTTAATGTTGGTGCTGTTTGTGCTTCAGTGCTCGATGACAGTCCGATGTTATTGGTCGGGCTGGTTCCGGAAAGTGACGTCAGCCAGCTTTCTCTCGGCGCCAGTGTAACTGCGGAACTAATTAATGGCGATGTGGTTGAAGGCGTCGTTACATATGTAGCTAGAGCCGCCGACCCTGTCTCGCGCAGCTATCGCATTGAGGCAGAAGTAGCCACCAATCAGGGCACCATTCGCGACGGCATTACTGCCGAGTTAATGGTGGAAACCGACGAGATACAGGCACACCTGATCCCCTCTTCAGCTCTCACCCTGGATGACAACGGCGACATGGGAGTGAAGACAATCGATTCCCGTAACGTCGTTCACTATGAACGCATAGAGATCATCGGTGACAACACTGGCCAGCTCAATCCTGGCATCTGGGTGTCTGGCCTTAGTGGCAACGTCACTCTTATTACCGTAGGGCAAGAAATCGTCTTTCCCGGACAAGTAGTTGAAGCCAACTTTGACTGGTCAAACCAACGCTAAATCTGTGCCGGACAAGCAATGAAAAACTATATTGATAAAGCTGTCTCCCGCTCTCGCACAATCCTGAGCGTGTTCGTCGCGGTCATGTTGACTGGATTCGTCTCCTATTTATCGATTCCAGTCGAGTTGAACCCTGATGTTGAAGTGCCGGTGATCATCACCACCATTATCCATGATGGTATTTCACCGGAAGATGCCGAACGCTTGCTATCAAAACCTGCAGAACTTGAACTTAAATCCCTGGATGGCATTACGCAAATCAGCTCGTTCTCCAGCGAGAATGCGTCCACAGTAATTACTGAATTTGATATAGATTTCTCATCCCAGGATGCCCTCACCGAAGTACGCGAAGCTATCAATCGTGCCAAGGCGCGATTCCCTCAGGACACTGAAGAACCAATTATCCAGGAAGTTTCTGCTGCCACCCTTCCTGTTGTACAGATAGCGATAGGCGGCAATGGCGTGCCAGAACGCGTACTGCTGAGAATCGCTGAACAACTGCAAAGGGAGATCGAAATTTTACCTCCGGTGCTCGAAGCTACTATGGTCGGCAACCGGGAAGAACTATTGGAAGCAGAGATAGATCCTTCACGACTGGAAACCTATGGCATTCCCAACTCGGCAATTATTCAAGCCGTAACCAGTAATAACCGACTGATTCCTGCCGGGCAAATGGATACCGGGCAAGGCAGTTTCTCATTCAAGGTCCCCGGGTTAATTGAAAACCCGGAGGACTTGTTTTCGTTGCCGCTCGCATCTAACGAGCTGGGCGTGTTGACCGTTGCTGATCTTGCCAATGTGCGGCGCACTTTCAAGGATGCTACGCGCTACTCCTTCGCCAATGGCTCACAGTCGATTTCATTGAATGTCATGAAGCGCAAGGGCGCCAATCTGGTCGACACAATGGGACAAATCGATACTGTGGTTCAGCGAATCCTCCCTACCCTGCCACCTGCAGTCGAAATCTCCTACATCAATAACACGGCACCTCTGGTTATCGAGCAAAATCTCGGCCTACAGGGAAATATGGCAACTGCAATGGTGCTGGTTTTAATCGTAGTGATCGCATCAGTGGGTGTGCGCTCAGGCCTGCTTGTCACACTGGCAGTACCATTCTCGTTTTTCTTCGCTTTCATTATTATCAGCTTACTTGGCTTTACCTATAACTTTATGGTGATTTTCGGGTTACTGCTGGGCCTCGGCATGCTGATTGATGGCGCTATTGTTATGGTTGAATATGCGGACCGTAAAATGGCAGAAGGCCTGGATAGCAAAGAAGCCTACAAGCAAGCTGTCGACCGTATGTTCTGGCCGATTATGGCCTCAACAGCCACTACCTTGGCTGCATTCTTGCCGATCATGTTCTGGCCGGGTGTATCAGGACAATTCATGAGTTATCTGCCGATCACGGTTTTCGCTGTGTTGATTGGCTCCTTATTCTATGCACTACTATTCGCCCCCACCATAGGCTCGTTGCTAGGTAAATCCAGTGACGCGAGTGCCAAGTATTTGCGCGACCTTGAAGAAGGCGATCCTGAAAAAGCCAGCGGTATCACCGGCTTTTATGCGAAAGTATTGAAGCTGGCCGTGCGTATGCCGGGTACCGTATTTATACTGAGTATTGTCACACTGGTTTCGATCGTCGTTGCGTATGGACAATTCGGCAAAGGTGTCGAGTTCTTCACTGGTGTAGAACCAAACCAGACCCGCATTCAAGTGTTCGCCCGTGGCAATTTTTCTCCGGCAGAAACCCGTGACATCATGCTGGATGTGGAAAGCCGCATTCGGGAAGTCGGGCACTTTAAGGGCATCGTGACACAGTCTGGTGCTGGCCAGCAGATGGGAGGCGATCAACAAACCGCGCCCGACCTTGTTGGGTCAATTTTCATTGAAATGACCGATCGTCGTGACAGAAATGTCGATGGCTTTGAAGTGGAAAGTCTCTACCGCGAAGCTATTTCCAATATTCCAGGTGTACGTGCTGAGGTAGCTACAGTTGAGCAAGGCCCTCCCGTGGGCAAACAAATTCAGTTGGAGCTGGCTGGCGAGGACCTCGAACTATTGTTTTCAGAAGCCGGTCGTATTCGTGAGTATATGGAAAACGACATGGAAGGCCTGATTGATATTGACGATACCGCGCCGGTTCCCGGTATCGAGTGGGAGTTCGTTGTCGACCGTGCACGCGCCGCCATGTTCGGTGCCAGTATGGCTGAGATCGGTACTGCCATTCAGCTAATGACGAACGGCGTATTCATGGGAGACTATCGACCCACAGACAGCGAAGAAGAAGTCGATATCCGGGTCCGCTACCCGGCTGAATATCGCGGGCTCGACCAGATAGAATCTTTGCGCATCAGTACCGTCAACGGCCCTGTACCCATCAGCAGTTTCGTAACCCGTGAGGCCAAACCCGCAGTAAGCTCAATACAGCGCGTGGATGGCAATCGTGTAGTTTATGTCAGGGCCAATCCTGCGCCTGGTATTGTAGCCGATAACAAGTTGCAGGAGTTGGAGCAGTTTCTGGAAGCCAACCCACCGCCCTCGGATGTGTTTTACCAGTTTCGGGGCGCCAATGAAGAACAGGAAGCGTCAGCTGCATTCCTAGGGCAGGCATTCAGCCTGGCCATGGCACTAATGGCTATTCTGTTAGTGACACAATTCAACAGTTTCTACCAGGCATTGTTGATACTGTCAGCCGTATTGATGTCCACCGCCGGCGTTCTGTTGGGTTTGCTGACTACAGGACAAACATTCAGTGTGATCCTCACTGGCATAGGTATCGTTGCCCTGGCTGGAATCATTGTTAACAACAATATCGTATTGATAGATACCTTTAACTACTTGCGCCGTACCCATACAGACTGGAGTCTGGATGATGTCATTATTCACACTGGTATACAGCGTCTGCGCCCGGTATTCCTCACGACATTCACAACCGGATTCGGCCTGCTGCCACTGGCCATGCACGTGTCAATTGATCTGATCAATGCCGAGATTGAAGTTGGCGGTCCGATTACCTCACAATGGGTAAGCCTGGCTTCGGCTATCGTGTTCGGTTTGTCATTTGCAACAGTGTTAACGCTGATCGTCACCCCTGCCATGCTTGCATTACCTGACAGATTGCGAGGCATCGGTGCTGGCATTAAATCCCGGCTGGCGAGCACTCGCCCCAGTCTCAGCCACTGATAATTCATGTACGTGATGGCACTTTAATTCCGCACCTTTTTAATGAGAAAAAGCGGCCTCAGAAATGTTGGCCAGCTCTATTCTCACTCCACCTACTTTGCTTGTATGCACCAATTATTTTGTGTACAACCGAATTTCACTGATTTCAACTTGAGGGGATATCTAAACTGCAATGGGATTGTTGATCGCGTTTTTTCTGGTTAGCATTTTCTTTTCGTTCCTGTGCTCCATTCTGGAAGCAGTGCTCTTGAGTGTGACTCCAGCCTATGTGGGATTGCAGGAACAACGCAACGCCACGATTGCCAAAGATCTTTCCCGCTTCAAGGAAGATATCGACAGGCCACTTTCAGCCATTCTTACCCTTAATACAATTGCCCACACTGTAGGAGCGATCGGTGTGGGTGCACAAGCCTCCGCATTATTCGGCTCATCCACTATCTACTTATTTGGACAATCCATCCTGACTCTGGAGGCTTTGATTGCCGGCTTGATGACCCTGTGTATTCTGATTTTTTCGGAAGTTATCCCGAAAACTATTGGTGCGAACAACTGGGAAGTACTTGCCCCTTATAGTGTGCGCGTCCTGAAAGTCATGTTGTTCGCACTGGCTCCACTGATTTGGCTAAGCCAGTTCATCACACGCAACCTTAAGAAAGACAAAGACAAGCCGGTACTCACACGTACTGACTTCCTGGTCATGACACAATTGGGCAAGGAAGCTGGCGCCCTGGACGAAAGCGAGCAAAAGATCATTCACAATCTTCTACGCTTCAACAAAGTTCAGGTTAAAGACATCATGACACCGAGAATCGTCGTCATTACTGCCAGTGACGCCAGCACGATCAGGGAGTTTCACAACAAGAACAGCGAACTGCCATTTTCACGCATCCCGGTGTATCACGAGCATAATGACAATGTGACCGGTTATGTCCTGAAAGACGAAATTCTGCTCAATCTGGTCGAAGAAAATGGTGACAAACCGCTGCGGTCCATTAGACGTGAAGTCCTTGTGGTCCACAAGACTATGCCTATCCCCGACCTGTTGGATATGTTCATCATTAAGAAAGAGCATATGGCATTAGTGGTCGATGAATTTGGCGGGATGGAAGGCATCGTCACAATGGAGGACATTATCGAAACGCTGTTGGGGCTGGAAATAGTCGACGAATCTGACAATGCCGAAGACATGCAGGCACTTGCTCGCAAGAACTGGGAGCAGCGTGCCCGCCGCATGGGAATCTTGCCGATAGATGAGTCACTCAAGGCACGCGAAGTCGTGCAAGATAACGAAAAATAAATATCAAACGCTCGTTCGATATTTTTAAACGTAACGATCAAATACACGATTAGTGCAATGATGTATCCCCGCAAGAAGCCTTTCACAACTTGCGTCATTCAGTGGAGTTGGCGCTTGGCAAATAAGAAATGTCTGTGATAGTATCTTGCGCACTTTATGAGTGAGGGACACTAGGGATATGTCCACCTACACATGAAGAGCTAAAGTATGGGGCTTGGGAGTTTTTCTTTGTTCCCCCCTTTTCTAAAGCATTGAGTAACTTTCAAGTTTCCGCTTTAGCGCCTTATTCAAGATTCTTAAGCAATAAATCTAACCAATTTTTACTTCAACCATACCCCCTAATCTGAGTTGACGAATCAGGTTTACTGTTCGTTACGTATTGCAGTCGTGTCACTGAGTTTAAAATTTCGCGATCCATAAATCTGGCCAGAAGCCCAGCCAGCGCCTATGCACAAGGCACAAGCGTTCAAGTTTCCGGGGCGCGCTAGCTTTATTATTTAAAGGTATGGGAGTTAATCGAGTTCGTAGAATAACGAATCGCGTCGAGCAGACTGCTCTTGAGCAATGCGATGCCGCGTCAGGTCTGATGCCAGTGTCAGTTGTCTCTGACACATGACTATGTTCTTTTGCAGAAACTCAAGCTTCGGATGATCTGGATCGAGGAGTTGTTCCGCTATTTGCAAACGCTGCTTGTATAACCTGTTGGCAGCTCGCAAATGCTCTACCCGCTCTCCAAAAAGATTGTAGTTGTATGCGTTTACGTGCCAAACCACGACCTTTTGCAGGCCGAATTCCAGACGCGGATCATCCGGACTGTAGAGCCTTCTGTAGAGATGTTCCATATATCCAAAATGGGCGGCAACGGCTGACCAGTTTTGCAGAACTTCTTCACTTTCGATCAGGGCGTCGAGGATAGGTATCTGTGATTCGTGGTATAGACCGTAATTGATGCGAGAAATGTGTAAAGCCTGGCGATAGGAATCGGCAGCTTCTTCAAAACGACCCTGCTCAGCCAGGCTCGCGCCGAGTTCGGCTAACGGCTCCAGTAGTCGCTGGTCGTAAGCTCCATACTCAGATTCGAATTGCTCGAACCGCCGAATGCCCGGCAATTCAGTTTCGATATGGGAGAGCTCCGGAAGCAGTTCGTTACTGACACTCACACTCAGTGCCTGAGCATTTACTGTCACTGGGGCAAGTATGCAGAGCGAAACAGGAACAACGCAGTTGATTACAAACTGCTGGGGAAAATTGAAGAATTGATCAGTTAAATAATGTTTTATTTTATTCATACCGCTGATCCTGATACATCAGCAAATATCTCGTATCAGGGCAGTAGTTTCAATAAAAACCGTAACTAATTTTACATAATTGTTAAATATTTATGACAGTAACAATTTTTAAATTCAATAATATCAACAAGTTAAAAATAGCTGCACCATAATGATCCGTTTTTTGTCATTTTATCCCGTTATCGGTAGGTGCGGTTTGCAATCACTGCTTCAGCCATAATCAGCAAAATGACCAGGCTCAAAATCCACCACCAGATGCGCTGTGGCCGCTCCAGTTCTTCCATCATCAAAGCGGTTTGTGCCTCCCTTGACTGTATTGGGCTGGTGTCTGGATTAATTACTGAGTCGTAAAGCGTGGCAACTGCCATACGATCCAGATTGGATTCCTGCGGTTGAATATTGACAGCATAAACCTGCTCAAGACCTGCAAAATTGCTACGAATAAGTCCTGGCATCGTCGCTTCGTAAACATTGCGATCATTGGTAAAGGTGATATCGCTACCGTCGGGTGCAGTTGCGGATAGTCCGGTCGCATCCGCATTGGCGAGATTGATCAGGTCTCCGACCTGATATGCACGTTGTTTGGTTTCTGCCTGCACAAGATGACGCAAGGTCTGGTGTACGAAGGGTAAATACAGACTCTGCAATGGCAGATTGTTCCACTCGAGATCCAGACTGGAGGCGAACATTATCGCCTTACCTTCTCCCACGTCACGCTCGACCAGGGCAGGATCAGTATTGTCAAACTGCATGAGGACTTCGGCGGTATCTACTGCTGTCATGGACCAGTGTTCTGAAAAGCGCGCCGACCAGTCGCCGTTCAAGGGTCGTAATATGGGGTGCCTGCGATCGAAATCAGCGATCACAAGGTAGTCATCAATTCCCATGACACCGCGATTCTGTAACAGGGCCGGTGCGATCTCGCCAAACTGGCGATTGAATACTTCAGCTTCCACCCGATCTCCAGGTGCCAGTAATACACTGCCACCCCCTGTGACAAAATCGGTGACAGCCTGTGATTGGCTGGTGCTGAGATTGCCTACATTAAGCAAAGCCACAACATCACTCTGACGTAATGCGGTAGCTGTCAGTTCCTGGGGTTCGATAGATTGCAGCACAAACGGTGACTGCTCGTTGCTGCTGACCGCTAACCCGAACCAGTGCGCCTCATCATCAAACCAGTTTTCCGAGGCTTCACCATTGACCAGCAGCACGCGAATCTTGGGTAATACATCCACTGTGAAATGATAGCTGTTGTCGACGCTGAACCCATCGCCAACCAGACGCACTTCTCCCACATGGGTACCTTCGGCAGTAAACTCGGTGGTAAAGGTGACAACCTGCTCAGAACGATCAGTCAGATCTATTTGTTGCCGATCCAGCACTTCTCCATCCACGCTCAGACTTACTTCGCCGCGCCCGAGATGCTGTGATCCCGTGGAGCGCACACGCGCCAGAATATTCTGAGCACTGGCCGCTTCCAGTAATTGCTCAGGCGAACGCACATCAGTGAGAGCGAGATTCGAGGTTTCATCACTGCCCACGTCAATTCCGGTAAATGCTACCCCTGGTGCCAGTTTCCAGCTTTCTTCATCGCCGCTCACGCCATTGGATTGAAAATCCGATATCAGGTAAACCGCCCGGTTCTCATACCGCGACGCTTCGAGTAACTGATCCGCCAAACGCAGATTTGGCATGTAACGCGTAATACCATAACCTGCTTCCTCCATGCCGGCTATAACACTCCGCACCGAATCGATATCAGTAGTCAGTTCGCGCACTGTATCAGCGGAACCGGAGAAGGCCACAAGTGCCACCTCGTCGCCCGCGCCCATACCGTCTATCAGGTCGAGCGCCTCTTGCCTGGCACGTTCAAAATGGTCGTCATAACGCATACTCATTGAGGTATCGAGCACGATAACTGCCGATTGCGGATCAGCATCAAGCAACCGCGCAACAGTCTGGTCAAACAAGGGACGGGCAAAGGCAATGACAAGCAGTGCAATTACGGCTGAGCGCAGTAATAACAGCAGCCACTGCTGAATTTGTTGAAACAGGATAAGTTTCTTGGAGGTTTTTTTCAAAAACCGGATAGAGCTGAACATCAATTTGGGCGGCTTTTCCTTGCGAATCAAGTGAATCGCAATAGGAATCAGGGCCGCCAGTAATCCCAGCAAGAACAAAGGTGTCAGGAATACCATCTAGAAGCTCCGTGCCCGCTTTGACATGTAAGCCGACAGGGCTTCGTCCAGTGGTGACGCAGTATTCATCAGGCAGTAATCCACACCACTTCTCTGGCATTGTTTTTTACACTTGGCCAAAAACTCATTGAGGTTATCCAGATAGGCCTGGCGGATAGCCGCGGGCGAGGTGATATAGGACTCATTGTTTTCCATATCTATAAACTCTGATGCTTCATTGAAAGGAAAATTCAGCTCAGCATCGTCCATAACCTGAAACACAATGACGTCATTCCCCATGGCGCGCAGATTCTGGAGCATCCCGATGATACGGTCCTCGTCGTCCAGCAGGTCAGTAATAAGCACAACCATACTTTTCTTGTTCAGTGATGAAGCCAGGTCTGATAACGGTTTGACAGTATCCGTCTTGTTGCCTGCTTCGACCTGGGCCAATGCCCGTAAAATTCGCATCAGGTGCGGTTGGCGACACCGCGCCGGAATATATTCCTTTATCTGCTCGTCGAATGTGATGAGCCCGACAGCATCACGTTGTCGCATAATGAAGTAAGACAAAGCAGACGCCAGTGTTACACCGTAGTTAAGCTTGCTCATGGAGCCCGAGGAGTAACTCATGGAAGCACTGGTATCGAGCAGGACGACACAACGCACGTTGGTTTCATCTTCGTACTGCTTGATATAAAACTTGTCACTGCGCGCGTAGAGCTTCCAGTCCACATGCCGCATATCATCACCGCGCTGATAGTGGCGATAATCGTTGAATTCAACACTAAACCCTCGATGCGGGCTCTTGTGCAGACCCGAAAGAAATCCCTCAACGACAACTCGCGCTCGCAGTTCGAGATTGTCGAGCCCGGCCAACACGGACGGGTCGAGAAAGTTGATGGATTCACTCATCTATTTTTACCTGCCTATAATTCGGAAGCTGGTGCAGGCACTTCATCCAGCAGACGCTTGATGACATCGTCAGTGGTAACCCGTTCTGCCTCGGCATGAAAGTTCAGCAGGATCCTGTGGCGCAATACGGAAGGCGCCAGTGCGCGCACATCACCGTACGAAACATTGTAACGGCCCAGCAGAAGTGCCCTGACCTTGCCAGCCAGAATGAGATTTTGAGATGCTCGAATACCTGCGCCCCAACTCACCCAGTCCTTTATAAACTGGGGCGCCTTGTCTGACTGAGGCCGCGAGGCATGCACCAGACGCACGGCATACTGGATCACCGCTTCTGCGGCTGGTACCTGACGGGCGATGCGCTGGAATTCAAGGATATCTTCGCCACTTAATGGATGTGCCAGCGCATTGTCCTGGGTCTGTGTGGTGCTATTGACCACTTTTACTTCGTCTTCTTCCGACAAATAACCCAGCTCAATCTTGAACATGAAACGGTCAAGTTGCGCCTCTGGCAATGGGTAGGTCCCTTCCAGTTCAATGGGGTTCTGTGTTGCCAGTACGAAAAACGGCTGGGCCATGGGATGCGTCACACCTGCTGCTGTCACCTGCCGTTCCTCCATGGCCTCAAGCAAGGACGACTGGGTTTTGGGAGGTGTACGGTTAATTTCGTCTGCCAGCAGGATATTGGTGAAGATAGGACCTTTAACAAATGTCAGTTTGCGCCGACCATCTTCCTCTTCTACTACTTCGGCACCGACTACGTCAGCAGGCATTAGATCGGGAGTGAACTGAATACGACTGAAGTTAACCTGCAGGATATCGGCTACGGTTTTAATCAGGAGTGTTTTTGCAAGACCCGGCACACCGGTAACCAGACAATGGCCACCGGCAAAGAGAGCGATCAGTAATTCATCGATAATTTCTTGCTGACCAATAATAACTTTTTTGATCTCGCCGACGATCTGGTCCCTGCCTTCCTGCATTCGCTTTACCAGAACCAGGTCATCCTGATCGTCAATTGCCGCGACTTCTTCTATTTCTGTCATGTTATTTCTGTCCTTCAGTGACTAAACGCATAAATTAGAAAATTGATACCTATCTTGTAGGCCTCATTAGTATATTTGGTGGGATACGAAGCAAGGAAAGTGTGCTCCCAGCCATCGCCCAGGTCGGTATTGTAATTGGCTATCATCATGACCCTGCCGTCATCGTCCAGCACTGCATATATCTCGGGCGGATAGCTTGGGTCATCAAGATTCATGAAACCACCGTAATCCCAAGTCACCATACGACCGGGCACTTGTGCCACCTGGTCAATATCAAAAAATGTGTGGAATATTTCATGACTGGTATCGAGTTGTACGATCTCACGCTCGGGGAATATTTTGCCGATTTCCATGAACATGTCATCCAGATGTGGCTGACCCCAGAAATCATCCACCATGACAAACCCGCCGCGAAACATAAACTCGCGCAAAGCCTCAATTTCTTCAGGTGAGAAGTTCGGCCCGCTATAGGATGATCCGATAGGCACTCGCTTCCAGTTCATGTAAAGAAAGATGTGCTCATACAACCGAGGATCAGTGAGTTCGATAAAGTCATGATTGCGCGGATTGGTTTCGATATATGTGTAGCGCTGCACACCACGCAAGAAATTTTCATCGGAGTCCGGGTAGTCTGTATCCCACCAGCCACCACGTCGACCGAAGCCAAAACCACCTCTGCCACCACCGTGATTGGTATAGCGCCCCCGCATCCACGTGAACTCGGTGATTTCATCACCATAAAGAGACGCCATGTCTTCCGCGTCCTCGTTATTTCCAAACTGCATCACCTGCGCCGCGGTCACACACGGCAATAGCAAAGTGCCAGCAAACAACAGACCTGTGAGAAAGCGAGTCACTAATTGCTGGCTCCATCAACAGATTGCAAAAGTATTTCCTGTGCACGCCTGAAACTTGGCGCAATTTCGAGTGCAAACAGCACATTCTGCCGTGCCGCATCAGCCTGACCATTGCGCAGATAGGCTTCGGCAAGATCAGTACGAGCTTCCACGGGATCGTTAATATCCAGATTTACCAGCACCTCATACTCGGTGACAGCCGCTGCAGTGTCACCCATGGCTTCGGCCAGTTCAGCCTTTAACAGATGCACATCGCTACGGTAAGGATCCACTTCCAGTGCGCGGCTTATGTAATATTCTGCGCGCTCAAAGTTGCTACTCTCCAGCGCAGCGTTGGCCAGTATCATCGCCGAATCAATATCATGCTGCTGGTTTTGCAGAAGCAATTCCAGTTGTGCCAGTTGGGCTTCACGATTGCCTTCCTGCTCATAAATTTGCGAAAGCACCAGAGGCGGACTGGGATAACCAGTATAGGTAGGCAGTAATTCATAAGCCTGATTCAGGAACTGCTTGGCTTCAGTAAAGTTTTCTTCCTTGAATAGTACGATGCCAAGTTGCAAATAGGCCTGGAAATCACGTGGATTGTCTTCAATGCGTGAACGCATGTGCTGCTTGAGCGAAGTATTGTTGTAAAGTTCTGCCAGGATGGCACTAGAGTTTTCCCTGATGCCATGACCATGACCTTCGCCTTCATCGGGTACGTCTTCATTGTGCACATAGACGTTAATTTCAGCCACGCGTTGGTCTATCCAGCCACGAAAGCGTGAATCAAATTCATTCAGTGATATATCGAATACCTCGTTAAAGCGCACATCATCATCTTTGATAAAAGCATATTCCTGCACCAGATCCACGAGCTTGTCGAAGCCGAACTCTCTGGCGATAAAATCCACAACCAGGTAAGACTGAAAATAGGCGAAACCCAGATCGGCGCTGTTACGCGCACCGCTGAAACCTGAATTCAGATCCCGAACGTGTAACAGCTTGTCTTCTCTGGCGGCTCGTACCAGATCCAGCCCCTGCTCACGCCCCCAGTATGGTCGGCCTTCTTTTTCTTCATAGACTGAAATGCCTTCCGAGAGCCAGCGTGGCATGCGATTAGCGGTCATCTGTAAGGTAATGACATGCATGAATTCGTGCCAGACAATTTCCTGCCAGTTGGCAGATAGCGTGTCAGGAGAAATCAGAGTGACAACTTTGCCAAAACAAATGCCAACCAGCGGCCCGATATCGGGCAGTCCCACCGAGCGCACTGCAAAGTCTTCGGAATTCTCAAATACCTCAATCAAAATTGGCCCTTCCGGTTCAAAGCCATACTTCGCGGTCAGCGTATCCCAGCTTTCTTCGAGCAGCGGCTCCAGATAAGGCCAGAGAATATCGGCGTCCCTTTCGCTCATATGCACTTTGAAATGCTCGCTATCCAGCGTCGCATAAGTTTCCAAAGTATCAAACACAGTAAGCATGTTTGAAGTCATCACATTAAACGGGTCATTCTCAAAACCGATTTCCAGGTTACGCTTGCCCTCGCCTTCTTCGCCCAGGCGGATCAGATTGCTCCCGAGTATTGTGTAACCTTCCCAATATTCCCGATCGGCTGCGATGGCTGCTCGAGCATACTCAACGGCTTCGGTGAAGCGATAGTTATTGCCGAAACTGTCTGCGACATCACCAAGGAAGTGGGGATTGGCGGGACTAAATGCATCTACCCTCGCCAGATAGCCCGCGTAATCGTCCATACGTTCTTCCAGTGCAGCCGACGCAGCGAGCACACCAAGGGTGTTGAGCGCCTCCGGATTCAGGTCGAGCACGCGGTCAAAATAATTCTGGGCCTCTTCTTCACGGCCATTGCGCAGTAATAACTGACCATAGGTCTCCATGGCCGGTACGGAGTTAGGATTAATAGCGAGCGCTCTCTGCAATGCCCGTTCGTCGCCAACTACGCGCGCTATGCCAACCAGTGCCGGAACATAGCGACCATTGATATCCAGTGCATCCTGATAGCCGCGCTCTGCTTCTGCTGCGTTGTATTTCTCCAGAAACAGGTCAGCCCAGAGAGTGTGAGCCTCCAGGTTGTCAGGGTTGGCCCGGGTTGCTTCATTAAAAAGGCTGTTGGCATCATGGAAATAGCCTTGTAACCAGCTTGCCAGGGCGATCATCGTGACCTCTTCTGAAGAGAAAACAAGACCGTCGTTATAACGCTGAATTGCTTGCTCCAGTACGATTGAGGCTTCCTGCTTGCGCCCCCTGAACTGCAGCAGGCTGCCGTATTGGACGAGGGCTCGCACCGGTGGTTCGAAATTTTCCGCAACCACAGTGTCCAGGATTTGAAGTGCTTCACTGGACTGACCTGTTATGCGTAACACTTCAGCCAGTTGGGTACTGATGAGCGGGAAGCGTGCATAGTCAGAATCTTCAATGGCGTCGCGGGCGACACGGGCTGCTTCCTGATAGTTGCCCATGAAGGCGAAGGCCTTGCTGGCACCAACAATGCCTTCATTGCGGTCAAGACCATCAGCCATCTGGAAAATTTCGCTGGCTGCCGCATACGAGCCGTTCTGCAACAGGATTTCTCCCCGATACAGTGGAGATTCATCCTGCGCAGAGACCACGGAGGTCAGCGCCAAACACAAAGTGCCAATGGTGAGTTGGATTACCTGGTGCTTAATATTGAATTTATTGTGCGACGAGTTCATTGAAGCGTCCTGTAGTTCGTGCCAGTTCAACTAATAGTTCTTCCATCTGTTGCCAATAGTCAGCCTCGAGAAAATCAGCCTTGCGACCGCGCAAAATGAATACCGACCTTTCCAGTTCCTGCATCTGCGCCTTCAGAGCGCGCGCCGCAGGACTGAGGTTGGCGTTGTCATCTTCCAGCTTGTCGATGTAGGCGATTTCTGCCAGCCGACCATCAACCTCATTCACTGTTGGACTTAACGTGAATAGCGCGTCGCCATTGTCATCCAGGCCGGCGTGTTCAGAGGCGAGCCTGCCTTGATCAGCGTACCATTGTTCTACGCTGGCCTTGGCGTAGTTGAACGCTTCCAGCATGGAGACACGGTTGTTCTTGTCGCGGTCGCCATTACGCTGATCCAGTGCCTCGATAAAGTAGCCGGAGAAAATCGGATCATAGCGCTCTGTAGGCGAACGTGTTGAAGAAATCACGACACGACCCTCACTGGAAAGTGATGCCGAGAAGCCATAACTGGCACTCGTGGTATTAATGATTACTATGTCCTGCTGCTCAAACTGATCCAGCAACTCGGCAAATTCAATTCCGGTAATATCCGGCCCGACAATATTGAACTTGGCCTCTTCTTCTGCGCCAGAACCATGTCCAATCAGATACAACGTGATCTGGTCACCGACCTCGACGCGTGCCAGTAAATCATCAAGAGCCTGTTCAATACCTTCCTTGGTGACTGCACCATCGATGCGGGGATTATCGGGATCAGCCTCTGCACCCCGGTCATAAAGCAGCACGATATCTTCCGAACTATAGCCATAGTCGCGGCCCAATATGTCATGCAAGGAAAAAGCCCACTGGCGGAAGCGAAAACGATTTTCCTCGCCCACTGTTGGCCCGGCCATGATCACCACATACTTCGAGGATTCTGGAGATTGCAGGAAAAAGTTATTGCCCGGTTCCAACCCATTTGTCTGGGCCTGCAGAGGCGAGTGCGCCAATAAGAGCGCTGCTAAACTCAAAGATAAAATTCCTGTTAACTTCATGACAAACCTTTCATGCGTCGTGTAAACCAATCAATACACAGCAGGACGATAAGCAGACCCAGCAACCAGGGTTGATCCCAGAGGTCGTACTGCACTTCTCTGGAGTAGGCATTCGGAGTGAACTCGACAGTGTCAGGCAATGCGCCAAGTCCAGCGAGATTGAAATAACTACCACCGCTTGCCTCAGCGATACGCGTCATAAGACCTCGATCCATCTCGGCATTGGTATATTCACGCAGCGACGGCGTAACTACGAATGCGGTGCGCTTTTCGGCACTGCTTTGATCACCTTCACCAGCGGCACTCGTCACATCAACAAGCAGGCTGTAGACACCTTCGTGTTCTGCAACAAAACTGGAACGGTATACGCCGTCCTCTGCAATATCCCACTCCATCGGTGTATCTGTTACCTGATCCTGCGGATCCGTGGATTGCAACCAGAGTGTGGCATTGTTATCCGGTTCATAGCGATCATCCAGGATACGTGCCGTAATATTTACCATATCACCCACGTTATAAAATTCTCGATCGAAATCAATTGTGATGCGCTCCGGTGCCGATACTGCCAGCCATCGCAACATTTGCCGCCACAGTGTTTCCTGCGATTGGTCCTCAGATGGCATCATCATCTGCCAGCGCCAGGTGCTTGCAGTACTGATTGTCATGCTGCGGCCGCTGCCATAACGCTGGTTGGCAATAATTGGCAAGGCCTGGTTCTGATATTGCAAAAGCGGGTGTTCCAACAGCACAGTGGCACCGGGCTTTATACGCCCTGCCACATAGACACCCTGCAATTGGGGTAGCTCACCCCAGCGCGCGCGATTGGCTGAATCCTCACTTGCCAGTCTCAGCAGTGGCGAAAACTCACCATTATTTGTCAGCCGTGGGAAATAGAGTTCTCCGGCCGGGTGATTACCGCGGCGAATACCGCCACGCAAATGGCTGGGCAGGAAATTTTCCTGAACCAGCGTAATCGGCAAAATATCCGCGATCGGTGTATCAGCAAAGTCTTCATCGATCATGCCGTTCATCAACAACCCGCCGCCACGCTCGGCGACAAAATCCTCGATCATCTGTAACTGGTCAGCATTGAAGAAACTCTCTTCGATATCGCCAAGCACAATCGCCTCGTAGGCATATAGCGTTTCTTTGTCGCGCGGGAAGCCTTCAGCAAGCTCTGTTGGCGAATTGATTCCCTGACGATAGAATTTTTCGGGTCCCGTCTGCAGATAGGTTGCCAGCCTGATGGAGTCATCCCCTTCGACGGCACGGCGAATGAATTTGTACTCGTTCCGCGGATGACCTTCTATATAAAGAATGTCCAGTGCTGGCTTGTCTGTATTGTCTACCAGAAAACTATACTGATTGTTCTGGGCGATGATCTCGCCTTCCAGCAGCTCTACATTGAGATCGTAAACAATGAGCTCGGGGCGTTCCGGAGTCAGCTCCAGATCAAAGCGCCGGGTCACTCCCTCAGCATCAAGCACCACAGGCTCACTGACTACCACGGTGTCGCCATCATTGATTGTCAATTCAACCTGACGCCCTGCATAACCACGGTGATTGATAGCTACCTGAACAGTAAAGACCGAGCCCTCCAGCACCGTTTTGGCAGCACTGACATCGACGATGCCTACGTCCTGGGGAATATCTTCCTGGCCAATACCCACAGTAAAAATGGGCACCTGGCGATTACCGAATGCCTGCGCCGCAATCAACGGATCGACGTCGCTATTGTCTGCGCCATCCGACAGCAACACGATGCCGCCCAGTGGCAGACCGTTCAATTGATCGTCAACATACTGCAGGGCTTGACCGATGGAGGAAGCGGTGCCGGCCTCTCCCAAACCATCGATATTGGCAATTCGCTGGGTTGCCCCATCGAAGCGAAAACTGCGTAGTTGAAAATTCTCGGCCAGATCATCTGCAACGCCGCCGGCGAAGAAACGCTCCTGTATGGCTTGCAAGCGAGATTCATCACTTGGCAGGTCTTCAATAGTCATACTCTGCGAAGCATCCACGAGGACACCAAGATAGGTTTCCTGTGGTGAGACCTGCGACGTAGTGACGATTGGACGCAGCAGACAAAACAGCAATAGTGTCAGCACCAGCGAGCGCAATCCGATGAAATAGAATTTCCAACCCGGTGTGAGTGGTCGGGTCGTCTTGCGATAGGTAAGCCAGACCAGCGCGATTATCGCCAGCACCAGTAGTGCAAACACCCACGGACTGACGCCATAGGCAAAAGTCAGTGAGCCTTCGCGAAACGCAGTCAGGAGATTGGGTTCAGTGTATTGCATTGCTAGCGGGTCTGGTCGGCAGAACCCTGGTTTTCTGACAATACGCGGTAGTATTCCTCAACCAGGTCCCGATACTCCTCTGGGATGTCTTCATCAACTGTGGCGTAAATCTTTTCGTTGATATTTTCCAGTTCTGCCTGGGCGCGCAATGCGCCTTCCAGTTCCACGATTGGTTGTAGCAGTTCAGCGAACAGCTCCGGCTGATTAAGGAAATCTTCAATATCTTGTTGTGTCAGCTGCTGACGAATTGAACGCGCGTTGCCGATTTGCGAGTTATTGCCATCGGTACGAATTTCGCCACCACCTACCGGATTATTCTGGTCTCTGTTACCACCGCCAATTTGGCGCCGACCTCCCTGACCTTGCTGACCACCCTGGGCCTGCTGCTGTAATTGTTGCGAAAGCCCCTGGGCCAATTGTTGTGAACGAGCCAGCTGGTCACGCATCTCGCCAATAGAAGGTGTGCCACCTTGCCCTGGTTGCTGGTTTCCTTCACGCATCGCCTCGGCCTGGGCTTGCAAGTCTTCGACCTGTTCACGCAGCGCTTCAGCATCACGGGCAGCTTGTTGCAGCTGGTTAGCGCCAGTTGCCTGCGCCGGGTTAAGGGTCGCCAAACTCCGCGCCAGTTCTTCCAGACTGCCTTCGATTTCGCGCTCTATGTCCACCGACAGGTTTACCATGCCATTGCGCAAAACACGGTTGCTGGTCTGCATTTCTTCCTGAATCGGCCGCAATTCGCGTGCGGCCTCCTGCGCCTGCGACATAAGGCGTTGATCCTCATTGTCGCCTCTGGCAATGATGGCACGAAGCATGTCTTCTATTTCTTCCAGATCGCGTTGCTGACGTTGCTGTGCTTCTATTAGCTCATCCAGGGACTCATCATTGCGCGCATCCTGCCGGGTCTGGCCCAGACCCTGTTCACGGCTGCTTTGCTCCAGAGCCTGCTGCAAATCGCGCTGTTGCTGAAGCAAGCGTTGTCCACGTTGCCCCAGATTTTGTGCCAATTGATTCACTGAGCGATCTGCTTCCTGATTCAATTCCTGTTGCTGCTCACGGAGATTTTCCAGAGCTTTTTGACTGCGCGCCGCCGCAATGGATGCCGATTCACTCTGGGCGGCTTCCTGCATCTGCTGCGCGGCTCTTTCCAGTGCAGTTTGCGGTTGTTGTTGCTGTTGGCCGCCACCGGAAGATGAAGAACTACTGGATGCCTGTGATTGGGATTGCGAAGAATTCTGGCTGCTCTGCTGGCTTTGCGAGGACTGCGACTGCTGGCTGCGTGACATTTGCTGCGCCAGTTGCTGCACTTCACGACTCAGTTGCTCTTGCTGGCGCATCAAGCGCTCCAGTTCCCGACGCCGTTGTTCCTCGGTCATCTGATCTTCACGCCGAGCCAGATTGCGCTGTGCCCGTGTTAAACCCTCCTGTCTGCGTGCAAGCTCCTCCAGTGCGTTGGCTTCCTCGCTGTTTTCTGCGCCTCCGCCACCACCTGGGCTATTGGGTGTCTCGTAACGATTCTCCAATTGCCCTAATTCCATCTCAAACAGTTCGCGCAAATCTTCGCGCTCCTGTTGTGCACCGCCACCACCGCCACCACCGCCGCCTTGTTGCATGCTGACCTGTGTGCGATTGATACTGGCTTCGGCTTTGAGAATATATTGCAGTGCCTGTTGCTCGGGCTTCAGTGCACTGTTGACTTGCTGAAGGCCTAACTCATTGGCGGCGATATTCATCTGCTCAATAGCAAGAGACAGATTTTCTACAGCCGCATCATAAGTATCATCGGAAAAATTAAGACGTTCAGCCAGCCGGTCTATCGACATGCGCGCCCGACCAGTGGCTTCCATTTGTGACTCGGCGATAATTTCCGCATCAGCGGCAAAATCTTCTGGTGACACCTGGCTCTGTCTGTTCTTCAATTTCCAGGTTGCAGCAATAATATCTTTTTGAATGCTAACCAGCGCACTACTGTCGGCATTGCCACCCTGACCACCACCGGCACCCTGCCCGCCCTGCATACCGCTGCGACGGAACTCCTGGTCGGTGGGGATCACCTGCAGGAAATAGATGTCGGAAATAACCTGATTCGGTCCTTCCAGGCCGTTATTATCTGACAACGTCAGGTAGTAGCTGACAAAATCACCCGGTTCTACCTGCAAATCTTCCAGATAGATCAGTTCGTTGCCGGAAATTTCACGCACATTGGGTTCGCGCAGGAAATCCACCGCAACTTCATCAGCCCCCACGACGCTATAGTTCAGTTTAAATTCACTGAGCCCATAGTCATCTGTTGCATCTACCTCGAGCACCACTTCTTCGAGGGGCATTACTTCCTGATCCCGGCCGGGACGCCTGAGCGCCAGCTCGGGCGGCGTGTCTTCAATTGCCCGTATGAAATAATCCAGTGGGTTACTGCTTTCGAGATCATCGAAATCGGTCGCCTGAACTCGATACACACCATCCTGATTTACAGTAAACGTGGCCGTGCCGATATTGCCATCGAGAGTGAGCGGTAGGTTGGCATAAGCCGGTGGCAAGCTGGCAAGTTCTTCCTCATCATCGATATAGCGTTCTTCAAATTCAATCGTGGCGTTGGCCACCGCCTTGTTGAATGTAATCACCATCTCAACTTCGGTACCCTCGGGCACCACCATATCGCCACTGTCTTCCTCTACCAGATCTTCAAAACCGGTATAGGCAGGATAATCAAATGCCAAATCTATTTTTTCCACCTGGGGCAAATCAAACAGTGTTATTTGATATTGCGGTGAACTCTGCTCTCCACGCTCGTTGAATGTGACATAGTAAGTCGTGTCATCTTGCAGTGCCGGGATGTAGTAGCTAAATGTAGCACCATCGCTACCACTGCCATCGCGTGACATGGAAACATCACGCCAGTTGACGTTGTCATCCTGCAAACGCAGGTTAACGGATCCAGGAATCGCGTTATTTACGCGCGCGAGAATGGTGACGCTGTCGCCCCGTTGCAGTTCCAGGTCTCCAGGTTCAACGCTCAATTCGATGTCGGGCAGCACTTCGATTACGGGACGAGGCTCAGAAATAGCAAAAGGCCAGGCAATTCTGCTACCGGCGTTCAGTAGTCCTTCTGAGTTGATAAATAATACAGCAACAGCCAGAACCACCGCAGTGGCAGAAGCAAACGACGCATAGGACGCTCGCGCTGGAGTGACTTGGGCGACACGAATTTCCTGTTGCTTTACATGCTCCTGTGCATCTTGCCAGAGCTGGCGGATAAACTGCTGCGATACACCCTTGCGATCCTGCGTACTTGAAGTGTCGCCAAATTCAAGCGAAGTCAGCAGGCGCTGTTCGAGGTCGGGAATCTGGTCTTCCACATAATGTGCCAGACGGCGGTCGTCTGTATGCCGCAGTCGCATTATCCAGACCAGCCAGGCCAGCAACCCGATTACTGCTGTTGCTGTCACGGCGAAAATAATAATACTGCCCAGCTTGTTTGGCTCCAGCCACACAGTAATGCTGCTTGCCAGCAATACCACGATTGCGCTCGCAATAACGAAGTAGCTGCCTTGTTTCAGTATGAACAGAAAGCTGCGTCTGCGGCGCAGCTGCTTCAGAGTTTCGCGCAGACTATCGAATGTGGGAGACGACATAGAATCTCTTCAGGGGGCTTGAGTGGGCTCGATTGATTTTTTGCATCCTCGATTGATTAACGCTTATAGAAACGCGCAAAGCGGGATTGTGGATTACGCCAACACAGTCACTGGAAATCTCCCTGTCCGGGACCTGCGCCAGCCCAACAAGACCGCCGGGCTCTGCTCTCAAATACCGCAGAATCGGCTTAACTATCCCACTAACCAAGCGTGAAAACAAGCGCCCCAGCGCTGCATTGGAGACAAACAACCAGACCGGTAAGATAGTCAGAAAATTGCCCGAATTTGGCAGCAGAAAGACCGTTTTTCGCGACCAGATTGTGACTCTCAGGGAGGGCAGCCCATTTCCTCTGGACGGTAATACCGGGATTCGACGGGAAACACGCGCACCGGGGCCTGGTTGAAGTGCGCCAGGGCAGAATCCATGTCTGTAAATGGCAACATATCCTGCAGGGTCACTTTGGTCGGCCGTGGCAGCACAATGGCCTCCTCCTGCGCTTCTGTCAGCGCATCCCGGGGATTTACCCAGCGATAATCGAGGATCTCATCGTTGTCTACTTGCACCTCGACGTCGATGGTTAGAGGGTAAATAAAAAACCAGGTGCAGAAGCGCCGCGGCAGTCGCGGCGGAGTAGTCCAATGCGCCGTATGCAACAGATCTGATTCGGCGAGTTCAATGCCTGCCTCCTCTTTGGTTTCTCGCACTGCCGCCTTCAGCGCAGCCGGATATTCCAGATCAGTTCCCGCCGCCAGGAAATCAGCTTCATCGAGACGTCCACCGGGAAATACCCAATGCCCTCCATGAAAAACAAGCTTGGAATTACGCCGCAGCAGCAGGACTTCGATCTGTCCCGACGCGCTGCTTTCCCGCATCACTACCACAGTAGCAGCCGGGACCGGTTTATCATCCTGCATAAAATACCTCGGCCAAATAGCACTGCCATTACAGCAATTACCGGGAAAGCCGTCCAGCCGCGACGTTGCAGAGCACGTAGCAGCAGCATAGAATCCCGCCAGTTCAATCAGTTAAGCAAGCAAAATAGCAGGAGCAGGTATGAAAATCAGTTTTGAAGACCGGGTTGCAATTGTCACTGGTGCCGGCGGTGGTCTGGGCAAGCAACACGCACTGGAACTGGGTCGTCGCGGCGCCAGGGTGGTGGTTAATGATCTCGGTGGTTCCGTGGATGGCAGTGGCGGTTCACAAACAGCAGCAGAACAGGTGGCTGAAGAGATCAATGCCAACGGTGGTTCAGCCATTGCCAATGGTGCTTCAGTGACTGACCTGGATTCTGTCCAGCAGATGGTGGACGACACCATGACAAAGTGGGGCCGTATTGACATTCTGGTGAACAATGCGGGCATCTTGCGAGACAAGACATTTGCCAAACTGGAACTGGAAAACTGGCATGCGGTAATAGATGTACATTTGACCGGCAGCCTGAACTGCACAAAAACAGTCTGGCCAATTATGACTGAGCAAAACTACGGCCGCATTGTCATGACCACTTCCACTTCCGGCCTCTTTGGTAATTTTGGCCAAAGTAATTATGGCGCCGCTAAACTGGGGCTGGTTGGATTCATGAATACTCTCAGACTGGAAGGCGCCAAGTATAATATTTATACCAATGCCATTGCCCCAATAGCAGCGACACGCATGACTGTCGACTTGCCGGGTTTTGAAGATAGCGCCGAACGGTTGGCGCCAGAACTAGTGACGCCTGCTGTGGTTTTTCTATGCAGCGATAAAGCTCCCAACGGTCGAATTATTCAGGCCATGGGTGGCAGGTTTTACTCAGCAGATGTACGTGAAAATGTTGGCGTAGAGATCGGTGCCAATGCTTCAGTGGAAGACATCGCAGAGAATATTGACACCATCCTCGACATGAGTGAGAACAAGGGAATTCTGGAGCGCACCCACCACCGGTAGCCGCATATCACGCGGCCTTTGCCTGGTCTGCCAGCACCTGCTTGATCGATGGGCGTTCATCCATGAGGTCAAGCAGAGCGCGCAGGTTGGGGATCTCACTATAGGCATCCCAATCCAGCGCTTTGCGGCACACGATGGTTGCCAGCCCTACTGTAAAGCGGTAGTAGAAATCTGCATAGGAGATTTCACCCCCGGCCAGGTAGGGATCAAAAACAGCAATGCGCTGCAGAGCCGCAAAGCCTTTTTGCAGCGATTCACGCACTTCGGCTTTCAGCTCAGCACTGGCCGGACGGCCAAAAAATACATCGCCATAGAGTCGCCGTGCTGGCAATTCGATATACAACTCCAGGTAGCGCATCAACTCACGCACTTTGGCGCGCTCAAAAGCCCCAACGGGATAGAATGACTGACCTTGTTCCAGATCTTCCAGATAATCGATGATTACACTGGTCTCGGTTAAAAATCCCTCCCCGGTTTCTATGCACGGCACTTTACCCATTGGGCTTCTGCCAAGGTAATCAGGTTCCTGACTGGGCCGCACATCAATCTCTTCGAACCCGATACCTTTCTCCAACATAATGGCTTTGACGATGTTGTAATAATTACTGTAAGTCATGCCATACAATTTGATACTCATGCCCGCTCCTGTGTTCTGTGCTTGTGCTAGGATGCCCTGCAAACTAGTTCTTCTGTAACCACAAGTAAAGCTGCAGATTGCACGCACCCGTTTATCGGGTCATACGAGTCTGCTATTCCGGATGCACGTATGTCCAGCGATCTGCTTCTTCTCTCCGCTTACGATGCCATGAGTCATAAACAATGGCGAGAACGGTTGGCCCGGATGTTGCCCGAGTTTAACTGGACCCAGATCGCACTACCGCCCCGACATCATGACTGGCGCATACGGGGCAATAGCCTGCAGTGGTTTGTCGAAAAGGAAACAACGCTCAAGCAACCTTATTCAGCCCTGATAGCGACCTCAATGGTTGATCTGGCTGCCTTGCGGGGATTGGTACCCGAACTCGCCAAACTGCCAACGCTTCTATACTTCCATGAAAATGAGTTCGCTTATCCTGCTAATTCCAGGCAGCGCGCCAACATAGAGCCCATGCTGGTGCCTGTTTACAGCGCGTTATGCGCAGACTTGCTGGTATTCAATAGCAACTATAACCGCGATACTTTCCTGGCAGGCCTCAAGCATCTGTTCCAGCAATTACCAGACAATCTTGCCGACTCCATCCTTGAGCGATTGCCAACCGTCAACATTGCACCAGTGCCCTTGTCGAACATCAGCAGCAATGCCGTAACAAAGCGCACGCATCTGGAATTACTCTGGAACCACCGGTGGGAATACGATAAAAATCCTGCCTTGCTGCTGCTAGTGGCGCAAAAGATTGCTGCACTTGGGCTACCCTGCAGAATACAAGTGGTCGGACAGCAGTTTAAGCAACAACCAGCTGAATTCCTCGAGCTGAAAAATGTACTGGATGCACACCATGCCAGACAAGACATCACGAGTGGCAGATTCGGTTTCGTGGAAGACGACGCGGAATATCAGGCGCTATTGCAAGGCTGCCACGTCGTATTGTCTACCGCACTGCATGACTTCCAGGGTCTGGCTATCATGGAAGCCATACAGGCCGGGTGCACTCCCCTGTGCCCTGCGGCACTGGCATATCCGGAATATCTGGATGCGCAATTCCTCTATCCAATCGAGCGGACGATGGAAGAAAGTGCTGATCACATCGTGGAACGCTTGCAAGCGTGGCTGCAAATTTTTAGCGCAGGACAAGACCTTCCGCAAGCTTCAGTTGCTGCGTATAGCATGAGCAATCTGCAGTGTGGTTACAGGTCGATGATTACTGAACTGATTAAAGGAAATTGTGCAGCGCCGAACTAGTCGCTGGCTAACTCCAACAGTGGAAAGACGACTTCCTGACCGATCTGGATACGATTGAAATCAAGCTCGGGGTTGTACTGACGCAGCAGCCAGATTGGGGTGGAATAGCGAGTTCGAGCGATATTGCCGATATTGTCGCCACGATTAATCCGGTAGCGCTCTACATCCTGAATACGGTAATTGGCGAAAAATTCAGCCTGCAGTGAGGAATGAAACTCTCGCCTGGTGCGCTCAAACTCAACGATGTTCACGCGGGAAAAATCCAGTCGCAGGCGATCACCGATAATCACCGGGTCGGTGAACGCCATATTGTTCAGCCTGCGCAGGTCCCACGCCCTGACACCCAGCCAGTCGGCATAGTGGCCAAGTGTTTCCGAGGCCTGTATCTCAATGGAATTATTGCTGGCAACAGAATAATCCGATGGGTCAGCGGCTAACAGGTCGGTCAACTGCTCATTACTCTGCGCCACATCCAGTTCCGGGTCCAGAGCCACGGCCTGCTCTTCTTCCAGCGTAACGGGCGCGTCCAACTCCTGATTATCCGGTAATACGGCAGCAGGCGGTAATGGTGTTTCATTCAGCGCCAGTTGCACATTCTCCTCAGCCGCAACAGGCTCTTCTACCGGCTCAGGCACCTCTGCCACATCATCTGCCAATGTCACCACAATAGCTGGTTCCGCCACTGGCTCTGCTTCCTCTACAACAGCAAGTTGTGTCTCACCTTCGAAACCAGGCAAAGTTATAGATTGCCCTGGATAAATTCGATGGGGATCCTGAATACCGTTTACATTGAGCAGCGCCTGGCCGGTCACACCGTATCGTGCTGCAATTAAAGAAATCGTATCACCCCGCCGCACCGTATAAGTACCATCTTCAGCCACCGCATCCGCCGCAGCGACCAGTTGTTGCGCACTGACATTATCCTGAGGCAGCAACAGGCGCTGGCCAATCTGAATACGATGACGACTGGCCAGACCGTTAAGCGAAACAAGCTGGGAAACTGAAGTATTGAAGCGACTCGCAATCACAGACAGGCTGTCACCCCGCTCGACCACATACTCAATGTCCGGCGTTTGCACTGCGAACTTGTAGGCATTGGGAATCATCGCCAGTAAATTTGTATCGCTAACCGCTTCAGCGCGCACCTTCACAGGAAAACCGCGCGGTATGCGCTTGCCACCCTCCCAGACCACCGGCCGTAGCGCTGGATTATCTGCACTTAATTGCTCCAGGCTGATCCCCACAGAACGGGCAAATACTTCAGCATCGATAAAGGCGTCGGTGCGGACTTCGATAAAATCAGGTGCAGGATTTAAACGCACATCACCAAAATATTGTCTGGCATTGTTTTCCACTTCGATCACAGCAAGAAACTGCGGATAAAAATTACGCGAGGCGAACCCGAAAGCCCTGCCGCGATAATTGGCTATAATTTTTTCGATATCTGTAGTGCCGGTCTGGCGCACCGCGCGAGCAATACCACCAGCACCGTGGTTATAGGCCGTCAGCGCCAGCGGCCAGGTTCCCAATACGCTGTAGTTGTATTCCAGCAGGCTCATGGCCGCGTTGGTAGCTATATACGGATCCATGCGCTCATCAACGATGTGATCAATTCGCATAAAGCGTTGTCCGGTGGCACGTCCGAATTGCCACATGCCAGCAGCAGAGGCACTCGAAAAAGCACCGGGATTGAATGAGGACTCAACGTGTGGCAATACGCCAAGCTCGAGAGGTAGCCCTTTTTCCCGGATTACCTGGGTGATGTGTGAGCGATAGGCACCGGAGCGCTGCAGACCACCGAGAAAGCGGTCTGACTGCCCAAGCTGGAATCGTACATTGGATACTGCGGTCTGTAGGATCTGATTGCTTACACCTTCAGGCCACAAGTCAAGTATGCGTTGCTGGCTGGCAGTCAGTCCTGTGCGACGTCCGCTTGCGAGAACTCGCAAGTCCTCCTGGATTGCTGTGCGTGCGGGTTCGATCTGGCTGCGCTGATAAGGCACAGTGGTATAGACCACAGATAAATTCTGCGAGTCATGCAAGAAACCATTGCGGGTATTGACTTCGGTATACACGCGCACCCAGAACTGGATGGCAGGCTCCAGCTCGGGTGGACGGGGAAACAGGTCACTGGATTGCGCAAATGTTGCAGGACCGCTCGCAACTGCCAACAGGAGTAGCAGTGCTGAATAGAATCGCTTGATGTAGGGGTGACGCAGTCTCGAATTCATTGTTTACGCTTATTTGCGTTCCTGAGAGCAATCAAAAGCTGCTAAAACATAACAATAAAGCCTGAACTCGCCAAGCGTATTTTTCTGGCAGGCGCGTAAGTGCTCGGAGTTAATTGCAGACCGTATAGAGGTTGTCGCCACGAAGCGGCGCAAGCTTTAGGCTGGCGAAGCAAATCAGGGAATGGCTTCCAGTTCCGGATCTTCTTTCACAGGCAACATGAGATCTTCGCGTGTAACTTTCATGTACAGAATTACGCTTGAAGCCACGTAGATAGAAGAATACGTACCAATGACAACGCCAATTATCAGGGCAATAGCGAAGCCCTGTGTGGACTCGCCACCGATGAACAGTATAGAGAACAGCACGAGTAGTGTGGTGAATGAAGTGATTATGGTTCGACTCAGTGTCTGGTTAAGCGAAACGTTAACCATCTCCTCTGGAGTACCTTTACGCATACGACGAAAGTTCTCCCTGATGCGATCAGCTACCACGATCGTGTCATTCAATGAATAACCAATAATTGCCAGCATGGCCGCCAATGTATTGAGATTGAATTCCATCCCCGTAATGGAAAAAATACCGAGCGTAATAATCAGGTCATGAGCCAGAGCTGTTACGGCACCGATGGAAAATTTGAATTGGAAACGCACGGAGATGTACACCATGATAATACCGAGGGCGACAAGCATCCCCAGTCCGCCCTGCTCCGCCAATTCTTCTCCCACTTTGGCGCTGACATAATCAGACCCTAGCAGGGTCACCGTATTATCGGTATTGGCTTGCAGCAAGGCTGCTATTGCTTCCCCGGCTACTGCGGCCTGGCTCGCTTGATTGGCTTCCGACACTGCTTCATCAATTGGCAGTATGATCCTCACCTCGCGATCTGATCCAAAGTTTACAACCACCGCATCGGTGTAGCCGTTGTTAGTCAGGGTGTCATTAATTCCGTTGATGTTGGCAGATTCAGAGTAACTGAGGCGCACCGCTGTACCGCTTGTGAAATCTAGACCGAAGTTCAATGAATTCACCGCCAGGGAAATTATAGAGACCACAACAAGAGTAGCCGAAATAATCGACCACAATTTGCGGGTTGCCATAAAATTGATTTCTTTCTTAAACATCAGCTTTTCTCAGTCAATCTATCTACATCAAATTGTTTATGCTGCTTTGGTCTTCGCTGGTGGATCGTACTTGCCTATCGACAGTTTCTGCACCCGGCGGCCACCGTAGATCAGATTTACCAGCGCACGCGTACCAACGATAGCGGTAAACATGGAAGTGATAATGCCGATCATCAACGTCACCGAGAAGCCCTTGACCGGACCGCTACCAATCGAGAATAGCACCAGCGCCACCAGGAATGTGGTCAGGTTAGCGTCGAGAATTGTTGAAAAGGCGCGATCATAGCCGGCATCGATGGCCTGCTGCGGCGGCGCCCCGTTACTGAGCTCCTCGCGGATACGCGTAAAAATGAGTACATTGGCATCCACCGCCATACCCACCGTCAAAACGATACCAACGATGCCAGGCAGAGTTAGTGTTGCGGGCAGGATTGAGGACATTATTGCGAAAATCAGCAATATATTCATGATCAGGGCCGCATTGGCAGCCAGGCCAAAAACCCGGTAGTAAGCCAGCATGAAGAGCACAACCAGAACTGCCGCCACTGTAATACCGCGCAATCCGGCATTAAGGTTTTCCTGTCCCATGGTTGGTCCAATAACTGACTGCTCAACAATCGTCATCGGCGCCGCCAGTGAGCCAGAACTGATAAGCAAGGCCAGGTCACCTGCTTCGCGCTGGGTTAGTCCAGTGATGACGAATTGCCGGCCCAACGCCTGATTAATGCGGGCATGGCTGATCAGGCGCTTCTCTTCATAGAATTCGGTTTCCTCGACTTCTTCGCCATCTACATTAATAAAGGAATTGGTGCGCGACTTGGTTTCGATCAGCAGGATGTCCATCATGTTACCGACATTGTCGCGAGTCACCCGGTTGATCTGGTTGCCCCCCTGAGCGTCGAGGCTAAGCTGCACCTGGGGCAGTCCATTCTGGTCGAGATTGGCACGTACACTGCTGATTCGGTCGCCCTGCAGAATCACACCGTTGTCTACATTGATCAGTTGACCTTGGTATTCAAAAGTTTCATAAGTAAGGCTGGGCGCACCAAATTCTGCTTCGAGATGGAACTGCAACGTGGCGATGCGCTGCAATATACGAATGGCCTGTGCAGGATCCTGCACACCAGGCAACTCGACAATAATACGATCCGAACCCTGCTGCTGCACGGTGGGCTCAGAAACACCCAGTGCATCGACACGATTCAATAATGTGGTGCGATTGGCTTGTAGTGTGTCGCGCTGAATTTGCAGAATAAGAGCTTCAGTCAGGCGCATATCCAGAATAAATGTGTCGTTTGTCTGTCTATTCTGGAATAGTAATTCAGGAAAATTTTCTACTAATGCGGAGCGGGCTCGCGAGCGATCTTCGGAACTGGCAAAACGAATCTCAATATGAGCGTCGTCCAGCAAATTGACGCCGCGGGTCCGAATCCTCTCTTCACGCAGAATGGTTCGCACGTTACCGAGATTGTCTTCCATGCGGCGCTCCAGCGCCGCATCCATATCCACTTCCATCAGGAAATGCACGCCGCCCTGCAAGTCCAATCCGAGATTCATCTTGCCCGCACCAATAGACCGCAACCAGTTTGGTGTGGTGGGAGCCAGGTTCAGCGCCACGATGTAGTCGTCCGTCAATGCCTCTTCGACCACTGTCTTGGCCCGCAATTGATCATCCACACTACTTACGCGCACCAACAAATTTTCTTCATTGACTTCCGAGCCGAAGAAGTCAATTTCCGCAGCTTCGAGCGCAGTCGTCACACCCGCCATATCGGCTTCATTAATACTCAGCGCCTCATTGGATATCTGGATCGCCGGATCATCCGGGTAAAGATTCGGAATTGAATAGAGCAACCCCAGCACGACAACTGTGAGGATGAGAAGGTTTTTCCAGAGTGGATATTTATTCAGCATAGGTTTGACTGCCGCTTATGCGCCGCCTCAGATCTGGTTAATGGTGCCCTTGGGCAGCGCTGCAGCCACTGACGATTTCTGCACTTTCATTTCCACGCCATCAGCGACTTCGATGGCAATATAGTCATCACTGACGCGCGTCACTTTTCCCAGCAGACCACCGGAAGTCATAACCTCGTCACCTTTTGAAATATTGCCAACCAGTTCCCGGTGTTCCTTGGCGCGCTTGGACTGCGGGCGCCACAGGATCAGATAAAACAGGAGGAACATGCCTCCAAACAGGATCAGGTTATAAGTTAAAGAGGGCGCGCTGGTAGGTTCTTGCGCATAGGCTGTACTAAAAAATAGATTCATGAATCGCTCTCCGGAGACGACGCTCTGTTAATTCTCGGTGATTTATGCGGCGGCCGCTTGCGCGTCTCTAACCTGCTTATCACCTTAGTTGGGGTAAATTGACCGTATTCAAGGCAGAAATTTCAAACAGGCAGATAACCTGCTTCTGCGCTCAAGGCCCCGTATCCTGCTGCTCTGCCTGAAACTGGCTGACAAAGGCGCTCAATCTACCCTGTTCGATTGCGCCGCGCAAATCTGACATAAGCTGCTGATAATAATGCAGATTGTGTATGGTATTAAGTTGCGCACCGAGCATTTCACGACACTTGTCCAGATGATGTAGATAGGCCCGCGAAAAATTCCGGCAGGTGTAGCAGGCGCAGTTCTCATCCAACGGCGCGGTATCGTCCTTATAGCGACTATTGCGCAGTCGCAACAGGCCGTGTGACGTAAACAGATAGGCATTACGAGCGTTGCGGGTAGGCATGACACAATCAAACATATCTATACCCTGACTTACCGCATGCACTATATCAGCCGGTGTGCCTACACCCATTAGATAGCGCGGCTTGGCCCTGGGCATTCGCGGCGTAGTGTGCTCGACAATTTCACGCATTGAATCTTTGGGCTCTCCCACTGAGAGCCCACCTATGGCGTAGCCCGGAAAATCCATTTCTACCAGTTGCGCCAATGATTCATCGCGCAAATCGGGGTACATCGAACCCTGAATGATACCGAATAGTGCAGCCGCATTGTCCCCATGTGCAGTCTTGCAACGCGCGGCCCAGCGCATGGACAATTCCATGGATTCCCGCGCCTGCTTTTCAGTGGCGGGATATGGAGTGCACTCGTCGAACGCCATGCTTATATCTGCACCGAGTTCATGCTGAATCGAGATAGCTTCTTCCGGGCCGAGAAAAATTTGTTCGCCGTCAACTGGTGAGCGAAAGGTCACGCCTTCTTCAGAAATCTTGCGCATCTCACCCAGACTGAAAACCTGGAAGCCACCAGAATCAGTCAGAATGGGTTTGGCCCAACCCATAAACTCATGCAGGTCACCGTGCCGCTGGATGATTTCTGTGCCCGGGCGCAACATCAAATGAAAGGTATTGCCGAGTAAAATCTCTGCCCCACTGGTTGCGACCTGTTCTGGCGTCAGACCTTTGACACTGCCGTATGTGCCCACTGGCATGAAAGCGGGCGTATTTACCTCACCCCGCGGAAAGCGCATTACTCCGCGACGGGCTGCGCCATCTTGCGCACTTATTTCGAATTGCATGTGGCTGCGAGACATGGCGCTAGTGTTCCCGGGTTGCATGAAATTCAATATCGGGCCAACGCTCCTGCATCAGGTTCAGGTTGACTCGTGTTGGCGCCAGATAGGTCAGGTAATCGCCCCCATCGATAGCCAGGTTTTCCTGCGCCTTCTTGCGGAACTCTTCCAGCTTGCGTGGATCTTTTGCGGTTACCCAGCGTGCCATCTGCACGGTTACTGGTTCATAGATGCAATCGACTTTGTATTCGTCTTTCAGGCGGAATGCCACGACTTCAAATTGCAGTACACCGACCGCACCAACAATCAGGTCGTTGTTGCGCAGTGGCATGAAGAGCTGTGTTGATCCCTCTTCGGATAACTGAGTGAGCCCTTTTTGCAGTTGTTTGAGTTTAAGTGGATCCCTGAGCCGGATGCGCCTGAACAGCTCCGGTGCGAAATGTGGAATGCCCTGGAATTTGAGCGTTTCGCCCGTAGTAAAGGTATCGCCAATCTGGATTGTGCCGTGATTATGCAATCCGATGATGTCGCCCGAAACGGCTTTGTCAGCCTGGGCACGATCACCCGCGCGAAATGTCACGGCATCGGCTACTTTGACATCCTTCTGGATACGGCTATGGAACATTTTCATACCGCGCTCGTATTGACCCGAACAGATACGCATGAAGGCAACGCGATCTCGGTGATTGGGATCCATATTGGCCTGTATCTTGAAAACGAAACCACTGAATTTGTCTTCCAACGCTGACACTGAACGGGATTCTGTTTCCCTGTCGCGCGGAGCCGGCGCCCATTCAACAAAATCGTCCAGCATTTCCCTCACACTGAAATTACCTAGCGCGGTACCAAAGTAGACCGGCGTCTGCTCGCCCGCCAGATAGGCATCGCGATTGAACTCATGGGATGCGCCACGCACCAGTTCAATCTCATCCCGAAAATCGTCGCGGTAGCTGCCCAGTAACTGTTTTGCTTCATCACTGTCGATGCCCTTTATCCGCACATCGCCAGCTTGCTTCTCACCCTGACCCGATTGATAAACGTGAATCGTATCGGTAACGAGGTTATAGACACCCTTGAATTCCTTGCCCATCCCCAGCGGCCAATAAATCGGTGCACACTGGATCTTGAGTACGTCTTCAATCTCATCGAGTATCTCAATAGGGTCACGAATATCCCGGTCCAGTTTATTTACAAATGTAAAGATCGGCGTATCCCTTAGTCGACAGACTTCCATTAGCTTGATCGTGCGCTCTTCCACGCCCTTCGCACCATCGACCACCATCAATGCAGAATCTACTGCCGTCAGCACGCGATAGGTATCTTCCGAAAAATCTTCGTGCCCCGGTGTATCGAGTAAATTCACCATGCGCTCTTTATAGGGAAATTGCATGACACTCGAGGTCACCGAGATGCCCCGCTGCTGTTCCATTGCCATCCAGTCAGACGTGGCATGACGATCAGATTTACGTGCCTTGACGGTGCCCGCGACCTGGATGAGATTTCCCAGCAACAGCAACTTTTCCGTGATCGTGGTTTTACCGGCATCCGGGTGAGAGATTATCGCCAGCACACGACGCTGCTTAATTTGTTTGGCTAATTCTGAATTACTCATCTGTTTACATTGCTTGCTGTCAAAATTGGTCTACCGATGCTGTGCCGAAGGTCGACTGCTATATGCACCCGGCCTGGTAAGCGGTCAGATCTGAAGGTGGTTGATGCGACCCGCATCTGTGAGGCGGGCGCGATTATAACAAGGGATCATCATGCGGGACACTGCGCGGAACAATCGGGGGTGGTTGAGTTTACAGTCTGGCACTAACCTGGCAGGCTTTTCGGCCAGTAGACATCCGTGGCAGGGATGCCGAGGCCGGGCCCATAGGGACGTGGCACCCCGTTCTGCAGGGCGAATTGCCTGCCCCCTTCCGGTACTCAAACCCGGTTTTAAAAATTGATTCGCGCCGGACAATCCACGAATCAGACTGCGACACCAGTCAATGCCGCCAGTCCTTAACTTGGGCTATGGTGCCACTTGGCCTACAATGCCTCGCATACCGACTATTGAAGCGAAAGCTTATGGATTTTTCACTCTCTCCCGAACAGCAAGCCCTGCAGGCCAGTGTTCGACAATTTGCCGAAAATGAACTCCCTGCCATCGCTGCTGAGATAGAAGCGACTGACGAACCGGCCAGCCTGGCTGTGCGCAAGCGATTTGCTGAACTGGGCTACCTGGGAGTCAATTTGCCGGCCCAGTTTGGTGGTGGTGGACTGAGCCACCTCGACGCGGTATTGGTGCTGGAAGAAATAGCCAGGATTTCCATCGCAGTAGCATTTCCGGTATTCGAATCCTGCTTTGGCCCCTGCCTGGCAATTTCGCATTTTGGCAATCCCACGCTACAAGAAAGCATTCTGCCCCGGGTTTGTTCCGGAGACACAATCGTCGCTGTTTCCATGTCGGAACCCAATGCCGGTTCCGCCCTGACAGACCTCAGCACACGTGCAGATGTAACAGAAGACAAGGTCATACTTAATGGCAGCAAGCGCTGGTGCTCAGGTGCCGGTCATTCAGAGGCCTACCTGGTGTACTGCCGCATGAGTGACGATCCCGGTGCCAAGGGTATTGGTGCGGTTGTTGTCGAAAAGGACACACCGGGATTTACCTTCGGCAAAAGAGATCACCATATGGGATTTCGCGGAATTTATAGCGCTGATATGTATTTTGATGACGTTGCGGTGCCAATCAGTAATATTCTTGTCGATGCGGGTGGTTTCGGCCAACTCATGGATGCTTTCGATCTCGAACGCTGTGGCAATACCACCATGTCTCTGGCAATCGCCCAGTCTGCACTCGACTATGTGCTGGACTATTGCCAACAACGCAAACAGTTCGGCAAAGCCCTCGTAGACTTCCAGGCCGTGCAATTACAATTGGCGGAAATGAAGATGCAGGTCGATGCTGCGCGCTTGCTGCTCTATCGCGCTGTAAGCAATGCTGAGCAGGGCCTGCCTTCTATCGCTGATAGCTCGATTGCCAAATGTTTTGCCAACGAAGCCGTACGCACGGTTACTGGCAAGGCCATGCAACTCATGGGAGGCTATGGGTACGCCAAGGAATTTCCCATAGAACAAAAGATGCGTGACGCATGGGGCTGGGGTATAGCCGGTGGCGCCATAGACATTCAGAAAACCAATATTACTGCCGCTCTGGTCGGCAAACGCTTTAATCAGCGCGCTAAATAGGAAACACCAGCATGACTACAAGCAAATCAGAACCCGTACGGATCCGAATCGAAAGCTCAGATGGCGATTCTGCGATCGGTACCGTATTGAGTGGATCGGTAGTGGCTGGAGACGACCTCACAGCCCTACCGGGTGGCGCACCAGTCAGCATTACCGGTGTGAAGGTAGCCGGCGCCCAGATCGAACTGGGGATAAAATCCGAAGAGGAATTACAAAGCGGGCAGATACTGGTCTCGAAAATCGATCGGCCGGAAGTCACCGACCAATTCGAAGCCAATATGCACTGGGTAGGTGAAGACCCCATGCTACCGGGCAGACAATATGAATTTCGCAGTGCAACTGCCTGCGTCGACGGCAGTATTACCCGCTTGAAGTTTCTCTTTGCCCGCGACGACACAGATCAATTGGCCGCTTCCACACTGCACAAGGGTGAGCAGGGCCGCGTCAATCTGGCCTTGTCTCGTGAGATAGTGTTTGACCCATTTGACGTCAACCCGGCAACAGCGCGCTTTGAACTGTTCGACACAGAGAGCAACGCCCAGGTTGCCAAAGGCGCGATCCTGCACGGTTTGCGCCGCGCCAGTAATGTGCACTGGCAGGCTATGTCAGTGAATAAGGAGGCGCGCGCCAATCTCAAGGGCCAGACTCCTAAAGTGTTGTGGTTCACCGGCCTGTCGGCTTCCGGCAAATCTACCATCGCCAACGTGGTTGAGAAGCGATTACTGGCTGCAGGCAAACATGCTTATCTGCTGGACGGCGACAATATTCGCCATGGACTGAACAAGGACCTGGGTTTTACCGAGGCTGACAGGGTAGAAAATATCAGGCGGGTTTCAGAAACTGCACGCCTGATGATAGACGCAGGACTCATCGTTCTGACCAGTTTTATCTCTCCTTTTCGCAGCGAACGGGAAATGGCCAGATCGATGTTTGGAGACGATGAGTTTGTGGAAATATTCGTCGATACGCCCATAGAGCTTTGCGAGCAACGTGATCCCAAAGGGCTCTACAAAAAAGCACGCTCAGGCACGATCAAGAACTTCACCGGGTTTGATAGCCCCTATGAGGAACCGAAAAACCCCGAGCTACGTCTTGCTACTGCCGATCTTGAAGTCGAGGAAGCAGCGAGCAAGGTACTCAGTTATCTGGGAATAGATGCCTGACGGATGCCAACAAGCCTAGTGCAGGATTGATTCGCTGGGTCGAGCCTGGGATTCGGCAAACTCGGGATGCAGAAGATCTACCCGCTTAACCAACAACAAATCAAGTCGGCTAAGTTTTTCAAAATCTTCCAGCGTCTGCGCATTGATATCATCCAGTAACACACAAACTACGTCGTCGTCATCCACATCCACAACCACGCAGGACTTGAATCCATTGATGGTATTCAAAGATGCGAAACTCCCTACATCACAATTGTGAACTGGCAGACAACCATCAGCCTCTTTCAGCAGCCCATAAGAAGTAAAAGCAACGCCAAACCCGGCGGCGGCTACTACGTGGATGATGTCGATGATTTCAGGATCGGTCAGATTAATCTTGACGGTATCGGATAGAGGTTCAGTGACAGCTTTCTGTCGATGATTGACCAGCTTGAGAAACAAACTGATATCGTCCTGGTTCCATTCCAGGGTTTCTTCTTTTTCCGAGCGGGAGCTATCCGAAGACAAGCTCATCACGCTCGTCTCAATTGTAAGGTCATTAATTTCTGCCTCGGGGGGGCAAGGGACAACCATGGAAACAGCGCAGTAGCCTTCGCTACTTTCGGCGCTAAGTCGCCACAAAAAGGGAATCTCGCCTGTGAGTTCAATCATTATGCTGCTACAACAGAACTGTATAGCCCAATTTAGCACAATATTGAGGATGGCAGAACTTTTTCCCTATATTAAGGTGGGCTGGCTGGCTCCGAGACGTGGAAAACTCTGCGCTGAAAACAGTGCACTTAGCAAACAATGCTAATAAAGAGATCAGGATAGACCGCTAAGTTACGGTGATTGCGGGAAAAATTCCCCGAACTACCTTGTAGAATTTTTTCCACAGAATCTGTGGATAAGTCAGTGCATAATTCTTGCTGAAAACCCTCTACGCCCGCAATTACGGGAAAATAACACATTTTGTATAATTTTTGATCAATGCATATAAACTATACATTTCAACGGGTTACGAGTATTAGAACTATCGGATAAAAATAAAACCTGCTATTTTCTAGGGTTTTATGAATGCACTGTAATTTATGTGCATAAAATAGCGGCTGAAATCGCTTTGCAGGAAATTATCAATTTCTTTATCGTTGTTTTTATTAGACTTTTTTGCCCCAATAATACCGTTCGTTCATTAAATGAATTCAGCCCTGTTTGCGGGTCCAGGAGTGAGCTCGGGAAAATCCCGGTGATTGGATGGGGTATATCAGGCAGTGCCTCACCTTCTGCGCTCAAGCCTGGTGAGGCAGAAAAATCAGCGTAAGCAGGGAATATTCGCTGCGCAGTGATGCGGCAATATTCCCTGCTCCAGTGTGGAGAATTAATCTTACTTTGATACCAGTTCGTAGACCGACGGCACCAGGATCATTGCACATACAGCAGCCAACAGGACATCACGATCCAGATAAAGCTGTGCCAGCGTTGCATCAGGCAAATTCAAGGCAATAATACCGACCACAACCATAGACAATATGCCTATGCCGCGGCCCAACAGGATAGCCGCCAATAACAAACCCATCGCGGCGATATAGATGTAGTTACCCTGCAGTCCTACTCTTGAGAGGGTCTCATTAGCAATGGTAATGCCTAGAGTAATAAAGATTACTGCACCATAAACAAAGGGTTTAACAGTACGAGCTGCGCGTTCCATAGTTACACCTCTTCAAACAATACTAATGACGTTGTGTGACATTAATTGACACTGGGTGTCTGTAAATGACACAGGTGAACTATAAAACAGGGGTTAAAACGCGCAATCAGACAATCTTGAGAGTATGAACTGGTTCAAATCGTGAGTGTGCGCCAGTCGGCATTCCTGCCATTTGTGAGCAATAAAGGGAGAATTCTGGCGGACGTTTGGTGGGTTATTCTGCGACTACACGCAGGAGTTGCTGGTAGTCGGTGAGCCCCTGGAAGATCTTGTACAGACCATCCTGCTTCATTGTTCGCATTCCATCCTGCAAAGCCTGCTTGCGAATTTCGTCGAGCTCCGCCTTCTTGTAGATCATTGATTGAAGATCGTGGGTGCCAACCAATAACTCATGAATACCAGTTCGGCCCTTGTAACCGGTATCGCCACATTCCTCACAACCCACAGGACGCATCAACTCGATGTTCTTGAAATCCAGGTCAGGCATGTCCCCTTCAATCATATCCCTGCCGTAGGAATCGATCAGGTGATCGAGTACCTTCTGTTCCGGTTTGTAAGGCTCCTTGCACTTCGGACATAAGGTACGCATCAGACGCTGTGCCAATACACCAAGCAACGCGTCAGAAAAGTTTACCGGGTCCAGACCCAGATCAAGCAAACGGGTAATGGTTTCCGGTGCCGAGTTGGTATGTAGTGTGGATAATACCAGGTGACCTGTCAGAGACGCCTCAACACCAATACTGGCAGTTTCATGGTCACGCATCTCACCAATCAGAATCACGTCCGGGTCCGCACGCAGGAAAGCTCGCATCGCCGTGGCAAAAGTGAAATCGATCTTGGGCAGCATCTGCACTTGTTGCAAGCCAGGCTGGGTAATCTCCACCGGGTCTTCCGCAGTCCAGATCTTGCGCTCCGGTTTGTTAATGTATCCCAACACTGCATGCAGGGTTGTAGTTTTACCTGAACCCGTAGGCCCTACAACCAGAAACAATCCGTGGGGATGGGCTGACAACTCCACTACCCTGTCGTAGTTGGTTGGTGTCATATTGAGTTTTTCCAGCGGCATGGCTGAACCTGCAGCCAGAATACGCAGTACTGCACTCTCACCCTGCACCGTTGGTACCGTCGCAACACGCAGTTCGAGCTTCTTGCCGCGCACCTTGAGTTTGCACTTGCCATCCTGCGGCAGGCGTTTTTCAGCAATATTAAGACGCGAGATAACCTTGATACGCGCAATCAATGCAGCGCCATGTTCCTTGGGGATTTTCAGAAGTTCGCGGCAAATGCCGTCAACCCGGATGCGCACGCCGCCAGGAGCGTTGTCCTTGCCAGGTTCGATATGAATGTCCGACGCACCGAGTCGATCCGACTCAGTGATAATTCTGTTTACCAATTGAATGATGGCTGAAGTCTCTGCCAGACCCTCATCATCCTCATCATCATCACCGTCATCGAGCTCTACATTGCCCTGGTCTTCCAGTGCAGAGAAAACATCGTCAAAACCTTCCTCGCCGAAGTCGTCATCGTCGCCGCGCAGGTATTGCAGAATATGTTCTGGCAATCCCACCCGGAACACATATTTACGCGCGTTTACTACGCCCTGGATTTCCATAATGCGTTGATAATCAGATGGATCATCAATCAGGATGACAGCCTCTTCCTTGTTACCTGCTACCGGCAGCCAGAGATTGCTGCGCAAATAGCTGACGCCGATGTTTTCCAGCAGATCGGTTGGCAGCTCATGATCTTTGCTGTAAGCCATGTAGGGCACTCGATAGTAATACTCGAGCGACTTGCCGATCGTGTCGGCCTCAATATCAAAATCTTCCATCAGGGTGCGAGTAGTGGACCCGCCGTATAGTGAGATCTTGTTTTGCAGCTCTTCCAGTTCAACGCTGGAAATCTTGCCGTTCTGTACCAGGTAGTCGAATGGCCCCTGGGTACTCTGTAGCGATGACCTGAACTGCTTGACCAGCATCTGGCATACCATCATGGCGTGCTTCAGATCGGTCTTGTCAAAATCGCGGTCACCTTCAAAATTAATTAATTGCAGCACGCCGAGCAGGATTTCATCCTTGATCGGCACGATGATCATGGATTTGACTTTCCAGCCCTTGGCCTCACTGAAACGCTTGTCAAATTGCAAGAGAGGATGGATGTCGACCAGCTCTTCGCTATCCAGCACATTTTTGATCACCAGCGCACGCTGGCTAAGTGCCACATAACCGGCCAGCGACGTCGGGCTGAATGGCACGCGAATTTCTATGGAATCATCGTCATCAGGATCACCGCCCTTGATGCTGGCCATGATCTCCTTACCGTTGTCCACGCACTGGTAAATCGTGAACAAGCGCACCTGGAGAAGGTCGAGCAGATCCTTCTCCACCTCCTTCATGGCGGTTTTCAGTTTCTTGCTGTATTTAAGGCGCTGATAAATCTTGGATAGACTGGTGACAAACGGATCCTGCTGTTTCGCCTCGGCAGGCGGCGCAGCTTCCGTTTCGACTTCGACTTCATCAGTGGCGGGTTGTGACATCGTTACATTGATTCTTCTTTGACCAGATTAAATTTCTGCCGGCCGAATCAAGCTCCTGAGTATTCGCGTTAGCAAGGGCGTGGGAATATTTACTACTATGTTAAACTTTTCCCACACGCACTGGAATCCGGCCAAAATGCCAGCAATTTCAACCATATTCAATAGGTTTTTGTCCGTAATAGTGATCTGCGTCCCATTGTTTGGGGGGGTATCTGCCCAATCATCGCAATTATCCCCGGCAGAACTGCATTGGTTGGGTTTGCGCATCTATAGTAATGAATGCAACCAGCAACCTTCCTGCCTCACTAGCTGGAACGAAGGCGAGGAATTTCCATCGCTGGGAATTGGCCATTTTATCTGGTTTCCCGCGGATTCAAGCGCCCCATTCACCGAAACGTTTCCGCAACTGATTGCATACTATCAGACTCAGGGAATTACTGTTCCTGCCTGGCTTGCTGCGCTGCCCGAGCTTGATGCACCGTGGCAGGATCGCCCGACATTTCTGGCGGACCTGGACTCCTCACGTATGAATGAGCTGCGCCAGTTCCTCGCCACTACTACGGACACACAAGTAGCCTTCATCGTGCAAAGGCTGGATGAAACCTTGCCATCCATGCTGGCAGCCGCGCCTGCGAGGCAGCGTGCAGACCTTCAGGCCATCTATGAAAAAATTGGCAATGCAGCCCCACCCATGGGTCGTTATGCACTAATTGATTACGTGCATTTCAAAGGTAGCGGCGCCAACTCCAGCGAACGCTATCGGGGCCAGGGGTGGGGATTACTGCAGGTCTTGCAGCGTATGGATCCCGCTACGGCAGACTTACCCGGTTTTGTGACTGCAGCCGAGGCCGTGCTGCGCCAGCGGGTGGCGTTGTCAGCTCCGGAAAGAAATGAGCAACGCTGGTTACAGGGCTGGATCAATCGCTTGCAAACCTACCTGCCTGACCCGGCGTAACTGAATGCAACGCTTGCTGCTCCTGTATATTAGTTTTACTCTTCACAGCCTTTAGTAATCCAGTCCGGTCTGATCACCCATGTCTTTGCAACGCCCCAATATCGAAAAAATGCACGGTTACCAACCGGGTGAACAGCTTAATGACAGCGACACCATCAAACTCAACACCAACGAGAACCCGTATACTCCCAGCAAGCGAGTCCTCGAGGCACTGAGCAACATTGACGGTGCAGCGCTGCGCCGTTATCCACCGCCTCTGGCGAATGATTTCCGAGATCAGGCTGCTCTGTTGCACCAGGTCAGGCGTGAGAATATCGTCCCGACCAATGGGGGCGACGAGTTGCTCCGATTGGTATTCACTACTTTCGCCGATCCTGGCGATACAGTTCTGGTCATGCAGCCCAGTTATTCTCTCTATCCCGTACTGGCTGATATCCAGAATTGCAAACTGCAGGAGGTTCCGCTCGAAGATGACTGGTCCATGCCGGCAAATTTTTTGACCACTGCCGCCGAATCGATAGCTCGCATCATGTTTTTGGTCAATCCTCATGCTCCCACTGGCCGACTGCTGGACGTTGACTATCTGGCAGAAGTTGCTGAATGCTTCAAAGGCGTCCTGGTCATCGATGAAGCGTACGTGGACTTTGTTGATCCAGAGAACGAATACAATGCGATAGAGCTAATCCAGCGTTTTGAAAATGTGCTGCTATTGCGCACATTGAGCAAGGGTTACTCTCTGGCCGGATTGCGATTTGGTTATGGCATTGCCGCAACCAGTCTGATTGAGCCGATGCTTCTCAAAACACGGGACAGTTATAACACCGACTATATTGCGCAAAAACTGGCTGTGGCAGCACTGGTTTCAGTCAGTGATGCAAGGCAAAACTGGGACAAGATCAGGAAGTCCAGAGAATCACTGCGCATAGAACTCAAGAAGCTGGGCATTGAGACAGAGCCCAGTCAAAGTAATTTCCTGTTAGCTAAAATGCCGCAGTCCATTAACGCCAAAAAGTTGTACGAAGCATTGAAGCAACGCCTGATCCTTGTGCGCTACTTTGACCAGCCACGTCTGCAGGATCGTCTGCGTATCACGGTGGGCACTCCGGATGAAAATCAGCAACTGATACAACAGATCCGCAAAATTATTCACGACTAATATCTTCATCTCCCAATGCTTTGACACAGCATTCAGCTCGCGTTAGAACTGAACCTCTGGGGAACTGCGCCATGGACAAGAACAAACCGGAACCGGGCTCGAGCAAGACATACTACTGCCCTGAGTGCAAAAAACCTCTGCGCCCGATGACAGGCAAGCTTGGGCCTTTCTGGGGATGTTCCGGTTTCCCCAAGTGTCGCACTACACTGAATGACGTGGCAGGAAAACCCTCAGAAGAAGTCGATGAACATTATCGCTGCCCACTTTGCACACGACGCATGGTGAGAGCCAAACCGGAACAGGGAGACTACTGGTATTGCAGTGGTTTCGCCCGCGGTTGCAAGCTGCAATTGCCTGACGACGATGGCAAACCCAAAGCGGCCTATCGCTGCCCGGATTGTGGCAATCTACTGGCACAACGCAAGGGAAAGAACGGCATCTTCTGGGGCTGCACCAAGTACCCCGATTGCACTGCGACATTCAAAGACCTGGGAGACAAACCGGCACTATGATTTTTTCCATGCTCAATTTACGCAAGAAAACTTCCGCTACAGTGGCGGGTGTTGTCATCGCCGGACTGTGCCTGTGGGGCGTTGCCATGTGGCACAACATGTCGCGTGGCGAAATACTCAATATTCTGTTGGGTTCAGTACTATTAGTGCTCGCGATAATTGGCATGGCATTCTTGCTAATCGTGTGCTTCAAACTGATAGGCAAGATGCTGGGTAAGGTTTTTGGCAATGATGAAGATTCAACGCCCGGACAGGGGTAGCTTGCCCGACATAATCAACGCATCTTCGCGCTTTTCTTTGCCAGGATAGTATTCCTTGCGCTGTCCAACCTGCACAAATCCCAGAGATCGATACAGCTCCAGCGCTGGCAAATTGGATTGTCGAACTTCGAGGAAACAGATCTTTGCATCTTCCTTGTATGCCCTTTCCAGTAACAGATTGAACATCCGACGACCCAACCCCTGTCGTTGAAAATCCGGGTGCACGCAAAGCGTCAGAAGATGACATTCACCTATAGCGACTGACATCACGCCATGCGCAACAATCTGTTGCTTACTGGCAAACACCCAGCATTGATATCCAGCCCGCAGGCAATCAAGGAAGATGCGTTTGCTCCAACCCTGGCCGTAGGCCGCGGCCTCATTTTGCACAACCAGGTCCAGGTCACTGTTACGCATGATGCGAGCAAAAAATTCCGGCTTATTCATACTGCTTTCAGCTTCTAACCAGTATTACTCTGCAGATCCAGGCTGCAATCGCTGGCGCGCAGCCTGCAGATCAGACCAGGCTTCCCGTTTGAGACCAGGATTTGCCAACATGGCATGCAGACTGTGAGTATGGGTCACCGACACTGCATCAAGTTCGACATTATTCAATACTTCAGCGAGCTGTGTTGAAAAAACCAGCAGTTCAGAAAACCCGTCTGTTTCCTGCCGTTTGCGTAAAAATCCAGCCAGCGCCCTGCCAGCGGCCATAATGTCGCTGCCACTAGTCGCCAGCCCTTCGGCTAATGGCCAGTTGAAAGACTCGGCATGTAACGAATAGCTATCATCTGGCAACCCTATTGCCCGCAGTATCGCTGCCAGTAGGGTTCGCGCTTCCGTACCACTCTCAGCTTGCTGAAAGGGATACTCCTGCACAACTGCCAGATTTGGACCAGCGCAGATGTAGTCCAGCTTGAACCGCAACCCATCGGCGCTGCTCGCCTGCGCTGGCTGTGCCGGCACTTCAGACGCTTTCGTTACTGGTTTCGCAGCAACTGCTCCAGGCGCAGTCACCCTTTCTGGTCGCGGCCTGGCCACTGGCTTTTCAAGCTCAGACTTGTTGCGAGTCCGGGATGGCTGTTTGGCTTCCGATGTGGATGCAGCAGCAGGTTCGGCAAACACGTATTCTGCAACCGGGCGGCCAAGTGCAACTGATCGACGCAAGTAGACGGGTGCAATGCCCATTACCTTGAGATATTCCTGTCTTTCAGTTTCGTTCACTGAGGTGCGTCCGGTATTAAATCCGCTTGCTAATATACGCGTTTGTCCCTATGCCAACAACATGGCGCAGCATTGCGAAAATTGCCAATTTTCAATGCAACTCAGATGTGCCTCCACAGTCTGGCATGTGCATAGCTCCCTAATGCCAGGCATAGCGCACAGGCTGGAACCGGATCATGCGCGAGGTTGAGGGCCGCAGCGGCTGGTTCCAGCCCTTGCACTCTGGTCCGGAGCATTACACATGTCGGACTGTGGCTATATGGGCAAGCATTAGTTGTATTTGACTCTTGGACACCGACTTGGATTCCACTACAGGCCTTGCGTGGTTTGAAGTTCAGGCGTTTTCATGATTGAATCCGCGTTCGTTGAAATCAGGGGAAAACATGAAAGCCATCGTATGCCACGCAGACGGACCACCTGAAGATCTGGTACTGGAAGACATTGCCGCACCAGAACCAGGCGCGCATGAAGTCATTGTGGAGGTGCATGCCGCCTCACTGAATTTCCCTGATGGACTACAGATCCGGGGTAAGTACCAGTTTCAACCCGATCATCCCTTTGTGCCTGGATCGGAAGTAGGCGGTGTCGTCACTGCATTAGGCGATGGCGTCAAGGACGTGGCAATAGGTGACAGAGTGATGGCCGTGCCCGGCATCGGCGGACTCGCCGAACAGGTGGCTGTCAATTCGTCTGGCGTGCGCAAGATTCCTGATAGCATGGATTTCCGCACTGCGGCCGGATTTGCCATGGTCTATACCACTTCCTATTACGCACTGAAGCAACGGGGCAATTTGCGCGCTGGTGAAACCTTACTCGTGCTGGGAGCCAGTGGCGGAGTAGGACTGGCAGCAGTTGAATTGGGCAAATTAATGGGCGCTCGGGTAATCGCCGCCGCCAGCTCTGACGAGAAGCTGGAATTCGTCAAGCAATACTCCCCGGATGCGGTGATTAATTACGGCGACGGAGAATTGAAAGACAAAGTCAAAGCCCTTACCGACGATCGCGGCGCAGATGTCATTTATGATCCAGTGGGTGGCGACCTGTTTGACCAGAGTTGCCGTTGCATAAACTGGAATGGCCGCCTTCTGGTCGTCGGTTTCACCAGCGGTCGCATACCTGAATACAAAGCCAATCTAGCCCTGCTCAAGGGTTCTTCCATGGTTGGCGTATTCCTGGGCCGGTTTCGCAAAGAAGAACCAGCAGAGTATGAGAAAAACTTCGCTGAGTTATTTGCGATGTATGAGCAAGGCAAGATCAAACCCGTGGTGACACAAACCTTTGCCATGGATCAGTATGTTGATGCCTTTAATATATTCACCAAGCGCCAGGTAATGGGAAAAGTTACGCTGGACATCAAATCCGAATAACAGCTGCTATGTTAAGTGATGATGAAATTCGCCAGGATCTGGCGAAACTGAAAGACATAGTGGCTGCGCACAAAGCACCAGGCATGGAGCTAGCCACCGAAATCGTCAATATTGACGGAATCGAACTGGAAGTGTTTGCCAATGTGCCCCGCAATTTGTATGAACTCTATCGACTCGGGCTGGAATCACCCGATCGTACTTTTCTTGTCTACCTGGAAGACCGTTTCACGTTTGCCGAAACAATGGAATTGTCGCTGCGGCTCGGGCGCGCATTAAAAGAACAGTACGGAGTTAACAAAGGTGACCGGGTAGCGGTATGCGGCCGTAATTCGGCCGAGTGGTGCATCACCTATATGGCAGCCACATTGATCGGTGCGGTGATCGTCCCGATGAACTCCTGGTGGAAAGGCCCGGAACTGGAGTTTGGCCTGCAAGACAGTGGCGCCCGGGTGCTTATTGCTGATTCTCCCCGACTGGAACTGGTCGAACCTTACCTGGCCAGTCTCGGTGTATCTGGGATCATAATGAAACCGGAGACTGCAACCACTACTCCGGAATTCTTTAAAATATTGGAAGGAGTGAAGCCTCTAACCGAGACAGACATCGAAGCCATTGGTGTATTGCCTGAAGACAATGCCTCGATCATGTACACATCCGGCTCAACCGGCCTGCCTAAGGGTGTGCTCTCGACCCACCGCAATATTATCAACGCGCTTTATACCTGGAAATTCGTCAAGGAAATTACCGAGATACTGCGTCCGGAACTGCGCGAAGACGATCCGCCCTACCCCCCAGCCATCCTTGCCAATGTGCCGCTGTTCCATGTAACAGGCAGTCACGCGCAGTTTCTCGCCTGTTTCATCTACCAGCGCAAATTCGTGATGATGTACAAATGGGACGCCGACAAAGCCCTGGAACTGATAGAGAGCGAACGTATCTCGGTTTTCCATGGGGTGCCGACCATGGCCTGGGAACTCATGCATTCAGAGCAATTTGATAATACGGATTTAAGCAGTCTGCGCAGCGTTCAGAGTGGTGGTGCGCCCCGCCCTCCCGAACACCTGCAAATGATTCTGCGTAAATTCCCGGAAGTTGCCATTCCGGGTCTGGGATACGGACTGACAGAGACCAATGCGATTGGCGCCATTATCTCGGGCAAGTTTTATGAAGCCAGGCCCAGCAGCACTGGCCGCCCCAGCCCACCAGTGACAGCGGTGCAAATCGTCGATGAAGCAGGCAATACACTGGAAAACGACCAGGTCGGGGAAATCTGTATCAAGGGGCCCACGATCATGCGTGGTTACTGGAACAATCTCGAAGCTACCGCGGAAGTCATCAAGGATGGCTGGTTCCACACAGGCGACATTGGCAAGCTTGATCCCCTTGGCTTCCTGATCATCCTCGATCGGGCCAAGGATATCGTTATTCGTGGCGGTGAGAATATCGGCTGCGCCGAAGTTGAGTACGCTATTTCAGAACACCCGGCAGTGAGTGAAGTCTCGGCCTTTGGCGTTCCGGATGAGCGCCTCGGTGAAAGCCTGTGCGCCACCATCATGCTCCAGCCCGGCGCCACTCTCGAACCCGATGAGCTGCGGCAGTTTCTCCACACCCGTATCGCGGCTTTCAAGATACCCGAGCGTTTTTTCTTTACCTATGAGCAGTTACCACGCATTGCCACAGGCAAGATCGCCAAGAAGCAACTCAGGCAGGAAACTATCGCCAGACTTGGCCTGACCTGAGAAAATTCCACCCCCGTCACAGTGCGCCCCATATGCTTCGCCCGAAGTAATAAATGGGTCACAAAATCACTCCAAAAAAGTCTACCCTTCACTGCGTTTTCGGATTATTCTCCGCAAAAATTCAGGTAACTTTTTACTGAAGTTTTTCCCACATCGGAACGATATGGGTTTATAAGCAAGCCCCGTGTTTTGTGATCGAGAGATTCAAATTATGAAACAGCAAAAATGGGAAGACCCTACAGAGGCAGTGAAAGAATTTATTGATGGCGGAGAACTCATGGCAGATGATGATTCCGATATCGATGAAGGCTCCATCGCCAGTCAGGGCAAGGCGCGAGTCACTGAATTGCGTCGCCGTATCGAGGAGCGCCTGGAAAGCAAGCGCATCGCCTTCGAATATGGCTATGACGAATTCGATGACGTAAACGAAGCCCTGCAATAATCCCTGATTTCCCCACCGAGCCCTAAATCAGCCCGGTGGCACAGTCGCCTTCGCCCCTGGCGGGCGGTTGAATGCCCCTCTCAAATAGGTCCGAAATATCTGGTTTTCGCACTATCCACACCTTGTCTGACTAGGTATGATTGGCCCTTCTTAGCTTATGAAGAACAGCGCATGACTTATTGTGTAGCCGTCTCGGTAGATGCCGGTATGGTTTTCTGCTCAGACTCCCTCACGAACGCTGGCATTGATCAGATAGCCACCTACAGCAAGATGTTCCGGTTCGGTAACGACGACGAGCGTCAGTTCGTCATCCTCACTGCAGGTAATCTGGCAACGTCCCAGGGCACTCTGGCGAAGGTAAAATCTGACATCGCCAAAGATGCCAAGCGTAATTTGCTGAAAATGGATAGCGTGCAGGACGCCGCAGACTATCTCGGTGACGTTAGCCTGCAGCAACAGGAAAAACGCACCTCCGAAGGCAAGAATTTTGAAGCCAGTTTTATTATTGGTGGCCAACTGAAAGGCCAGCCCCATGAAATCATTTTGGTGTACCCGGAAGGCAATCACATAACCACTTCCAAGGACACGCCTTACCTGCAGATAGGTGAGAGTAAATACGGCAAGCCAATCCTGGACCGCATCCTTAACCCGAGCCTCGATCTGGATACCTGCGCCATGTGTGCGCTGGTATCAATGGATTCGACACTGCGCAGCAACCTGAGTGTTGGGCCACCCATCGAAACGCTGATTTACAAAGCCGACAGCCTGGTACTCGATAACTACCATCGTTTCGATGAAGACAGTGAATTCTTGCGAGACTTGCACAAACGCTGGGATGAACTGCTGAAAAATGCCTTCCGGCAAATGCCACCGCTATCCTGGGCGACTAACTGGGATAAATCAGAGAATGGACAAAACGGAGCTTCTTGAAGCTCAGATCTGAAAGTACAAACGGGTAGGCATCTTCCAGTCCCATGCTGCGATTCAGGGCATTCAGCGAGATGCTGAGTTCGGTCCACTTCGATAGTGTGATTTCAATATCATCCCAGCGCATTGACCCCTGTTCCAGGCCGTAGGCACTGGCAGTCTCCAGCGTATCAATCATGTGCAGATAGTGGGACCATACTTCGGCCCAGTCTTCCAGTGGATGCGACTGGGCATAGTGGCTAATCATGTCCGGGTCATAAGGCAGCGAATCTTTCTTGGCGTAATATTTTTTCAGCGCCTTCGCATAATCGACTGTCTCATCACCAAACAGTTCTCTGAAAGCATTGACTCGCTCGTTGTTGTTAATAAGCCGATTATAGTAGTAGTGACCACTCTCGTGCCGAAAATGACCCAGCAGTGTGCGATATAACTCACCCGTATACTGTCGAGTGATCTCGCGTCTCACCTCATCCGCCTCGGCAATATTAATTGTAATCATGCCGTTCTGGTGTCCGGTAGCCACATGCTCCTCGAACACTCCCGGATTGGTGCGCTTGTCTTCTATGAAACAGAAAGCCAGCCCGTTTGGATCCTTGTTCTTGCCTACCACGGGCAGACCCAGTTCAAGCAGTGAATAAATCAGGCGGCGTTTGGCATGCTCCAGTTGTTTCCACCAGCGACGCCGGTCCGGGTCCAGCAGGTTAGGAATCGTGTCATTGAGTCGGCAGCTTATGCAGTATTTGCCATCCTGTTCGGGAAGTAACCAGTTACATACATCATAATCACTGGAATTGCGGCATAACTTGCGATTGCCCACTGCGTCAGGCAGCGGAACCATCTCGAAGGCCTTGGGATCGAAACCTACGCGGCGATCACAGGTGAGGCATCGGGTGTTTTCGAAAAACAGGGGCTGCCCACATGCGCAGGTGAATTTTCTCATATATTATTTGTTAGGTAGGAACCAGGTCTCTGCAATTTTTTGGTGAACGGACGCGAATTGTACCTGCATATCATCAATATACTGAAATAATCCAGATTCCAGCAGCTTGCCTATTCCGGTACGATTGGCCAGACGCAGGGTTTTACTGATTTGAGCTACTGCTTTCTCGTTGTTTGGCAGTTTTTTCACCACATTTTCCATTTTATCGAAACAGTACGCGACGCTGCGCGGAAATTCTTCATCTTGCAAGAGATAAACCACTACATCTTCGGCGTTTACGCGATTCTTCACATGCTGGCGATACATCTGATATGCGCTTATAGAGCGCAAAATATTCATCCAAAGGATGTTTTCGAATGGTTCCGCGTTGGCACTGCTATCCAACTCCATGCTGCTCAGTAGCTTACCCGAACCGACATCGACGATCCGCGTGGTCATATCAGCCCGCTCCAGGTACTGCCCGAGGCGCACGAAATTAAAAGCATCATTATGACTCATGGTGCCTGACAACATGCCTGCCAGGTGCTGGCAACTCGCTATGATCTCTTCCAGCAATTCGTGGCGGGGACCCCGAGACACACCTTTGCCAAGCTTTTCCCTGGCGAACCAGTAAAGGTTGTTGATTTCCTCAAACGCCTCGGTTGGCATGATCTCGCGTGTAGTACGTGCATTTTCCCGTGCCATTGCCAGCATGTTCAGGAGAGAGACACTGTTTTCTTCCACCAACAGGAAACGCATCACATTGCGCTCTATTACCTGCCTTTCACTCTTGGCAAATAGCGCGTCGGTGCCCGTTATCTCCAGCAAGGATTGCCAGCCCAGCTTGGTGCGTGGTGGTAAATCCATTAACAGCGTGGAAAATACACTTAATAATCTGGCGGTATTCTCTGCCCGTTCCAGGTATCTGGACTGCCAGTAAACGCGTTCGGCTACTCGGGATAACATATCAGCTCTCCCCCACTATCCAGGTGTCTTTACTACCGCCACCCTGGGAAGAATTAACAATATAAGACCCCTTCACCATGGCCACTCGCGTCAATCCCCCAGCAGTAACATAAGACTTGTCGGCTTGCAGGATAAATGGCCTGAGATCGACATGACGAGGTTCAACAGATCGATCTCCAAGTATCGGCACGGTGGATAAAGAGATCAGCGGTTGGCCAATATAATTACGCGGGTTAGCCTTGATGCGTCGGGCGAACTCTTCCCGCTCCTTACGCGTCGACTGCGGCCCCATCAACATGCCGTAACCCCCTGATTCATTGGCGGGTTTTACCACCAGTTTGTCCAGGTTTTTCAGCACATGGTCACGCTGCTTCTTGTCATTGCACTGGTAGCTCGGCACGTTGGGCAGGATAGGATCTTCATCCAGATAATATTTGATGAGCTGCGGCACATAGGTGTAGATAATCTTGTCATCTGCTACCCCGGCACCCGGTGCATTGGCCAGTGCCACATTACCCTTCACCCAGGCCTTGAACAAACCGGCAACTCCAAGCACAGAGTCCTTGTTGAACACGGTGGGATCGAGAAACAGGTCATCGATACGGCGGTAAATCACATCAACTTGAGACAAACCATCTATGGTACGCATGTAGACCTTGTCTTTCTCAACTACCAGGTCGCCACCTTCCACCAACTCCGCACCCATACGCTGAGCCAGGTATGAATGTTCAAAATAGGCCGAATTAAAAACGCCCGGCGTTAGTACAACGACTTCCGGATTGCGGGTTCGACGCGGTGAGATAGCTGCCAGGGTATCGAATAGCTGATTGGGATAATCAGTTACTGGCAAAATATTGTGATTCTCGAATAATTCAGGGAACACTCGCTTGGTAACGCGACGGTTCTCCAGCATATATGACACACCGGAAGGCACACGCAAATTATCTTCCAGCACGTAGAATTCACCATCTCCATCCCGAATCAAGTCGGTACCGCAGATATGCGCCCACACTTTGTACTTGGGACGAATACCAACACACTCTTTGCGAAAATTCGTGGAATTGAGAATTAACTCTTTGGGAATAATTTTATCTTTGAAAACTTTCTGCTCATTGTAAACATCATTAATAAACAGATTAAGTGCGCGTAGTCGTTGCTTTAATCCATCGCTGGTTTTGTTCCATTCTTTCTCAGTGATTACCCGTGGAATAATGTCAAAAGGCCATTCGCGGTCAATATTGCCCGCATCACTGTAGACAGTAAAAGAGATTCCCATCGTCTTGATGGCAAACTCTGCCGCCAACTTTTTATCCAGCAAATCTTCGTGGTTAAGAGAACTGAGATAACTGGCAAGACGTCTTGCCGGTTTGCGGGCATAACCTGGCGAGCTGATTAACTCATCAAAGAACTTACCAGGGTTATAGGTCTTCCAATTAACGCGCATTCAAGGCTTCGCTTGCGCCGGACTTGCTGCCAGCACGGGGTTAATGGGTAGCTTACGTTAATGCATTGCGGCTTAAGTGGCAAATTCTGGCGTCAAAATTCTAGCGAAGTGTAACAATTAGTAAAACACTCAGGGTTTTGTCAGGCTTAGATCGGCCAGAAAATCAGAAGCAAAGGAATCGACACTGTAACGATGATAATTTCCAGTGGTAATCCCATACGCCAGTAGTCGCCGAATTGATATCCCCCTGGCCCCATAACGAGCGCATTATTTTGGTGCCCAATCGGAGTTAAAAATGCACAGGAGGCGCCTATGGCTACAGCCATAAGAAAGGCATCAGGGTTTAGATTCAAAAACAGGGCGATGTTGTAGGCAATAGGTGCCATCAGGATAGCTGTTGCGGCATTGTTCAACACGTCAGAGACAGTCATGGTAATAATCAGCACAAAGGCAATCAGGAATACCGGTGACATATCCCCCGCCACACTTAGAATTCCGTCAACCAGTAATGCAGTAGTGCCGGAAGTCTCCAGCGCATTACCAAGCGGTATCATGGCGCCTAGCAGAACCACGACCGGCCAATCCACACCGTCATAGAATTCCCTGACCGGTACGATCTGCAACAGGACCATTGCCACTGTTGCAATACCCAGCGCCAGTTGAATTGATATCACTCCGGTAGCTGCCAATATAATTGCGAACACAAATGTTAACAACGCGGGTACTGCTTTGTTGCCTTTACCAAAACTGAGTTCACGTTTGGCCAGGGGGTAGCAGTTCATCTTGACTATCGCTTCATTGATGTCGGCTTCTTCACCATGCAACAACAGAACATCACCTGCCTTGATAACGAATTCGCGCAATCGATTGCGATGTGGCTTGCCTGCACGGGAAGCCGCCAACAGATTGATATTATAACGCCTGTTGAAGCGAATATTTTCGGGAGTGCGCCCGGCAATCGGCGAGTCAGGTGTCACAACAACCTCTGCGACCTTTGAGTCTTCAGAATGGAATATTTCATCTTTGGCGTTATTGGCAGACACCAATTGCAGTTTTTGCGCCGAGGCAAAAGCATCTACATCCTCATGTGAGCCCTGCACGATCAATAAATCACTGGCGGAAAGAATATGCGTCTGGGGTACAATCGGGAGGTGCTGCTTCTTGTGCACCATCGACAGCAAATCAATACCGCTTTCAGCAAGAATTTTTCGTAAGTCTTTTACTTGTTCACCAGGCAATGGTGATTCTTCCTGCATCTTCAATTCGAACAGGTACTTCTCGACGGCAAACAGATCCGCTTCCACTGAATCTTTACGTACTTTCACCAGTCGCCAGCCAATAAGTAACATGAACACAATGCCGCAGATCGCCACGCCACCACCTACCGGGGCGAAATCAAACATCGTAAAAGGTTCGCCGGTAACTTGCTGCCGATAATTTGCGATGAGTATATTCGGTGGCGTACCTATCATGGTAACCAGTCCCCCGAGGATAGAACCAAAAGAGAGTGGCATCAGTACTGTCGCCGGTGATCTGCCGGCACTCGCGGTTGACTGAATTGCTATCGGCATTAACAGCGCCAGCGCACCCACATTGTTCATGAACATTGAAAGAAATGCCGCGAGGAATGTGAGTACTGCAATATGCAGCAATGGTCGATTGGAAGCCGGTTCTATGGCCTGGGCGATAAACTCAACGGCGCCGGATTTTGTCAGGCCGTAGCTGATAATAAGAACCAGAACGACTGTTATAGTTGCGGGATTACCAAATCCGGAGAACAGTTCAGTTTGTGGAACCAGTCCTGCTATGCCAGCAGCGAATAATGCCCCGAGAGCGATGACATCATAGCGCCAGCGGCCCCAAACCAGCAGACCCAAAAGGACCACCAGGATGGTTAGAAGCGTGGCCTGCTCAGTGGTCATAGACTGCCCTGTTTTTAAACAACGTTAAATTCGAGATCTGCGACTCCCTCGATGCTGGCGGCCAGATGATCCCCCGGGTTAGTGGCAGCGACGCCTGAGGGTGTACCAGTAAAAATAAGATCGCCTGCTTGCAATTCAAAAAAGTTGGAAAGCTCACTGATAATTTCTGCCACTGACCAGATCATGCTGTCCAGGCTGGCATCCTGACGTATTTCATCGTTCACTCGCAAGGAGATGCGGGCATCAAGGGGATGTCCACAACTGGCCACGGGATTTAACGCAGATATTGGAGCAGACTGATCGAACCCCTTGGCGACGTCCCACGGCTTGCCCGCATTTTTTGCGGCAGCCTGTAAATCGCGCCGGGTAAAATCAATACCCACACCATAGGCATAGACACAACTGAATGCCTGCTCTGCTGGAATATGTTTGCCTCCCGATTGCAAAGCCACTACCAATTCAACCTCATGATGCAGATCTGCAGTAGCCTGGGGATATCGCACATCTGCTCCACTCGTCACAACTGCATCTGCTGGTTTGGAAAAAAATATTGGCGGCTCAGCCTTGGGGTCTCCTCCCATTTCTTTCACATGATCGGCATAGTTACGCCCGACACAGTAAATGCGATGCACTGGAAATTTCTCTTCGCTGAACTGTACAGGCACCACAACTTGTACTGGTGGTTTAACTGCAAATTTCAGCACTCGACACTCCTGCTGCTATCCATGCAGCCTAGTTGCGCTGCCAGGTCATTTGCAAATACTGTCTGGCCTGGAAATAAGGTTAAACCTGTAGCGGCTTCAACTTCTTGCAGATTACTCACCTGGGTGCAGTAATCCGCATGAATGGGTAAATCCGCATCGAATATAAACGCAGCACGAGCCTGACCAGTACTTATAACTTTATAAAAAGCCGCGGCCCGCTGCGTCAATCCATCGGCAATTTGCAGCTCACTATCAATACCATAGATTGGTCCGGCAACCACATGAGCCTCACCGAGGCTGGCCACCAGTTCATTCACGGCCTGGTCAAGCCGTGACCAGCTACCCAGGCGCAAGTCACTCGGTAGCGCGGCCATATTACTCAGGTAATTCAGCTCATCCCAGTAAGGTGTTCCTGCAAAACTGGTCATGGGAACGAGTCGCCCCACTTCGCCAGGGTCGATATTGATTTCGGTAGTGCGGTAATCCCGGTCCTGCTGATTGCTTAGATCAGGTTGCTGTATACGCGTGATTGAGCCAGCAATATCTTCGCGTGACAGACCACTTTCGAGCAATTCGTCATCACGCCACATGCGGGGTAGAAGCGATGCTACGCCTACTGAGTCAGGCAGTACTCGATAAGCGATCCAATCCGCCATACCAGACTGATAATTTACCGACGCCGCGAATAGATGGCGCACGACGATCTGGTTGCGTAACGAGGCACCCGTCGGACACGAAGCCTGGCAATGTGCAATATGAATCTGCTGGGAATATACGGCAGGCGCGGCCAGAATGGCCAGGCTGCCAATCCCAAGGACAATAACTCCCAGGCATTTAACCCCTAGGAATTTAACCCATAGGATAGAGAATTTCTTTATGTACTTCATCACAACGCTTCATGACTTCATCGTCAAGTGATACATCAAAAGCAGCCAACGACTCGTCAAGCTGATCTGCCGAGCGAGCGCCAATAATAGTCGATGCTACAAAATCAAAATTCATGCTCCAGGCTGTCGCCAGTGTTACGGGCGACATATTCAAGTCCTTGGCAATTTCCAGATAGCGCGCAGTAGACGCCAGCGTTTTTTCATTAACGAATCGCTGCGCCATAGCTTTCTGGCGCGGATTATCTGCATAGTGATAATCACCAAAACGACAGTTGTGCGGCATCTCGTCCTGATTGTACTTACCACTCAACACACCGCCCCCAATGGGCGAATAAGGCAAGAGTGATACCTGCTCCCTGCGACATACGTGCGCCAATTCATCGAAGAAGCGCTGGTTGATCAGTGAGAAGTTGTTTTGTATGGACTGAAACCTGGCAAAGCCTTCGTAGGATGCCGCTGTGTTGGCCTTGGTCAACCCGTAAGCGGATTCGTTTGAAGTGCCCAAATAGCGCACCTTGCCAGATTCGACCAATCTGTCCAGGGCTTCCATGGATTCCTCGATAGGCACCACAAGATCAGGCCAGTGCACCTGATACAGATCTATATAGTCCAGCCCCATGCGCCGTAAAGAACCATCGACTGCTTTCTCAATATGATGCCTGTCAATGGCTGTCATACCGGATCGAATTGGTGGTACAAACCAGCCGGACGCTGCACCGGCTACCTTGGTCGCGATAATCAGTGAATCACGGTTACGTGACTTGAACCACTCGCCACAGATCTCTTCAGTAATACCCACCGTCTCCGCCAATGGAGGTACGGGATAAACCTCGGCGGTGTCGAAAAAATTAATGCCTCTATCGTAGGCTTTGTCCAGAATTCGAAAAGATTCTTTTTTATTGCTCCAGCTACCAAAACTCATGGTTCCCATGCAGATTGGTGTAACCCGCAGGCCACTGGTGCCTATGTAACGATACTCCATACTTCTTCCTATACTTCTGTCAGTTTATCAGGCGTTCTCAGGTAGTGGCGGACAGGCATCGCCGAGATAACCGCCGCCTCCACAATAATCAGGATCCTGCAATTGTATCCGGATACCATCCGGATCAGCGAAATAAAGTTCCGGTGTACCACCTTGTGCGCCACCTCTATTAGGCATGCGCATGCTCACCCAATGTGTCAGTGGCAAGGAGGCATTGCCGTCATCAGTAGCGGTTAATCCGTAATCTGTTAATTGCCCACGTATATCATCCACAAAAAAATCATTTACACTGAAACAAGTGTGGTGCACCAGTGCAGCATTATCAGGAGTACCTTCCTGGACGCCACCGATGTACATCATAAACTGAATGCCATCACCAACTCCTACGATAGGAGATGTCGGGCCTTGGTAAGCCTGGTAGTTCAATCCGAAGACACTGCGATAGAAATTATTGGCGCGAGACCCATTAGCCATGAAATTGGTAAAGTGACTGAGATCAACCAGCTCGAACATGCCCGCAGTGGTCGAGACTTCGACATTCTCACAAACTGTACCTAGCGCCCCGCCGCCACCGCAATGGTTCTGTGGTACGAGCTGATAGACCAGACCTTCAATGTCAGCAAAGTAGAGCTCGCGCGTTTCGCCGCGGGTTTGTACCCAACTGTGCATGGCCAGATCCAGGCGCGATAGTCGATCTGAATAATCGATTGGTGTTATTCCCCAGTCAGCCAATTGATTCTGTACTTCAGTTAAATTGAAATCAGCAACACTGAGTCCCACATGGGTGTATCCGGGAGTCTCAGTGCCACGTGTAGGAGTTAGAGAAAAGAAATGTGGTCCGCTGCCAATGCGCAAACAAACGGTATCACCGCTGCGTGCCTGGATTGGCGCACCAAACAAATCCTGATAGAAGGCTACACTGCGCTCGAGATCGGAAACCCGCAAGCCAAAACTATGTAATTTACGCACCGCAATGGTGTTATCACTACCCTGCGCCAATACTTGTGGCGAAAGCAGCGCAACAGGTAAGGCCTGCAAAAATCGACGGCGCAGAATATCTGGTTGCGTGGGTTGAGGAATTTTTGTTTTAGTCATATCGCCCTCTTCTGATATGTGCACAAACGCGTTGTTTGTACCGAGTCTGTAATCCGACTCTTGAGGCGCACATCATAGCCAGCCCACGATGCAGCGTCCACCTATCGGTGAGCGACCTAGTCTTTGTCCAGGCGTCCGATTTCTTCGACCCAACGCTCCATACCACCTGCCATATGCGCCACTGGCTCTACCCCCATATCCTGCAGGGATTTGGCGGCCAGCGCCGACCGCCAGCCCTTGTTGCAATACAGTATGACTTGTTCAGCGTCATCAAACTCGCGGCGGTAGTATGGGCTGTCGGGGTCAATCCAGAATTCCAGCATGCCACGAGGTATATGCAGCGAACCAGGAATCTTGCCTTCCCGTTTCAGCTCGCGCACATCGCGCAAATCAATAAGCAGCACGCCCGGTTTGCCAATCTTCTTATCCACATCAGCTGGAGTCAGCGCCGTTACTTTAGCCTCAGCTTCTGCTACCAACTCTCGAAAACCTTTGCTTATCTTCATCCTCGCCCCACTCAGACTGATATCTCATTGATGTATGCAGGCAGGCAAGTTAAACCAAGGGTCGCGGCTACGCAAGACAGAACACTCAGGGTGCACTGCGTTTATGGCAAGATATACTCCAGAACGGAAACACAATCTCCCCATCACCACTGATCCATTCACCGACCCAGTCGAAGCCATCCACGCTGATATTGGAAAATGTCAGTGTTGAAAATCCATCCAGATCTGTTCCTGGTGCCTTTTGTGGTAATCGCAAAATCATCTCGTCACCTTCCATACCACCCGTCCAGATTCCTGTGCCATAGACAGGCATGGAAAAGAAATGCACCTTCCACTGCCCAAGATTGGCATCGTAGATGCGAATATTGCCATTGCTGGTATTTCCCGAGCGACCAGTATCCCGAATCGCATAGCCATTGATGTAGTAATACGCATCCCAGGTGCGTTCACCTGCAACCCATTCTCCGCTCGCCTGGTTCAGGCGTTCCTCTGTGCAGTCATTGGCACCGACAATAAAAGCAAACTGGGACAATTCCGCCGGTGCCGACGGGTTGGGTCTGCCGTAGGGAAATTCGGCATTTGGCTCATATTCATCAGCATTGTTGCGCGCAGCATCTGCAGCCATGGCGCCACCGGCAAGCAGGGCAGGCAAAACAAGCAGTAGCGGCACCAACTTGATCGAGTTCATGTAAGAATCCTCCTGTTATGGAGCCTTGATTTTAGATCATGCCCGGCACCTGAATACCCAAATCGGGATTCAGGACAAATTCTGGAGCCACGGCTCGCGCTATCTTGCACCAAGTGTTGTTCGCTCTTGCGGTGCTGGTTAAACTGTCAGAACGATACCCGATACTGCGAACCATAAATATTAAGGGCTATGTCAGCACAGCGAGGTACGCCATGAACGATCGAGACATACAACTGGTACTGCGCGCCAAACGTCAGATTCAGCGTGAGACCGCAACCCGCTCATTTTTGGTATTTGGAGTGGTGTTCTGCGCTGTGCTACGTTTCCTGGGTGTGGAAGCACCCTTTCTTTATCTGACCTTATTCGTATTACTGTTTATATGCTTGCTACTAAGTTCAGATCTTCTGGTTAATTTTGGCAGTGTCTCCAAAAAAGATCTGGTGAGTGTCATTGAGCGGCATATCCACAGCGATGCCGACATGCTGACACGCTACTCCAGCGTAAAGAGCCGCACATAAAAAAGGCCGCAATAGCGGCCTTTGAATTTCCTCAAGCCCAGCTTAACGGCGAGATGACTTGATCATCGCTCCACCGCCTGACACCACGGCACCAAACACGTTACCGGCGGAATCCACGGCCACGCCTTCCGGGTTAGAACCCTCTGGATATGCGGCAACTGTTCCATCAATAAAATAATCCACTATGCCATCCAGCAAACTGCCGACGCGAATACCTGCTTCCCAACCCGGGTTG
>CAYOND010000018.1:0-68101 GCA_964405225.1 uncultured Pseudohongiella sp.
TCGCCCGGTCAATTGAGAATGCTCGATACCGCTACCGCCGACCAAATGCTTGCTTCCCGTGCGGCGCAGCCACGGCGCACGGAAGGAGAACCGGAATCGCTTGCCTTTTCCGATATCTTCGCATTCAACCAGGGTACTGTTTCCTTGATCTATGTGGGTCGCTACCTGTTAGAGCGCCAGGCGAACGAAGTGCGTTGGCTGGAGAACCTGCCGCGTAGCCCGGTTCCCGTGGCCTATCTATGGGGGCTGGCCGATAACGTGAATCCAGTTCGAATTGCTCATCATGTCTGGGATACCTATTTAAATGATAGACAGGCGCAAAGTAGCTTCTGGGTCCTGCCCACGGCTGGACATTATCCGCAGCGTGACAACCCCGAAGAAGTAGCGAAGGTCATTCGGCTGGCGCTGACCGGTCAACTACCCGATCTCGAGTCCGAGGATGACTTTATGCGGCGCTACGGATCAACCAGGTCCTCCAAGGATGCTGTCTTCGTTGGGCACTCAAAGATTGAGGAATTGGATTTTCCAAGTTCTATCGAATACACCCCATCAGGCTATCGTGTAATAGACTAGCGTAGGGTAGGGGAAGTAAATCAGCCCATTAATGGCCTACTACATTTTGTGTTGGCCTCGTTTTTACTCAGGATAAGTTATGAAAGACCGCATCTCATTTACTCTTGGCTTCTGTTTGCTCAAAGAACAAAAGGGTCAGAGTAATTTGATCTAGTGTCTACGAAGACTGCTCGGGGCGGAATGATCCAAACAGCCTTTGGGCTGTTTGTCCCCTACGAGCGGCGTTCCGCCGTCTGCGCTGCTGACGCAGCTTAGATTCAGAAATTATCTCAGATAATTTCTTCACCCTGCGGGCGCCTTGCAGGCGTCCTTCGCGCTACGCGCTTGTCGAACCACGGTGCTTCTCAACCACCCCTGAACCCCGCGCATAAAAAAACCCCGCTCTGCGAGGTTTTTGTATGCGTGGTGCCCAGGGGCGGAATCGAACCACCGACACGAGGATTTTCAGTCCTCTGCTCTACCGACTGAGCTACCTGGGCATTATGAAATGCTAATTTGTTTTGTGCGTCCTGCACATTTTGGCAATGCTTCGCATTGCTCCTCTGCTCATCCCAGCCAGCGATCATAGATCGCTGTCGTTCTCTTTGCTTCGCTTCAGATCTAGCAACAGTTTCTCTCAGACTAATGTGTCTGGCCAGCAAGCAGAGATCTTGCTACCAAGCCGAGGGAGCTCCCGAACTGAGCTACCTGGGCCTTTTAAGCTGCTTTGTTTGCGAATACTTCGTTAAACGCTCTCGCTCATTCAGTCACTTACCTAATGTAAGTTCCTTCATTTGCTCAAACGTTTGCCTCGTCTTCGCATCACACGCGACGCTTAAAATCGCGTGAATTCGGGAGATTCAGGCTCCAAACGAGCCGCGTATTAAACCTGCAAGACCTTGATTAGTCAAGGGTCGGGCGGGGCGGGGTGTCAGGCCTCATCCTCCGGTACAAAACCCTCGGCTACATCATGTTCCTCGTTGTTGAAGAACTTCTCCATTTCGTCCTGCAGATAGGCGCGAGAGTCCTTATCCATCATGTTGAGCTGTTTTTCATTGATCAGCATGGTTTGCTGTTTCTGCCATTCTTCCCAGGCCTGTTTTGAGACAGATTCATAGATCTCCTGGCCCTTGGGTCCGGGATAGGGTGGGATTGTCAGCCCTGGAAGTTCCTCGCCGTATTTCCTGCATTTGACCATGCGTGTCATCGTGTTTCCTCACTGAGTTGACCCAACAGCTTTTTGACGGGTGCGGCCAGGCCGACTTCAATCGAATTATCCAAAGGGTACCAGAGCCAACCTGCGGATTCAGCTACCTCGTCTTTTATCTCAAATTCCCGGGTATACAGAGGCTGGATGTCCAGGTGGTAGTGCGTGAAAGTATGGCGCACGGGGTCGAGAGGAAGAGGGCTATCGGCTTTCAACCATGAGCTTGCCGATAGTTGCCAGTTGCTGGATTGTGGCTCGCCAACGTTGTCGTCAATTTGTTGTTCCGGAAACGAATAAAGTCCACCCCAGATTCCTGCTGGCGGTCGTTTCTGCAGGAGTACTTCGCCCGCACGATTTTGTACGATGAGCATCTGTACTGCTTTTACCGGCATGACCTTTTTGGGCTTTTTGCCCGGGATCTTTGCGATCAGGTTTAGCTTGAGCGCCTGGCAATCAGCATTCAATGGGCATTGTTCACATGCAGGATTGCTGCGCTTACAAACTTCTGATCCCAGATCCATCATGGCCTGGGTATAGTCGGCGATATTGTTAGCGGGCAACAGTTCTTCGGCAAGCTGCCACAGTTGCTTCTTGATGGTTGATTGTTCCGGATAGCCTTCAATGGCGAAGCAGCGAGTCAATACACGTTTAACATTGCCATCCAGAATGGCAGCACGCTGGTTCATGGCCAGGGCGGCAATAGCACCCGCTGTCGATCGGCCGATGCCCGGCAATTTTTCCAGTTCATCCACTGTGTCAGGAAATTCACCCGCATATTTTTCACTGATAATTCTGGCCGCCTTGTGCAGGTTGCGTGCCCGCGCGTAGTAACCGAGCCCGGCCCACAGATGCAACACCTGGTCGGTTTCGGCCGCAGCCAGTGACCGGACATCAGGAAAGCGCTGCATCCAGCGTTCGAAGTAGGGAATAACTGTGCCAACCTGGGTCTGTTGCAACATGATTTCAGAAACCCAGACCCGGTAAGGAGTCTTGTCCTGTTGCCAGGGTAGGTCTTTGCGACCATGGGAATGGAACCACCTTAGTACTTTGGCAGAGAAAGACATTACACGATTACCGGTAATTCTTAATTAAAGATGTTGCGCAACAATCCGCGGGCTGCATCGCGCAGCTCTTCGGGTGCCTGGTCTTCGACGACGTCTTCCAGGCGGCGCTGGACTTCATTGCGACCCAGTTGTGCAAATATATCACGTACCTGAGTCAGGTCAGGTCGACAATAGCGGCTGACCTCTGCGCTAAATTCTGCACTGCAGGTCACGGGCCACGAGACATTATGATAGCGCTCATTGATGGGGATGGTTTGCAATTCCGGCGCGCCAAGCACGGTGAATTCCAGATCGTAATCAAAGGTGCCCGCGCTGAGATCCAAACCGCCACTGCCAGAAACATCAAAATTATCCATACGCAGTCTGACTTCCTGATTCTCTGCGATGCCTCCATCCAGCAGAATATAGCCGGCGAACTGATTGAAGCTGACCTGGTCGGGCCATTGCTGAACAGTGTCTCCGGAAGGGCTGAGTGCGACGATGGCAGTAAACACCTGCTTGATTAGCGAGATATCCACCAGGTTCTCAGTGATGGCGAAGCTCGTTGAGCCAGTCAGGGATTCGATCATGCTGCTCACAGTTTGCCCTGATGCCGTATAGGTAGACTCAACATTGAGTTTGCCGGTCACTGAGTTAATCCGCGATATGGAAGGTGCCAATTCCACAAGATCCAATTGTGCGACGCTTGCACTCGTGTCCAGATTGCCATTGCTGTCAAGGCGCAGATTGCCTTGTATAGTGCCCGCGTAAGCCGTAACAGGCTGGGTTTCCACATCCAGCATGCCGTCTTCGAGATTGGTAAAGATATTGATATCGCGCAGTTCCATGTCGTTGTAACGCAACCCTTCAATTGCGATGGAGCCGGTCAGGTTCATGTCCGAAAGCATATCGAGTGGCAAAGGAAATTCCTGTGTGGAAGTCTGTGAGGCTATTTCCACTGTTTCTTCTGCGTCTTCAACAAGGAGATCTGCCTCTGGTTCCGACTCCTGTTCTGGAAAGAAAGGGGTCAGGTCTATCGTATTCGCGGCTATTTCGTATCTCACAATCATTGGAGTGAACTCGGTGGCAAAACGCACACTGGCATCTCCTTCAAGTTCGGCGGCGCCCAGTGTCGCAGTCAGGGCAGGTATGATGAACTCGCGATCATTGCCCGCGACATCAAATGCAAATTGCAGAGGCGGGGTAGTATTGCTGGCACCGATGAACTCTTCCGGTGATTCCCGCATACCGAGCGTTTCCATCAGGGCCAATAGATCGAATGCATTGGAGCTAAAGCTGCCCTCAATTCTCGGTCTGGCATTAAGGCCGGTTATTTCAATCTGACCTTCCAGCAGCATGGGTGTGAGACTGAACTGTGCCTCGGAGAGGTTTATTTGACCGGCATTGGAATTGATGCCGAGCATGCTATTGAACGCCATGGTAGTTGGCGCACTCATGCCGTTGTTCAGAAATGTAAATGATGCCTCTATGGGGAAAGGTGTGCCATCCAGGCGGGAGTTGCGGCTTTCAATATTGAGGTTGCTGATGCTAGCGCGAGTGCCAGTGCTGAGATCCTGATAGTCAATGCTGGCATTGGCGATGCTGATACGCTCGAATTCGGCAGCAACTTCATTGCTGCTCGATTCATCAGCGCGTGCTCGTTGCGCGGGCACGTTAGTAGTTTCCCAAATACTGACGCCTTCGCTATCAACGAAAACGTTCACATGAAAATCGTCTGCCCGAAATTCCTGTATAAGAAATTCCCTTTGCAACAGCCGTGCCGCATCAACCTTCAGAGACACGCGGGATGTCGACGCCAGTTCCTGTGGTTTACCGGCATTGGTGATGCGTACATCGTTCAGTGTGATACCCAGGTAGGGAGAGAACGTCAGCTCCAGATCGCCCGCAATATTCAGGGTGTAACCTGTGTTGTCATAAACTGCCTCTTCGATGGCTGCCTTGTACTGGTTTGGATCCACGAAAAACAACAGGGCGCCGACGATGACGAACAGCATCGCGACAAGAGATAGCAGGATTTTGATAAGTGTCTTGAACATAGGTACTACATTAGTAGCAAATAGGTAGTGATCTGGTTTGGATGCGAACTGAAAAAGGCCTGCTCAAGCAGGAGAAACAGTGTACTCGATTGCCAGCCGGCTTGCACGGTGAGGCCCACAAATGTGGGGAAACACAGTCAGGATTGCGCCTTTCAATGGCCACCACCGGGCATTATAATGCGCACTTTCTCAGAATCGCCCTCCAGGGGGCTGCAATGCGCGTCAGCCTTCACGGCAGCCAGGACTTCTCATGAGCGACTCATCTTCGCGTCAGGCCAGTGTCGAACGCAATACCAAAGAAACCCAGATTAGCGTCAGCGTCAATCTGGACGGCAGCGGTAAGCTGGAAGTTGATACAGGACTCCCGTTTCTGGACCACATGCTGGACCAGATTGCGCGCCATGGCCTGATAGATCTGACTATCAAAGCTGCAGGCGACCTTGAGATCGATGCGCACCATACCGTAGAGGATATCGGCATCACCCTGGGTCAGGCCGTAGACAAGGCGCTGGATAAAACCGGCATACGCCGTTATGGCCATGCCTATGTCCCGCTTGACGAAGCCCTCTCTCGCGTTGTGATCGATTTTTCCGGCCGTCCGGGACTGGATTACCATGTGAAGTTCGTCAAAGGCACAGTAGGTACTTTTGATGTGGATCTTTTCCACGAATTTTTCCAGGGCTTTGTGAATCATGCCATGGTGACCCTGCATATCGATAATATTCGTGGTGCGAATGCCCATCACCAGATAGAAACCATTTTCAAAGCCTTTGGCCGTGCTCTGCGGATGGCAGTTGAAATTGATCCGAGGTCGGCTGGTGTAGTGCCTTCTACCAAGGGTTCCTTATAGGACGGAATGGATCTTTTCTTCGCTGGTGTCGTCAGCCGAACTCCCAAAATGCTCATGTATTGTCATATACATTCCGCTTTTTCGAGCTCTACTTTCTCACCAGCACGAAAAATCTCTCATTTCTCGAGAGCGTTTACACTTTCAGATCAGGCACGGAATTAAAGCATTGTTAAATGAATAAAGTTGCGGTTATTGATTACGGCATGGGCAATCTGCATTCGGTAGCGAAGGCAGTAGAACATGTTGGGCGCACCTCCGGTGAACAAGTGGAAGTGCTTGTGACGGCCGATGCGAAAAAGATTGCCGCGGCTGATCGGGTGATTTTCCCCGGTGTGGGCGCAATCCGCGATTGCATGGCCGAAATCAACCGTCTGAATGTGGGCGAGATCGTGGCAGATGCGATGAAGTCGAAACCGGTGCTGGCAATCTGTGTTGGCATGCAGGCGTTAATGGATCGCAGTGAAGAAAATGGTGGCGTGGATTGTCTGGGTTTTGTCGATGGAGAAGTTAACTACTTCGGCAGCAATCTGACTGACGCAGCGGGGAAGAAGTTGAAGGTTCCCCATATGGGCTGGAATGAAGTCAGTCAAACAAAAGGCCACCCATTATGGAAAGACATAGCGGATCGCAGTCGTTTCTATTTTGTACACAGTTACTTCGTCACACTCCGAGAAGAAACCAAAATTACCGGGATGACCAATTACGGCACTGATTTCGTTGCAACAATGGCAGCGGACAATATCTTTGCCACGCAATTCCATCCGGAAAAAAGCCAGACAGTGGGTCTGGCGCTTCTGAAAAATTTCCTGCAGTGGGATGGTACAGCCTGAACTTCTGCGCAATACAAATGGACAACCTATCATGCTAGTAATACCTGCAATCGACCTGAAAGACGGTCAGTGCGTGCGCCTCAAGCAGGGGCGGATGGACGAGGCCACTGTGTTTTCTGATGACCCTGTGCAGATGGCCGGCATCTGGCGTGCCAAGGGCGGTCGCAGGCTGCATGTAGTCGACCTCAACGGTGCGTTCGCTGGTGTTCCGGTTAACGCCGAAATTGTCAGTGCGATCGCTGAAACTTATCCTGACTTACCGATTCAGATCGGTGGCGGCATCCGCAATCTGCAGAGTATCGAGTTCTATCTGGAAACCGGTGTCAGCTTTGTGATTATTGGTACCAAGGCAGTACGACATCCTGAGTTTGTATTGGAAGCCTGCGAGTCGTTCCCTGGCAAGATTATCGTAGGTATTGATGCAATTGATGGGCAGGTTGCCACTGATGGCTGGTCTGAAGTTTCCGATTTTACTGCTATTGAACTGGCAGAGAAGTTTGGTGACTACGGCGTCGAAGCAATTGTTTACACCGATATCGCTCGTGATGGCATGTTAAAAGGCGTGAACCTGGAAGCAACGATTGAACTGGCAGAAGAATCACCGATTCCTGTTATTGCCTCAGGAGGCATTAGCAAGCTGGCGGATATAGCGGCCATCAAGGAAGCGGCTGAGGCTTCTACGGGAGCCGGCATCTGTGGAGTTATTACAGGCCGCGCCATCTACGAAGGATTAGTGGATTTGACCCTCGCGCAGCAATTGGCAGATGAGTAGCTGTCCACACAAGTCTCTTGAGCTGGAATTCCGTCGTTAAAATCATTGTCCAATTCGGTCACATACTGGTTGTATGCTCCCTCGCTTGAAAATAATTTTGCCTCGGCCTTCAAGCTCAATAGACTCGCTTTACGGTATAGCCCGAAACATCCGGGATCAAAAAAATTTTCAATTGCTCTGCGGTTGGCGGACAGGCAAACTACATTGGTTATTAATGAGAACGAAAGGTTCTCAAAAAGCCTCGGACTAAATATATGTTGGCGAAAAGAATAATTCCGTGCCTGGACTGTGATAATGGGCGGGTGGTAAAGGGCGTGAAGTTTTTGGACATCCGTGATGCCGGTGACCCGGTCGAGGTGTCCAAACGCTATTGCGACGCCGGCGCTGATGAAATTACCTTTCTGGATATCACTGCCAGTCACGAAGACCGGGCTACCACCGTGCATACAGTGGAGGCGATAGCGGGGCAAGTATTTATTCCCCTTACAGTTGGCGGTGGTATTCGCACGCTGGAAGATATTCGCACCATGCTGAATGCCGGGGCTGACAAGGTAGCGATCAATACCGCCGCAGTAAACAATCCGGAGTTTGTGCGCGAGGCGGCTGCACGGTTCGGTTCGCAGTGCATTGTTGTGGCAATCGACGCCAAGCGCGTGAACGCCGAAGATGAAGCGCCGCGCTGGGAAATTTTTACGCACGGCGGGCGCAAGCCCACTGGCATCGATGCCATCGAATGGGTTAAGCGCATGGTGGATTATGGTGCTGGCGAAATCCTGTTAACCAGCATGGACCGTGATGGCACCAAGCAAGGTTTTGATCTGGCGCTGAATAAAACAGTCAGCAATGCTGTGCGGGTGCCGATCATCGCCTCGGGTGGTGTAGGCAACCTGCAGCACCTGGTTGATGGGGTTATGGAAGGTGAGGCCGACGCGGTACTGGCCGCCAGCATCTTTCACTTTCAGGAATACTCTATTCAGGAAGCCAAGCAATACATGCGTGAGCACGGTATCGAGGTACGGCTCTAGGGGATTAAGAATTTCCCCTAGTTCAGATTCTGCTCAAGACGCTGGGCGAACTCTCCTGAAGCAGCGCGTGTCTGCTGAGGACGAAACGCGTTAACTCCCTTCAATACATTCAGCGCTTCATTCAGCGGGTAGTCATTTACCAGTACTTCTTCGGCAGAAATCAGCACCGCAGCCATCTCATCACTAGATTCAGCGTCCTCGCTACCGTTTTCCAGATGTCCGGCAAGATCCGCTTCATTATATTGCGCTACATTGCGTGAGCGCCGCGTTACGAAAGCTTCATCGACTTCGATATCGGGTTTGATACCCTGGGCCTGAATCGAACGGCCACTGGGGGTGTAATACAAAGAAGTAGTCAGTTTGATTGCCCGGTTCTGGTCCAGCGGCAAGACAGACTGAACCGATCCCTTGCCGAAACTCTGGGTACCCATGATGACGGCCCGTCCATGATCCTGCAGTGCGCCCGCAACAATTTCAGATGCAGACGCAGAGCCATTGTTGATCAGTACTACCAGTGGCACTTCACGGCCAACGGTACGGCTCGTAGCACTGAACTCCATGCCAGTCTCATCCATGCGACCACGCGTTGAAACAATCATGCCCTGGCTGATAAAAGCATCCACAACACCCACGGAGGCTTGCAGCACGCCGCCGGGGTTATTGCGCAGGTCCAACACCATGCCTTTAAGTTCGCCGTGTTCTTCGAACAGTTCACTCAGTTCTTCTTCGAGTTCGTCAGCGGTGCCGATTCTGAATTGGGAAATACGCAGATAGGCATATCCTGGTTCCAGCATTCGGCTGCGGACGCTGGCAATGGAAATCACTTCGCGCACGATCGTAAGGTCAAATGGCTCCTGTCCTTCGCGCACCACGGTAATGGTTACCGGCGTGCCAGGTTCGCCGCGCATCATTTGTGCGGCTTCTTCGGGCAACATCTCCCGGAGGGGCTTGTTGTCGATTTCGATAATCAGGTCGCCAGGTTGAATGCCGGCGCGGTCTGCAGGTGAATCATCTATCGGGCTGATAATTCGGATAAAACCGTTTTCTCGTCCCACTTCCACGCCCAGGCCACCAAATTCACCAGTGGTACTTTCCTGCAGCACATCATAATCCTCGCCAGCCATATAGGCCGAGTGTGGATCAAGCCCGGAGAGCATGCCACGAATGGCATTTTCCAGCAGAGTACGATCGTCAATTTCTTCCACATAGGCCATACGAATGCGTTCCAGTGCTTCGGTGAACATGCGCACTTCTTCCAGTGGCAACGGCAGAGCGAGTTCCTGTTCCTGGGCATGCGTCGTGGCAGGTAAGAATAGTCCCGTAAGAACGAGAGTCGTACTAAACAATTTGGTTAACGTGGTGATTTTCACTGGGTCTCCCTACGGAAGCTGCTTCGCAATAATCGGCATGAGTTCGAGCAGCGTCCAGCATATTGGTTACGGCTAATAGTTTCAGTTTATGGTGACATTGGCAAATGGGACGCGCTGATTTGCTGTGATTAAGCCCCCAGTTTCGACCAGATACGGGGCAATGCTCGTCAGTCCACCCAATCCAGTGGGTTCTGCGCCTGGCCGTGGTGGCGTATTTCGAAGTATACCCCGGGCGCTGCGTTGTCCATTGGCGTGCCGGACAATGCGACAACCTGACCCTGCGCAACGCGGTCACCGGCCGCTACCGAGAGTGCCTGGTTGGCTCCGTACAGACTCATGTAGCCGTCACCATGCTCGAGGATTACCAACAACCCCATGCCACGCAACCAGTCCGCAAACACGACGCGGCCGTCATAAACAGCGCGTACCGGCGTGCCGACATCAGCGGCAATGGTAACTCCCTGGCGGTTCAAGCTACCCGCACCTACACTGCTGCCAAAACGTTGCACCACATTGCCTGCCACTGGCTGTGACAGATTACCGCGCTGCTCAGCAAATGGTGGCAGATCCTGCAGTGCTGGAATCGCTTCAATAGCACGGTTGATTTCTGCAATTAATTGCTCAAGTTGTGCGCGGTCAATCTCCAGTTGTTCCAGACGTGAACTGCGGCTATTGATCTGTTCAGTGAGTGACGCAATGGCTGCTTCTCGTCGAGCCATCATACTCGCCAGTTCATCGCGTTTTGAGGCGAGTTCCAATTGTTGCGCATTGAGTGCCTGCAGAGATTCTTCAAGTTGCCTGTTCGTCAGGCTGAGTTGTGCCAGCGTGTTTTCAAATTCCGCGATGGTTTGTATTTGCAGTGCAGAAAAACTGCGGTAGTACTCTCTAATGCGACCGGACTGTGCCAGGTCCTGCTGATTAAATATCTGTTTGAGGGCGGAGTCAGAGTCCGACATATATGCCGTGCGTAATACTTGTTCCAGCAACTCGCTTTGTAAAACTTTGTCTTGCTGCAGTTTTTCCTGACGATCTGCGAGCAGGGCCAATTCGTTACTCGTGGATTCAGCTTCTACTTCGGTAAGGTTGAGTGAAGTTCTTACTGCAGCCAGTTCGAGGTCTGCTTCGCGCAGACTTTGTTGTTCGTTACTGGCACGTGAATGGGCATCATCCAGCCACGATTGAATTTCCAGAATGGCACTGTTGACCGCATCGAGATCTGCCTGAGGGTCGCTTTCGGCTGCCGTTGCCGGAAGGCAGAACTGGATGCTCGCAGCCAGGACAATTAATCTGGCACTCTTGCTAATTGGGATTAAGAGATTCAACCAGCACCTTCATGCATCTTTGGCTTCAGGATTGATTGACTGCGGTTCTGACCTGGTCATTGTCGCCCAGCAGAACCTTGCCGGTCATTTCGCCTGGTATTGCAATGCCCAGCAGACTTAACAGTGTTGGTGCCAGATCACACAGGCTGCCTTCGCCATTGAATTGGTGACCGCCCTGGCCCACGTATACCAGCGGCACCGGGCCGTTAGTATGAGAAGTCAGGGGTTGTCCGGAAGCAGGATCTATCATCTGTTCCACATTGCCGTGATCAGCCGTGATCAATAATTCAGCACCCGCCTGCTCAATTGCTTCGACGATGCGACCCAGACATTGGTCGACTGCTTCGACTGCTTTGACCGCAGCGTCGAAGTCACCCGTGTGGCCTACCATGTCGCCATTGGCGTAATTGCAGATGATGGCATCGTATTTGCCGGATGCGATTGCTTCAACCAGCTTGTCCGTAACCTCAAATGCAGACATCTCCGGTTTCAGGTCATATGTCTTGACCTGGGGTGAGGGCACCAGAATACGATCTTCATTGGGGAATGGCTCCTCGCGGCCACCATTAAAGAAGAACGTCACATGTGCGTACTTTTCAGTTTCTGCAATGCGCAGTTGGGTCTTACCCTGGCTGGACAAATAGTCACCCAATACGTTTGCCAAAGGCTGCGGTGGATAGGCACAGGTAGTGTCGATGTCAGCGGCATACTCGGTGAGCATCACGAAATCTGACAGTTGTGGGTGGGCTTGACGGGTAAAGCCGTCGAAATCTGGTTCGATGAAGGCGCGAGTAATCTCACGTGCCCGATCGGCGCGAAAATTCATAAATATAACGCTATCGCCATCGGCAATAGTGACCGTGGATTCGTCAGCGCCGGTTACCAATGTGGGCTGGACGAATTCATCGTCTTCATCTCTGCCATAAGCAGCTGACAGGGCGGCTGCCACGTCAGGGCTGGTGAATGCGGCGGTGCCCTGGGTCAGCATGTCGTAAGCTGGTTGCACGCGATCCCAACGATTGTCCCGATCCATGGCATAGAATCTGCCACACAGACTCGCGACCCGGCCCTTGCCAGAAGCTTTCAGGACATGCTCGGCTTTTTGTAGTGAATTCAGTGCTGATCTTGGTGGCGTGTCGCGTCCATCCAGAAATGCATGGACGTATAGTTTTTCAGCGCCCTTGCTTAACGCCAATTCGATCATCGCCATAATCTGGTCTTCATGGCTGTGAATGCCGCCCGGCGACAGTAGCCCCATGATATGGACAGCGTTATGGGAAACATTGGCCTTCTCTACCGCGCCGATCAGGGCAGGATTATTGAAAAAATCGCCATCCTCGATCGCTTTATCAATGCGGGTGAGTGACTGATAGACCACCCGCCCGGCACCCAGATTCATATGACCCACTTCAGAATTGCCCATTTGACCTGGAGGCAGGCCAACAGAGAGGCCTGAGGTGTCAATCAACGTGTGAGGGCGGTCGGCCCAAAGCGTGTCCCATACCGGACTGTCAGCGCTGTGGATTGCATTGGCATCGGTCGCTTCACGATAGCCCCAGCCGTCGAGAATGAGCAGCAGGGCGGTCTTCTTCTGGGTCATTGGGTAGATCCTGACAAGGTTAAATGAGGCTCAATTCCGCTATTATCCTTGAATGGCCGTGTGAGCGCGAGTGGCAGCCAATACAGAGCTTGCAGTCCTTCTGTCGAATGGCTCGGGCGTGTATACTGCACCCCTTTTGCGACCGGGCAGGGTCACCACCTGCCGGAAATGACGGATTAGCCTGATCCCCAGAGATATCCGGGGCCAGTTTGTAGAGTGTAAATGGAACAATTTATCGAGTTTATTGGCAACCATCTGGTTTTGGCCGGTGCGTGGTTGGTTACACTGACATCTATTATTGTGTACCACCGTCGGACTGGTGGCCAATCGGTAGGTCCTCAGCAGGCCATTATGCTGATCAACCGCAAGGATGCCGTGGTTGTAGATATTCGTGAAAAGAAGGAATTTGGCAGCGGGCATATAGTAGACGCAATCAATATACCCATGGCCAAATTGAAACAGCGCATGGTAGAGCTGAAAAAACACAAAGAGAAACCTGTTCTGGTGGTCTGTAAGATGGGCCAGCAATCTGGTGAAGCAATAAAAATGCTGACCGAAGAAGGCTTCACCGAAGTTTATAAAATGTCTGGTGGTATTGCGGAGTGGAAAGCTCAATCGCTGCCGCTGGTGCAGAAGTAGCAAAACCAATTGGCAGTAGCATGACCTGCTGTCACTTAAACAACTCAATTTAAATCAGTAAGGAATCAACATGGCAGAGAACGACGCCCCCACTCAAGAATCAGCAGCCGCCGGTGAAGGGCAGGCGCCAGAAACGCAATTTTCAATTCAGCGAGTTTTTTTGAAGGATTGCTCGTTTGAGTCTCCTCGCAGCCCCACGGTCTTTCAGGCTGAATGGAAGCCACAGGTTACATTCGATCTGAAAACCCGCTCAAGCAAGATTGTAGATGATGCTTATGAAGTTGTAGTGCAGATTACAGCTGAAGCCAAGCTGGAAGATCAAACAGCATTTATCGTTGAAGTTCATGAAGCTGGAATTTTTACCTTGAAAGGTTATGAAGATGAGCAAATGGAAGTGCTGCTTGGTAGCGTCTGTCCGAATATCGTTTATCCGTATGCGCGCGAATCCATAGATAGCCTGATAGTTAAGGGTACATTCCCTGCACTAATGCTCGCTCCAATTAACTTCGACGGGCTTTATCAGCAACAAAAACAGCAAGCGGCCCAGGCCGCTGGTAATGGTCAGGCAGGTGGCGAAGCTTCGCCAGAGACCACTCAGTAGCCAATCAAGGGCTACTCGGCGTTTTTGAATCCTAATTGGCGCCAGGCTTCGAAGGCCAACACCGCAGCTGCATTCGAGAGATTGAGGCTGCGGCTGTTGGGAAGCATGGGTATCCGCAGGCAATATTCAGAACCAAGCTCATTACGAATGTTATCTGGTAGCCCCCGTGTTTCCGGACCAAATACCAGATAGTCGCCTTCCCTGTATTGTACTTCAGTGAAATTACGTGAGCCTTTGGTGCTAATGCCGAAAACCCTGTTATTGCCGCTCGCAGCACGAAACTCAGACCAATTTTCATATTCCGTTATGCCAGCAAATTCGTGGTAATCGAGACCTGCCCTGCGCACTTTTTTCTCATCCAGATCAAAACCTAGCGGCTTGATCAAATGGAGCTTAAACCCCGTATTGGCCGCCAAACGGATAATATTTCCCGTATTCGGGGGTATTTCTGGCTCAAAAAGCACGATATTGATCAATTTTTAATCAGTCCTGGCATGTTTTATATGGAATATCTGTTCCGTCATTAGTGATAAATCGACAACCGAGAAGTGATAACTGCGCAAACACTCACGAAATATGAGGGTATGGTTCTTCCTATACTTACCCTAGTTTATCCCGGTAACCCGCTGCTTTTGCTTTAAACTTTCTATCCTCAAATCAGAAAGTGTCGGCGCTTTTCGCCGAAGATCCAGAATAGTTATGTACCTGAATCACTTCGGCCTGAGTGAGTTGCCTTTTACACTCGCGCCAAACACACAGTATTACCTGAATGTGGCGAGCTACCACAAAGCATTGAATATGCTAATGGTATCTATCGCCAATGCAGAAGGCTTTGTCAAAGTTGTGGGTGAAGTTGGTACCGGCAAGACGATGCTGTGCCGCAAGATATTGGCTACCCTGAATGATGACAAAGCCAGTTAGCTGACCGCGTATATCCCCAATCCCGTTTTAAGCCCCAGAGGATTCTACCTGGCATTTGCCGAAGAGTTGCTGCTGGATGTAGATCCTGATTTTGAAGATCATATCCTGCTAAAGGCAATCAGGGATCGACTCATTGATTTTGCTACAGAAGACAAGCAGGTAGTGCTTTTTGTAGACGAGGCGCACGTCATGCCTGAGCCAACATTGGAAGCCCTGCGTTTGTTGTCTAATTACGAGACAGAAACTGCAAAACTGTTGCAGATTGTGTTGTTTGCGCAACCGGAAATTAATGCTGTTCTGGATCGGCCATCCTTGCGTCAGCTAAGGCAACGTATTGCCATGACTTGCGAGATCGAGGCATTGGACCGTGATGGCCTGGAGCGCTATGTCTCACATCGTTTAAGCACTGCCGGTTATCATGGCCCCTTTCTGTTTTCTCGCCGCGCTCTGGATTATCTGTATCGCGCCAGCGAAGGTGTTCCGCGCATGATAAACATACTCTGCCATAAATCGATGATGGTCGCCTTTGCCAATGGTGAACGCAGTGTGGAAGTTGACAGCGTCCGCGAAGCCGTGAATTCAACCGATGGAATTGGCGTGCAGGCTGTCAGTGGTCGTTTGGCTTTTCTCGCTATGGGCGCTGTGACGAAAGGCCTGGTTCTGGTTCTCTCACTGGGGTGGTTATCGCTGTGAGCAAGATCAATAATCGGTTGCGTCGGCTCGACCGACTACGCAAAAACCCTCTCGAGACGCTTGATGCAGTAATCCCGTTGCATGAACATAATGAATCTCGCGTGCTTGAAATTGAATCGCGTATCGCCAGGCAATTCATACCGGCAATAATGATCACTGTCATCTGTCTTGTATTGTTATGGATCGGGCTTAACCTGCTGAATGAGGAAAGCACTCTGATCGATTCGCAGCGTGGCGGGTTGGTGCAGCAAGTCGAAGCCCGGGCGATGGAGCCCTGGCTGTCATCTGGTGGCAGCAGACACTAAGACTTGCATATCGCAGGAGTAGTAAGAATTAATGAGTCTTACTACCCAACTTCCTTGTTAGTCGTCACTGGCATTGACCAACTTGTCGTCATTCTGATAAACGGGCTCACAGATTTGAATCAATCAGTGGGTCCCAGGTCTTTGATTTTACGCGTTAGCGTATTCCTGCCCCAGCCCAGTAGCATGGCGGCGTCGCGACGTCGACCAGCCGTATACTTGAGTGCAATCTCAATCATGGTCTTTTCAAACATTGGTGTGGCTTGATTGAGTATGCCTTTGTTGCCGAGACTCAATTGTTGATCGGCCCACGCGCGTAACCCATCAGTCCAGTTATTGCTACTGACGCTTTCGGTTTCCGCAGCGGCGAATTCCGGTGGCAAGTCGGTTAGATAAACCTCACGACCAGAGGCCATCACGGTAATCCATCGACAGAAGTTTTCCAGTTGTCTGACATTTCCCGGCCAGCTTAATCCGGTAAGGTACTGTTCGGTTTCGGGTCGCAACACTTTCGGTTCTACATCAAGTTCTTTGGCTGCAATACTGAGGAAATGTGAGGCCAGTTTGGGAATGTCTTCCCTGCGATCGCTCAGGCAAGGTATATGAATGCGGATTACATTGAGTCTATGGAACAGGTCTTCGCGAAATCGATGTTGCTCGACCAACTTCTCAAGATTCTGGTGTGTGGCGGCAATGATTCGTACATCTACCTTGATCGAGGTGTGACCCCCAACCCGATAAAACTCGCCATCCGACAATACCCGTAATAGTCTGGTCTGGGTCTCCGCAGGCATATCGCCAATTTCGTCCAGAAATAGCGTGCCGCCATTGGCTTGCTCGAAGCGGCCAGTGCGTTGCGAAGTGGCACCAGTGAATGCGCCTTTCTCATGCCCAAACAATTCAGACTCGATAAGTTCCTTTGGGATCGCCGCTACGTTTAGTGGCACAAAAGTCTTGTCTCGTCGTGGGCTGTGTTGATGCAAGGCGCGCGCGACCAGTTCTTTACCAGTACCCGACTCACCATTGATCAGCACAGAGATATTTGACTGCGACAACCGGCCAATTGCGCGAAACACTTCCTGCATGGCAGGCGCTTCACCGATAATTTCCTGACTCTCTATGACTTCGGCAGTGACAGCGTCGTCAACATTGTCTCGCGCATGTTCCAATGCGCGCTGAGTCATGGCAACCGCTTCTTCGATATCGAAAGGTTTTGGCAAATACTCGAATGCGCCTCGGCTATACGAAGACACTGCGCTATCGAGATCAGAGTGCGCAGTCATGATGATTACCGGCAGTTCAGGATATTTTTCCTGGATCGTGGAGAGCAAGTCCAGACCATTTATTCCGGGCATACGAATGTCGCTGATAATGGCGTCAGGTGCTTCGTGGGTCAGTCGTGTCAGAAGATCATCGCCATTCTCGAAACTTACGGTGTTCAGACCTGTCTTGTTGAGCGACTTCTCCAATACCCAACGAATCGACCTGTCGTCATCCAGGATCCAGACTGAGTTATGTGCATTCATGAATCGCGTACCTATAAATAGAAAAAATCATTCGCTTTCAACGTCATCTATTGGAAGTATGATCGTAAAGCACGTTTCACCAGGCTCACTCGTACATTCGAGCAGACCGTTGTGTTGGTTGATTATGTTGCGGGTTATAGACAGGCCAAGTCCGGTGCCTTCTGGCCGCCCGCTTATCATCGGATAAAAAATGTTGTCGATAAGATCTGCCGGAATGCCAGGACCGTTGTCGATCACTTCAATGCTAGCCGCTAGCCGATGAAATGTTTCACCGATGGTTATATTGCGTAAAACACGGGTACGAAGTTTTATCTCTCCCAGCGTGTGATTAATTTTCGGACTGGCAATAGCTTGCATGGCATTGCGCACGATGTTCAACATGGCCTGTATCAGTTGCTCGGCATCTGCCAACAACGCTGGAATACTGGGGTCATAGTCCCGCTCGATATGCAGACTACTGCCCTGGGTTTCGGCATCTACGATTGTGCGCACGCGCTCCAGCACTTCGTGCACGTTTATATAAGCTTTTTCCAGTGGCTGACGCGAGCCAGATAGTCTGTCTACCAGATTGCGCAGCCGATCCGCTTCTTCGATGATGACAGCGGTGTAGTCGGTCAGTTCACCTGTGGGCAGTTCACCCGCCAGCAACTGGGCAGCACCACGAATGCCGCCTAATGGATTCTTGATTTCATGGGCCAGGCCCCTGACCAGTTCAGTGGTCGTTGCGTGTGCCGCAGCCACGGCTTCCTCGCGAGTGATGCGCTGTGCGTGCTCAAGAGAACTGAGTTCCAGTGCAGCCTGCAATTCCCCGTTATCCTCAAATGGAGTCAGGGTGTAATCCACGTGGATTGTCTTGCCGTTCACCAGGTGCACCTCAGCTTTGCGCCGTGTGAAACTGCTGTTGTGTGCAAGGGCTTGCTGCATTTCGCCTATGTCGTCCTTCGCGTTGATAAAGATGTCGCCGATGAACAGACGATTCGCCTTGCGTCCACTCATTTCCAACAGGTCTTCTGCCGCGGTATTCACATATCGCAGCCGCAGATCGAGATCCAAAAGAATCACCCCGGTCTTAAGATTATCGAGTAATCGTCTATGTACGTTTTCCAGTGTCACGCGACTGCTCTTTTATAAATCTGACGGGTTGGATCCAGGATAATCACCACGCTCCATGTTGCTATGCAATAAGCAAACCAAAACTGGTGCATAAGATTCCCTTGATTACGTGGCTCCTGCGACTATCGCAGAACTAAAAAAGCACCTATGCGGAACCACTGGCCCAATAGTATGCACCATTATAGTGCAAATTGGGATATTGGGGTCAGGCCCTACCTGGGTGAGGTGTGAACCCAATATCGTGCAGGGATTACAGACAGGCGCACTGGCGGTCTGCACAAAAAAGCCCGGGCGAGCCCGGGCTTTTTTGTAACAGGTTCTGGCGCGATTTAGGCCAGAGCTTCCTTCGTAGTCTTAATGATGGCAGCAGCTACCTTATAAGGGTCAGCATTGGAAGCCGTCCGACGGTCTTCCAGTCGACCTTTCCAGCCATCCTGTACAGTGCCAACCGGGATACGGATAGAGGCACCACGGTCAGATACGCCGTAGCTGAACTGATCGATAGACTGAGTTTCATGCTTGCCCGTCAGGCGCTGATCGTTGTCCGCGCCGTAAACCGAGATGTGACGCTCGATGTTCTTGCCAAAGTTTTCACAAATCTTGGTGAAGATCGATTCGTCGCCATTTTCGCGCATTGCTCCATTGGAGAAGTTGGCGTGCATACCTGAACCGTTCCAATCCATGTCCTTGCCCAATGGCTTGGGTTCCCAGTTAATGGAGAAGCCATAGCGTTCTGCAGTGCGCTCCAGCAGATAGCGGGCCAACCAGGTTTCATCACCAGCGCGTTGTGCGCTCTTGGCAAATACCTGGAATTCCCATTGACCTGCTGCTACCTCAGCGTTGATACCTTCCACATTAAGGCCAGCTTCAAGGCACAGGTCCAGATGATCTTCGATGCAGTCACGGCCAAAGGCATTGCGTGCGCCTACTGAGCAGTAGTAAGGGCCTTGTGGGCCAGGATAGCCGCCAGGAGGAAAGCCAGGGGGCAAATTGGTTTTCATATCCCACAGGAAATATTCCTGTTCGAAGCCAAACCAGAAATCATCATCATCATCATCGATGGTGGCACGGCCATTGGATGCGTGCGGGGAGCCATCGGCATTCAGTACTTCGGTCATGACCAGGTAGCCATTGGCCCGATCGGGATCGGGGACAATTGCCACAGGTTTAAGCAAACAATCTGAATCATCGCCGGTGGCCTGCTCAGTAGAGCTGCCGTCGAATGACCACATCGGGCATTCTTCCAGAGTGCCACCGAAGTCATTCCTGATCATGGTTTTGCTTCGCAGGCTCTGAGTAGGCACGTAGCCGTCAAGCCAGATGTATTCCAGTTTAGATTTCATTTTCTAACGTTCTCCTAATCGTTTATCGACTACTTGATAGTGTATGACTTATGCTCAACCGCCTGGGGCAAGCCGTGCTTGGGTCCCTTCGACTTCGCTAACGCTGCGCAGATGTAAAGCCAACCACCGCTTCCAGTCACTTTAAGCAAGGGCTGCCAGACCAGCGAAACAACTTGGCCTCGTGATAGGCTTGCCTTGTGTGCATGGGAAAGAGCAAAATATATGCCATCAGCGCTATTGCTGCAAAGCCCGAATTTGCTGGATGTCACATCCAGAATGCCGGATAAGTGACCCAATATAGTGCATAACAATTATATGCGCACTAAAAAAGTGCATTCCATCACCTGTAAATTTGTGCTGTCAGGGCCAATGCACCATCATCAAACACTGGGTATCATCCAGAAACACAGCATAACAAACAGTAATTTAAGGTAATAAAAGGGCCGGGCCTGCTCCCGTTATAGATGGTTTTATGCTGTTTCTAATCAAATTATTTCCCGAGATCACGATCAAAAGCCGTCCGGTAAGGCGTCGGTTTAACCGTCAGTTGCGCAAGAATATCAAGTCTGTGTTGCGTGCTATTGATCCTGCCATTCAGGTGCGCGGGGAATGGGACGTCATTGAAGTGGAATCGGAGTTAGATGCGGAGACTGAGCGCGCATTGATGCTTGAGCGACTGACTTGTACGCCGGGTATCAGTTCCATCATTGAAGTCGACAAACACCCACTGCCGGATTTCGAAGGGATGCTTGATCTTGCGCTGACCCACTATAAAGACTTGCTGCAAGGCAAGACTTTCGCTGTACGTTGCAAGCGCACTGGCAGACATGCGTTTCAGTCTGTCGATGTTGAACGCTTCGTTGGTGCGAGGCTCAACCAGCAAACCGAAGCAGCAGGAGTGCGCCTGGTAAATCCCCAGGTCACAGTGGCGCTGGAGATCCGGCAAGACAATTTTTTCGTCGTGCGTGCACAACATACCGGATTGGGCGGTTATCCGCTTGGTTGTCAGGACAATATTGTTTCCCTGATTTCCGGTGGGTTTGATTCGGCAGTGTCCAGCTATCTGTGCATCCGGCGTGGCATACAGACTCATTATTGTTTCTTTAAGCTGGGTGGCAAGGCGCATGAACTGGCCGTCAAGGAAGTCGCGTTGTATCTGTGGATGAAATACCACACCTCACATCGGGTGAAGTTCATCTCAGTGCCGTTCGAAGGTGTGGTCGAGGAAATTCTGAACAAAGTGGACAATTCCCAGATGGGAGTTGTGCTCAAGCGCATGATGATGCGGGCTGCAGACTCGGTCGCTCGTCAACTGAATATCAAGGCGGTAGTCACTGGAGAAAGTGTGGCACAAGTGTCTTCCCAGACTCTGGCGAACCTGGCAGTAATTGATAGCGTCGCCGATTCACTGGTGTTGCGTCCACTGAGCACGACCGATAAGCAGGAAATCATCGACATGGCGCGCGAGATTGGTACAGAAGAGTTTTCGCGCAACATCCCGGAATACTGTGCGGTTATCTCGAATAAGCCCACCACCAAGGCCAAGCCGGAGCGAATTGCGGCCGAAGAAGCCAAGTTCGATTTTGCAGTGCTGGACGCGGCTATTGAAAGTGCCTCCTATCAGTTGATAACCGAAGTGAGCGAGGATTTTGCCGAGAGCGCTGTAGAGGTCCGTGTTGTAAATCAGATTGAGGATAAACACACGATTATCGATATTCGCCACCCTGCGGAGCAGGGTCTAAAACCATTACAGATCAATGGTGTTGCGGGTGTAGAGGTTCTTGAAATCCCTTTTTACGCACTTCGCACCCGCTTCAGTGAGTTGAACCCGGATGGGCATTTTCTTCTCTATTGCGACCGCGGCATGATGAGCCGTTTACACGCAGCTCACCTGCGGGACGAAGGTTTCGAGAACGTCGCAGTGCTCGAATTTAAAGACCTCCCATAGCGGATTAACTCAACTCTTTTCCTTCCTTCGTGTATACTCGCCGCATTTTTTGCGCTGGCGTTCCGCGCGACAATAAAAGGCAGAACATCCCTTGGTTGATAACATTCGCAATATCGCCATCATCGCTCACGTCGATCATGGCAAAACCACACTCGTAGACAAGTTGCTGCAGCAGTCTGGCACACTGGGCGACCGGGGTAAGGCGTTGGAACGCGTCATGGATTCTAATGACCAGGAGCGCGAGCGCGGCATTACGATCCTGGCCAAAAACACTGCAATTAGCTGGAAAAACTATCGTATCAATATTGTCGACACTCCCGGTCACGCTGATTTTGGCGGTGAGGTAGAGCGTGTGCTTTCCATGGTGGACAGCGTTTTATTGCTTGTTGATGCCGTGGATGGTCCGATGCCACAAACTCGTTTTGTCACTCAGAAAGCTTTCGCACGCGGGCTGCACCCCATTGTTGTTGTAAACAAGGTTGATCGCGAAGGCGCGCGACCCGACTGGGTGATCAATGAGGTATTCGATTTATTTGACCGCCTCGGAGCCACAGATGAACAACTGGACTTTCCGATTATCTACGCGTCAGCGCTGAACGGCATTGCCGGGCTCGAGGCAGATGCGATGGCGACAGATATGCAACCACTGTTCGAGACGATCGTGGAGAAGGTGCGTCCTCCGCAAGTGGTAGTTGATGCGCCTTTACAAATGCAGATAAGTGCTCTGGATTACAATAGTTATGTGGGTGTTATCGGTATTGGTCGTGTAACTCGAGGCAAGGTAACTAACAATCAATCTGTGGTTATTATCGACAAGGACGGCGAGCAACGCAAAGGCAAGATTCTGCAAGTCAAGAGTCATCTCGGGCTTGAGCGCATAGATGTCGATGCAGCCGAGGCAGGCGAAATTGTCTGCATATCAGGAATCGACAAACTGAAGATATCAGACACGATCTGTGATCCTGACAATGTCGAGGCGATGCCTGCGCTCACAGTAGATGAGCCGACAATCAGCATGACTTTTCAGGTGAATGATTCACCGTTCGCCGGCCGGGCAGGTAAATACATCACCACGCGCCATATCAAGGAACGGCTGGATCGGGAATTGTTGTACAACGTGGCGCTCAGAGTAGAGCAGGGTGAGACGCCAGATAAATACAAGGTCTCAGGCCGTGGTGAACTACACCTATCAGTGCTTATCGAAAATATGCGACGCGAAGGATTCGAGTTGGCGGTTTCCCGGCCCGAGGTAATTGTGCACGAAGAAGATGGCGTGCGAAAGGAGCCTTACGAGTCACTGGTTATCGACTGTGATGAAGAACATCAGGGTTCGGTGATTGAAGAGCTGGGGCTGCGCCGGGCAGATATGCAAGACCTGATGCCGGACGGCAAGGGCAGGGTCCGTATTCAATTCCTGATTCCCACCCGCGGGCTGATTGGATTCCGCTCACAGTTTCTGAGTATGACTTCTGGTTCCGGATTGATGACCCATGTTTTTGATCACTATGGGCCATACAAAGAAGCGGATCTTAGTGCGCGTAACAATGGTGTGCTGGTTTCCATGGTCAAGGGCAAGACCCTCGCATATGCACTGTTTAATTTGCAGGATCGTGGTCGACTTTTTATTGCACCCAATATCGAAGTTTATGAAGGCATGGTTGTTGGTTTGCATTCTCGTGAGAATGATCTGGTCGTCAATCCTACCAAGGCGAAACAACTCACCAATGTACGCGCATCAGGCAGTGATGAAAATATCCTGCTCACACCTCCGGTTGTCCATAGTCTGGAGCAGGCAATGGAATTTATTGGTGATGATGAACTGGTGGAAGTTACCCCCAATGCCATTCGAATCCGCAAGAAATATCTCACCGAGAACGAGCGCAAACGCATGAGCCGGGGCACTGGCGCGCGCGGCTAGTCCACGCTGGTAGTCTGCGGCCCGCTGTCCTAACATTGCAGCAATTCAGCGGCATAATGCGGCTGTGGGCAGACAGGCAAAAATAGCGCTATGTTAGTTCTCTATCCTGAACTCAAACCTTACAAACGGCATCAGTTCCAGGTGTCTGAATTACACGAGCTTTATCTGGACGAAGCCGGCAATCCAGATGGGATTCCCCTGCTGTTTGTCCATGGCGGACCAGGTGGGGCTTGCGATGGCAGCTCCCGGCGCTTTTATGATCCTGATGTTTATCGCATCGTTACTTTCGATCAACGCGGTTGCGGCCGTTCTACTCCCCATGGCGAGTTGCAGGAAAATACCACTGAACACCTGATAGAGGACATCGAAGCCATTCGTCGCCATTTGGCGGTAGATCAATGGGTACTGTTCGGTGGCTCCTGGGGTTCTACATTGAGCCTGTTATATGCCCAACGTTACCCGGACCGCGTGCAGGGTATGATTCTGCGTGGCATATTCCTGTGCCGGCAATCTGATTTCAATTGGCTATATAAAGAAGGTGCGAATCGGGTATTCCCGGATTACTGGGAAGAATTTATCAAGGCTATTCCGGAAGACGAACGTGATGACCTGGTTGCGGCTTATCACCGGCGTCTGATTGGTGAGGATGAACTGGCACGTATGGCGGCAGCCAAGGCCTGGTCAGGATGGGAGGGCAACTGCTCCAAGTTGCGCCCGAGCGCGGAAGCGCTGGCTCGTTTCACCAAGCCACACAACGCACTCGCCTTGTCGCGTATTGAAACCCAGTTTTTCATCAACCATGGTTATCTGGAAGAAAACCAGATACTGGCCAACATGGAAGCCATCGCCGATATTCCAGGGCATATAGTCCATGGCCGTTACGACATGGTATGTCCACTGGAAAACGCATTGTCACTACACCAAAGCTGGCCAGGTTCAGAATTACATATAGTGCGTGACGCTGGGCATTCCGCGTCTGAAGCTGGCACTGTTGATGCCTTGATTCGAGTGACCCAGGATATGGCCAAACAACTCGAGCGAGAAACCTGAAGAGATCGTGATAGCCCTGCTGCAAAGAGTCAACTTCGCCAGACTGCGCATCGACGGTGCGGTACATGCCAGTATCGACAAAGGAATGCTGGTACTGATTGGATTGGAAAAAACAGATAACGAGGCGATAGCCGCACAGTTGTTGGGAAAGATTCTTGATTATCGTATTTTCGCCGATGCTGAAGGCAGGATGAATCGGTCACTGCGGGATATCGAAGGTGAGTTAATGCTGGTTTCCCAATTCACCCTCGCCGCAGATACCAATAGCGGCCTGCGGCCGAGTTTCTCGCGCGCCATGCCACCCGAACTGGCGCGCGAACAATATGCCAGATTGGTGGAGCTGGCGGAAACGTCATATGACAAGGTGTGTAGCGGGGTGTTCGCTGCAGACATGCAAATTGAGCTAGAGAATGATGGCCCGGTAACTTTTACCTTACAGGCTGGCCCACATTAACTGGCCGCTTGCTCTTCCTCTTCTTCCTTTTTCTTCTTCACTATCCTGCCAGCCAGAATACCCAGTTCGAATAACGCCCACATTGGTAATGCCAGTAACGATTGCGTGAACGGGTCGGGAGGAGTTAGCAACATGGCGACAATAAAACATCCAACTACTACGTAGGGGCGTTTTTCTGCCAGCGAATTGGGCTCAGCCAAGCCGGCCCACACGAGCAAAAAAACTGCGATCGGGATTTCGAAAGCCACACCAAAAGCGAAGAAAATTGTCAGGGCAAAGCTAAGAAAGCTACTGATGTCTGGAGCCACCTGTATGCCTTCAGGTGCTACTGAGATAAAAAAGCTGAATACGATTCCGAACAATATGTAGCGCGCAAATGCGATGCCGGAATAAAACAGGACAACGCTGGATATAAACAATGGGATTGCCACCTGTTTTTCGTTCTTGTAAAGGCCAGGCGCGATAAATGACCAGAGTTGGTACAGGATATATGGCGCCGCCAACAAAAACGCGACGTAGAAAGTCAGTTTGAATGGTGCGAAAAACGGCGATGTCGGATCGATGGCGATCATGCTGGTGCCTTCGGGCAATGCCGCAAGCAACGGGGCGGCGACATAGGTATAAATGTCATTGGCGAAGGCAAATAACGCCAGGAACAACACCACGATAGCAATAAGGCATTTGAGTATGCGATCTCGCAGCTCGATCAGATGATCGATGAGCGTCAGCTCTTTCTGCTCTTCATCGGTCGTCTTCAATGTTTTTCTCTTCACTCGTGCTTTCGTTGCTGGCGAGTTTTGGATTTTTGCCACTGCCGTACACTGGCTTGCCGGGTTGCTTTGGTGGCGGGTCAGCTTCCTGTTTTACTGTTTTGGTACTGGATTGTTCTTCGGTATTGCCAGCTTCATCTGTCGAGTACTTCGATGCGCCGGGATCAAAATTATCGGAGTTGACGATCCTGTTAACTGATTCCTCAGCTTCTTGTGCAGTTTTCTTCACGTTCGATTTGGCTGCTTCGATATCGGCAAGCACAGATTCATTGTGCAACTGGCGGCGGATTTCGTCGGTGTTCAGTTCGCGCTCTATCTCGGCTTTCACTTTGTAGAAGCTGCGACGGAACCTGCCTATCCACAGGCTGGCGGTCTTGATGGCAGCCGGCAGCTTTTCGGGCCCGATCACGATCAGGGCAACAATACAGATTACCAGCAGTTCGGTTGAGTGAATATTAAACATTTGGAGTCGTTTGACCACCAGCAGGCGCAGGGCTGACTACCATGCGCCAGAGAAAGGAATTGGCAGAGAATTACTTGTTCTCTACTTTTTCGGCAGTAGCATCTATGGTTTCGCCTTCAGAATCGGTCTTGGTATCAGTTTCACTTTTCGTCTCTGATTCCTCATCTTCTTTCATGGCACTTTTGAATCCTTTTAGGGCGCCACCGAGGTCCGACCCCAGGCTGCGTAATTTTTTGGTTCCGAACAGCATCACGACTATCAACAGGATAATCAGAAGCTGCCAAATTGAAATTCCACCAATACCCATTCTATACCTCCAATAACAATAGCCATGCAACGCTATCAATGTCTAGTTTGGTCTCGCAGCCTTTTCTGCAAGGCCGGATATGTTAAAGCGTTTCTCCAGTTCCTCCAACACCTCATTGGGCCCGAGGTTGAGATGGCTCAGCATGACCAGTGTGTGAAACCACAGATCGGCTGTCTCATTGATCAGATCAGCCTTTTTGCCTTCATCGTTATTGGCGAACTCTTTGGCAGCCAGGATGGTTTCCACCGCCTCTTCGCCAACTTTCTCCAGTATCTTGTTCAGGCCTTTTTCATGCAGGCTGGCCACGTAGGACTCATCAGACGTGGCCGACTTGCGCTGCTCAATGATCGCAGCAAGTTGTTGTAATACGTCGTTCATGGTTTCTACTTTACTTAATTACGCCGCCAGTTTGCGCTTTCACGCACTTTGATACATGTCTGCCGGGTCCTTGATAACCGGATCAATCTCTTGCCAATTGCCATCTTCAAGTTTGAAATAGAAACAACTCTCCCGACCAGTATGGCATGCAATGCCACCGACCTGTTCAACGACATAGCACAGGGTATCGTTATCGCAGTCCATATAGACTTCAACCAGTTTTTGCACATTGCCTGATTGTTCACCCTTGCGCCAGAGTTTCTGCCGCGAGCGAGACCAGTAAACAGCGCGTTGTTCTTCCACTGCCAGGCGCACTGCTTCCTTGTTTGCCCAGGCGTGATTGAGCACACGTTTAGTACTCGCATCCTGCGCGATAACTGGTACCAGGCCAGACTCATTCCAGTTGATTTGATCAAGATAAGAAGACATTGTCCTAGTATGCTACTTCACCGCCTAAAACACAAAAGGTACACGCCGCCCGCCGCCACAGCCAGCGTGGTTACTGGCATTGCGCTAATCAGTTCGGAAACCGGCGGGTACAGTGACAAGATTGCCAGCCCCAGCAGCATGATGCCTCCCAGGCGATTGCGTTTCAGTCTGGCGCGATCGCGTGCAGCCTCTTCTTCGCGCAGCTGTGCGAGTTGCTGATTGAGTTGCTCCACTTCCTCGCTGCGCGCAATGGCATTGATTACAAGCTGGGGCAATTCAGGCAACTGGTCAATCCAGTCTGGAATATTTTCCTGCACTCGTGATATCAAAGTGAAGGGATTAAGGCGTTTCCTGTTCCAGTTTTCCAGATAAGGCAAGGCTGTTTCCCACAAGTCCAGATCCGGATAAAGCTGGCGGCCGAGGCCTTCTATGTTTAGCAGGGTTTTCTGCAACAACACCAGGGAAGGTTGTACTTCCATATCGAAGCGTCCGGCAGTGCGAAACAATTGCACCAGCAAATGGCCAAAAGAAATTTCCTTTAATGGCTTTTCAAAGATCGGCTCGCACACTGTACGCATGGCTGATTCAAATTCGTGTACTTTCGTATGTGCCGGTACCCAGCCGCAGGCAATGTGCAACTCGGCGACCTTGCGGTAGTCCCGTTTAAAGATCGCCAGCAGGTTGCGTGCAAGGTACTCCTGATCGTCATGAGAAAGAGATCCCATAATGGCGCAATCAATCGCGATATATTGTGGTTGGTTGGTCTTGTCCCGGGCCACGAAAATATTGCCGGGATGCATGTCTGCGTGAAAAAAATTGTGTTCGAAAACCTGAGTGAAAAATATTTGCACACCGGTTTCTGCCAGATTCTGCAGATTGATGTTATTGGCCTGTAATTCTTCAATGCGCGTAACTGGAATGCCGTGGATTCTCTCCATAACCAGCATATTGCGGCGTGAATAATCCCAGTAGATTTTAGGCACATAGAGACTGGATGAATTTTCGAAGTTTTTTCGTAGTTGTGCCGTATTGGCACCCTCAGCCTGCAGGTTTAATTCGTCGACAATGATAGTTTCGTAATCGTTAACGACTTCGATAGGGCGCAGTCGTCGACCTATATCGCTATAGTTCTCCAGTAATTGTGCCAGCCATTTCAGTAGTTTCAGGTCGTCATTTATCGTCTCTTCAATGCCTGGTCTTATTACCTTTATGACGACTTCGTCGCCATTAATGAGTGTGGCTTTGTGGACCTGCGCGACCGACGCTGAAGCCAGTGGCTGGGAATCGAGTTGGGAGAATACTTCACTGACTGGCATCTCGAGGGACTGCTCCACGATTGACTCGATGCTCGGCGTGGTGAACGGTGGCACATTATCCTGCAGGGACTGCAACTCATCGGCGAGTTCTGCGTCGAGAAAGTCGCGGCGGGTAGATAAGAGCTGGCCAAACTTGATGTAGATAGGCCCCAGTTCTTCCAGAGCCATGCGCAGGCGCACCGATTTGTTGCCCTTGGGTTTGCTGCCAAACCAGAAAAACAGCCTGTGCGGTATGAGCAGCAGGCGCACCCAAGGTGCTGAAGGCTGTCCTTTCAAGTAATCGTCAAGCCGATAGCGAGCAATGACATTGATTACTTTGTTCAATCGAGGGATGTGAGACACCGTGGTTACAACTCGCTACCTGTCGCGGGCATGCAAAGATAGCACCTCGGCGCCACGTGAACAAGAAATGGAGCTGCTTGATAAGACAAAAATTATAGCAATTACAGCAGTTTAGCTTTCTGTTGTAGTGCGTAGATGGTTTGTTCTGGCCTGTAGTCGGTCAATCCGCAGGCGCAGTGCGTCAAGCCGATCCAGGAAAGGTTTCAGTTCCTGATGCGCAACCAGCGCACCAGACTCCTCAGTAAGATAATTGTGGATGTTGTGTTTTGCGCGCTTGCCGCTGTCTTCTGCCCACGCCTTGCCGTGCTTGAAGGTATTCGCAAGCGTCTGGCTAAGAACATCACCTAATACGGGTGTCAGGTAATCTTCCCATTGAATATCGAGATTCTGTGCGCACTGATAGATGTCCTGCACGAGCATGACATCACCACTGATGCTGATTGACGGGTTCGCCAGTGGTCTGCTTTCCTTGCTTTTTACAAGCAATCCCAACAAGTCTTCACAATTACCTTCCACGCAGGCATCTGCCTTGCCGCCTTGCTTTTCAGCGGGCAATGGAGAAAGGCTGATACTGTCAGGATAAAAAGTTACGGTGAGACTGACGGCAGGTCGATGTCCAGTAATTTGCAGTCGTTTCCCTTCAAAACGTGCGACCTGGCGCGTGAGATAGTCATCACGCACTATGCAAATATTGATCAGATTTTCAAACGGCGCCAGCATGGCCGACTGCAGAAGTGAGATTACCATAGGACTTATTGTACAGGTTTGAACCCAATGTGTATGGCGCAGATGCCTCCCATTACATTGTGGTAGCGGGCGCTACTGAATCCGGCCGTTTGCATCATCTCAATCAATGTGTCCTGGTCAGGGTGCATTTGAATGGATTCAACCAGATACCTATAACTGTCACTGTCGCCCGCCACGAGCTTTCCTGCTATTGGCCAGAGTGCTGAATAACTTTCATAGGCACGGCCAATCACACGGTTTGTCGCTTTGGAAAACTCAAGTATCACTACCCGCCCGCCAGGCTTTAACACACGCTGCATGGATGCCAGCGCGGCATTTTTATCGGTTACATTCCGTAGTCCGTACGCGATGCATACACAATCAAAACTGTTGTCAGCAAATGGTAGGCATTCCGCATTTACCTGGGCTATATCAATATGCTGCAGCCCCTTGTCTATCAGGCGGTCGCGACCAACTTGCAGCATCGCTTCGTTGATATCTGCCAATACGACCTGACCTTCCGGGCCTACGACGCGGGAAAACTGCACACTAAAGTCGCCTGTGCCGCCCGCAAGATCGAGGACCTTATGACCCGGGCGCAGAGCGCTGAGTTGTACCGCAAAGCGTTTCACTATGCGATGAGTGCCGAGCGACATTATGTCATTCATGACATCGTACTTGCCGGCTACCGAGCGAAATACATCAGCAACCCGGCCTTGTTTTTCCGCCACTGGAACTTCTTCGTAACCGAAGTGCGTGGTGGATTCGCCGGAATCTGTAGGATCAGTCATTTGAGTTGGATGGTTTGTCAGACAGACCGCCAATGTTAATCACTTGCGTGTCTGGTGGCAACGCGTCGCGGCTGGCATTGGCAGCAGCCAGCTTCTCCAGATAGGCATCCCATAGTGCTTCAGATTGAGTGCCCAGTTCATACAAGTAGTTCCAGCTGTAGATACCGGAGGTATGTCCGTCATCAAAATTCAGTTTGAGGGCATAGTTGCCGGTTTGCTCAATGCCAGTAATTTGCACTCGACGCTTGCCCACCTGCAAGACTTCCTGTCCCTTGCCATGGCCACGCACTTCCGCAGAAGGCGAATGTACGCGCAGGAATTCTGCGCTGAGCTTGAAGATGCTGCCATCGGCATATTGCAATTCCAGCACCGCCGATTTGCGGTGCAGGTTGATGGCAGTAGGGACATGATCCGTCATATGAATGGCTATAGTATGTAGCGACTGAGATCTTCGTCGCGCGCCAGGTCGCCCAATTGCTTCTCAACGTAGTCACTGTCAATGACGAGTTTATTTTCTTCCCCCACTGCCAGGTCAGAGGCAGAAAATGATACCTCTTCCAGCAGTCTTTCCATGACAGTATGTAGACGCCGTGCGCCGATATTTTCAGTCTGCTCGTTCACCTGCCAGGCCATTTCTGCTATGCGTGCAATGCCGTCCTTGCTGAATTCGATCTGGAGATTTTCTGTTGCCAGCAATGCCTGGTATTGTTCAGTGAGGGAGGCGTCGGGCTCTTCCAATATACGTTCGAAGTCTTCTGCGGTCAGCGCATTGAGTTCGACGCGAATAGGCAGGCGACCCTGGAGTTCCGGAATCAGGTCAGAGGGCTTCGACAGATGAAATGCACCTGATGCTATAAACAGGATATGGTCAGTCTTGATGCTGCCATACTTGGTCGAAACCGTAGAGCCCTCAATAAGTGGTAGTAAGTCTCTTTGTACTCCCTCGCGTGAGACACCTGCCCCCATTTGGTCATTACGGTTAGTCACTTTGTCTATCTCATCGAGAAAGACGATACCGGTTTGTTCTGTGGCTTCTACCGCACGATTCTTGATTTCTTCCTCGTTAACAAGTTTCGCTGCTTCTTCGTCTTTCACAACTTTGAGTGCAGCCTTGACAGTCAGGCGGCGAGACTTCTTGCGACCGCTGTTCATGTTGGAAAACATGCTTTTGAGCTGGCTGGTCATATCTTCCAGGCCCGGCGGCGCCATAATCTCCACGCCTGCCGGCGTTTCGGCCACCTTTATTTCGATCTCCTTGTCATCGAGTTCACCCTGGCGCAGTTTCTTTCGAAACATTTGTCGCGCTGTAGATTGGGTGCTTTCCTCGGTATTTTGCGTCTCGGTTTCGCTACGCGCTTGCGGCAGCAGGGCGTCGAGAATGCGATCTTCGGCACGATCTTCAGCTAGGTGTTGCACTTTCTGGATCTTTTTTTCGCGCAGCATCTTTACGGCCACATCCACCAGATCACGAATGATTGATTCCACATCCCGGCCCACATAGCCCACTTCGGTGAACTTGGTGGCCTCAATTTTGATGAAAGGCGCGCCAGCCAGTTTTGCCAGGCGTCTGGCAATCTCGGTTTTGCCCACACCCGTGGGGCCAATCATAAGAATATTTTTCGGAGTAATTTCGCTGCGCAGGTTTTCGTCAAGTTGCATGCGCCGCCAACGGTTACGCAGCGCGATGGCTACTGCTCGTTTGGCAGCATCCTGGCCAACAATATGCTTATCGAGTTCAGAAGTGATCTCGCGCGGTGTCATAATCGACATAGATGAATCCTGTGACTGAATCAGGAGTAATCCAGCTCTTCAATGGTTTGATTGTGGTTGGTGTAAACGCAGATATCCCCGGCGATGCCGAGACTCTTCTCGACAATATCCCGTGCATCAAGTTCGGTGTTGTGCAGCAATGCGCGCGCAGCGGAGAGTGCAAATGGCCCGCCAGAACCGATTGCCATAATCGAGTCTTCCGGTTCTATGACATCGCCATTGCCAGAGATTACAAGAGAAGATTCCGCGTCTGCGACAACCAGTAATGCTTCCAGGCGGCGCAGGGAGCGTTCCGTACGCCAGAGTTTTGCCAGTTCAACTGCGGAGCGAACAAGTTTGCCCTGATGTTTTTCCAGTTGCTCTTCGAAGCGTTCGAACAGGGTAAATGCATCGGCCGTGCCTCCGGCAAAACCGGCGAGTACCTGATCTTTATAAAGTCTCCGGACTTTGCGGGCATTGCCTTTCATCACAGTATTGCCCTGGGAAACCTGGCCGTCCCCCCCGATAACAACCTTGTTGCCCCGGCGTACCGAGACGATGGTTGTGCCTCTATATTGCTCCACTACTACTCTCCTGCGTGGGGGATTGGCGTCAATTTTGGGGCTCTCTGAATAATTCAGGGAGTCCCCTAGCATAGCACTAGGAGTGTGGGGGCGAGGCTACCTGAATTCAAGGCGCAAACGTAGATGTGGCGAGGGTGTTTTATCGATGAGGCTGGATAGATGGGTCTGGGCAGAGGGCCTACTGGGTGCTCATGCGAATGCTGGGGATATTGTTCGTGCGCAGCAGCCGTTCTGCTTCGCCCAGCCTGACTGCGGTTTCATAGGGGCCGGACTGCACGAGAAACAGGGTCCTGCCCAGTATGTCCTGGCGCAAGACTCGCACCTCCAGGCCGAGTAATTGCTGGCGTTGCATTTCGGCATCCGCCAGCTCGCGTTGCTGGAATGCACCTGTTTGCAAAACATAGGCGGTCGCCAGCGTGTAGTCCTCGATTTCACCGGACGCCAGCGCCTGTTCTTCGGTAATTTCTACCGGTGTCGCATCAACATCCACTTCATAGTTGGGCAGGGCCGTGTAGAACTCCAGTTCCAGCGTATCGTCTTCCGGTTCTTCCAGAGTGGGCACAGGTTGGCTGCTGACGCCCGCGATCTGCGTTGCCGGTGCGGGTTGATTACCCAGTGGCGGAACGTTGCCCGAGAGATAGAATAAAAAGCAGGCAAATACGCCAATAACAGCACCTACCAGCATGCCAGTGATCATGAGAGACCAGGCGGGCGGCGCCTCAGCGGGCTTGCGCTCGAGCAGAGGCTCGGGCCGAATTTTTGCGAAATCTTGAGTCATGCCGTATCTTTCAGTCTAAGCCACTGTTTTTCAATGTATTTATACACCTTCTTCGAACACCCCCAATTATCGGTAGTCGCGCGCCAAGCTGAAGTGTATTTAGCCGGGAATTGGCCCATTAAATGAGATCCAGCGGGTCGACGTCCAGGTGCCAGCGCAGCATCGCAGGTTGCTTCATGGCTTCAATTGCCATACTCAGTGGTCCCAATAATTGCTGTAACTCATTGCGATTGCCAGCCTTGATCAGGAGTTGACCACGGTAACGACCCCCGCGTTTTTCCATGGGTGAGGGCATCGGTCCCAACAATTCCACTTTACTGGCCAACGGCTGAATCTGCTTGGCCTCAGCCGCCACTTTTTCAAGAAAACCCAGCGCTTCCGCCATGCTTCTGGCCTCACTCCGGATAAGACAAAGGTAACTAAATGGCGGCATATTGGCAGCGGCGCGCTCATCCAGTAATTGTTCTGCTATATCAGCATAGCTGCCGGTTACCAATGCTTGCACATGAGGGTGCGCGCTGTGCTGAGACTGAATGACGACTTCGCCAGGGCGTTCAGCACGGCCGGCACGGCCCGCGACCTGCACGATGGTCTGGCTCATGACCTCCTGACCGCGAAAATCTGCACTGAATAAACCGGAGTCAGCATTGACGATTGCAACCAGTGTTACCTGGGGAAAGTGATGCCCCTTCGCCAGCATTTGCGTACCCAGCAATATACATGGCTCGCCCGCATGTACTTGTTCCAGTAGTTGCTGCAGGCTATTGCGACGGCGTGTTGAATCGCGGTCGATGCGAACAACCGGTGTGTTGCCAAATCGCGCGGCTAAAAATTTCTCCACCTTTTGTGTGCCGAGTCCCAGTGTCTGCAGATGAGATGAACTACATGCCGGGCAATGTCGTGGCAGGGACCGGGAGCGTCCGCAGTGATGACAACGCAAGCCCGCCGGCATGGAATGTACAGTCATCTGTGCAATACATTGTTCACATTCGCTGATCCAGCCACAGTCCTGGCATGACAATACGGGGGCATAGCCACGCCGGTTGATAAAAACAAGCACCTGGTTGCCTGCATCGAGATGCTTGCTGATTTTATGTAACAACAAATCGGTAAAACCGCTGTTTGCCGCTGAATTGTCAATATCGATAACTTCACGCGGTGATGGCACTGCGGTTCCGGCCGGTTGCATAAGGCGTAGATGGGCAAAGCGTTTGGCCCTGGCATTGCGCAATGATTCCAGACTCGGTGTTGCTGACCCCAGAACGACATTAATGTTTTCCTGCTGTGCACGATAAATGGCCAGATCCCGCGCCGAGTAGCGCAGCCCTTCCTGTTGTTTGAAAGAGCTATCGTGTTCTTCGTCGACTATGATCAATCCTGGATTATGCAGCGGGGTGAACACCGCTGAACGAGTGCCGATTACAATTCCCGCTGTGCCAAAGGCTGCTGCGCGCCATGCGTCCATGCGCGCTGCCTCGGTCAATCCGCTATGAAGCACTGCCAGGGGAACCTCAAAACGTGATTTAAAGCGCTCGACTGTTTGTGGAGTGAGTCCGATTTCGGGCACGAGGATCAAACATTGTCTGCCCTGGCCCAGCACTTCACGCATTAACTGCATATAAACTTCAGTCTTGCCCGAACCAGTGACTCCATCCAGTAATGAGCAGGCAAACTCGCCCAGCTTGCCTTTGATCGTCTCCACAGCAGAGCGCTGTTCTGCATTGAGTGGCAGACCCTGGAAGTTGTCTGGATTCGCAGGCTGAAATGGCGTTAGCGCAGGCTCCTCGCAATTTTTCGAGCGGATGAATTTTTTTGTTTCCAGTTCTTTTATTAGCGCAGTGCTGTATCCGGCATCTCTACATTGCGTCGCAGTGACGGGCCCGTCTGCGTTAATGAATTCATATAAAGCAAATTGTCGTCGTGCACGGCGTAGTCCGGATTGTTCTTCTGCACTGATTTTTTCCGTGCTCCAGTGTGTTTCTACCTCATGCAGGCTGCCACCCATGCGCAAGCGAGCGGGCAGCGCAGTGGCAAAGACCTCACCAATTGGGTGGTGGTAATACTGGGCGCACCAGTGCAGGGTTTTGAATAGTGTGGCTGGAAACAGCGGTTGCATATCAAGATATTCGTATACTGGCTTGAGACGAGAAGTGGCCACATCACTCTGGTTCTTCACCGCGGTGATGATGCCTACCAGCCTGCGTTTGCCAAATGGCACAGCTACACGCAGCCCCGGCTCCACTTGCGCCCCGCCAGCTACTTTTGGTTGCAGATAGTCAAAAGTTCGACGCAGCGGGGACGGCACCGCTACCTGCAGAATAGTTGCGTTACTCTCGGAATTGCTACGTGAGTTCATGAGAGGGAAATTTGGTGCGGGCGATACAACAGCATCGCCGCATAGTAAATTCAATGCCACGGCTTAACAACTCGAAGCTGTATTGGTTGCCAATGCATTGCGCCTGAGGATCGCGATATGGAATATTGTATGATGCGCCAGCCTGCAGGTGGGCAAATGGCTGTTTCAGGCTTTGATGGTTTATACTGCTGAACCTTGTGGCGCTGGTATCAGGGTCGGTAAACCAATAGAGAATGACGAATCAGGGATAATTATGACAAAGGATTCGATCCCCGCAGAACTGCAACAAATTCGCGAACAGATTGACGCGGTTGATAGTGAACTGCTGGCCAGCCTGGCCCGACGATTTGAGCTGACTCGCGAAGTGGGTAAATTGAAGGCTTCTCTCAGTCTGCAGTCGCTCGACGCTGACAGGGAGGCCAGAAAGCTGGCAGAGCTGGAAACCCATTGCCAGCAAAATGGGCTCAATCCTGCGCTTATCAGGGAATTATTCCAGCGCATCATGGAAGAGGTGCGGGCCAATCACGACCGGATTCGCCAGTCTGGTTCAGAATGAACTGATCGAGAACATCCAGGGTTAAATTCACGCAGGTTACGGCTTTCGCTCTGTTCAAGGGGTGGAATTCGATCAGAGCCGCTGCCAGACACCCCGTGAAGGCTTGCGTCTACGACGTTCTCTGCTAGAATGCGCTCCCCTGATAGTGAGCGGCAGTGGTCTGGGGCAGGAATTACCGGGCTGGAACTGCCGAACTGAAGCAGATGTGGTGCAGCACAAAGATGCTGTGGCGACATCGAAGAGAGGAATACACATGAAAGCTGATATCCATCCAAGCTACGGCCCCATCAAGGCAACCTGTAGTTGCGGGAATGTGATCGAAACCAAATCGACCCTTGGCAAAGACATCCTGATTGATGTCTGTTCCGAATGTCACCCGTTCTACACGGGCAAACAGAAGATTCTGGACAGTGGTGGTCGTGTCGATCGATTCAAGAAGCGTTTCGGCAACCGTCGCGTTTAATCGCCTGCGCACGCTGAGCAATGCGTGCGCTGAACCTTCTTCCTTAATACATTTTTGCCATTTACCCGGCTCGCATAGTGCCGGGTTGACCCTGCCTGCGTGCAGGTAAATGAGAGGGTATTGCTAAAATATCGTCTCGGTTGAAAGCACATCCGATTCTTCAGATTCCGGATCCAGACCCTGAATCTGTTCCTGATCTTCTGCTGGATCGTTTTCTATTCTGAAGTATTCGAACATGGTATTCGGGTCACCCGGTGTTGCCAGTGCACCCGTGCTTATATCAATCAATCTGTCGACGATGCCGTCTGGTCTGCGCATAGTGTTTTCCGGCATGTTGCGCAAAGCCTCTCGCATATAATCGATCCAGATTGGTACCGCAACAGTTGCCCCCTGTTCTCTTTCGCCCAGTGGTTCCGGTTGGTCCAGACCAATGAATACGGTCGTGGCGATATCCCTGTTGAATCCCGAGAACCATAACTCCTGCGGCCCGTTCGTAGTGCCGGTTTTCCCCATCAAATCCCCGCGCTGCAATTCTCTCTGTACACGCACGCCACTGCCATCGGTAACCACCGAGCGCAGCATCGAATTCATGATGAATGCCAATCGGGCATCGATAACGCGAGGGGCTGGTAAGGCGATATCGGCGGTTTCGTCTGATGCCGGATTACAGCTTCCTGCCTCGCAGACTCTGGAGGGGTTGGCGCGGTAAATAACGCCATCTGCAAGGTTCCGTATTTCACTGATAAACCATGGTTCGACTTTGTATCCACCATTGGCGATTGTGGCGTAGGCAGTCACCATGTCCAAAGGCTGCACATCGCGGCTGCCCAGGGCGATAGTCAGGTCGTTACGTGGAAAGCTTTCTGTGGGAAAACCAAATTTGGCAGCGAAATCGAGCACCTTGTCTGAACCTAACTGATCGTAAAGGCGCACAGTCGGAACATTGCGCGACTGTTGCAAGGCATAGCGCAGAGTGATGGGGCCGAGGAAATTATTCTCATAATTATTGGGGCGATATTCACCGCGGGTGATAGGCGCATCATTAATAGTGCTGGCAGGGGAATAGCCGTGTTCCAGGGCGGCACCGTAAACGAATGGCTTGAAGTTCGAACCTGGAGGGCGCGGGGTAAGCACACGATTAACCTGGCTTCGACGGAAATCATACCCGCCTACCAGAGCCATTACTGCACCGTCATCTGGCGAGACTGAAATCAGGGCGCCCTGAATTTCCGGTACCTGTCCCAGTTCCCAGGTATCGCCAGTAGACTTTACTCGAATCAGGTCACCCAGAGTAACGACATCCGCCGCCACCTGCGGTGGGGGCCAGGCATTGTTGCGATTAACAAAAGTGCGGGCCCACGCAATGCCATCCCAGGGCACAGTGATCTCCTGGCCTGTTTTCAATATGGCGGTAAAGCTATTGCTACCAACACCAGTGACAATTGCAGGTTGCTGATTGCCGTATGTGGGAACAGGGTCGAGCTGTTCCAACCAGCCCGGGCGCGGGTCTTCATCATCGGGCGGGAAGTTGGCAGCAGGGCCGCGGTAGCCGTGGCGTTTGTCATAATAGACTTCAAGCCCGTCTATTAATGCCTTGTTTGCGGCCAGTTGTTTCTCACTATCAATAGACGTGACTACTTCGAATCCGCTGGAGTATGTGGCCTCGCCGTATTCCTCATACAATTGCTGGCGCACCATTTCGGCAACGTAAGGAGCTGAGACCTCGATATTGCGGGCATGCCGACGAGCAGTCACCGGTGCGTTGAGTGCTGTATTGAGCTCGTCCCGCGTAATCATGCCTTCATCAAACATCTTTTCCAGCACTACATTGCGCCGCTCGGTCGCTCTTTCCGGGTTACTGAGCGGGTTGCAGGGAGACGGGCAGGGCAGGACCGATGTCATCATTGCGGCTTCGGCCAAAGTCAGTTCGCTGGCCTGTTTGCCATAGTAGACAAACGCGGCTGCACCAATGCCTTCAGCACCAGCACCGAAATAAATCAGGTTAAGGTACAACTCCAGTATTTCTTCCTTGGTCAGTTCCTGCTGGATTTGAAGCGCAAAAGGTATTTCCTTGAACTTGCGCAGGTAAACATTGTCATCCTCGAATGAGATATTGTTGGCAAGCTGCATGGTAATCGTGCTGCCACCACCGAGATTGACACCACGAATAAATCCGTAGAAACCGCGCAGCAGGCCTTGCAAGTCAACACCAGGGTGGCTGTAAAAACGGGGATCTTCGCTGGCAATGATGGCATTGCGCACCACCGGGGGAATTTCATCGATCGTTATGGGGTTGCGACGATTACCGATTTCATCGATCAGGCGATTGTCGGCGGTATAGATACGCAGAGGTGTTTCCAGCTGCACATCCCGATAGGTTTCTGCCGCGGGCAGCAGGGGGGCAAGGTACAAATAGGCCGCGCTGGCTACCATTACCGGGCCAGTTGCGCTGAGTAGCGCCAGTTTGAGCGCCCATCCAAGAATGTTTTTGGTTCGGGTTTCCACGCCAGTCTGCAGTATCGTGTCGCGGTTCTGACCTGGAGGCAGTTTCGCTCCGGGTCGCACCATCTCATCAAGGGAATCAAAGTGAGCTATTAAGTATACATCTCTGGATTAATAATATGCTGTATTTCTTGGGCTTTTTCACACTTTTGGCATTTACTGTCTTGTGCCTGACGTATTTTTTTTTTCAAACTGCCTCTCCCGTCGCCAATATTGGCTGAATATATGACGTAAAGCGCTACAAGTCAGAATTTGCGCGGGATTGGGCAAATTGGCCAGCATTGCAAACGTGATCTGATTCAAAGAATTGCAGGGCTGTATCATTCATGATGGGATGGTAAAGTTGTTTATTCTGAAAGTCTGATAATTAATTGAAAACTATAATAAAGTTTCTCTTGGCCGATATCCAAAGCTGGAAGAATAAAATTTTTGCAAAGCCTCGCTAACTTGCTGTTATTATTGATATTATCTCAAGGGCAGGCGCGAAGAGGCTAATGCATGGGTGCTGCCCTCTCTTGATTGGGCAGGATTCACAACCGGCCGCGAAAGCGACTTTTTAGATACAGGACACAGGATTCAGGCAGTGCTGGAAATATTGAGCAAATTGGGAGGATTAGGACTGGGTGGCCGCAAGCGCACTTCGCTTGGGGTGGATATCAGTTCTACCTCTATCAAGATTCTGCAGCTCAGCCCGGCGGGCAAGAACCTGCGTGTCGACAATTACGTGATTCGTCCGCTGCCAGCCAATGCCATGGTTGAGAAGAACATCAGTGATATTGATGCAGTCGGTGAAGTAATCGCCCAGGCTGTCAGTATTCTCAAGCCTTCCCAGAAAGATGCAGCTGTGGCGGTTGCTGGTTCGGCAGTGATTACCAAGAAGATCGAGATGAATGCGTCTTTGTCTGACGCCGAAATGGAAAACCAGATCGTCGTGGAGGCGGATCAATATATTCCGTATCCGCTGGAAGAAGTAGCAATAGATTTTGAAAGGCAGCGATTGTCTGATCGCTCCAGCGACATGGTAGAAGTATTGCTGGCAGCTTGCCGGCGTGAAAATGTCGATGCACGAGTGGCAGCTCTGGAACTCGGTGGTCTGACGGCGACTGTGGTCGATATCGAAGCCTACGCCATAGAAAGAGTCTATCAATTACTGGCGGAGCAGATTGGCACCGAAGACGACCATACAGTCGCTATTATTGATCTGGGCTCAATGCTGACAACTTTGAACGTGATCCTTAATGGTAAAACTATCTACACGCGCGAGCAGGCCTTTGGCGGTGCGCAGTTGTCGGAAGAAGTCCAGCGCCGCTTCGGACTCAGCGCCGCAGAAGCAGAAAATGCCATGAAACTGGGCGGTCTGCCGGATGAATACGAGAAAGAAATCCTGGCCCCTTATCGGGATCAGGTCGTTCAGCAGATCAGCCAAACCCTGCAGTATTTCTTCTCGTCCAGTACCTACAACGAAGTGGATCATATTCTCCTGGCCGGAGGCGTTGCCTCGATTGATGGGCTGGCAGATCTGGTACAGGACACACTGTCGACGCAAACCCGGATTGCCAATCCATTCGCGGACCTGGTAATCGGACCAAAGGTTAACAAGACATTGCTGAAGAACGATGCACCGTCACTCCTGATCGCCTGCGGATTGGCCATGCGAGGTGGATACTAATGGCTCAGATAAATCTACTGCCCTGGCGCGAACGCATGCGCGAGGAGCGCAAGCGGGAATTCATCAGCATACTGGTTGGTTTTATCATTATTGCTGGTGGTCTGGTGTTTTTGGTGGATCGCTATTTCAACGGCGAGATTGACAGTCAGGTGGCACGCAACCAGTTTATGCGCGCCGAGATTGCGGTGCTTGATGAGCAGGTGGCGGAAATAACTCAACTGCGTCAGCAGAAGAATGATATTCAGGCTCGCATCAATGTCATTACCGATTTGCAGGGCACACGCTCGATAATTGTGCGCATCTTTGATGAGCTGGTGAAGACGTTACCAGATGGTGTTTATTACAATAGTCTGGTGCGCACTGGCGACACAATTGCCATCGAAGGTGTGGCTGAATCTTACGCCCGTATTACAACTCTTATGCGTCAACTGGACGAGTCGGATTGGTTTCTCGATCCGGATCTGGACAATATTTCAGCGACAGAACTGCCAGATAATCCCATGGCGGATGCATTTGCCTTCTCGCTGAGTCTTACCCTTGAACTGCCAACGTCGCAAGACGAGGTGTAAACGATGTCCTATTTTACTGACGTAACCAATGAGCTGAAGAATTTTGACTGGACTGATCTGCAGGACCTCGACACGATCGGCGTTTGGCCGGGTCCTGTTAAGGTATTGCTCGTATTTATAGTTTTTGTCGCTTGTGGCGTGGCCGGTTACTTCCTGCATATACAAAATTTGCAATCCGAACTCGATGGTGTGGCAGGTGAAGAAATAAATCTGCGAGCGGAGTTTGAGCAAAAAGCATTCCTTGCTGCAAACCTTGAGGAATACCGCGCCCAGACAGTAGAGATGGAAGAATCTTTCGAAGAGCTCCTGTTGCAACTGCCATCCGAGACAGAGGTTCCGGGTCTGGTCGACGATATCACTGAAACTGGTGAAGGCAGCGGCTTGCAGTTTTCCAACATTGCCCCGGAATCGGAGCAGTTTCAGGAATTTTACATTGAGCTGCCGATTGATATCGATGCTGTAGGTGATTACCACGACTTCGGTACCTTTGTCAGTGGCGTGGCCAGTTTAGATCGCATCGTCACATTGCATGATTTTAATATTCGTTCGCGCGAGGACAACCTCCTCAACATGAATATAACTGCGCGCACTTATCGTTATCGAACTGAAGACGAAGCAGCGGGTGATTTCTAGGTGAGTACCAGGCTTGCACAACGCATTTTGATATTGCTGGCTACCAGCCTGGTGCTGGGGGCATGTAATCGCATGGAGAATTTCGCTGACCTCGAGGCCTTCGTTCAGGAAGTTAAAGCCCGGCCGGGAGCGGAGGTTGAGCCTGTGCCTGAATTCATCCCATACCAGGGTTTTATCTACAGTGCAGCTTCGCTGCGAAGCCCTTTCGATGTTCCCGTAGCGGTTATCGCATCAGATGGTTCGCCGCTGGATCAGAACGTAGTACCCGACTTTGAGCGCGAACGCGAGGCGCTCGAAGAGCAGCCATTGAGTGAGCTAACCATGGTGGGATGGGTTACCCGTTCGGGCAATTACGAAGCAATCATCGAAGATCAAATTGGCATCATGCATCGAGTTCGCGTGGGTAATTACCTGGGCAGAAACTTCGGGCGCATAGTGGCCATATCCGATACTCAAATCAACCTGACAGAAATAGTACCTAGTGGAAGCGGCGGCTGGATAGAACGACCGCAAATACTCACACTGCAATAAGCAGCTGAGCTGAGGTTAAGAATTATGTACACATACAGCAGAAAGGCGAATCAATACATGCGAGGCTGGCCAGTCGGAAACTGGATCAGGGTGCTTGCATTAATGGTCGTGGCTGGAAGCGCGCAACTGACGCTGGCGCAACAGCCAGTTACCCTGGACAGCATTGGGTTTGCCAACTTGCCCGGTGACAGCATCGAGATCCAGCTGTCTTTCGACAGCACGCCTCCTGAGCCATCCAGTTTTGTGCTGGACAACCCTGCGCGCATCTCCCTCGACTTGTCAGGTGTGGCCAGCGGCCTTTCCCGGCAGCGTTTTAATATCGATTCAAATAACGCCCAGAGTGTAATGGTTCTGGACGATGGCAGCCGTACCCGGCTGGTGGTCAACCTCAGCGACCTGGTCAACTACGAGACTGAAATAACCGGCAATATGCTGATAGTCCAGGTGGGTAATGATACTGCCCAGGGTGGCGGCGTGGCAGTTGCCGACCAGACTTTTACAGGCGTTGCATCCGACACTGAGAATTCTATTACCGATGTGAACTTCCGTCGGGGCGGAGAAGACGAGGGTCTTGTAGTTATCGATCTGTCCAGCGATGAAGTACTGGGGAGCATCGAGCAAGTCGGCAGTCGCGTGTATGTTGCGTTTAACAATACAACCGTGCCTGATTATCTTAATCGACGTCTGGATGTAAGCGATTTTGCCACTGTAGTTTCAACAGTTGACGTGCTAGGCCAGTCTGGCCGAGCGACCATTGTAATAGATGTGATGGACACCTATGAGTACGTGGCATTCCAAAGTGGTAGTCAATATACCGTCAGCGTTCGACCCCCACCGATTGATGTAACTGGCAGTGATCCGACTGCAGCCTATACTGGCGAAATAACTGGTTTGTCTTTTCAGGACATACCGATTCGCTCTGTATTACAGATTCTTGCTGACTATTATGATTTCAGTCTGGTTGCCGGAGACAATGTCAGCGGCAGTATAACGATTCAGATGGATAACGTGCCGTGGGATCAGGCGTTGGAAATGGTGCTACGCACGCAAAATCTTGGCAGTCGTCTTGAAGGTAATGTGTTGTACGTGGCACCTGCTACAGAGATAGCCGAGCAAGAAGCTGCTGAGTTACAGGCGGTTCAGCAAGCCCAGGCTTTGGCGCCGCTCTACACAGAATTCATGCAGATTAACTACGCCAACGCCAACGATATTGTGGCGCTACTTACTGGCCCCACAGGTGGTGCAGGCGCAGCCGCTGCAGTTCCTGCGGCGGGTGGCGAAGCAGGTGGTGGCGCACCAGCTGCTGCTGTTCCTGCTGAAGGTATTCTTTCAGCGCGTGGCACGGCAACAGTCGATGAGCGTACCAACATCATTATTGTCAGAGATATTGAAGAAAAATTGCAGGAAGTTCGCGCGCTGCTGGCGCGGCTGGATATTGCTGTACGCCAGGTATTAATCGAGGCGCGTATAGTCAATGTGTCTACGGACTTCTCGCGCGATCTGGGTGTTCGCTGGGGCGGTGCAGGTAGTGCGCCTACAGGGGATAACTTCCGCTATGGTGGATCATTAAATTCGACCATTGAGGAAGGTGCAAATCAGGTAGCACGTCAGGCGGCATTGCAGAATGCGCTAGTAGCGGGTGAATCTGCAAGGCTTGCGGCATTGCAGGCCGGTACTGATCCCAGCCTGATTCAGTCACTTGTGTCCGAAGCTATTGCCAGTGTACCGATTCCCTTCAGCACCACGTCGTTCCCTGATGCATTGGCCGTAGATTTGGGTGTACAGGCGGAAAATCCCAGTTCGTTCTCTATCGGCTACACAGGCAGCAGTGGGCTGATCGAACTTGAACTCTCGGCACTGGAAAGTAGTGGTAACGGCGAAGTTATTGCCCGACCCAAGGTGACCACTCAGGACAAGGTCACGGCGCTGATTCAGTCTGGTGTGCGTATTCCATATCAGTCACAAGCCGGTGGTACTGCGGGTGGCTCGACAACTGAATTTGAAGAAGCAGTGCTGTCGCTGGAAGTAACACCGCAGATCACCCCAGACGGGCGTATCAATATGCAACTTGATATTCGTCAGGATTCGGTGGCGCCAGGTGGCGGTCAGGTACCTGCGATTAACACCAACCAGGTGACGACTTCCGCGCTGGTTAATAACGGTGAAACAATCGTGCTCGGCGGTGTCTTCCGCGAGGAATCGACAATCACGGAAACCAAGACTCCGTTGTTGGGCGATATTCCTTATCTTGGCAATTTGTTCAAGCGCACGGAAAATGCCCAACGCCGCACGGAACTGCTGATTTTCATTACACCGAAGATTATCGCTGATATCGCGATTCGCTAACACGGTAAGTCGGTGCGGGCTTCCTGCCCGCCCGACGACGCCTATTGAGGTGCCGGTTATCACTGGTGCTCACTCATCGCCCTATATAACAGGTACAATACCAAGGGAACCTCTGATTTTTTAAGAGCGACAGGCTTGTGCCATGGAAACCAGCAACAATGTATTTCTCGTAGGTCCAATGGGAGTAGGAAAAACTACCATTGGCCGTGTGCTGGCCGATATTCTCGATCTGGAGTTTTACGATTCAGATCGCGAAATTGAAGAATCTACCGGTGCCGACATACCCTGGATTTTTGATGTAGAAGGTGAAAGAGGCTTTCGCGCGCGTGAATCGCGCATGCTCGAGAGTCTGACGCGCAAGAGGGGTATCGTCCTGGCAACCGGTGGCGGTGCCATTCTTAACAAGAAGAATCGTAAATTGCTGAACAAGAACGGCACTGTGGTCTACCTGCGCGCATCGATTGCACAGCAGGTGGAACGTACGGCTCGCGATAAAAACCGGCCGCTGCTACAAACGCCAAATCCTGAAAAACGTATTCGCGAACTGATGAAAATCAGGGATCCGTTATATCAGGAAGTTGCCCATGTGATAGTTGATACGAACAGACGCAATCCACGAGCAGTGGGCAATGAGATTCGCCGTGCCATAAAGAAGCTGGAAAAAGCCAGCGCGGTGGTCAGGGACGAAGGAAAACAGGATTAGTCTATGCCAGTACTCAACGTAGATCTGGGTGATCGCGGATATCCGATAGTCATCGATTCGGGAATCCTGAATCAGCTACAGTCATTCCAACCTTATCTGGGCAAAGGGCGTGTCGTGATCGTGACCAACGATACAGTTGCGGCGCTGTACCTTGATGCAGTGGAGTCTGCTCTGAGTCCAGCAGTTGACGTGGGTAGCATAATTTTGCCCGACGGTGAACAGCACAAGCATTTGGCGTCAGTAAATTACATTTATGATTATCTGTTGGAGAATAAATACGATCGCCAGACTGTGTTAGTGGCGCTGGGCGGCGGAGTCATTGGTGATATAACAGGATTTGCCGCAGCGACCTACCAGCGAGGCATTGATTTTATCCAGGTCCCCACTACCTTGCTGGCGCAGGTCGATTCCTCGGTAGGTGGCAAGACCGGGGTCAATCATACGCTCGGTAAAAACATGATCGGGGCGTTCTACCAACCTCGCAGTGTAATTATTGATATTGACGTGTTGCGCACCTTGCCCGTACGAGAACTCAAGGCCGGGTTGGCTGAGGTCATCAAGTACGGTTTGATAGGAGACCGGGAGTTTTTCGATTGGCTGGGTGATCACAGCGAAGAGATCCTGGCATTGGACACTGAGTGCATAGCAGAAACTGTAAAACGTTGTTGTGAAGCCAAGGCTGCAATAGTGGCCGAAGATGAAAAAGAGTCAGGAGTGAGGGCGCTGCTAAACCTTGGGCATACATTCGGCCATGCTATCGAAACAGCCAGTGGCTACGGCACTCTTTTGCATGGTGAAACAGTAGCAATGGGCATGGTGATGGCTGCCGACCTTTCACGGCGACTCGGCATGCTCGACGCAGATCAGGCTGGGGCTGTGCGCCAGATGCTCGAGAGCAAATTTGCCATGCCTGTAATCCCGCCGCAGATACCCCAGTCGCAATTTCTTGATTTGATGGCTTCTGACAAGAAAGCAGAGTCTGGCAGGATCCGTTTTATATTATTGAATGCGATCGGCAAAGCAGTGATTACTGCGGATGTTGGTCCAGATGCCCTGTCTGAGACGCTTTGCGCTGGGGAAGGACTCTGCCAGGACTGAAGTATTAATTAGCTCAAGACAGTTTTATTGAACTCGAGGCGGTTCCATCGAGTTAGCGGCTGCTTCATTGAGCTCATTGCTGCCTCGTGTAAAATTGGCGGCCTTTGTTCAATCCAATCTCACTGCGCTGACGTTAGTGTCAGCAAACTGACGAGAAATACTCATTGTGAAACTGAAGAACGACCGTTACCTAAAAGCTCTTGCGCGCCAACCTGTCGATGTAACACCGGTCTGGATGATGCGTCAGGCTGGCCGCTACCTGCCTGAATATCGCGCCACGCGCAAAGCTGCTGGCGATTTCATGGCGCTTTGTAAAAATCCTGACCTGGCCTGCGAAGTCACACTGCAGCCGTTGCGGCGCTTCGCTTTTGATGCAGCGATCCTGTTTTCAGACATTCTCACGATTCCTGATGCCATGGGCCAGGGCCTGTATTTCGTTGAAGGTGAAGGGCCAAAGTTTCGCAATGTGATTCGTTCTGCCACTGACGTAGATGCGCTACCTGATATCGATGTCGAGCAGGACCTTGCCTATGTTTGTGATGCAGTGAGCCTGATTCGCCGTGAACTGGATGGTAAGGTGCCTCTGATTGGTTTTTCCGGTAGTCCCTGGACTCTCGCGACTTATATGATCGAGGGGGGTAGTAGCAAGGATTTCAAAACCGCCAAACAATTTCTCTACGACCAGTCTGCTGCGATGCATCGCCTGCTGGAGAAGCTGGCGCGCGCGGTTACTGATTATCTCAATGCCCAGATTCGCGCAGGCGCCCAGGCTGTGCAGATCTTTGATACCTGGGGCGGGATTCTGACCACGGACGCCTATAAGGAATTTTCCCTGCGCTACATGCAACAGATTATTGAGGGATTGGTGCGGGAACATGAAGGCAGAAAGGTGCCATGTGTAGTATTTACAAAGAATGGTGGGCAATGGCTCGAAGCTATAGCTGATACTGGATGTGATGGAGTAGGGCTGGATTGGACCTGTGAGATTGGTCAGGCAAGAGATCGCATTGGTGACAGAGTGGCGCTGCAAGGCAATATGGATCCAGTGTTGTTATATGCATCACCAAAAACTATTCGTGATGAAGTGAAGCTTATCCTGTCGCGCTACGGCAAAGGTAGCGGGCACGTATTCAATCTTGGGCATGGGATTACACCGGAAGTTAATCCGGAGCATGTTGCTGTATTTGTCGATGCTGTACATGACTATTCGGCAGTCCAGCATTCCTGAGTCGTGTCCAAACACACAAATCTGCAGTGTGTTGTGAGCCTGGGTGCCAACCTGCCGTCGGCAATGGGAATGCCAGCCGAAACCTTGCTTCTCGCTGCAGATCGATTGTCAGAAATGAGTACTGGCCCGCTACTCCGCTCATCTTTGTACCGCACAGCCCCGCTGGGTTGCCCGCCGGATACGCCCGACTTCATCAATGCTGTAGTCAGCCTGGAATTGCCGCAGAACGCGCAGGCAGCCGATTTTCTTCATGACTTGCTGCGGCTGGAGCGGGAATTTGGACGCTCCCGTAATCAGATTTCCCGAGTGCTGGATCTGGATTTGATCAGTTTTGGTGATCAGCAGTATTGCACCCCGCAATTGACGGTTCCTCACCCCCGAGCCCACCTGCGTCGGTTTGTCCTGCAGCCACTGGTGGAAATCTGCCCTGATCTGGTACTGGCCGGCTTCAGCAAGTCGGCCCGCGAACTACTGCGAGAATTGGATGACAATTCCTCTGTGAAGCAGATAAAGTAGCGCTGTAAATTGATAAATGCTTTGAATTCAATAAGTTAAAAGCTCAGAATATCTCTGTGTCCCTTTACGCATGCCTTCGTGCAATCGCGCCCGCAGTGCCCAAAAATCCCGGTCTGTAACAGTTTATTTCATGTAAAAAATGCAGGTCTGGTGCTACACTACGAGGGTCGAGAGTGGGCAGGTTCGTGCCCTGATTCCGGGAGCAAGGGACCGGTCTCCAGACACTATCAAGCCAAGCGGAAAACAGTTTATAAAAATGCGCCACACTATCCGAACAACTATGTTGACTGCGCTGGCTAGCCTGGCTCTATTGCCCGTGGCTGCAGCTCAGGAAATAGTTCTCGATGACGTAAATACCGACAACGCCAATTTTCGCATTGCACCTTCATCGCTGCTCAGTCAGGACGCACCGCTTTTCAGCATCGAACGCAATCTGGAGCAACAGGATTTCCAGGGCTCGATTGTGGAAGACGTGTTGAATTTCAATCTGGGTGTGGAAATCTCTCCTCTCGAAGGCCTCAATGTGCGTGCCGATGCCTGGCGACTCGAAATTGACGAAGCGCCTGCCGCTGGCAGCCTGGGACCAGCTTCTGCAATGCCCCAGCTGCTTTATCTGGAAGATTCCGTTATCAATGAATTTAATCTGGACAATCCACTGATGGGCACCAACTTTGATTCCAGTGGTTTTGATCTGGGCGCATCCTATGTCTGGGAAACCTCTCGTTTTGGCCAGTTTACGCTCAGCACCAAAGCCACCTATGTGCGCGATTTCGAGAACAAGGGTGGATTACTTGAGCTTGGCAGCCAGGAACTGAATGCGCCTGCAGATCGCATGATCAGCCCGGAATTACAAAGCAGCCTGATGCTTAGCTGGGAATTCGGTAATCACACAGCGAGCGCTATCACCAATTACTTCGACTCGTTCAAGGATATTGGTGAGCTCGACGTAGATGAGATCAACGCTCTGCTGGACAATATGACCACGGTTGATCTGCAATACGGCTACAGCGTTAAAACCGGCTCCAATGACCGTGCAATTATTTCTTTTGGTATCAGAAATATCTTTGATGAAAAGACCGCCCAAATTCTCAACTCCACCACCCGCATACTTGACCAGAATGGCCGGGTAGCCTACGGCTCAATCAAGTACCAGTTCTAACTTTTTGTTTCTTCTCAGGCTGTCACGCGCGCCACGCTCCATGCGTCAACCCTGCTGATTCCCGCTTTTAGCAAAGCCTCCCTGGCAGCTTCTATTGTGCTCATTGTAGTAATGACGTCGTCCAGCAGAATTACTCGATCCACCTGGGTAAGCCTGGAGACGTCTGCGTGAAATGCTCCGCGCATGTTTTGCGCCCGAGCGCGACGACTGCCGAGTTCCGATTGTTTTGATGTGGGACGAATGCGGAAGAGTACATCCTGCCGCAGATCGATAGACAAGGTCTTGGAAAGGCGTCGCGCAAGTTCCGCCGCCTGGTTATAGCCCCGTTCGCGGAAGCGCTGACTGTGCAGAGGTACGGGAATGATTAACCGCGGCAATTCCTCATAGAAACTCTGTAGCCGTTGCGCAAGCAGTGACGCCAGCACAACCCCGCAAGCGAAATCTGCACGGAATTTAAAACGGGCAATCAGCCAGTCCACTGGACAATCATAGTGCAATGCACTCTGGCAGTATTGATGCCGACGACGCGGTGTGCTCAGGCAATTTCCACAACGACCCTCATGCAATGCCGAGCGGGGAAGTTCGAGTCCGCAACCCAGACATGCATGTTGCAGCCATGGCAGACTGTCGAGGCAAGCCGTACAGATTCTGCGCGGAAGCGATTCAGGTAAATTGCACAGTAAACATTGGGATATGTTTATCTGCACTGCAAATGAGTCCCTGTCGATTTTTTACAGATTTTGACAACCCTGCACCAAATTATAGTCAGGCGAACCAATTAGTTACTAATGATTGCAGGCCAGGCGGCTATCAGGACACCACCGCTTCACCTATAATCGGTATTACTTTAGAAAAGTGCTTTAGATAAGTAGTAAGGGGAATCGAGAATGGCCGCGTATCGCGCACCGTTAACAGATATGAATTTTCTGTTGCAAAAGGTTTTTGCCGCAGAAGAGTTTTTTACCGCCATGCCGAAGACTGAGGAAGTCACGGCAGATCTATGCGAAGCAATCCTGGCTGAGGCAGGCAAAATTGCCGAAGGCTTGCTGGCGCCCATAAACCAAAGCGGTGACCTTGAGGCCTGCCAATTTGACAATGGCCAGGTTTCGACACCGAAAGGTTTTAAAGAAGCCTATGCAGCCTACGCTGAAGGGGGCTGGTCTGGTCTGACCGGTGATGTGGAATATGGTGGCCAGGGCATGCCGAAGATGCTGTCAGCCTTGATAGAAGAAATGGTATTCGGCGCCAACTCTTCATTCGCTCTCTATACGATACTCACCACAGGTGCCACGCTCACCCTGAGTCAACATGGCGATGCGGCACTCAAGCAACGCTATTTGCCCAAAATGTATGCGGGACAGTGGTGCGGCAGCATGTGTCTTACCGAGCCCCATGCGGGCACTGATCTCGGCATTATCAAGACCAGGGCAGAACCCCAGGCAGATGGATCCTATGCATTAACCGGTACCAAGATGTTTATCACAGCAGGGGAGCACGACCTGACTGAAAATATCATTCATCTGGTGCTGGCCAAGCTTCCGGATGCCCCTGCCGGGCCGCGTGGAATCTCTCTGTTCCTGGTGCCCAAGTTACTCGTGGATGATGCTGGTGAACTTACCGGTGAATCCAATCATGTGGTTTGTGGTTCTATCGAGCACAAGATGGGGATTAATGGATCGGCCACGTGTGTGTTGAATTTTGAAGGCTCAAGGGGTTACCTGGTCGGAGAACTGAATCAGGGTCTGAGCAATATGTTTACCATGATGAACTACGAACGGCTCTCCATGGGGCAGCAGGGCAACGGCCTGGCGGAAAGCTCGTATCAACTGGCTTCTGGTTATGCCAAAGAGCGCCTGCAGGGCAGGGCGCCTGATGGAGCCCAACAGACCGACCAGCTCGCGGATCCAATCATCGTGCATCCTGATGTACGCCGCATGCTGTTGACTATGCGCGCCAACATCATGGCAGGTCGGGCATTGTCCCTGTATGCAGCCAGTCAGCTCGATACCATGAAATTTCATCCCGATGTCGACATTCGCGCGAGAGCTGAAAAACTTATTGCGTTATTGATTCCTGTACACAAGGCCTACTGCACAGATCGCGGATTTGAATCCACTGTGCTGGGGCAACAGGTGCTTGGTGGTCACGGATATGTCACCGAATGGGGACTGGAACAAAACGTGCGAGATGCGCGTATCGCGCAAATATATGAAGGTACAAATGGCGTTCAGGCGCTGGATTTGGCCGGGCGCAAGACTGCACGTTGCAATGGTGAATTGCTCAAGTTGTTGCTGGAAGACTGGGACGCATTTCAGGAAACTGTGAGCGCTGATCAAATGCAGTCCTATTGTGATACCGCAGCCCTTAGCCGGGCGCAACTGGAGGAGGCGACACAGATAATCGTCGAATCCAGTCAGCAATCACCGGAAGAGGTAGGCGCCGCTTCTTACGCTTACATGGAATTAATGGGTTTAAATCTCTATGCCTTCATGTGGCTGCGTATACTGGATGCTGCTTTAGCGGAACTGGGTGAAGGTAATGGTGATAAATCCTATCTGGATGGCCTGGTCAAGACTGGCGAATTTTTCTTCGCACGTTTATTGCCACACACTGTCAGTCGGTTGGAAGAGATCAAGGCTGGTGCCAGCACCTTGATGGCGATGACAGCAGAACAGTTCTGATCTGGTGCGCATTGCTGGTGTGTAAATAAAAGCGCATAAAAAAGGGGTCCTTCGGGACCCCTTTTTATTTTGAGCCATTGGGCTTCAGATAGCCCAATTCATTTGATCGGCAAACAACGTTTCTATGGTTTCGAGATCTTCATCTTTCTCACCCACAAGTACTACATTACCGCGTTCGCCAGGTATCACCCGGCCATTGAAGCGGTCATCGCTGATATCAAATTGTGTGCTGACAGGGCTATTGCTGATCACGATGATGTTTACCGCGCCGGAATTGCCCTGAATCATAAGATGTACGCCGTTCTGTGACTCCAGTACCGGGCACAGTTTTGCCACCCGGACCGGCATGTTTTCGAATGCTTCATAACTAACCAGCTGTGCGCCTTGCAGGTTGATTAGCTGCTCTACTTCGGGCATACCGACTTCGGATTGCATAGTGCCGGCATTGATGGCGCTCAATTCCGCTGCCTCAACCAGTAAGTGTCTCAGCACATCGTTGCCAAATGCCACATCACCGGGTGTTAGCTGTGCCCTGCGATCGCCTAAAGTAAAGGTCACGGCAATCGCCACCAACAGGCAGGCTGCCAATGCATAATACTTGAACAAGCTGCCGCTGTGCGCATCGTTGGCCGCAGTTGCGCCAGTTGCGCCAGTTGCGGCAACATTGGTGTCTTCTTCTGCTGTTTCCGGCAGATTGCGCAGGCGCTCAGCCAGATCAGCAGGAACGACTACACTATTCACCAGACCTTTCACATTGTCATCAAGCATGCGGGCCTGATCCAGAATGCGCTGCAGCGCGGGTTTCTCTTTTGCAGCATCGAGGGCTTCCTGACCGGGATCGGCAGGGTTGGCATAGACCCTTTGGCGAAATTCTAGTTCATCCATCACTTTTTGCTCTTGGTTGATCTTTCTCTATCAATTTGTGTTCTACCAGTTTGTGGTTTTGCTCAAACTGCAATCGCTGGCTTTGTCAGCGAGTGCGCAGTGCGTTAATACTACTCCGAGTCAGCATCCTCGCCGGCGTCGAGACCAAATTCCTGTTTCAGTTTGCCTCTGGCACGAAAGAGCCGGGTCATGACTGTGTTGTTGTTAAGATCGAGAATCTCGGCAATTTCTTTCCCACTGAAACCGCCAATTGCCTGCAACAGCAGTGGATCCCGATATTCTGGCTCCAGTCGGTTGATGGCGCTGTGCAGCAATTCCCGATCCATGCGTTTATCAGGTTCATAGTCGGTGCTATCGGCCAGGGTCTGATCTTCCACATCTACCAATTCAGGGCGGTAGCGCTCGTACATCCGTGCGTTCTCGCGTCGCAGGATGGTAAATAGCCAGGCTTTGGCTGCCTTGTCATTTTGCAGACTCTCAAGAGACCGCCAGGCGCGCAAAAATGTTTCCTGAACGAGGTCTTCCGCTACCGGCTTGCTCTTGCACAGCCAGAATGCGTAACGAAATACGTCCTGGTAGAGGTTCGCAACCAGCGAATCGTAGCGCTCTCTTTTGGTATTTCCCTGTAGGACCGGGGTATCGCTCATTTTTTTCCGGATTGCCCGTGGGCATTGGTAGTTGTGGTTATTGTGGCGGGACACCTGCAAAACCAAGGCGTCTGGCGCAATCCCCGGGGGGGAGAGTGTGCCTAAATTGCCCGGTTCGTTCAAGTTCTGCGCGGTGCGGCGTGGTGACGATCACGCCAGGTGGTAGTTTTGCTTGCTAGATGCGCCCTGTATACTTGCGGCCTCTAATTTTTACGGATCAACATCATGACAACTGTGGCAATAGCAGGCGCGGCCGGTCGCATGGGGCGGGCACTGGTAGAGGCAGTCAGCCAGAGCGAACAGGGCCTGACAATCGGCGCTGCCAGTGTGTTGGCAGATGATCCTGCGCTGGGCCTGGATCTCGGTTTGCTGAGTATCGGCCGGGAACTGGGCGTAACCAGCGTCGCGGATTTGTCGACAGTGGTGGATGAATTCGATGTGCTGATTGATTTCACCAGTGTTGAGGCCAGTCTGGAGCACCTGGAATTATGTGCTGCCAACAACAAGGCCATGGTGATTGGCACTACCGGGTTTTCAGCGGCGCAGGAATCACAGATCCAGGCCGCTGGAACAGACATTCCTGTGGTCTTTGCTCCAAATTACAGCGTCGGTGTGAATCTGGTGCTGCAATTACTTGAGCAGGCGGCCAGTGTATTGGGGGATGAGGTTGATGTTGAGATAACTGAAGCGCATCACCGACACAAAAAAGATGCCCCTTCTGGTACCGCATTAAAAATGGGGCAGGTCATTGCTGACACGTTGGGCAGGGATTTAGAGCAACATGCGGTCTATGGTCGACAGGGTATCGGGAGTGAACGTGCCCGCGAAACTATCGGCTTTTCCACGGTGCGTGCCGGTGACATCGTTGGTGAGCATACCGTGATATTTGCTGGCGCTGGTGAGCGCGTCGAGATTTCGCACAAGGCCAGTAATCGCATGACGTTTGCCAGTGGGGCAGTGCGCGCAGCAGCCTGGGTGAGCAAGCAGCCAAAAGGTGTTTACTCCATGATGGACGTACTGGGCCTGAACGTCAGCGCATAATCCTTCTTGCTTGATCATAATTGACCGAATTATCAGGTAATTGTCATCTAACTCGCAGTATTTCAGTCCAGATCGGCATGCGTGATGGACAAGTGACCCCCTCTTTCGCTAGAATGCCGGCTCAGTATGTCGAATGCTGAATCTACTGCACATGTAAAAGAATTCATAAGAAAGCGGATTGAAGTTGTTCTTCATTCCGCTTTTTTTTGCGCGCCCGCTTTGTGGGCAAAAACGCGCGCCCGCTATGTGCACAAATTGTGCGCAAAAACTGGCGTGCAGAAATACAGCAGTTTTAGCATCAATCCAATATTCCGCAGATAAGGAGTAAATCTTGGCTGGAAATGCAGTACTCGCACTGGAAGATGGCAGTGTATTTCACGGAGTGGCAATCGGAGCGGAAGGCACCGCGACCGGTGAAGTGGTGTTCAATACATCCATGACCGGTTATCAGGAAATCCTCACCGATCCCTCTTACGCGCAGCAGATAGTCACGCTGACCTATCCTCATATCGGTAACACCGGTACCAATGAAGAAGACAATGAATCAGATCGGGTCTGGGCTTCAGGCCTGGTGATTCGGGATCTGCCTTTGTTGGCCAGCAATTTCCGCAAGGACCAAACGCTGGATGAATTTCTTAGATCACATAATGTTGCGGCGATAGCTGATATCGATACACGCCGACTGACTCGGGTGCTGCGCGACAAAGGCCCACTCAATGGTTGCTTGCTAACAGGCAGTGCACTGGGAGACGCTGGCGAAGCCAGGGCCATTGAACTGGCCAAAGAGTTTCCGGGCCTCAAGGGCATGGATCTCGCCAAAGAGGTCAGTGTGCAAAAACTCTACAAATGGAATACCGGCGTGTGGGATCTAAACGACGGATATGCCGAAGGAAGTGACAAGCAATACAAGGTTGTGGCTTATGACTTCGGTGTTAAACGCAACATTCTGCGTATGCTGGTTGATCGGGGCTGCGATGTCACAGTGGTCCCTGCGCAAACTCCTGCACAGGAAGTCCTGGAAATGAAACCCGATGGAGTGTTCCTCTCCAATGGGCCCGGTGATCCCGAGCCGTGCGATTATGCAATCACTGCCATCAGGGAATTATTGGACGCGAACATGCCACTGTTTGGTATTTGCCTGGGCTGTCAGTTGCTGGCCCTGGCCTGCGGTGCCAAATCCATAAAGATGCAACTCGGACATCATGGCGCGAATCATCCCGTGCAGGACCTGGCTAAAGGCACAGTGCTTATAACCAGCCAGAATCACGGTTTTGCCGTTGACGCTGACTCTCTGCCCGACAACTTGAAGGCGACGCACAAATCACTGTTCGACGGTTCTTTGCAGGGTATAGAGCGCACTGACAAGCCAGCTTTCGGATTTCAGGGTCACCCGGAAGCCAGTCCCGGACCACACGATGTGGCACCACTATTCGATCATTTTATTGAACTGATGCAGTCAAAGGCCTGACAGACTGTTTATCGCAATCAACACAAATCAGGGAGCAGTAGAAGAAATTCATGCCCAGACGTAACGACATTAACAGCATTCTCATCCTCGGCGCTGGCCCAATAGTTATTGGTCAGGCCTGCGAATTCGACTATTCCGGAGCCCAGGCCTGCCAGGCGCTTAAAGAAGAAGGGTTCAGGGTTATCCTGGTTAACTCTAATCCTGCCACTATCATGACTGACCCGGCCATGGCGGATGCAACTTATATTGAACCCGTCAATTGGCGAATTGTTGAAAAAATTATTGCCAAGGAAAAACCCGATGCAATTCTACCCACCATGGGAGGCCAGACCGCGCTCAATTGTGCATTGGACCTGAACAAGCATGGCATTCTCGACAAATATAACGTTGAGTTAATCGGCGCCAAGCCGGCAGCGATCGACAAGGCAGAGGATCGCGAGAAATTTGACGATGCGATGAATGCGATAGGTCTGGAGACGCCAGCCCATGGTTTTGCCCATAACATGGAAGAAGCCCATGTTGCGCTCAAGCAAATCGGCTTTCCCTGTATTATCAGACCTTCTTTCACTCTCGGTGGCAGCGGCGGTGGCATCGCCTATAACAAGGAAGAATTCGATGAGATTTGTACGCGCGGCCTTGAGCTTTCCCCAACCAATGAATTATTGATTGATGAGTCATTAATTGGCTGGAAAGAATTTGAACTCGAGGTTGTCAGAGACAAAAACGACAACTGCATCATTGTATGTTCTATCGAAAACTTCGACGCCATGGGCGTTCACACTGGTGATTCAATCACCGTTGCCCCGGCGCAGACTCTGACCGACAAGGAATATCAGATTTTGCGAAACGCAGCGATTGCTGTTTTGCGCGAAATCGGTGTGGAAACCGGCGGTTCGAACGTGCAATTTGCGATCAATCCTGAAAATGGTCGACTGGTCATAATCGAGATGAACCCCCGGGTTTCCCGTTCTTCTGCACTGGCATCCAAGGCTACCGGCTTCCCTATCGCCCGGGTTGCGGCGAAACTTGCCATCGGGTTTACGCTTGATGAATTGCGTAACGAAATTACGGGTGGAGCAACCCCTGCGTCATTCGAACCGACCATTGACTATGTGGTCACCAAGATTCCACGCTTTACCTTCGAAAAATTCCCGGAGGCCAATGACCGGATCACCACGCAGATGAAATCAGTTGGTGAGGTCATGGCCATCGGACGCACTTTTCAGGAGTCCCTGCAGAAAGCACTGAGGGGGCTTGAAGTTGGCATGTGTGGCTTTGACCCTGTGCTGGATACCAAATTGAGTGATGCGCAGGAAGTGCTGACCCGGGAACTCACCGAGGCAGGCGCGCAACGTATCTGGTATATCGCCGATGCATTCAGGCAGGACTGGTCGATTGCCAAGGTTTACGAACTCACCGGCATTGATCCATGGTTTCTTGTTCAGATCCAGGACCTCATTAATACTGAAAAACTGGTAAGTCAGTTGGATTTGAAGGAACTGGACCGTGACGAGATGTTGCGTCTCAAGCGCAAGGGTTTTTCCGATCAACGTCTGGCACAACTTTTGGGCGTTAATGAGATCAAGATTCAGAAATTACGTCACGAGTTCAAACTACATCCAGTGTACAAGCGCGTAGACACCTGTGCCGCTGAGTTTCAATCGACCACTGCTTACATGTATTCAACGTACGAGGAAGAGTGTGAGGCCGACCCGTCCGATCGTGAAAAAATCATGGTGTTGGGTGGCGGGCCAAATCGTATCGGTCAGGGAATCGAATTCGACTATTGTTGCGTGCACGCGGCTTTGGCAATGCGGGAAGATGGTTATGAAACTATTATGGTTAACTGTAATCCTGAGACGGTCTCTACGGATTACAATATTTCCGACAGGTTGTTTTTCGAACCACTGACATTTGAAGATGTTATTGAAGTGGCGTTATTGGAAAAACCCAAAGGCGTCATTGTGCAGTTTGGTGGGCAAACACCACTGAATCTCGTGAAGCGTCTCGAGGCAGCCGGCGTACCGGTCATCGGTACTTCGCCAGATGCAATTGACCGTGCCGAGGACCGCGAGCGATTTCAACACCTGATTCAGAAGCTGGATCTGAAGCAGCCTCCCAATCGGACAGTTCGCAGTGTGGATGAAGCGTTGCTAGAGGCTGAAAATATTACCTATCCGTTGGTAGTACGACCATCTTATGTATTGGGTGGACGGGCCATGGAGATCGTCTATAACGAGGAAGAATTGAAGCGCTATCTGTTTGATGCAGTGAAAGTATCCAATGAGAGTCCGGTGCTACTCGATTATTTTCTTAATAACGCAATCGAAGTCGATGTTGACCTAGTCTGCGATGGTGAGCAGGTAGTACTCGGCGCAATTATGCAGCACATCGAACAGGCAGGTGTTCACTCCGGTGACTCGGCGTGTTCATTACCTCCCTACAATTTGCCAATGGAAATTCAGGACAAAATTCGTGAGCAGGTATCGAGCCTGGCGCTGGAGCTCGGTGTGGTTGGCCTGATGAACACACAACTTGCTTACCAGGATGGTGAGGTGTATATCATCGAAGTCAATCCACGTGCTTCACGCACAGTGCCATTTGTTTCCAAGTGCATTGGCACTTCGCTCGCTAAAGTTGCCGCGCGCTGTATGATCGGTACAACGCTTAAGGAGCAAGGCTTCGATAAGGAAATAATCCCGACAAACTTTGCGGTGAAGGAAGCAGTATTCCCATTCAACAAATTCCCGGGTGTAGATCCCATACTTGGCCCGGAGATGAAATCCACTGGTGAAGTCATGGGTGTGGGTAAGACCTTTGCTGAAGCCTATGCCAAGGCCCAAATGGGTGCAGGCGAAGATATCGAGAAAAGCGGTACTGCCTTTATCAGTGTGAAAGATGCTGATAAACCCTATGTGGTCGAAGTGGCGGAGAAATTGCACAAGTTAGGCTATAAGGTTGTTGCCACTCAGGGCACGGCCAAAGTCATTTCGGATGCAGGCGTACCTGTGCAGGCTGTCAACAAGGTGGCGCAAGGTAGACCTCATATAGTTGATATGTTAAAAAACGATGAGATTCAACTGGTTGTCAACACGACAGAAGGCAAACAGGCCATCGCTGATTCCTCCATGATCAGGCGAACCGCGTTGCGGCACGATGTGTTCTGCACTACTACAGTTGCAGGTGCGTTGGCGGTTTGCGAAGCACTGGATTTTGGAGACAATTTTTCGGTGTACACTATTCTGGAATTGCACGCCGAACTTCACTAGGTCTTTATCATGCGAAAAAACCCGATGACAGTGGCGGGCGCCGAACGATTGCGTCAGGAACTGCACAAGCTCAAGTCTGAGCAACGGCCGAAAATTTCTGCCGCGATAGCTGAAGCACGTGAGCACGGTGATCTGAAAGAGAACGCCGAGTATCATGCTGCGCGCGAGCAGCAGAGTTTCTGTGAAGGTCGCATTACCGAGATAGAAGGCAGGCTCGCCGATAGTGAAATCATTGATGTCACCAAAATTGAACCAACCGGACGAGTTATCTTCGGCACTACAGTCAAGCTATATAATGTAGCGACTGAAGAATCAGTGACCTATCAGATTGTCGGTGAAGATGAGGCGGATGTGCCATCGGGAAAGATCTCAGTGATTTCACCAATTGCTCGCGCCATCATGGGCAAACAGGAAGGTGACGAGATAGTCGTCAATGCACCGGCAGGTGAGCTCGAATTCGAGATCGAATCCGTTGAGCATATTTAGTCGCTGGATTTGTGGCGACTAATATTGGACAAACGAGGATCTGCTTGCCTGGCTTTTTTATAAAGCAAAACAATATGGCCGATTGATTGTATGCAGGTTGCATCAAGCCGGGTACAGATTTCATCGCTTACCGCTTTGCGATCAGCTTTCGAATCAGACACAATTTTCACCTTAATCAATTCGTGCTGCCGCAAAGCCCGGTCAATTTCCCCGATAACATTTTCTGTCAGTCCTTTCTGGGCAATAATAACGACTGGATTCAGATGATGGCCGATGCGCTTAAGAGATTTCTTTTCGCTGTTGTCCAGACTCATGATGTTTTACCAAATGTTAAGCATTGTTCGAGGGCTGCGCATTCTATCTGAATAATGGCAGCCGATAAACGCTGCCTCATACCCAGCATAGAGTTCTAACTCATGGCGAGATCCAAATCCAGCAAGCAGTGGCTCCGGGAGCACTTTGACGATGCGTATGTAAAGCAGAGTCAGGAACAGGGCTATCGCTCAAGAGCCAGTTTCAAGTTGCTGGAGATCCAGGAGAAGGATCAATTGATCCGTCCCGGCATGACAGTAGTAGACCTCGGTGCTGCCCCTGGTGGCTGGTCGCAGGTTGCCACTGAATTAGTGGGTGAACACGGTCGCGTCATAGCCAGTGATATCCTGCCGATGGACGCCTTGCCAGGGGTGGAATTCGTGGAAGGCGATTTTACCGAGGCAGACGTGCTGGAGCGCCTTCTGGCTGCGTTGGATGGCAGCGCTGCAGACCTTGTAATCTCCGATATGGCCCCAAATATGAGTGGTATGAAAGAAATTGATCAGCCCAGGGCAATGTACCTGGCTGAGCTGGCACTCGAGCTGGCGCAATCTGTTCTCAAGCCCGGAGCGTATCTACTGGTGAAGGTTTTTCAGGGGGCCGGCTTTGATGCATACCGGCGGCAACTGCAAGGCTGCTTTGAATCAGTGAAGTCCAGAAAACCCGGGGCTTCCAGGGCACGATCAAGGGAAGTTTACCTGCTGGGAAGTGGCTTTGAGCCCTGAAAATGTCCAGAAGTGAGAACTTTCCTGAATTTTCGTGCATTATTTCGTGTAAATATTAGAATGGGATATTCGTAGTTAAGGCAATCTATCTAGTGACCATGTGAAAAGCTGGTCGTCTCGCTACTCTCAATCCCAATTCTTATCAGTATTACGGGGGACAAACCCTTGAATGATATGGCTAAAAATTTAATTCTCTGGATGATCATCGCTGGTGTATTGCTGACTGTGTTCAACAATATCAATCAGGAAACCAGTGAAGAAAACATTACTTACTCTGAGTTCATCGGTGAAGTTGACCGTGGACGCGTGAATCGGGTTGAGATTGCCGGTACAGATATTACCGGTGTGCGCGAAGACAATACCCAGTTCCGTACTGTATTGCCTTTAATCGGTGATGATCAGTTGATGAATCAATTGCTGTCTGCAGATGTAGAAGTCATCGGCCGGGCGCCTGAACAACAGAGTATCTGGACCCAATTGCTGGTAGCCAGCTTTCCGATATTAATTATCATTGCCCTCTTCTTCTTTTTTATGCGCCAGATGCAAGGCGGCGGTGCAGGTGGCAAGGGCGGCCCAATGTCGTTTGGCAAGAGCAAGGCCAAGCTGCTGGGTGAAGACCAGATTAAAGTGACTTTTGCTGACGTTGCAGGTGTGGACGAAGCGAAAGAAGATGTGCAGGAACTGGTTGAGTTCCTGCGTGAGCCAGACAAGTTTCAGCGTCTCGGTGGACGCATTCCACGCGGTATTCTCATGGTGGGCCAGCCTGGTACGGGTAAGACCCTCCTGGCTAAAGCCATTGCCGGGGAAGCCAAAGTGCCTTTCTTCTCTATTTCCGGTTCTGACTTCGTCGAGATGTTTGTCGGCGTAGGTGCTTCCCGTGTGCGCGACATGTTCGATCAGGCCAAGAAACAGGCACCCTGTATTATTTTTATTGATGAGATTGACGCGGTAGGTCGGCATCGTGGTGCCGGACTGGGCGGCGGTCACGATGAACGCGAACAGACATTGAACCAGTTGCTGGTAGAAATGGATGGCTTCGAAGTTAACGATGGCGTCATCGTCATGGCGGCTACCAACAGACCTGATGTATTAGACCCGGCACTATTGCGTCCGGGGCGCTTCGACCGACAGGTAGTGGTCGGATTACCTGATATCCGCGGCCGTGAGCAAATACTTAAAGTCCATATGCGCAAAGTGCCTATAGATGACCGTGTGGAAGCCGGTGTTATCGCCCGTGGCACACCAGGGTTTTCTGGTGCTGATTTGGCCAACCTGGTCAACGAAGCTGCCTTGTTTGCAGCGCGGGCCAGCAAGCGTCTGGTCTCGATGGAAGAATTCGAAAAGGCCAAAGACAAGATCATGATGGGTGCCGAGCGCAAGTCTATGGTCATGTCTGAAAAAGAGCGTCTCAATACTGCTTATCATGAAGCGGGGCACGCTATTGTCGGCCGCCTGGTGCCTGAGCACGATCCTGTTTACAAGGTGAGCATCATCCCGCGTGGCCGAGCATTGGGCGTTACCATGTTTCTACCGGAAGAAGATCGCTATAGCCACAGCAAGCAGAGCATACTCAGTCAAATATGCAGTCTTTATGGTGGGCGCATCGCAGAAGAGATGACGCTGGGCAAAGACGGTGTCACCACCGGTGCTTCCAATGATATCCAGCGAGCCACAGAGATGGCACGCAACATGGTTACCAAGTGGGGTCTTTCTGAAGAGATGGGCCCACTACAGTATTCCGAGGACGATCATGAAGTTTTCCTGGGGCGTTCCGCTGCATCACAATCGAAGTCTGTTTCTGATGACACGGTTAAATGCATTGACCATGAAGTACGCAAAATTATTGACGAGTGTTATGCAAGAGCGCAGAAGCTGCTTGAAGATAATCGCGACAAGCTGGAAATCATGAAAGATGCGCTTATGGAATACGAAACCATCGATGCAGATCAGATCAATGACATCATGACTGGCAAAAAACCACGGCCGCCGGCAGACTGGGGCGATTCTGACAGCAGTGGCGGAAAGGCTGCAGAGCAGGAAGAGCCCAAGCCTTCTGCCAAGTCCGGACCCATTGGTGGGCCAGCGAGCGAACACTGATCCTTCCAGATTGAAAAGTCTCCCTATTATGGGAAAAGTGCTTGATACCGGGGCTCGACAAATTGATTTGTCGAGCCCCGTTTGCATGGGCATTATAAATGCGACGCCTGACTCCTTTTCGGATGGATCGGAACTGGGAAAGGATTTGCAATCCAATTTCAGTATAGATTTGGATAAAGTGCTGCATCGCGTGGACGACATGGTTGGTGCGGGTGCTGTAATTCTTGATATAGGCGGTGAGTCCACCCGGCCAGGCGCCGCTGAAGTTAGTACGCAAGAGGAACTTGATCGAGTCATTCCTGTTGTCGAAGCCATCTGCCAGCGCTTCGATGTTTGCATTTCAGTTGATACCAGCAACGTTGAAGTGATGCGCGCTGCAATTATTGCAGGTGCTGGATTAATAAATGACGTGCGAGCATTGCAGCGTGAAGGGGCAATTGAATTACTGTCCCAGACAAAAACAGCAGCTTGTCTCATGCATATGCAGGGCAAGCCGGATACCATGCAACAAGCCCCGAGCTATGTTGATATTGGGCAGGACGTGATGGATTTTTTACGCGAGCGAGTCACGCTTTGTCTGAAGCAAGGCATGGAGCGTGGCAGATTGGTTGTGGATCCTGGTTTTGGTTTCGGCAAGACGCTGAAACACAATTTCCAGCTGTTAAAGGCCTTACCGCAATTGGCGCAACTGGAATTGCCGATTTTGGTTGGGATCTCGCGCAAGTCGATGATTGGTGGGGTAACTGGTCGGCCAGTAGATGAACGTCTGGCGGGTTCCATTGCAGCAACCATGCTGGCCTTGCAAGGTGGTGCAAATATTGTGCGTACCCACGATGTGGCTGGGACGATGGATGCAATTAGAGTACACTCTGCCTATCAGGAAAGTTGAAATATTCAAAGTGCGGATACAATGACTAAAAAGAAAAAGTTTTTCGGCACAGACGGCATTCGTGGACGAGTTGGCGTGCCACCAATCACTCCGGACTTCATGTTAAAGCTGGGCTGGGCTGCTGGCACGGTCTTCGCACAGCAAGGTAATGGCCGCAATAAAATTATCATAGGCAAGGACACCCGCATTTCGGGCTATATGTTCGAAGCCGCACTCGAAGCTGGTCTGGCAGCCGCGGGCGTCAATATTCACCTGACTGGACCCATGCCTACACCTGCCGTGGCTTACCTTACTCGTACATTGCGCGCCCAGGCAGGTATTGTGTTAAGCGCCTCACACAACGCATTTGCCGATAATGGTATCAAGTTCTTCTCGAGTGATGGCACCAAACTTTCAGACAAACTTGAACTCGCCATTGAAGACCAGCTAAGTCAAAGTGTGTCAACTGTCCCCCCTCAGAACCTGGGTAAAGCTTCGCGCATTACGGATGCAGCAGGGCGCTACATCGAATTTTGTAAAAGTACTATCGGCTCCAGCCTGAAGTTCAATGGATTGAAGATCGTGGTTGATTGCGCACATGGTTCGACTTATCACATTGCGCCCGCAGTATTTGAAGAACTTGGGGCCAGCGTAAAGGCTATTGGAGTCTCTCCCAACGGTATTAACATCAATGAAAACAGTGGTTCTACATCACCACAGATGCTAAAGGAAACCGTGTTGGCGGAAAACGCTGATTTGGGCATCGCCTTCGATGGTGATGGAGATCGGGTGGTGATGGTTGATCATCTGGGAAATGTGGTTGATGGTGACGAAATTCTTTATGTCATAGCGCGTGATAGACGACGCCAGAATATTGATTTTGGTGGAGTCGTCGGGACACAGATGAGTAATTTGGGTCTGGAGTTGGCGCTCGATGCACTCGATGTGCCTTTCACGCGCGCCAAAGTGGGTGACCGCTATGTCATGCAAGAAATGCTGCAGCGAGAATGGGATCTGGGCGGAGAGTCATCGGGACATATCATATGCCTTGATATAACAACCACTGGTGATGGAATTGTCTCAGCACTGCAGGCGCTTTCGGCGGTAGTCAATTGCAATACTCCCCTGGCCGACCTCACCAGCAAGATGCGTAAAATGCCTCAGTGCATGGTCAACGTTGCAACCAGCGATGGTTTCGATGTTCAAAGCAATACTGCCGTATTATCGGCAGTTAAAAGTGCGGAATCGCGCCTGGGGCGCAGCGGTAGAGTATTACTGCGTCCTTCAGGAACTGAACCGGTAGTGCGTGTCATGGTTGAAGGCGAAGACCTGGCGGTGGTCGATGAACTGGCACACGAGCTCTCTGACGTGGTGGCGCGCGAGGTGGGAAGCGCCAAATAGCCTGCGCCGGCGCAGGGCCCTGGGCGCAATCGTGTTGCATCACCCGTGCAAAGTGGTTAGTATTGGCGCCCGTTTTTTCCGGCCCTGATGGGCGCCTTCAAAACTCCGGGACTCCAGTAAATGCGTCGCAATCTGGTGATTGGCAATTGGAAGATGCACGGGTCGAGAGTGCAGGCCACTGCATTGCTTGACGGGATTAAAGCGGCGCTCAACGAAATTCCGGGAAATGTTGGAATTGGTGTTTGTCCACCGTTTGTTCATTTGGAACTCGCGGGTAAGGCGCTGGGTAAAAGTCGTATTGAACTGGGTGCACAGAATCTGGCTCAGGCAGATGAGGGCGCATATACCGGTGAGGTGTCTGCGGCCATGTTGGAAGACCTGGGAGTCAAGCTGGTTCTGGTTGGGCATTCAGAGCGTCGCGAGTTATTCGGTGAAGATGACGCAGTAGTTGCCGCGAAGTTTGTAGCTGCCAGACGCCATGGTTTGACGCCGGTTCTCTGTGTTGGCGAATCACTCGCGCAGCGCCAGGCGGGCGAAACGGAGCGTGTAGTGCTAAGCCAGCTTGATGCCGTGATAGAAACGGTAGAGCAGAGTGAGTGGAACAACGCCGTTATTGCCTACGAGCCTATCTGGGCGATTGGTACTGGCGAGACTGCAACTCCGGAGCAGGCACAGGAAGTGCATGCGACCATTCGGCAGCGCCTGCAAGGTGTAAGTGAAGCTGTTGCAGAGAACGTCTCGATTCTCTACGGTGGCAGTGTAAAAGCAGCAAATGCTGCAGAATTGTTTTCCCAGGCTGATATAGATGGTGGTCTGGTCGGTGGGGCCTCATTGAAGGCCGAAGAATTTATTTCGATTTGTAAAAGTGCGGATTTTTAATCATGCAAACTATAATTATTGTCGTTCATGTCATAGTCGCTATAGCAATTGTCGGCCTGGTTCTATTGCAACAAGGTAAAGGTGCTGACGCTGGTGCGTCATTTGGTTCCGGCTCATCACAAACAGTGTTTGGGTCTTCCGGTAGCGGCAGTTTCCTCGTGCGTGCAACGACTGTTGCTGCAACCATATTTTTTATTACCAGCATGTCGCTCGCCATTTTTGCGCGTAATCAAGCTGGTGCTGGCTTGTCGACTGACATCCCGATTGTAAACGAGGCAATTTTGCAAGAGCAGCAAAATGACAATAACGACGTGCCTCAGATAGATGCCTCACAGGCAGATACGCCGGACGATGTTCCGGCCCTGCCTAATTAACTAGTCCTGGTATGTGCCGAAGTGGTGGAATTGGTAGACACGCTATCTTGAGGGGGTAGTGACCATTGGTCGTGCCGGTTCAAGTCCGGCCTTCGGCACCATCTTAATTAACTTATTATTGCAAAACCGAGTCTGTCTACGGTGCTTCGGTGTGCAAGAAGAACTCTTGCTGAGTAGAACTCTTGCTGAGTAGAACTCTTGCTTAGTTGTTTAGTGCTTCTTGGCCCGCCTACGGTATTTCGGTGTGCAAGAAGAACTCTCGCTGAACTGCATTAAAGCGTTCTGAGGCGTGCTTCCTGGCAATAATGGCCATTGGTAATCCCGGTGCCGATCCCGACCGGGATAGAGTCAAATGGCTCAATTCCTCCAAACCCGCGTCAGACCTTGACCTCGGGCGGGTCGCCTCCGTATAATTCTCGCCCCTTGAAAGCAAGGTCTGACGTCGCCGAATAGCGAAGAAAAGCTTTAAATTCAAGGAGTTATGTGAGAATACCTTGATTATCAGGTATTCAGTCTCATATAACAGTTTCCGGTAAATCACTGATCTGAAAAGATCTGAGCCAGAAAAGCCGGAATTTGACGAATTGTTGCGGGGATCTCCCCTACGGTAAGAATCGTGGAGGTCAACGTGAAAGAAAGGGTTTCGGTAAATCTCTGATCTGAATGGGTCGGAGCCAGAAAAGCCGGAATTTTATAGAGTTGTTGCGGGGTGGAGCAGTCTGGCAGCTCGTCGGGCTCATAACCCGAAGGTCGTAGGTTCAAATCCTGCCCCCGCTACCAATTTTGGCACAATTGCTAATTGTGCCTGGATTAGGCATCGCTCGACGAGGTCGTAGGTTCAAATCGAACGTACAGCGCGTTGCAGGCGAT
>CAYOND010000019.1:0-65895 GCA_964405225.1 uncultured Pseudohongiella sp.
GATCGCCTGGTAAGCATCGCTATACCACGTATCCGTGACTTTCGCGGACTGAGCCCCAAGTCTTTTGATGGGCGTGGCAATTTCGCCATGGGTGTAACCGAGCAGATTATTTTTCCTGAAATCGAATATGACAAGATCGATAAGCTGCGTGGACTTGATATAACTATTGCTACGACAGCGGAAACGGATGAAGAAGGACGCGCACTGCTAACCGCCATGCGCTTTCCATTCCGTGGTGTACAGCCAGCACAGAATGAGAAGAGTGCCGAACCGGCTGAGCCAGTAGAGGAAAAACAGGAAGCAGCCGCTGAGGTTGCACCAGTAGAATCAGAGCAAGCTGCTGCGGCAGATGCACCTGCTGCAGATGAAGCAGCGGAAGAGAAAAAGGAGTCTTGATATGGCTAAAACTTCGATGATAGCCAGAGAAAACAAGCGTGCCAAAACGGTTGAGCGTTATGCAAAGAAACGCGCCGCATTGAAAGCAGTAATGCGTGACGTAAAAGCATCCGACGAAGAAAAGTGGGAAGCCCAGGTTAAATTGCAGAAGTTACCGCGTGATGCCAACCCAATTCGTCAACAGAACCGTTGTCGGTTGACTGGTCGCCCTCATGGTGTTTATCGCAAGTTTGGTCTGTGTCGAAATAAATTACGTGAAGCGGCAATGCGAGGCGACGTGCCTGGCTTGACCAAGGCTAGTTGGTAAGCGGGAGAATATCTATGAGCATGTCTGATCCAATTGCCGATTTCCTGACTCGCATTCGCAATGCACAAATGGCGAAGATGCCTACTGTCACTAGCCCCTCATCCAAGATCAAGGTGGCTATTAGCGAAGTACTTGAGAGCGAAGGTTTTATCGCTGGTTTCAAGGTGGGTGAAGAAGAAGGTAAAGCAGTAATTAGCGTGGACCTGAAGTATTACAACGGTGCGCCAGTGATCGAAGAGATCAAGCGGGTGAGCCGTCCCGGACTGCGCAACTATAAAGGTAAGGAAGACATTCCTGAGAACCGTAGAGGTTTGGGAATTTCTATCCTGTCAACGAATAAAGGTCTGATGACCGACAAGCAGGCTGTTGCAGCAGGCATCGGTGGCGAAGTGCTTTGCACTGTTTTCTAAACAGCAGCACTACTAAAGAGAAGATTGAATTATGTCCAGAGTAGCAAATGCCCCGGTAACACTACCTAAAGGCGTTGAAACAGATCTGACTGGGTCCGAGATTTCGGTCAAGGGCAGCAAGGGATCTTTGCAATTAACATTGCACGCCCTGGTTGGTGTCGCCCAGGAAGGTGAAGAATTGAAAATCTCTGCCAAAGATGAGTCTCGCGAGGCGCGAGCAATGGCTGGGACATTCCGTTCGCTGATCAACAATATGGTAGTTGGTGTAAGTGAAGGTTTTGAAAAGCGCCTGGAACTGCAAGGTGTTGGTTACCGTGCCAAGGCGCAGGGTAAAACGGTTAACCTGACAGTAGGTTATTCGCACCCCATCGACTATCAATTGCCGGAAGGCATAACTGTGGATACACCTTCGCAGACTGAAATTGTGATTACTGGCGCCAGCAAGCAGTTGGTAGGTCAGGTTGCAGCAGAAATTCGTGAGTTTCGACCACCCGAGCCTTACAAGGGCAAGGGTATTCGCTACACAAACGAGCGTGTGTACAGAAAAGAAGCGAAGAAGAAATAAGGTTTAAACGATGAACGTTAAGAAAATCTCTCGCTTACGGCGAGCAAAACGAACAAGGGCAAAGATTCATGAATTACGCATGAATCGTCTGTGTGTATTTCGCTCACCGCGACATATCTATGCGCAGATAATTTCGCCCACTGGTAATGAGATTCTCGCCAGCGCTTCTACTGTAGAGAAAGAAGCCAAGAGTGGCCCCACAGGTAATGTGGACGCTGCCAGTAAAGTTGGCAAATTGATCGCTGAGCGTGCCAAGGCCGCCGGTATCGAGAAGGTCGCATTCGACCGCTCCGGTTATGCCTATCACGGGCGTGTCAAAGCATTGGCTGAAGGGGCGCGTGAAGGCGGCCTGGAATTCTAAAGTAAGGACAAAACGGGTTTAGCAATATGGCATTTAATGACGAGCCAAGAAAGAACGAAGAAGGCCTGCAGGAAAAACTGATTCAGGTTAATCGTGTAGCCAAAGTAGTGAAGGGTGGCCGTATTTTCGGTTTTACTGCCCTCTGCGGAGTTGGCGATGGCAATGGCCGAGTTGGGTTTGGACGTGGTAAAGCGCGCGAAGTGCCTCTGGCAATTCAGAAAGCCATGGAATCTGCTCGTCGCAACATGATTACAGTAAACCTGGATGGTCACACATTGCAGTACCCTATTAAGGCGCGTCACGGTGCTTCAAAGGTTTATATGCAGCCAGCCTCAGAAGGTACTGGTGTAATTGCAGGTGGTGCTATGCGCGCCATCCTGGAACTGGCAGGTGTACAGAACGTACTGGCCAAGTGTTATGGGTCGACCAATCCGGTAAACGTTGTGCGAGCTACGTTTAAAGGGTTGCGTGATATGCGAGCGCCTGACGAGATTGCAGCCAAGCGTGGTAAAGCATTAGAGGAAATCACCGGCTAGAGCCCGGTTCTCCAATAGTCGCCACGGCGGCAATATTAACGATTAGAGAGTAGTTTTACAGAGATGGCAAAGTCTAAGAAAACAGTCAAGGTTACTCTGGTGCGCAGCCCGATTGGCACTATAGACAAACATCGCGTGTGCCTTAAAGGTTTGGGCCTGCGACGTATGCATCAGACCGTCGAGCTGGAAGATACGCCAGCGGTGCGCGGTTTGATTAATAAAGTGAATTACATGCTGGCCATCGAGGCAGAGGGGTAGACATGCGACTTAACGAATTAGCACCAGCACCCGGTAGTACGAAGGCGCGTAAACGCGTAGGTCGTGGTATTGGTAGTGGCTTGGGAAAAACCAGCGGTAAAGGCCACAAGGGACAGAAAGCCCGCAGTGGCGGTAGCGTTAAGCCAGGTTTTGAAGGCGGTCAAATGCCTTTGCAGATGCGCCTGCCCAAATTCGGTTTCTCTTCGCGTATTGGGCGGTCAACTGCCCAGATTCGCACTTCGGAACTGAACGGTATTGAGGCCGATGTGGTTGATCTGGCTGCACTGCGTGCAGCAGGTTTGATCAAAACTGACATTAAGCGTGCCAAGGTAATGCTGTCTGGCGAAGTGACAAAGAAACTCACTTTGCAGGGCATTGGCGCGACCAAGGGAGCCAAAGCAGCGATTGAAGCCGCAGGTGGTTCCGTTGAAGAACTCGTTGTTAAGCCCAAGGCTAAATATACGAAGAAAACACCTGCGAAAGACAAGGGAAGCGATAAGTAACAATTGCTGCTGGCCAGACCCACAGAAGCAAACGGAACTAGTATTTAAAGATGGCAAACAAACCAAACATTAATCCAGAGAACATCGGCGCCGGCCTCGGCGAGCTGAAGTCACGCCTGCTGTTTCTGTTGTTTGCACTGTTCGTATACCGCATTGGTACACATATTCCGGTTCCTGGCATCGATCCGATGCAGTTGCAGGCATTCTTTGACCAGAATGAAGGCACATTTGCCGGTATGTTCAATATGTTTACCGGTGGCGCATTGGAGCGTATGAGCATCGTAGCGCTGGGCATCATGCCTTACATCTCGGCATCGATCATCATGCAGCTACTGACGGCAGTAAGCCCGCAGCTCGACCAGCTCAAGAAAGAAGGTGAGTCTGGCCGTCGCAAGATTACCCAGTACACGCGTTATGGCGCGCTGTTGCTGGCGCTGGTACAGGGTACCGGCATGGCAGTCGGTTTGTTGCAGCCCATGGCCTATGCGCCTGGCTTGGCTTTCACTCTGACAGCAATTATTTCACTGGTCACCGGTGCCATGTTCATGATGTGGCTGGGTGAGCAGATTACAGAAAAAGGTATAGGCAACGGCATCTCGATGTTGATATTTGCCGGTATTGTGGCCGGGTTTCCGGCGGCCATTGGCACTTCACTGACCCAGGCTTACGAGGGTCAGATCAATGGTGTGTGGTTGCTGGTAGTAGGCATGATTGCAATCGCTGTGGTTGCCTGCATCGTTTATGTGGAGCGCGCCCAGCGTCGCATCACGGTGAATTATGCGAAGCGCCAACAGGGTCGTAAATTGTATCAGGCGCAATCCAGTCACTTGCCTCTGAAGATCAACATGGCCGGTGTGATTCCAGCGATTTTCGCCAGTAGCATCCTGCTGTTCCCGGCCTCTTTAGGTCAGTGGTTCGGTCAGTCTGAAGGTGCCGAATGGCTGCAGGATCTGGCATTGTTAATCGGGCCAGGCCAGCCGCTGTATATTATTATTTTCAGCGCGATGATTATTTTCTTCTGCTTCTTTTATACCGCTTTGGTTTTTAACCCGCGGGATGTAGCAGACAACCTGAGACGCTCAGGTGCATTTATTCCAGGAATTCGTCCGGGTGAGCAAACTGCCAAGTATATAGATGGTGTGATCACTCGATTGACCATGTTCGGCGCCGTGTACATCACTTTGGTGTGTTTGCTGCCAAACTTTACACAGATGATCGCCAACGTACCGTTTAATTTAGGTGGTACAGCTTTGCTGATTTCTGTGGTGGTTACGATGGATTTTTGGTCACAGGTACAGTCACATCTGATGTCACATCAGTATGACTCCCTGATGAAGAAGTCGAAACTGGGTAATTACGGCCGCAGCGGCATATAACCGGAGGCTATTATGAAGGTCAGAGCATCAGTTAAAAAAATTTGCCGCAACTGTAAGGTGATTCGCCGAAACGGTGCGGTACGAGTGATTTGTAGCGCAGAACCTCGTCACAAGCAGCGACAGGGTTAATGGGCTACCAAGGATAAAGACGGAGCATTTTTATGGCACGTATTGCCGGAGTCAACATACCAGATAACAAGCATATCGTGATTTCATTACGATATGTGTTCGGCATTGGTCCGACAAAAGCACAGGAAATCTGCAGCTCGACGGGTATTGAACCGTCTACGCAGACTGGAGACCTGAGCCCGGAGCAATTGGACAGCGTACGCGCGGAAGTCGCGAAGCTGCCTACAGAGGGTGATCTGCGCCGTGAAATTTCCATGAACATCAAGCGTCTGATGGACCTGGGTTGTAACCGTGGCATTCGTCATCGTCGTTCACTGCCTGTCCGCGGTCAGCGCACCAAGACTAACGCGCGTACCCGTAAAGGCCCGCGCAAGCCAATCAGGAAGTAAGTTATGGCCAAGCCAGCAGCTAAGTCTACAAAGAAGAAGACACGCACTGCCGTGATAGATGGCATTGCGTTCATTCATGCTTCTTTTAACAACACAATTATTACTATTACCGATCGTCAGGGTAATGCTCTGAGTTGGGCGACTGCCGGAGGCTCAGGCTTCCGTGGCTCACGTAAGAGCACCCCATTTGCTGCACAGGTTGCGGCAGAGAAGGCCGGCAAATCTGCCATAGAACTTTACGGATTGAAGAATCTGGACGTAAAGGTTAACGGTCCTGGACCTGGCCGCGAGTCAGCAGTCCGGGCACTGAATAACTGTGGCCTGCGTGTCAGCAACATTACTGACGTAACCCCAATTCCTCACAACGGTTGCCGCCCGCCTAAGAAACGGCGTGTATAAACAATCGCTCTGACCTGATACGAGCACAGGAGATAATTATGGCCCGCTACCTAGGCCCAAAATGCAAGCTCTCTCGACGTGAAGGAACAGATCTGTTCCTGAAGAGTGGCGTACGACCAATAGATAGCAAGTGCAAAACCGATACCATTCCTGGTCAGCATGGTCAGCGTCGTGGTCGATTGTCCGACTACGGTGTGCAACTGCGCGAGAAACAAAAGGTTCGTAGAACCTATGGCGTACTGGAAAAGCAATTCCGTGGTTATTACAAAGAAGCTGCGCGACTCAAGGGAGCAACTGGTGAAAACCTGCTGCAACTGCTCGAATGCCGCCTGGATAACGTGGTTTATCGCATGGGCTTCGGATCGACTCGCTCGGAAGCGCGCCAGTTGGTGTCACATAAATCTATTACCGTGAATGGCGAAGTAGTCAACATTCCTTCTTACCAGGTTAAGGAAGGCGATGTTGTGGCCATACGACAAAAAGCCAAAGAGCAGTTACGTATTAAATCTGCTTTGGAATTGGCAGCTCAAAGGGGTGCCATCGAGTGGGTATCCGTGGATCAGAACAAGTTGGAAGGGCAGTTTACCCGTAAGCCGGATCGCGAAGATCTGCCTCCGGAAATCAACGAGAATCTGATTGTCGAGCTTTATTCCAAGTAGTGAACAAATCACACAAAGGGTGGATTGCATGCAAATTTCTTTATCAGACTTCTTAACACCGCAATTGATACAGGTCGAAGAGTTCGGCAAGTATCATTCAAAAGTGGTGCTCGAGCCGTTGGAGCGTGGTTTCGGACATACGCTAGGCAACGCGCTGCGCCGCATTCTACTTTCATCCATGCCAGGCGCTGCGATCGAAGAAGTGGAAATCGATGGTGTTGTACACGAGTACAGCACGATCGAAGGTGTGCGGGAAGATGTAATTGAAATCCTTCTTAATCTGAAGGGTGTGGCAGTTATAATGAACAGCAACAGCGAAGCGGTACTGAACTTGTCCAAAAAGGGCACGGGTCCGGTTACTGCGGGTGATATCGAAACTGATCACGATGTAGAAATTGTGAACCCGGATCACCTGATCGCTAATCTGAACAGCAACGGTGAACTCAATATGCGTTTAACCGTGCGTAAGGGCCGTGGATATTCACCTGCCGACAGTCGTGCAGAGGAAGAAGACGAAACCCGCGCAGTGGGAAAATTATTGCTCGACGCTTCTTACAGCCCGGTAGTACGCGTTTCTTATTCTGTAGACAACGCACGTGTAGAGCAACGTACTGACCTGGACAAACTGATTATTGATCTGGAAACCAACGGTACAATTGAGCCAGAAGAGGCTATACGCCGCGCAGCCACTATCTTGCAGCATCAGCTTGCAGTATTCGTGGATCTGCAAAGCGAAGTTGTTGCCGAGCCAGAGCAGCATGAAGATGAAATCGATCCGATTCTGTTGCGTCCGGTAGATGATTTGGAGCTGACCGTGCGCTCAGCAAACTGTCTGAAAGCGGAAGATATTTATTATATTGGAGACCTTATTCAGCGTACGGAAGTTGAGTTGCTGAAAACTCCGAACCTGGGTAAGAAATCCCTGACTGAAATCAAGGATGTGTTGGCTACTCGCGGACTTTCTCTGGGCCTGCGCCTGGAAAACTGGCCGCCCTCGAGCCTCAAGTCATCCGACGACCGGGCTGCTTAGGCTAACTCCGGCATTAAGTATTAGAAGGTAAAGGTTATGCGTCATCGACATAGTGGTCGCCAACTCAATCGTAACAGTTCACACAGGACTGCCATGTTTCGCAACATGACTGCATCCCTGGTAGAACATGAGCTGATCAAGACAACCCTGATCAAAGCCAAGGAGCTGCGCTCTGTGGCTGAGCCATTGATTACTCTGGCGAAGGAAGACAGTGTGGCAAATCGCCGCCTGGCTTTTAGTCGCACCCGTAACAAGGCAACTGTAGGCAAGTTGTTTACTGAATTAGGTCCGCGCTATGCCAATCGCCCCGGAGGTTATATCCGTATCCTCAAGTGTGGTGAGCGAGCCGGTGATAATGCTCCTATGGCGTATGTGGAACTGGTTGATCGCCCACAGCTGGACGATTACGATGATGCTGTAGAAGCTGAAACTACCGAGGATTGATTGGTAGGGTCGCAAACTAGAAAAAAGCCGAGTTCTGCTCGGCTTTTTTATTGCTGAAATTTGTTGATGTGTCACAACAAGGACTATTTATGAGTAATTCTTTTCACCCTCCAGTCAGAACCTTGATGGGCCCGGGTCCATCCGATGTGAATCCACGCGTACTTGAAGCCTTATCGCGGCCAACTATTGGACACCTTGATCCTGCGTTCATTGAATTGATGGATGATGTGAAGGGATTGTTGAAGTATGCCTTTAAAACCGACAACGAGTTGACCTTACCGGTATCTGCGCCGGGATCTGCGGGGATGGAAACAGTATTCGTCAATCTCATCGAACCAGGCGAGAAGGTCATTGTTTGCCAGAACGGCGTTTTTGGTGGGCGCATGAAAGAAAATGTTGAGCGAATTGGCGCCACGGCGGTAATGGTAGAGGATCCGTGGGGCGCAACGGTCAGCATAGACAAAGTTGAAGAGGCTCTGCAGGCTAACCCCGACGCTAAGGCATTGGCTTTCGTCCATGCCGAAACATCAACCGGCGCCCGCAGTGATGCAGAAGCCTTATGCGCACTGGCGCGTAAGTATGAGTGTCTTTCTATAGTTGACGCAGTGACTTCACTTGGCGGAATAGAACTGGATGTAGATGGCTGGGGTATCGATGCGATTTATTCGGGCACGCAAAAATGTCTTTCCTGTGTGCCTGGTTTGTCGCCTGTCAGTTTTTCACCGCAGGCAGTCGAAGTAATCAAATCACGCAAGACCAGGGTGCAAAGCTGGTTCCTCGACCTGAACCTGGTTATGGGTTACTGGGGTTCTGAAGGCAAGCGCGCCTATCACCATACAGCGCCGATCAATTCTCTGTATGCACTGCACGAGTCCCTGGTCATATTGCAGGAAGAGGGTCTGGAATCCATCTGGGAGCGCCATGCGCTCAACCACTCAGCCTTTGCAGCAGGGATAGAAGCGCTGGGGCTGGGTTTCGTTGTGGATGCCGAGTATCGCTTGCCACAACTGAATGCCGTACAGTTTTCCGATACCGTCGATGATGCGGCGGTTCGAAATGCGCTTCTTAAGGAATACAGTCTGGAGATTGGTGCGGGGCTTGGGAGCCTGGCGGGTAAGGTCTGGCGTATCGGCCTGATGGGCTTTGCCAGCAATCGCAAGAATGTATTGTTGTGCCTGTCGGCACTGGGCAACACCCTGAACGGCATGGGGCAGCAGGTTGATGGCAATGCTGCCATTGAAGCTGCCAATAATGTCTATGCTGACAACTAGGTGAGCATGGCTACCCACATTCAATGAGAAAGCTTGAGACCAGGGTAACTGGTTCCGATTTTCTGATACTCGTGCTGCTCGCCGCAATCTGGGGGGCATCGTTTCTGTTTTTGCGTATAGCATCACCAGTTTTCGGTCCCATGTTTCTTATAGAAATGCGCGTGCTGTCAGCCTTTGTTGTAATGTTTCCGGTATTCCTGATTATTGGTAACAAGAATGATCTGCTGAAGAACTGGAAGACTATCTTCATGATTAGTCTGGCGAATATGGCGATTCCATTCTGCTTGCTGGCATTTGCTGCTTTGAGTATTGGCGCAGGTGTAATTTCGATCATTAATGCATCGGTACCTTTTTTCACTGCAATTATCGCTTTCTTCGCTTTCAGACAAGCATTGGGTTTTACTGCGATATTAGGCCTGGTTATTGGATTTTCGGGAGTTGTATTACTGGTTCTGGATCCCGGTAGCAATACCCCACTGGCGGACAACCTGCTCGCTTTTTCAGCTGGCATACTGGCATCAGTGTTCTATGGTGTGGGTGCAAATATGTCCAGTCACTACTTCGATGGTGTAAGCGGATTTTCAATTACCCTGGGAAGTTTATTTTTCTCTTCGCTTTACCTTGCACCGTTTGCCTGGTTGCAGCGTCCCGAGGTGATGCCGTCCGGAGTAATCTGGTTTAGTGTGATCGCCCTTGGCTGTGTCTGTACAGGGCTGGCCTATGTATTGTTTTACAAGCTGATTTCGAACATAGGCTCAGCGCGGGCAGTTACCGTAGCTTTTCTTATACCACCGTTCAGTATTCTCTGGGCGTGGTTGTTTTTGGGCGAACCCCTGACTTTGTCAATGGCGCTGGGCTGCGCACTGGTACTTCTGGGAGTGGGATTAACTACCGGTATGTTGCCAAACCTTGTTCGTCGCAGGCCTGGTCCATGATGGAGTGGTGCCAGAATATAATCGGTCAATAAAAAGCCCGATCATCCAGGATGATCGGGCTTTTTTACTTCACATAAATGCTGTCTGATTTACATCAGTGACCTGCGTCTGACGCTGCTCCTGGTAATGCCATCGCGGTCAGTGTCGCACCAGTTTGCAGGATAATGTACTGATGTCCATTATGGGTCCAGCTGCTCATGCCATACCGGCTGCGTGCTGGTACTTCAATGGACTTCAGTTCTTCTCCTGTTGCCTTGTCTACGGCGTATAGCAGAGCCGTACTGCCATCGCTGGCCACATCGGAATAAATCAGAAGATTTGCTGTGGCTACCATGGGTACGTGATTGCCGGTACCCGTATCGCCAACATCGACACCTTCCAGTGCCGGGTTATTGCGAATGCGGTCTGGCGTTTCGCCATTTGGCAACACCCACAGATGTTCACCCGTGTTCATGTCGATCGCAGTAATACGACTATATGGTGGCTTCCACAGAGGGAGTCCGGAATCCAGGCGAGGTGTAGGTATAGCGCCGCGTCCTGCAGCATAGCGTGACAGGGTCACGCCCGTGGGTTTCTCGTACTGGGTATCGGCTTGCTCGCCAGGGATAATGGCGAAAGTACCGCAGCCTTTGTGAGAGGTAACATACAGTATGCCGGTTGTGGGGTCAGCAACCGCCGGGCCAGTGATATTGGAACCACCGGTGCCACCGGGACAGATGTATGCGCCGACCTTGCCAATGTCATTGCCAGGGTGCAGTGGAGGAGTAAACAGTGGGCCATATTCATAGTCTGCGAGTACTTCCAGTGCTTCCTGGCGCAGCTCCGGCGTGAAATCAATCAGTTCTTCCTGGGGCAGGCCCTGCATGTCATAAGGCGCAGGCTTGGTAGGGAAGGGCTGGGTTGTCGCCAGTTTTTCACCAGGCACATGAGACTGGGGCACCGGGCGATACTCGATGGGCCACAAAGGCTCACCGGTTTCGCGGTTAAACGCATAGGCGAATGCCTGCTTCGTGACTTGAACGATGGCCGGTACCTGGCCGCGTTCCGGTGTATTCACATCCAGCAGTACTGGCGCTGTTGGTGTGTCGTAGTTCCAGATATCGTGTTTGACCATCTGAAAGTGCCATTCACGCTCACCGGTGCTGGCATTCAGGGCAATCAGGCTGGTACCGAAAAGATTATCGCCCGGACGGAAGCCGCCATAATAGTCGATGGTGGCACCGTTAGTTGGAATATAAACCATGTCCAGTTCAGGATCTGCTGAGATGGGTGCCCAGGAAGATACATCACCAGTCCACTGCCAGGCGTCGTTCTCCCAGGTCTCATGGCCATATTCACCAGGTTGTGGAATTACATTGAACTTCCACTTGAAATCACCGGTGCGTGAATCATAGCCAAGTATGTCACCTGGCACGTTTTCGATGCGACTCTGCGCATAACCCTGTTCTGCCGAGTTACCTATGACTACCGTGTTATTAACTACGATTGGTGGTGATGAAGAAGTAATGTATCCACGTTCCAGCGGAATACCTTCATAGGGGTCGTAGGGATGACCCAGATCTGCCAGCATATCTACCACGCCAGTTTCCGGGAAACCATCAATCGGGACGGGATTACCAAATCCCGGTAGCGGAGAACCGGTTTCGGCGTCCAAAGCCACCAGGAAAAATCCAGGAGTGATCATATAGACCACACCTTTGCCATCGACTTCGGCGTACCCAATACCCTTGCCGTAGTCAGCGCGCATGGAGTATTCCCAGCGTTCAGTATGGGGCAGTCTGAATGACCAGATGGTTTCACCCGTGGCAGGATCGATAGCAATTATATTGCGACGATAACCTGCAACGGTGAATAGTTTGCCGTTGATATAGCTTGGTGTAGAACGACCACTCACCGCACCGAAACTTGCACCATCCCATTCCCAGGCGACTTCGAGTTGATCAAAATTGTCCGCAGTAATTTCAGAAGATGGGGTATAGCGAGTATGGGCGAAGTCATTGCCCAGGGTGAACCACTCTATATTGTCCTGTGCGATCAAGCTTGCAGAACTGGTTAAAGCGAGAGCGGTGAGAAGCGTTCTGCCAAGATAGCTCTTGCAACATTTGGAAATCATTATCTTTCTCTCTCTATTATTTTAATGCTGGATATGTGACGGGCTGGGCGTTACTAATAATATCCTTTAAATTCAGTAGGTTATTTCCTCTTTGGGCTCCTTAACGTTGAATTTTTAGTGCCTGACACAACAGCAAAAGGCTAACCGAAGGCCCTGATTTTGTCCATGCGATTTACCCATCCAGCAGGTAACAGGGTGTCTTCAGTCTGCCAGTCCTGGCATGTTGAAATGCGCCGCATCAAGGGCCGTTTCCAGTTCTTTCAGCATGTCCTGATTGAGTTGCATCAAGGGGGGGCGCACCCGATGCCAGTCTGGAATTCTGGCGCAGAGGGCAGTGGCTGATTTGAGCGCTGGAATCATGGGTCTGGATTGAAAAATATCGCGGATCGTATTCAGTTCTGCCTGTTTCTCATCGGCAGTAGATTCCTGCCAGTTGGCATAGAGCGAATAGATCGCAGCGGGATTTACATTGGCAGTCGCTGATATGCAGCCAGCACCACCGGCGCGCATATTTTGTAGCAGGAAACTTTCGGAACCGCAGAATACGCGAAAATCCGGCCATTGCCGATCCAGCATGGCCTGCGTATTACTCCAATCACCAGAACTGTCCTTAACGCCGGCGATATTATCCGGGTACGCTTTTACAAGACGATCGATCAAATCTATCGACAACGGAATCTGTGTAACCTGGGGAATGTGATAAAGATAGATTTGTAACGCCGGGTCGGCGATTCGTTGAATCACTTCGGAGTAAAATTGGTACAGGCCATCATCACTAACGCCCTTGTAGTAAAAAGGTGGCAGCATCAGTACACCGGCGCAACCACTCTCCACTGCAAAACGCGTAAGTTGTATGGCGTCGGGCAATGCACAGCTTCCGGTGCCAGGCATCAATCGCATTGGATCGATACCGCCTTCAATTAATGCCGCCAGCAGGGTCGATTTCTCTTCAAGAGACAGCGAGTTGGCCTCGCTGTTGGTGCCAAATACAGCCAGGCCCACCTGTTGCTCCGTCAACCAGTGGCAATGCCGCACATAAATGTCCTTATCCGGCATCAGATTGTTATCGAAGGGAGTAATAACTGGTGCCAGTACGCCGCTGAATCTTGCTTTGGTCAATATGAGTTCCTCTCTTGATTGAATGAAATAATATCCGTTTTTTTGCTTCCTGGGCTATAGTCCCACACCAATAGACTCTGCGACAATGTTAGTTGAAAACGTCAGGAAAAGAGGACGCTATGCAGCTCGTCATCGGCAACAAGAACTACTCATCCTGGTCAATGCGACCCTGGTTACTACTCAAACATTTTGATCTGGCATTTGAAGAAACCCGAATTCCGCTTTTTCAGGAGGGTTATGTAGAACGTCTGGCGGAATACTCGCCCAGCCTGAAAGTGCCAGTTTTAATCGACGGGGATTTGACAATCTGGGAGTCGCTCGCTATCTGTGAGTATGTGGCTGAGAATTATCTCGAAGGCAAGGGTTGGCCCGGGGAGCTGAAGCGTAAAGCGCTTTGCCGTGCATACTGTAATGAGATGCATGGTGGTTTCTTTGCTATTCGTAATGAGTTGCCGATGAATTGTCGCGCGCAGAAATCACTGGAGTTGTCACCAGCGGTATTGCGTGAAGTGCAGCGCGTTGATGCATTATGGTCAGAGGCTCGCAGAGATTCAGCGAAGGAAGGAGATTACCTGTTTGGTGAATTCTCAATCGCCGATTGCATGTTCGCGCCGATGGTTATGAGATTTGCAACCTATAAAGTTCCTGTGTCAGAGCCAGGCAGGTTGTATATGCAAGCGATCAAAGCACATCCGGCTGTGCGCGAATGGTGCCTTGCGGCTGCTGCAGAAGTAGAAGTGTTAAAGGATTATGAAGTTGGGACAGACATCTAAGGCTGCTTTTGTCCCACATCAACGGGATGCAAAAAGCTCAGTATCAAGAGTGGCCAGATACCCACGTGAACCATCACATCGGCGGTGTTAAAAACGTAATTCCAGTAGGGAATGTGCTGGATATCAATAAAGTCAATGACACTGCCATAAATTAACCGGTCCAGTATATTGCTGGCGCCACCGCCTACAATAAATCCGAAACAGATAAACTCGTAGCGTTGCACCTGTTTTCCGAGCAAGAGATAGAGCACTACAGCAATCAGCAGCAGGAGGCTGATGATTGCGAACAGCCAGCCAGATCCCTGTAACATGCCAAACACGCCGCCAAAGTTACGCACGTGCGTAAAGTGCACGAGCGCGTTCCATTCCACGGTGGTGTTTATGGGGATGGCTGTATTTACCCAATGCCCAATGGCCTGGGATGAGATCAGAACTATCAGGGCAACTGCGGTGAACAGGCCTATATCGGTATATTTTTTTGACTGCATGAATTTGGTAGCTTTTACGATAGGTGCCAAGGATAGCACGGGAGTTCAGCCAGCAAGCATCTCCTCATTGGCATACAGCACAATTTGTCCGCTGCCATCTTCTTGTAAATTGATGATGCTGTGGGCGCAATTGTGCATGTGTGGGGGTGTCCACAATTCACTCATATCAAGCGCCTGGTAATGTGCGAGTACAGACTTGATTAATGCTCCATGGCTGACGATGGCGACACGTTGACCTGCGCAGCCATTATGGATGTTGCGAATTGCCCCGATGGCGCGCTGCTGCAATTCAAAAAAAGATTCAGCACCCTCGACTGCAAACAAGTGGGGCTCTTCCCAGAAGTGGCGAAACGAGTCAGGTTCGGCAGCCTCGATTTCTTCATACAGTTTACCTTCCCAGGGCCCCAGGAATATTTCGCGTAATGTATCCAGGTACTCAATCTCAATTTGATGGGCGCCGAGTGCATGTTCTGCCGTCTGGCGTGTGCGCACACTACTGCTGCAATAAACCCGATCGAATTCGATTGCCTTGATACGTTGACCCAGTTCTCGAGCTTGCTCGATGCCCAACTCTGTCAGTTGCGATTCGCTTTGACCTTGGACACGTCGTTCTTCATTCCAGTTGGTCTGGCCGTGTCTGAATAGATGTAATTCCACTACTGCTTTTCCTGCTAAGTCTTGACTCTGTTTACTGCTGCCTGCCATCCGGCATAGCGAGCTGTGCGCCACTGCTCGGATTGTTCTGGCAAAAATGCCTTGTCCAGTTGCCATTTTTTGCTGATTGAATCCAGTGAATCGAACAGGCCTGCCTGCAAGCCTGCCACGTATGCGGCGCCTAGTGCTGTAGTTTCGGTGACTTTTGGCCTGTGTACTTCACAGTTCAGAATGTCGGCAAGTTTTTGCACAAGATAATTGTTCGCCACCATACCACCATCGACACGTAGCGTGGTCAGTTCACCGCCATCAGCCAGCATTGCCGAAACCAGATCCCGAGTCTGGTAGCATACTGACATGAGTGCTGCTGTGACGATTTCCTTGATACCAGTGTCCCGGGTCATACCAAGAATGGCGCCACGTGCGTCGGGGTCCCAATAGGGGGCCCCGAGACCCGTAAATGCAGGAACGAGATAAACCTCCAAGTCATCGGTAGTCTGGCATGCCAGGACTTCCGATTGTGCAGCATCATCAACAAGTTTCAGTCCATCACGAATCCACTGCATGGTAGCACCTGCCATAAAAATGCTGCCTTCCAATGCGTAACACACTTCACCGCCAAGTCTGTATGCCACAGTACCCAACAGACGATTCTGGGAAACCGGTATCTCCCTACCCGTGTTCATGAGTATAAAACAGCCTGTGCCGTAAGTGCTCTTGGTCATCCCTGGCTGAAAGCAACCCTGACCGAAGGCTGCCGCCTGTTGATCACCGATTATTCCGGTCACCGGAATGGCGGCGCCGAGCACACCTGTATCCGTTGTGCCAAAATTTGCCGCGCAATCTTTTACTTCGGGCAGGATAGATGAAGGAATATCAAATAGCTCCAATAGCTCTTCATCCCATTGTTGTGTATGGATATTGAAAAGCATGGTTCGCGATGCATTGGTTGCATCGGTGTAGTGGCTGTCACCGCCCGTTAACCGCCACAGCAAGAAGCTGTCGATGGTGCCAAATGCCAGTTCGCCATTTTTGGCTTTTTCCTGTGCGTCGGGCACGTTGTGCAAAATCCAGTGCAATTTTGTCGCGGAGAAATAGGGATCTATGAGAAGCCCGGTTTTGGTCTGGATCGTTGGCTCATGGCCGTTTGCTTTCAGTTCGCGGCAATATTCAGCAGTGCGGCGATCCTGCCAGACGATCGCATTACCTAACGGCGTGCCACTGGTTTTGTCCCAGACAACTGTGGTTTCTCGCTGATTGGTAATACCGATGCAAGTCACATCGCTCATTTCCAGTTTGGCGTCGGCTATGGCCTTGTGGCAGCTATCAACAGTGGTTTGCCAGATCTCTTCGGCGTCGTGTTCCACCCAACCATTGGCTGGATAGTGCTGCGAAAACTCCTGTTGCCCCAGGCCCAACTGATTGCCGTCAGTGTCGAAGATCAAAGCTCGGCTGCTTGTTGTACCTTGATCGATTGCCAGAATGTATTGCTTCATTAGTGCAAACCTGTTGTGCAAATAGCTCACGTGTGAGCATGATACACTAGGTGCCCTGAATCATTCATTCCGCTGCATAAACGTACCAACCAGAAGATATCAGTGACAGATCGCGATTCAATATTTGACCTGCTTGTAATAGGTGGTGGCATCAATGGCGCCGGCATAGCCGCGGACGCCAGCGGTCGCGGTCTGAAAACAATTTTGTGCGAAAAATCGGATTTGGCCAAAGCGACTTCTTCAGCGAGTACCAAACTGATTCATGGCGGATTGCGGTATCTTGAATACTACGAGTTCTCTTTGGTAAGAAAGGCACTAATGGAGCGCGAAGTTCTGTTGAAGGCCGCGCCTCATATAATTCACCCACTGGCGTTCCATATACCCAATCTGCCCCATACGCGCCACCCGTTGCTGGTGCGTACTGGTCTATGGCTCTACGATCACCTCGCACGCCGGGTGGCGTTCAAGAGTTCCCGCACAATTCGTTTTGATCCGAATGACAGTCCATTCAAGCCGGAAATCAGTTCTGGATTCGAATACTGGGATGGGCAGGTTGATGATGCGAGGCTGGTTATCCTGAACGCCATGCTGGCAGAACAGCATGGGGCATCTATCTTGAATCGCACTGAGTGCCGGGGTCTGCAGGAAGACGCCGGGTTCTGGGTTGCCAAACTCTATGATCGGGCCGGCGACCGGGAATACGAGATCAAGGCGCGGGCAGTAGTAAATGCAGCGGGCCCATGGGTTTCCAGGCTAACTGAGAGACTCACAGGCAAACCTTCCCTGTATGCAACCAGGCTTGTCAAAGGCAGCCACATCGTGGTTCCCAAAGTACATGAGGGTGATGAAGCATTTATGTTGCAGCACGACGATGGCCGCGTCATTTTTGTCATTCCATACCTCGACGAATATTCATTGATCGGAACTACTGAAAAGGAATACGACGACGACCTTGATAAAGTAGAAATTTCTGAAGAAGAGACTGCTTATCTGATTAAAGTGGTGAACTCCTACCTGAAGAAACAGCTAGAGTTAACTGACGTGGTATTTAGTTATTCAGGAGTACGCCCTCTGATTGATGAAGAAGGCAAGTCTGCAAGTAGCGTATCGCGTGATTATCGATTGGAGCTTGAAAAAGGATTTAAACTCCCATTGCTGTCAGTATATGGTGGGAAGGTGACCACCTATCGAGTGCTCGCCGAAGATGCGATGGATGAGCTCCGCGAATTTTTCCCAACCATGGGGAAAGACTGGACGCATAATGCAACGCTTCCTGGGGGAGATTTCCTGGACAGAAGTAAGCTGCTGCAAAAACTGCACGAGAAGTATGTATGGCTAGGCAATGAAATGGCCGACAGGTTGGTGGACAGCTATGGCACGCTGGCCTTCGATATACTGGCTGATGCGGATGGGGTGCAGGATCTTGGCAAACGGTTTGGCCATAACTTATATCAGAAGGAAGTCGATTACCTGTGCCAGGTTGAATGGGCTCAATCAGCAGATGATATACTCTGGCGCAGATCGAAACTGGGATTTCAATTTAACCAACAAGAGCGCGAAGCGCTAGAGCAATACCTGGACAGGCCTTCTCCGGGGGCATCGAGTCACAACCAGGTGTAACCCATGCTTGAACTCAAAAACATCAATAAAAAGGTTGGTGACACAACCTGCCTGCAAGACATTTCGCTGCAACTGTCGCGTCAGGAACTCAATATCCTGCTGGGCCCCACTGGTTCTGGAAAAACCACTCTTATGCGCATCATGGCAGGGCTGGAAAAGCCTGATAGTGGCGAGATCCTGTTTGATGGAGAGTCCGTGCTGGGCATTCCTGTACAGAAGCGCAATGTGGCGATGGTGTATCAACAATTCATCAATTATCCCAGCATGAGCGTATTCGACAATATCGCTTCGCCACTGACGCTGACAGGAGTCTCAAAGGGAGAAATCGAACGCAAGGTTAACGAGGCAGCCGAATTGCTGCAGCTGACGCCCATGCTGCGGCGGGCTCCCGACACCCTGTCCGGTGGTCAGCAGCAGCGCCTTGCCTTAGCACGCGCGCTGGTCAAGCAAGCCGATCTTGTATTGCTCGATGAGCCGCTCGCCAATCTGGATTACAAGCTACGTGAAGAGCTGCGGAGTCAACTACCCGCGCTGTTTGCTGACAAGGGAGCCGTGCTTGTCTACGCCACCACCGAGCCAGCGGAAGCCCTGGTGCTGGGTGGTAACACCGCATGTATGCATGAGGGAAGGGTCGTGCAATTTGGCCCGACTCTGGACGGGTATCGCCAGCCAAAAGATCTGTTAGCAGCACGTACGTTTTCTGATCCTCCACTGAATACGGTGAGTGTTCAAATGCGCGACGGTGCATTTCAGGTACCGGGTTCGGACTCAACTGCGGTTTTGCCAGGACTGCCCGCTGCAGAAGGTAGTTTCACCCTGGGTGTGCGTGCGCACCATTTGAGTACTGAACGCCGCACAGAGGAAGATCTGGTCATATCCGGTAAGGTTTCGGTAATCGAGATTTCCGGCTCCGAAAGCTTCGTGCACTTCGAATATGAAGGCCAGCCCTGGGTGATACTGCAACATGGGATTACCCAATTTCAGCAGGATGACAATTTTGAGAGTTTCGTGAGCATCAGGAACTTGCTGTTATTCGATGACAGGGGATATTCCTGTCAGATAAATTCGCAGAACAATAATTAAGAAATAACATGGCGCATATCCACCTTGATCAGCTGGGCCACCGTTACGGATCGGACTCCAGTGAAAATTATGCTGTTAAGCCTCTCGATCTGGCCTGGAATGACGGCGGCGCATATGCGTTGCTGGGGCCATCGGGCTGCGGCAAGACGACATTGTTGAACATTATCTCCGGGCTGTTGCATCCCAGTGAAGGGCGTGTGTTGTTTGACCAGCAGGATGTCACTGATTTAAGTCCAGAGCAGCGCAACATAGCTCAGGTGTTCCAGTTTCCTGTGGTTTACGACACCATGACAGTGGCCGAGAATCTCGCATTTCCATTACGTAACAGAAAACTCCCTGTGACTGAAATCGAGCAACGCGTACTTACCGTGCTGCAAATGCTAGGCATGCAGGACAAGGCTCACCACCGGGCTCGCAGTCTCAACGCAGATGACAAACAAAAGATTTCCCTGGGGCGCGGCCTAGTACGTACTGATGTCAACGCTATTCTTTTCGATGAGCCACTCACCGTAATTGATCCCCAGCTGAAATGGGAGTTGCGTACCGAGCTAAAAAAGATTCACCAGCAATTCGGTCACACTATGATCTACGTTACTCATGACCAGACAGAAGCGCTGACCTTTGCCGATCAGGTTGTTGTGATGTATGAAGGTGAGGTCGTGCAGATCGGTACACCTCAGGAATTGTTCGACAAACCTCGTCATGTCTTCGTTGGAAAATTCATTGGCTCGCCGGGCATGAATGTATTAGATGCAGAGCCCGCCGGGAGCGCTGTGATAATCGATGGACACCACATAGCACTGCAAAAGCAACTCGATGGCAAGGCCCCTTTACAGGTTGGCATTCGACCCGAACATATTCGACTTAGCCCCGATGGCGATATCCCTCTGCAAATATTTCGCATCGAGGATCTTGGCCGGCATCTTGTAGTGCATGGCTATTTGGGTGACCAGCAACTTTCAGTAGTTGTGCCTGAAGGCGCAGCGGTGCCAGACAATCCGGGTATCGAACTGGATGCTGAACGTATTAATTTGTATCGCGATGATATTTTACTGGAGCCTGTGTCGACATGAAGGTTCAGAATAACAAGGCGTGGTTCATGGTGCTGCCTGTACTCCTGCTCGTGGCAGTGAGCGCAATTATTCCGCTGATGACCGTGGTTAACTATTCGGTGCAGGATTCCTTCGGCAACAACGAGTTCTTCTGGGTCGGTACAGAGTGGTTCCAGGAGATGTTGACATCCGAGCGGTTCTATAACGCACTGCAACGCACGCTGCTATTCTCAGGGCTAATCCTGGTTATCGAAATTCCTCTGGGGATTGGCATTGCCCTCGCAATGCCAAGGAAAGGTATCGGTGTGTCAATTTGTCTGGTGTTGATGGCATTGCCTTTATTAATACCCTGGAATGTCGTCGGTACCATATGGCAGGTGTTTGGTCGTGTGGATATTGGCTTGCTGGGGCACAGCCTTGCGGCCCTCGGTATCGACTATAACTATACCCAGGACACCTTCGATGCATGGGTAACGCTCGTCGTCATGGATGTATGGCACTGGACTTCGCTGGTGGTGCTGCTTTGCTACTCCGGTTTGGTCGCCATACCAGAAGTCTACTATCAGGCCGCCCGTATAGATGGCGCTTCACGATGGGCGGTATTTCGCCATATTCAATTGCCCAAGATCAAGAGGGTGTTATTGATTGCCGTTTTGCTGCGCTTTATGGACTCGTTCATGATTTACACCGAGCCCTTTGTTGTCACCGGTGGTGGGCCAGGTAATGCCACGACGTTCCTGTCAATCGATCTGGTGCAGATGGCTGTGGGTCAGTTCGATCTCGGGCCGGCAGCGGCCATGTCGCTAATCTATTTTCTTATTATATTGTTGCTGTGTTGGGTGTTTTATACAGTGATGACTAGTCAGGACCAGGAAGAGCGAGCAGCAGGAGGTCAGAAATGAAACACTCACCTCTCAAAACTATGACGCTTGTAATTTACATTGTCTTTCTGATGCTTCCCATATACTGGTTGTTAAATATGAGTTTCAAGACCAACCAGGAGATACTCTCTGGCTTTTCATTGTGGCCAACAGACTTCACCTGGGAAAACTACGCGACCATCTTTACTGATTCTGCCTGGTACAGTGGATATATCAATTCCATGACTTATGTGGTGATGAATACGGTTATCTCGATCAGTATTGCACTACCAGCGGCCTATGCTTTTTCCCGTTACCGGTTTCTCGGTGACAAGCATCTGTTCTTCTGGCTATTGACCAATCGTATGGCGCCGCCAGCGGTTTTTGTTCTTCCGTTTTTCCAGTTGTATTCAGCGTTCGGGCTTATTGATACGCATATCGCAGTGGCGCTGGCGCACTGCCTGTTCAATGTGCCCCTGGCGGTGTGGATACTGGAAGGATTCATGTCGGGTGTACCAAAAGAAATTGACGAGACCGCCTATATTGATGGCTATTCATTTCCACGTTTCTTCGTACGGATATTTACTCCCCTGATTGCCTCCGGAATAGGAGTCGCGGCATTCTTCTGCTTCATGTTTTCCTGGGTGGAATTGCTGATTGCTCGAACGCTGACAGTGACCGACGCCAAACCGATCTCTGCTGTAATGACACGCACTGTGTCTGCGTCTGGTCTGGATTGGGGTGTGCTTGCAGCCGCAGGTGTGCTGACCATAATCCCCGGTGCGCTGGTTATCTACTTCGTAAGAAATCATATCGCCAAGGGTTTTGCGCTGGGGCGGGTCTAGCTTCCCTGGAATCAGAACTGGTTCATTAAGTAAGCAATTGTTAGTACCTGAGGTACGGTAACAAGCGGCAGGAAGAGTGCGATCCGCCAGGACGAGGTAGTTTCCTTCAACACCATTACTTCAGTGTAGTCAGTTGAGACTCCGGTCATCAAAAAGGCAAAACTGTTTCCAGGAGCATTGGCGCGGGTCAGCAAATCTGCGGCAATAGGTGTTGAGCCCTCTGAACATACTTCCATAATGGTAGCCACGACGACGGTTAGTGTGAGCCCTACCAAGGTCGGCCCAAAATAAGTTTCAAATAAGTCGAGCGGCATAACAGCACGAATCAAGGCTGCCAGAATCACTCCGAAAAATATCCAGCGCATCACCATGCGGGAATCCTTGATCCCCGTAATTAGCAACCGCAGCAGGCTGCCTGGCTTGTAGCTGGCATTGCCAAGCTCATTGCGCACGGCTGGCCAAAATCTGAAATCAGACGGTAGATCCCTGGAAGCCTGGTTTGCAGGTAAAATTTTGCGCCCGACCAGATAGTCGAATAGCAGACCGCTTATCACCGCTATCAACATGGACAGAATGATAAAAGCCAATGTCCAGCCCCAGCCAATCAAAGTAATCAGAACCAGAGTAAGCGAAAATGAATTCCATGGGCTGGATATCAGAAAGGCCATGACCTGGCCCAGCGAAGCTCCGCGTTCATAGAGTTTGCTACCCACCATCAGAATTCCGTGGCTGCACAGATCCAGCAGAACGCCAGCCGCGGTAGCACGGAGAATGCCCGAGACACCGCTGCGTGTACCAAGCGCAGACATAACAAGTTCACGTGGAATCTGTGCCAACAAACCTATCATTATTATACCCAGCACAATGCCGACCCACATGGTATTGATCAGTTCAAACACTGATTGCGCAAATAACGTGACCGCTCCGATGTTAATCTGGCCAGGCAGGTTAAGAAGGACAGCAATATAGGTTAGAAGAATTACACTGCCGCAGATACGCAGTAACCAATCAGTCTTATTGCCCGTATCGTAGCAGGATGGCGTGTGTGTATGGTTTTCCGCGTCTTTGACGTTGTCTTCGTCGCAACAGTGATTTTTTTCGCCAGTCATGATGGTTTCCTGACATTTGCCTGAGTGTCTGAAAGATTGGCCTTCCTATGAGTAATACATTGCGCTTTTGTGTAGAAATTTCAACCTGATTTTCAATTTTGGAATGGACAGGGGGGCATTCTGCAGCCTTGCCCTGCCTGTCATGTAATTCCTGAATGGGTTAGGCTTGGAATCGGTTTAAATCACATATCCAATATGTTCAGCGATGCCATCCTGTATTGAGTATCAGCAAGTCAGCAAGTCTTACGACAGCAAGCCCGTACTGTCTGATTTCAGTCTTTCTATTGCAGCCGGGATAACTACGGCGATTGTCGGCGAAAGTGGCAGTGGTAAATCCACGTTGCTGAAACTGGCGAATGGGTTGGTGTTCCCTGATCAAGGGCAGGTCTCTGTCTTTGAAAAACCCGTTGAGACTGAAAAAATACACGAGATGCGGCTCGGCATGGGCTACAGCGTGCAGGGTGGTGGGTTGTTTCCCCATTTGACTGTTTTTGAGAATGCGACTTTGATGGCACGGCTGCAAAACTGGCAGCAGACCGCCATAGAAGAACGATATCGCCAAGTGATGGAATTACTGGGCCTGACAGCTGACCTCGATGACCGCTATCCTTTTGCGCTTTCTGGCGGGCAGCAACAACGGGTAAGTCTGTGCCGTTCACTGATGCTTAATCCACCGCTGCTACTTCTGGACGAGCCGTTTTCAGCACTCGATCCCCTGACTCGCGATGCGATACATGCAGAATTCAAAATCATGCAGCGAGTCGAATCACGCTCGATTGTGCTGGTTACCCATGATATGGGTGAAGCCATTGACCTGGCCGACGAAGTCATAGTGCTGCTGGAAGGCAAGGTCGAACAACATGCCGCGGCTGATAAAATTGTGAACAACCCGGCCACAGCTTATGTAAGCGACCTGCTGGGAGTGCATATCACATGACTCGGCTGAGACACTCACTGGCATTATGCTGCCTTGTGCTTACCAGCTCCGTCTGGGCGCAACCAGATACTCTCACGGTGGGCAGCAAGAACTTCAATGAAAACTATCTGCTGGCAGAAGTCATTTCCCAATTGCTGGAAAACCATGGCTTTAGCGTGGCACGTAATTTCGGCATGTCAGGCACCATGATTATCCATGAAGCATTACGCAGCGCTGAGGTTGACGTGTACGTTGAGTACACGGGGACGTTGGCAGAAGTAATCTTCGAGATGGATCGCACCAGTTCGATTGCAGACTACAATGACAGGCTGAGTGAATATGCAATTGAAGCGCTACCTTCGATTGGATTCAATAATACCTACGCCATCGCCATAAAGCGGGAACAGGCAGCAGCGCTGGACATCAGTACTATTTCTGAACTCGCCATGCAGCCGGACATTGATCTCGGATTCAGTGTTGAGTTCATGAATCGCGAAGACGGTTGGAGTGGCTTGGCGCGGACTTATGGCTTTTCCCAGCAACCAATCAGTATGGACCATGGCCTGGCTTATCAGGCCATCGACGAAGGCCGTATTGATGTTACGGATGCGTACTCTACCGATGGCGATATCGACCAATACGAATTGCTGATTCTGGAAGATGATCTGAATTTTTTCCCTCAGTATTTCGCAGTGCCCCTGATACGCTTCGATATGGACCCCCGGGCACGCGCACTGATAGCACAGCTTTCCGGTATGATAGACGATGCCCGCATGCGGGAACTTAATGGTCGTGTGTTACTCGACGGCAAGTCCTTTGCTGAAGTTGCCGCAGAATTTTTGGCTGAAGAAAACCTCGTAACCCGTGCCGCCAATGTCAGCAATACCGGTAGTTCCCTGTGGCAGAATCTGTGGCGCAATACGCTGGTGCATTTACGTCTGACCCTTATTGCCTTGACGCTGGGTTGTGCAGTTGGTCTGCCTATGGGCGTGGCGGTGTATCGGTCACGCAAGCTATCGCGCGCATTTATCTATGGGGCAGGGCTTATGCAGACTATTCCTTCCATAGCCTTGTTAGCGCTCTTTATTCCGCTGGTTGGCATCGGTCAGACACCAGCGATTATCGCCTTGTTTCTCTATAGCCTGTTACCAATATTGCGCAATACCATTACTGCACTGATAACGATTGATCCCAGGCTGAAACAAGTTGCTGAAGCCATCGGCATGACGCGTTTGCAACAACTCACAAACATTCTGATTCCGCTTGCATTGCCAAACGTGTTGGCGGGCATCAAGACTGCGGCCATTATCAGTATCGGTACAGCCACGTTAGCAGCCTTTATTGGTGCCGGCGGCCTGGGCGAGCCAATCGTAACAGGCCTTGCTCTGAATGATCCCAACCTCATCCTGCAAGGTGCAATTCCGGCTGCCTGTCTGGCCATTCTGACTGAATTGTTCTTTGAGATTCTGGAACGCAGGCTGGTCAAGCCACATATGCTGGTGGGTCAGTTGCCAACCTGAGTCTGTGATTGTCGCAACACGCCCCAGCCAAGGCCTGCCATGGCGATAGCCAGCGGCGCATTAAGATAATTGAAAAATGCATAGGGCAGATAGTCCAGCACCGGCACGCCCAGTGTCGCAGTATAAAACGCACCGGCAGTCGTCCATGGAATCAAGCCCGTGGTTAGTGTCGAACCCTCCTCTACCGACCGCGACAGCATGGCGCTGTCCAGCTTCTGTGCTTTATAACGCGCCTTGAACAACTGACAGTTGAGAATAATTGAGATATAGGCTTCGCCCATGGCCATATTTCCCAACAGGCCGGAACCCATGGTCGTGGCAACGAGGGCCGTGCTGCTTTTTACCCGTGCGACAATCCCGCGCAGCAGGACTTCAAGAATGCCCGACCCGTGCAACAGGCCGCCCAGGGCTAAAGCCATGAGTGCCAGTATGAGAGTCCAACTCATGCTGTAGATACCGCCGCGTCCCAACAAATCATCGAGGTTGGGGATCCCGGTGGCTGGAGCGGAGTTTGACCAGAGAGCATTCAGAACCAACGCCAGATTGTCGCCCTGCAATATCACAGCGATCATAACGGCCAGCAGAATACTGGCTGACATGGCGATCTCGGCCGGCACGCGTTTCACGCTCAATACCAGCATCAACACAATAGGAAGCAGCGTGATTAACGGCATTAATGTGTACTGGTTTTCCAGTGCCAGTTGAATAGCACCGATTTCGGTTGTCGGCAGATCGCCAGCACTCATGGTCACACCATAGATGGCAAAAATTATCAGTGCCAGGATGAAAGTAGGCAAAGTTGTAAACAGCATCGCGTAGATATGGTGATACAGGTTTGTGCCGGCGCTCATGGCTGCCAGGTTGGTGGTATCGGAAACGGGTGACATCTTGTCACCAAATGTGGCGCCGCAGACTATCATGCCAGCTACCAACGGCAATGGTATGTTCATGGCGCTGCCAATACCAATGAACACAACACCAAGTGTGCCTACTGTTCCCCAGGAAGTGCCAGTAGCAACTGACATGATGGCGCACAGCAACATACCCAGGGGCAGAAACAGAGCAGGGCTTATCCAGTTGAGGCCGTAATACATCAGCGCGGCAATAGTACCGCTGTGCATGAAGCTGGCGATTACCATTCCAATAAGAATAAAGATGTAAATGGCCGGCAATGCGCGAACAATTGCTGCCGCCATCATCTCTCGTATGGCAGTGAAATCATGACCAAGGCAGAAGCAAAATCCCCCCGTCCATAGCAGACAGAGGAACATGATGCTGTGCAGATCAATACCGTAGACAAATAGCCCAAAGGCAATTAGCAGGACAACACCGGCAAAACAGGTGCTGGCCATGATAAGGCCGGGAGGCCTGGATTCCGAATGTGTTGGGGCCATTTGAGTGCTAGCATATAAACAATTGGGGTCGGAGTAAAATTTTGCTAAGCTGAGCCGCGATGCGGTAAAGCCCGCAAAAATAACGAAAAATCAGCAAACCCATATATACAGACACCACAAGGTAGCGCATGGATTTATCCTGGATGGCCTGGACCCAGCCCACTGCAATATTCTTCACGGTTATTGCGTGCCTGCTGTGTGCCATGTCGGTCTGGGAGTTCTTCAGTCCTGGCGGCTCGCCCCGAACCGGTATTCTGCGTTTCGAAACTACCCGCGGGGACCGATTGTTTATTTCCCTGTTAGGCAGTGCCTTTATTTGTCTGGCCTGGCTTGGTCTGGTGAACACCAATCTCTATTGGGCACTGGGTTTGTGCCTGATCTACGCCTTAATCGTTTTTATCTTGGTTTGAATCTCTGGCAGGAAACTTTCATGAATAGAACTGTTATTACCCGCGCAATGGGCTTATCCGGATTACTGCTAATCGCAACCCAGGTATGGGCCGATGTTGAAGATGCCCGGCGTTGGCTGCCTGAGTTCCAACCATCAACGCTTTCAGAACAGGAACAGCTGGCAGAACTACAGTGGTTTATCGATGCGGCAGCACCTTTCGCCGGCATGGAGATCAAAGTTGTTTCGGAAACGATAACAACTCATGAGTATGAAGCTCAGACTCTGGCGCGAGCGTTTACCGAGATCACCGGCATTGAGGTTACCCATGACTTGATCGGGGAAGGTGATGTGGTAGAGAAGCTGCAAACTCAAATGCAGTCTGGTGAGAATATTTACGATGCCTATGTCAATGATTCGGATTTAATCGGCACCCACTTTCGATATCAACAAGTACGCAACCTTACCGATTGGATGACTGGAGAGGGGGCAGATGTCACATCTCCAACTCTGGATCTGGATGACTTTATCGGGATTTCATTTACCACGGGCCCGGATGGCAAAATCTATCAACTGCCAGATCAGCAATTCGCGAATCTGTACTGGTTCCGTTATGACTGGTTTACCGACCCTGAGCTGAAAGCGCAATTTCGTGCCAAGTACGGTTACGAGTTGGGCGTACCAGTTAATTGGTCGGCTTACGAAGATATCGCCGAATTCTTTACCATCGATGTGGGAGAAATTGACGGTCAACGCGTTTATGGTCACATGGACTATGGCAAGAAAGATCCATCACTTGGCTGGCGCTTCACCGATGCATGGTTGTCTATGGCTGGTGCCGGAGATGTGGGGACGCCGAATGGATTGCCAGTCGATGAATGGGGCATTCGGGTAGAGGGCTGCCGCCCGGTAGGTTCTACTGTGGAACGGGGTGGGGCGACAGATGGCCCGGCCGCAGTTTACTCGCTTACCAAATATGTGGACTGGCTGCAGCGTTTTGCACCACCTGAAGCAGCAGGCATGGTTTTTTCCGAAGCTGGCCCGGTTCCCGCACAAGGTGCGATTGCCCAGCAAATTTTCTGGTATACCACTTTTACTGCCGATATGGTGCAGCCCGGGTTACCTGTAATGAATGCAGACGGCACGCCCAAATGGCGCATGGCGCCTTCTCCGCACGGTGCCTATTGGGAAGAAGGCCAGAAGCTCGGCTACCAGGATGCTGGTGCCTGGACTCTCATGAAATCAACACCAACAGAGCGCGCCAAGGCGGCCTGGTTATACGCCCAGTTTGTGACTTCAAAGACAGTCTCTCTCAAGAAGAGTCATGTGGGGCTTACCATCATCCGCGATTCCGATATTCATCACGAGAGCTTTACCGAACGCGCCGCTGAATTGGGCGGCCTGGTTGAATTCTATCGGTCACCAGCGCGTGTACAGTGGACACCAACGGGCACCAATGTGCCCGATTATCCGAGACTGGCGCAACTCTGGTGGCAAAACATCGGTGATGCAGCCTCTGGTGCAAAATCACCCCAGGAGGCGATGACGGCCCTGGCGGTCGCGCAGGAGCGTCTCATGCAGCGCTTGCAGCGTGCTGGCGTATTGGGCGATTGCGGCCCTGAGTTAAACGATCCCCAAAGTCGGGAATACTGGTTTAACCAGCCAGGCGCGCCCAAACCTCCGCTGGCGAACGAAAAGCCACAACCTGTTACAGTAGACTACGACGAGTTGGTGCGTAGCTGGCAGTAAGTAATATCATCAGGAAACCTGAAACTATGAAGCAATTGAACAAGACTATACTGCAGGCCGTGGTACTCGGTGCCAGCCTGATTTTTGTGTTGTATCTCAACCAGGCTCGGGCAGCAGTGCCTGATGCAACGATTACTGGTCCGATTCCGGTCGAGCCACATCCCTCACTTAACTCCATCTATAGCGCATCGGCCATTGAGCTAACGTCCAATGGTTATGTGGAAGAAGAATACTTTATTGAAGGCCTGGCTAATCGCTATACCAATCCGGACATGGAGAATGCCGAAGTGATCGATAGCGGCCACCGGTACACCACACGATTTATCGTACGTCGCCCGGTAAATGCAGAAGACTTTAACGGTATCGTTGTCGTGGAATGGATCAACGTGACTGGCGGTCCCGACAAAGACATTGATTGGTGGCAATCCGGAGCGCATCTTATCCGCAATGGCTACGCTTTTGTTGTGGTATCAGCCCAGCAGATGGGCATAGATACCATGCAGGAATGGAGCCCGGAGCGATATGCCAGCCTCGACACTACGCATGATGGCATGGTGGAGAACGATGCCCTGTCATACGATATTTTTTCTGCAGTCGGCAAGGCGATTCCTCGTGTTGGTGAATCAAGCTCGAGTAATGATGTCGATTTTCTCGGTGGACTGCAGGCAGAGATGATTCTTGCGACTGGTCACTCCCAGTCTGCCAGTCGCTTGGCCGCTTATCTCAATAACATTCATCCTCTTGATCCTGTCTATGACGGAGTCATGGTTCATGGCGGAGGAGGGCGCATTCGCGACGATCAGCCGGTTAAAATCTTCAAGATCATGGCGGAAACCGACATGCCGCGTCGGGCCGCTGAGCCGCAACCCAATTCAAACAACTTCCGACAATGGGAAGTCGCAGGTACTTCCCATGTTGATGTGCCGTTCGAAGTCGAATATGCCAAGGTACGCCTGTTACGTGAAGGTCTGCCTCTGGTCGACGCTGCACCACGCGATCCGGGTTGCGCATTGCCAGCCCACAGTCGGGTACCATTTCGTGACGTGATGAACGCAGCATTTGAACACCTGGTACGCTGGGTGAGGGAAGATATTCCACCTCCGGTTGCCGAACCCCTTCAGGTCGCGCAAATGACCCCCCAACTGGAATTCGCCCGCGACGGCCATGGCAATATTCTTGGTGGTATCCGCCTGGCTGAACACGCCGTGCCTACGGCAAAGAATACCGGCATGAATTCCGGTACAAACGGATTCTGTTTTCTCTATGGCTCACATGAACCGTTTGCGCAGTCCACGCTGGATGCCATGTATCCTACTCATACCGATTATGTGAACAAAGTGCGTGCAGTAGTGCAGCAGAATCTGGCAGATGGTTTTATTCTGCCTTATGCCGCCGAGCGCACGATTCGTGACGCCCAGGCGCGCGACATTGGACGCTAGACATTATTGGTAGGCAGGCTGCCTGCTGACAAGGTGGTTTAAAAGCGATTGGCGAGTGCCCGAAAGCGCGCAGACCAGTCGCTTTTGATACTACCGAGCAAGTTTTCCAGCCGTTCATCGGGTTTGATACTTAGCTTTACCCTGGTTTTTTCCGCGTCAATTTCTTCAAATCTTACTGTTATCTCGGATGTGGCCTTGGGCATGGAGCTGACAGTCCAGGTAAAAGCAATATGATTGGGGATGCGCATCTCCAGATATTCACCGCTATATTTTATCTTCTTGCCCATGCGCGAGACTGCAAACAAAAATTCCCCGCCTTTGCGCACGGAATTTTCAAGGTTGATAACCTGTTCCTGGGTTTCATCGTTAAACATCCACTTCTCCAGAAAAACCGGAATGAGCCATTGGTCGCAGACTTTTTGCAGGGGACCATTTACAGTTTTTGTGAGGTTTATTGCGGTCATTGAACGTCAGTCGTAGTTCTTGTTAGTGCTTATTCAGCTTGTGCAGTAAATGGATTGGGTGGCAGTAAATGCGTTGGCAGGTTCGGCCGACGACTCGCGTTTTTGGGGCCGTAGTTCGCGGCCAGATAATCCAGAATAATATTTTCTGTTGCTGGATTCAGTTCGCCCAACCCCTGGGTGTCCTGCATCCAGGTAATGCGGCTGGCCCAAACAGCACGCGTGCCAGAGTTCTGTGTAATCAATTGAGCAGTATGACATTCAGTGCAGTTAGCCTGCACCTGTTGCCAGCCTTCCGCTTGCACGAGTCCAGTTACCCGGTCAATGGTCGTGTCATTCTCAGCAGCCATAACTTCCAGGTAAGCCATCATCGTAACAGCTACCACGAAGAGTTTTGTGTTCAGTTTGATTGTCATGATTTCTACACTACCTGCACAGCAATACGATGACAGGCATTATTCAGATAACCTCTTGGATTCCAGCCAGGCACAACCATAGGTTGTGAGCGTCCCTGACCATCCATGGCTCGAGCCCAGATTTCATAGTAGCCAGTTTCGGGAAATTGAACCCAGGTCTGCCAGCGTTGCCAGGCCAGCCTGTTCGCTGCGGGTTGTAGCGCAGAAGGCAACCAGGTTTTACCAAAATCTATGGAGACAAATAATGCGCTGACCTGATCGTCACCAGCCCAGGCATGCCCGCGAATATCCAGACGCTGTCGCAGGTCATGAGTAATTCCGGACTGCGGGAAAGTCACCAGCGATTTCACTGGCATGGATTCGATAATCATCATTTCGTTGTCGGGCACTATGGTGCCAGGTGCAACGGGCTGGCGTGGGACAGTGTAAGAAGGAGCAGCCATTTTTTCACCGTCATGCACTTTGTTACGCACTACCAGCCGATTCAGCCATTTGCCCGAGACTGAACCGGGCCAGCCAGCGCAAACCAGGCGCAGCGGGTGGCCGTTTTGCAGGGGGATGTCTTCACCATTCATGGCAAAAGCGATCAAGGATTCACGTTCCATGGCCTTGGCCATGGGAACGCCCCTTGAAATAGGATCCAGGTCAGGATTACCGCTAGTGTGCGTGTCGGCGCCATAGTAACCGAGGTACACGGCATCTTCATTTACACCGCAATAATTCAGAACGTCTCTTAATCGAACACCTGTAAATTCCGGGCAACCAACCGCACCCGTTGTCCATTGATTGCCACTCGCAGCAGGGACAAATTCACTGCGACCATTACCACCGCATTCCAATTGCAACTGTAATGTGACTGTTTCGAAGCGGGCGCGTAGTTCTGCAATGGAAAAACTGGTCGGGCGCAGGCAAGATTCGCCATCGACTCTTAATTCCCATGTTTCCGGATTGATATTTTCCGGAGGAATACCGTTGTTCCGTACAAACAAGCGATGATTGGGGGTAATGTCATCATCCAGCAGGTGTGCGGGGGTTTCGGCATTCACTGGACGGTCGTTAAGAATGATCAAGCCGTCTTTGCCTAGAATTTGCGCGGGCCCATTCTCGGCTGCGAAGGCGGCAGGTACCAGGCCAGCTGGCATATAACGTGCGAAAGGAATATGCATGCCCAGTGCGGCCGTGATCGAATAGAGTCCAGCCTTGCGCAGGAAGCCGCGGCGAGTAATTGGATCAGTTTCGCGCCCCCATAGTTGGCGATCCGCCGCAAGCGGGTCCTTCTCATATTTCTGGCGCAACAGCTTGGTTTTGTTGTTTTTCATAAGACAGGAACCCTGATGTTCGGGCCTTCTATGTGGTGACTGTTGAGATTAGCAAATTTACCGGGGCATGGCGAAACAACTATTCACCGGGGTTTGGTCAGTTTCAATAAAAAGCGATCAGTGTTGCGGTTCAGGCGTGGGTCGAAAATGCTCCGGGAATGATCGTCATTTGCTGCATGGAGTAGATCGCTGGACTCGACGGCAAAACCAGCTTCTTCGGCCAGCATAATAGCCTGCTCCAATTCCATCCTGTGCATTGCACGATTGTCCCGACCTGCAATCCCCCTATGATCAGTTACGCCAATTACGCCGCCCGGTTTGAGCAGGCCTTTTAGTTGAAGTAATAAATTCAGGGCGCGCTGTCTGGATGGATTGAAATAGTCATGTAGCACCTGGGCCAGAATAATCGCATCTACGGATTCTGCGGCTATAGATAATTCTTCAACGCGCTGTACGAGATGCTGCACGTTACTCAGGTTGCCCTGGCGTATTTTGTTCTCCAGCGCCTCACCTTGACTGATTTCCTGTCGGTCTTCTTCGAAACGCAACCCCCTCGGTGTATTCTGGGCATAGACTATACCTTCGTCGCCCACGGCCTTGGACAGAATAAACGTGTAGTATCCACCCGCGGCGTAAACATCAAGCACTGTCATGCCGGGGCTGACCCCAAGGAATTCCAGCACCTGGACCGGTTTGCGCACCTCATCCCTGACGAAATCTGTTACCTCACGATCAGGTCCTGACAATGCCCGGCGCAATGCATCTGCATCCAGTGATTGCGCATCTGCAGTCGCATCTACTACTAGCCACAAGAACAGTAAGCTCAGACTGATTGTATATTTCATTATTTTCTCAGTCCCCAGTTATAAATGTTATGAGGGTAGCCCGATGCCACGAGTCATCAAAAAAGCCAGAACAGGAATGACTGGCAAGATGATAATCTCCAGTCGTAATAACAAGGAAATGGGCTTGGGTACGCTGATCGTGTCTGCGGTGCTGTTGCGATGGCGCAGAAAGAACACTGTCGGATAAACAGACATCAATCCAACCAGCAAGAATAAGCCGATCTTGGCGTGGAATACCGGGTTTGCGTTATAAAACTCTGCCGGCTTGCCGACCCCGAACCACAGCACGAGACCGAATACCAATACGAGTGCTGCGCTTAATCCGTATACAGCATCCACGCGAGCGAGATTGCGGGCATCTTCCCCGGAAATTACCGGCTTGATTGCCATGTTCTCGATCACGAGGGCTCCGGCTAGGCCAATCAGAGCGAAGAAATGCAGATATCGAAAGAGGATATAAGACATGACTGAATGATACTTGAATTGGCCGGTAAGTGGGGGCGTAATTTTCTGCGTCTGGGCGGAAATTCCTGTTATGCTTGCCGGCACATATCGAAGAAAACAATAAAAGGGGGAGATATGACAACAGATGATTCCGGCGCGACAGAGTTAATTGATGAGGCGCATTTAAAGAAGAGCATGCGCAAAGTGGCACTGACCGCTTTGGCTGGTACCAGTATCGAATGGTACGATTTTTTCCTCTACGCCACTGCCGCCGCCCTGGTATTTCCTGCTGCATTCTTCCCTGACAGTTCACCGACTGTCGGGTTAATCCTTTCATTTGGTACGTTCGCTTTCGGCTTTATCGCGCGGCCAATTGGCGGCATCCTGTTCGGCCATTTTGGTGACCGTATGGGTCGCAAACGCACGCTGGTTGTTGCCCTGATGCTCATGGGCATTGCTTCCACACTAATCGGACTACTGCCAACCTTTGCCACGATTGGTATTGCTGCGCCTATACTGCTGACCATACTGCGGTTCGCCCAGGGGCTGGCTATCGGTGGGCAGTGGGGCGGTGCCATGTTGCTTGTCACCGAGAGTGCACCGGATGACAAACGTGGATACTACGGTGCCTACGCCCAGGCCGGTGCCCCGGTTGGGGTAATTCTGGCTAATCTGGCCTTTATTATTATCAGCGCCAGTGTCTCGGAAGAATTTTTCATGGAGTGGGGTTGGCGTATCCCATTTCTGAGCAGTGTTGTGTTGATCGGTATCAGCATGTATGTGCAGCTGCATATGGAAGACACTGAAGCATTCAAGGAACTGCAGGCTTTGCGTGAACTGCAGGAAGCACAGGCCGCTGATCAACCCAAGGCGCCAGTCAAGCGTTCTCCAGTATTGGAAGCACTGATCAAGTATCCCAAGCGCATAGCACTTGCCGCCGGGGCGTTTCTCTCGATACAGGTGACGTTCTATATTCTGATTGGTTTTGTTCTGGCCTATGGTGGCGATCCCACTGGCGCCAATATCTCGCGCGATACGATGCTCACTGCTGTGTTGATTGCATCGGCGCTGCAGATTCCCGCGCAGTTCTGGGCAGCATCCTATTCTGATCGCCATGGCCGACGGGGTATCTTCATGTGGGGTGCGATACTCACCGGGCTGTGGGCATTCGCATTGTTCCCATTAATTGATACCGGAAGTTTCTGGATGATTCTGCTGGCGGTTACAGGTGGTCTGGTCTTCCTGGGTATGATGTATGGTCCGCAGGCAGCGTTCTTCACTGAGCTCTTCAGTACCGAGGTGAGATATTCCGGCGCCTCACTGGGGTATCAGATTGGCGCCATCGTCGGTGGTGCATTCGCCCCAACGATAGCAACGATACTGTGGACCGAATATGCGGTTATCTGGGTGTCCGTATACATACTCATTGCGTCAATGCTGTCGCTACTTTCGGTGGTGTTATTAACCGAAACCTACAAGAGTAGTTTGCACTCTGCAGACTAGTTAATTCAGCAGCAGTTCTAAAATGAAAAACGGCAACATTTGTTGCCGTTTTTTTTCAGTGATGATGCAGGTAGCTGTGAAATCTGTGACCCGGGCGTTCCGGTGTCGGGTACGGGCGCTAGAATAATCATGCCAACACCGGAGCCAACCGAGGAAGTAGAAGAAGACAACGACTGTTAAGCGAATACTTTCGCCTTGGCGGCTTGCACAGCCGGGCGTGCTCCCATTGACTCATACCATGCACTTAACTTTGGATATGAGTGAAGGGATACCCCGGTGTTGTCCGTTATTGTCATATAAGCATAGGCGAAGCAGTCGGCAATGCTGATTTCACCTGCGGCGAGAAAGCTGTGCTGGCTGAGCAGGTTTTCCAGATAGGGCAGTTGCTTTTCCAGAAAACCGGCTGCCTCTTCCAATGCGGCAGGATCCGGGTCCTGTTGAAAGAATTTCGGCTTGATCAATTCCTCCCAGAAAAATATCGAAAGCCAGCGCCCGATATGCAGAGACATGGTGTCCATAATTTGATCGATCTTGCCAGCCTGAAGAAGGTTATCGCTATAAAGACTATTGCCCTGCGACCTGGCCAGGTAGCGGCATATTGCCGAACTCTCGAATAAAAACTCACCATCTACTTCAATTACAGGAACCTTGCCCATAGGGTGGCGTGCAAGATGTTCTTCCTGCATGTTCTCGCGCTTACCGAGGTCAACGAACACATAATCATATTCGAGCCCAAGTTCTTCCGCTGTTATAACTACTTTGAGTGGGTTAAATGTGGAATAGCCATATATCCTGATCATACAAATGCCTCTTTAATTCTATTTCGCCACCCAGTTGGGCAGAAAATCGGTGCCTTTGACTTGTTTGTCATGATTATAGGCAACGCCATGTTTGTCCAGTAACTCGCGCAGTTTCCCCGAGTCATTTGCATCCAGTGCATCTGTGGCTCCGCCAATCAGTTCACCACCAATAAAAATCTGCGGGATAGTAGGGGATCCAATTTTGGCAAGCAGTGCCTTGCGAATCTTGGCGCTCATATCATTTTTCTGGTACTGCACAGAATCAAGATCTACAGAGACATAATCAATATCCAGGGCCTTGAACATCTTGCGTGCTGCCCAACAGAATTCACACCATTGTAGAGCAAACATCACCACGGGTTGGTCCTTGCTCTGCAAAAAACCATCAACAGCGGCAACGGCCTCAGCCGGGGGGTCAATCACCACTGAATCTTCGGTATTTGCAGGAGCGGGTGGCGGTGTGGCTCCAAACTGATAGTTGGGAGTCGATTTCGATATGTTGATTTCGTCTTCGTTCATCTCACTATCGACACCGTCAAACAGTGGTGTGGAGAGATAGCGCTCGCCAGTATCGGGCAGCATGCAGAGTATGTTGCTACCTGGTTCTGCCTGCTCCGCAATAGCTATTGCCCCGGCCAAGGTAGCGCCACCGGATATACCGCAAAAAATGCCTTCCTGTTGCGCAAGTTGCTTTGAGTAATACAGGGCGGCGTCACCCGCAACTGGCATCAGAATATCAATGTGTTTATGTTCTACTGATTGGGCCAGAAGCTGTGAAATGAAATCCGGTGTCCAGCCCTGCATGGAATGTGGCCTGAACGCTGGATGGCTGGGAGCAGGGCCGGATCCTTCTGCTGTTGGTTGCGCTTGTTGGCTACCCAGTAGCTGGGCATTGTCAGGTTCACAACATACTACTCTGGTTTCCGGTCTCTGTTGTCGAAGCACTCTGGCTACACCATTTAAAGTGCCTCCGGTACCAAATCCTGTTACCCAGAAATCCAGTTTTTCATCCGCAAAATCCCGCAGAATCTCAACCGCGGTAGTTTTCTCATGCATGGCTGCATTCGCTTCGTTCTCGAATTGCCGGGTAAGAAACCAGCCATGTTCCTCAGCCAGTTCCTTTGCCTTGGCCAGCATGCCGCTGCCTTTCATGGCGGCTGGGGTCAATACAACTTTGGCGCCGAGGAAGCGCATGAGCTTGCGGCGTTCAACACTGAAGCTTTCGGCCATAACTATCACCAGCGGGTAGCCCTTTTGTGCGCATACCATCGCCAGGCCGATGCCAGTATTGCCGCTGGTAGCTTCAACTACAGTCTGGCCGGGTTTGAGCGCACCGCTGGCTTCAGCGTCTTCGATGACGCCAAGTGCGAGTCGATCTTTCACTGAACCAGCAGGATTAAACGACTCCAATTTGACGTAGAGGTTGACGTGCTTCGGGGCCAGTTTATTGATTTTCACTACGGGCGTATTGCCGATAGTGCCGAGAATGCTGTCGAATTTAGTGCCCACTTCAATCTCCTTTTGGATGTATTCCGCTGCCTTGAATGCAGGATACTCAGCCGTGACTGAATTAGTGCCAGTAGCAGGGAACATGCTCTTGGCGTGGTATCGAGGCCATACATAATAGGATTAATCTGGCTGGCAGGCCACCCTGACAGATGCCACAGGCTTTGACATTGGCGCCGAATTGGCTTGCAATAAGGGCGCTCGATGCATTCTCACAATAATCACAAGATCCCAGGAGAGATACGTGCGCATCAAGGACTGTAATAACGCGGCTGATTTCAGGAAATTAGCCAAAAAGAGACTTCCGGCACCACTGTTTCACTATATTGATGGTGGAGCCGATGATGAAGTGACCTTGCGACGCAATACCGAGGCATTTGATGATGTCAGGTTAATCCCCAATGCGTTGGCTGACTTGTCTGATATGCATCTCGGGGTGAACGTATTGGGTCAGGACATTGATTGGCCCGTGTTTTGTTCTCCTACCGGCATGACACGTCTGTTCCACCATGATGGTGAACGCGCCGTCTGCAGGGCAGCACATAAAGCAGGCACCATGTATAGCCTGTCGACACTCTCTACTGTCAGCATTGAAGAGGTTGGGGCGCTCACACCGGGCCCTAAATGCTTTCAGCTCTACATCCACAAGGATCGGGGATTGAGCTACGAGTTCATCGAGCGTTGCAAGGCAGCAAACTTTACATCGCTTTGCCTGACAGTCGATACATTGGTTGCTGGTAATCGTGAACGTGACCTGATGACCGGCATGGTCATGCCACCCAAATTTACGCTCTCCAGCATGCTCAGCTTCATGACCCACCCCAATTGGGGATTCAACTACCTGACCTCGGAAATATTTCAGCTAGCCAATGTTGCTGACAAAATTGAGGCAGGTACAGGCAAGCTGACTTCCGTAATTGATTATATTAACAACCAGTTTGATCGTTCCATTACCTGGAAAGACGCTGAGCAGGCCATACAGGCCTGGGGCGGTCCCTTTGCCATCAAAGGCGTCATGTCTGTAGAAGATGCCAGGCGGGCGGTGGACATCGGTGCCAGTGCTATCATGATTTCAAATCACGGCGGTCGCCAGCTTGATGGCTCGACCGCACCATTCGATCAGCTCGGGCCAATTGCGGATGCAGTGGGCGACCGTATTGAGATCATACTCGATGGCGGTGTGCGGCGCGGCACACATGTGCTCAAGGCGCTGGCGATGGGGGCGAAAGCCTGCATGGTTGGTCGTGGATATCTCTACGCGCTGGCAGCGGGCGGCGAACCTGCAGTTGAACGCGCGCTGGACCGCCTGCGCAAGGAAATAAAACGCGACATGATCTTAATGGGCTGCTCTTCTGTGAAAGAACTTAACCGCAGCAAGTTGCACTTCGACTAGCTTATGGCATCCACCGAAACTTCTGCAGAGTTTTCCTTATCGCGCAACGCGCCCTGGCTGCGGCCCGTTGAGTGGGTGAGCTATCGACCCCTGCGCGTGTTCTTCGCGCTTTTATTGATTTTGACTTTAGTCTGGAATCTGGCCTGGAGTTTCGAGGCTGGCGTTAACACCAATAGGACATTACTGATTGACGTCGGCATGGTGTCCATCTATCTATTGCCAATGCTGATGTTCTGTTATGTCTTGCGTTATGTCCGGCATGACGTAGTGACCCTGAGGGAATTCGATCCTGACCTGCCGGATTTCTCGTTTATCATGCCAACGCGGAATATTGCGGCAGTGGAGATATTTTTCGCAAGCTTTTTCGGTCTGGTATTTCTCATCATCATTTCTCCAATCGTTTACGGGTGGCCCGTATCAGCCTTGTTTCAAAGCTCGGAAGTACCGCTGCTGCCTATGGTTTTCTTGCTGGTTATGCTGCTGTTTATGAATACCATGACTATATTCGTAGTGATCTTTGTGGTCAGGTTATTAATACTGCTTACGAAATACGCGGATGTCATTCGCTTGTCGCTGTTTCGTTATCGAACTTATTCCATATTCTCCGGTTTGTTCGTATTGCTTTTTTGTGGCACTGTCATATTGTTTTCAGCCCTCCAGTTCATGGCGCCAGCACTTGGTTATGATGCTTTTCTGACCACTTTGATTTCAGTGCCTATATATATCCCGCTTACAATCTTTGTGGGTTTACCCATATGGCGAATATCCCGACGCATGGGCGAAGCCAAAGCGGCGGAATTGAATCGTGTTGAACGCTTGATTGATCAGGAAGTAACTGGCCACAAGGATGAATTGAATTCCAGGCTCGAACAGCTATTGAATTATGAGCGCCAGGTGCTGGATATCTGGGTCTGGCCTTTCTCTACCCAGATCAAACAAATGCTGTTCTTCGGCTTGTTACCGCCGCTGTCGTGGCTGTTGGGTGCTTTCATTGAGATTGCCGTAGAGCAATCGATCTAGAACTGATAGCTACTTCAACTCGAGTATCTGCCCACCCGCTGCTTCGGCATCTGCCCTGTCATGGGTGACGAGAATTACGGGTAATCCTTCTGCACGTAATGTAGCGAAAACCATTTCGCGTACTTCCTGACGTAATTCACTGTCCAATTGGGAAAATGGTTCATCCAATAGCACCGCCTTTGGTTGCGAGAGCAGTAATCGCAGTAATGCGACGCGTGATTTCTGCCCGCCGGACAATGTTGCCGGGTCACGGTCAGCAAAATTGTCCATGCCAAACTCTGCTAACTGCTGTGCCACTATGGTGTCTTTATTCTGTTCATGCGCAGGTAAACCGAAGCGCAAATTTTCCCCTACAGATAAATGGGGAAATAGTAATGGGTCCTGAAATAACAAACCGATACCACGTTGTTCAGGCGGTAATGCCGTCAAATCGAGATTATTTATTAAAACGCGACCGGAAGCTGTAAAGACATCTGGTAAGAATCCGGCGATAAATGCCAGCAACGATGATTTGCCGGATCCAGACGGCCCCATTACGGTGAAGACCTGACCCCCCGCAATTTTCTGATCGACTGCCAGCAAGGTCTTGCCATGCAGACTCATTTCGATGTTCTGTAGCTGTAAATTGTTGTGAGTCATTCAATTGATCTCATGCCGGCTCGATTGCGCCAGAGTACTTGTGGCAGGAACAGTGCAACAAGAAAAACCAATGCTGGCAGGGCGGTCTGGATCATGGCCCACACACCAATGGTTGATCTGCTGCCACCAGACGCCAGTGCCAGCGCTTCTGTAGTTATCGTGCTGATCCGACCCGCACCGATAAGCTGAGTTGGCAGAAACAGGCTGATACTTATCGCCATACCGAGCGCGCAGGCAGTCAGTATAGGCGCCAACACCATTGGTGCGCGCACACGCCAGAATGACTTCGAAGGTGATGCGCCCAAAGAAGCGGCAACCTGTGAATATCTGGGATCAATGTGTCGGTAAACCTCTGACAGGGATAGATAGATGTACGGCACCACAAATAACAGATGGGCAAAGCCTACCAGAAGCAATCCAGTGGGAATCTGCAGAAACTCGCTCAATATCACCATACCGAACAGAAAGACTATCTGGGGTATCAGGAGCGGCATATAAAGTAGCAGTGAGGTCCGCGCTTGCAGTGTAAAACTGTTGGTCCGAAAGCGCCACTCGAGGCTGGCGATAACCAGCACCACTGCAGCCAGGCTCGTGCCGATACCTATCAATAGAGTATTTGTCAGGGGCAGGCCAACTTCACCGAATAGATTCGCCCAGTGATCAAGTGTCCAATTCGCAGGGAGACTGGCAGGGTAGCGCCATTCACCAGAGAACCCGTTGATAGCCAGTGCCAGGAGGCTGCCCAGAATCGTTACCAAGGCCAGTGCTATACCGCTTCTGCCGCTGATTCTGATTAGCGCTTCTCCACGTTGTCGTTGACCCGCAACCATCCAGATTTTCGCCACTCGTGAGACGACGGATTCGGCACCCACCCAGAGCAATATTGCAATCATGCTTATGCCAAGCTGCAGCAATGCGGCTGCGGCAGCGAGCAGGCGTCTGCTCAGGTCCGGGTCACTGAACCACTGCAGGATTTGTACGCTGAGCGTCGGGGGCAATACTGGTCCGAGGATTAGAGCCACATCAACATTGGCAGACGCAAAAACAATAATGGCGAAGATTGGCAATCTAACCAGTGGATAAAGGGAAGGGGCGACTGTTTTTAGCCAGGCAACGGCAGGAGAGTAGCCTAAAGATTGGGCGATCTTCACCCGTTCCGCAGGGTTAACCTGGGTCAATGCTGCCAGTGACATTAATAACAGAAATGGAATCTCCTTGATCACCAGTGCTGCCATCATGGCAATGCCCCAAGTGTCATTGATAATCAACAAATCAGGTGGTCTTTCCCAGCCGCTGATACCAGTCGACACCCAGCGACTGAGTAAACCGGCTGGTGCAACAAGAAATGCAATACCAAAAGCCGCAGCAGCATGGGGTATGGCCAGCACTGGAGAGATTAATCGACGCACCCAGCGATCAAAGCGTGAGCCATTTATGCTGGCGAGGAATGCAAACACTATCAACAATGTTAACAACGGCGTCACAACACCAGCCAGAAGACTGACTAGTAAACTATGTGTCAGGCCCGGAACAGCGAGCAAATCCCTCCACACATTGAGTGTAAATTCAGTAGCGCCCACTGCCGGGAAATATCCAAACGCCGGAAGGGTGGCGATCACAGTCCCTGCCAGTATCGGCAATCCGAGTAAGCAAATAATAGTGGGGTACGCGATGCGCAGCATGAATTTCAATGGATTAGATAGCGTTGCAGCCAGGCTGATTCCAACGCTGGCATCCAGGAACTGTGCGGTTCCTGCAGCGTACGGCTCAAATCATCCAGCGAGGGAGCGGCAGGACCGGCTTTAATACTTTCGAATAAACGCCGTTGTGCTGGTGTGAGTTGGTCCATGGAAAGCACGGTGAGATTGCCAAGATGGGCAGGATCGTATGCGCGCGCCTGCGCGGCAGGAGACAGAAGAAAATTGGCGGTTACCATCGCTGCTGCCTTGTTGCGGGCATTAAAGGGAATAGCCAGGAAGCTCACATTTGCGATAGTTCCCCCGCTCAGTACATAACTGCGCACGCTGTCAGGCAACTCGCCACTTGCAATACCGGTAAGTGCTTCATTGGGGCTGAATGAAAATGCCAGGGAAGTTTCTCCATCACTCAGGAAAGTTCTCAGGGCAGCGCCATTAGTGGGGAAATAGCGACCGCTGCGCAACAGGTGGGGGTGCAGGGCGTCGAGATATGACCATAACGGTGCGGTGACTTGCTCAAATTCCGCAGCCCTCATGGGTTCATAGAGTGTTTCTTTGTTCGTTACGAGTTCCAGTAGCGCCTGCTTGAGAAATGTTGAGCCAAGAAAATCCGGCGGGCGCGGATAGGTAAATTCACCGGGATTGGACTTGCTCCATTCGAGCAGATCCCGAATTGAGCGGGGCGGCGATTGCAACCACTGCGTATCGTAGTAGAAAACCAGTTGTGCCCGTGTCCAGGGAGATTCCAGGCCTTCTACAGATACTGTGAAATCTTCTCGCATCTCTGGATTGCGTTCAGCGTCCACAAGCTCAAAATTTGGCAAGTCTTCTGCCCATGGACCATATAACAATTGATTTGATTTAAGCGCCGCAAAGTTTTCACCATTGACCCAGAGTAAATCGACAGCACCGTTGTCCAGATTGCCCGCCTGTTTCTCTGCCAGCACACGTGAGACCGCCTGCGCCGTATCGCTGAGTTTGACGTGTTGCAGATCAATACCAAACTGCGACTGCAATTCGCTTTTGGCCCAGTCGATAAAGCGATTAATGCGGGATTCGCCACCCCAGGCATAGAAGTAGATATTCTGCCCGCGGGCATCTTGCAATACCTCGTTCCACTGCGACGGGTCAGGTTCATCGGCAAGTAAAGCATTACAGCTAAAAATCAGTAACAGGCTCAGCAATAGTGTCAATATCGAGCTATTGGGTTGAGGCATATTCATTTTGGTTTGCCTAGCCATCACTGGCCAATACCTCGAGCCTGCCATTGCGGCGCTGTTGCTGTCGTTTGTACAAAATTTCGCCAAGCACGTCGGTATAAAATCGATCGCAGCCAATGCAGAGATTGCTATAGGCATCTCCGGCAGGTGTAGTGGTGTGGCAGGCTGCAAGAAATTTCTCTTCATCCCAGCCATGCGTCTTGCCCATGTGCTCCGGTTTGCCGGCATTGATAGCCTGCATGGATGGCAATTCTCGTAGGTCTTCCAGGATTTCAACCAGTGGCTCTTCTACCAGGTTGCCCAGCGGACTCGCCGTCTTGATACAACAAGGATACACATCACCGGATGGATCGACCGAAACCTCTGCACCTGCGTGGCCCATGTTGAGAAAATTCAAACCACCCGACCAATTGTTGCAGAAGTTGTCTTCCAATGTGGCATGTGACAAGCCATTTTCCCAGGCCCGGCCGCGAGGCCAGAGTTTGCCTATCCAGCTATCATCGGTGGCACCAAACATGCTGTAGACCGGGCCGCCCTGTTTGGCCCGGGTTTGACGATCCATGGCCAGATCTGCGGCTTTCAAACCGGCAGCTTCCAGCATTTCAATTATCTTGTTCGCCAGCACATTTTTCTTATCTCCTTCCATGCCGACATGGTAATCATCCATGCCAGAGACCGAGATCGACCAGATGTCACGCGCGAGGAGCTCATCAATAATGGCAGGGGTCAGGAGATCACCAGTGGTTTGCACGACAACATTGACGCCTCCCGTGAAACGGTATTTATCACGAATTTTTTCCAGCGTGGGATATAGCACGCGTTCTCTGACCGGGTCAGTCAGCACATCACCACCAGAGATGATAATGCGGCCAGTTTGCAACCCGGGTTCGTCTGCGCTCTTGAATTGCATGCTGTCAGGCAGGTTAGCCACAATATGAGGGGCATTGGCTTCGGCCTCGGCGACAACTGATTCCAGGTCGTCACGCACATAAGGCCGGAAGCGCGTTTCATAGCAATGCTTGCAGCGCCGATGGCAATGCCAGCAGAGCACGTAGTAAATAGATTCCATAGTCTCTCTTTATCGCGTGGTTACATATGTGAAAATCTGGATGCCTGTAAAACAAAGCTCCATAAATCCGCTTGATATCAGGTCTGCTGTTACCAATTTTCACACCCTGAGTTTCTTTCATTTTTGCACTATCTATGAAGACTGGCCAGTTAGTATAAAAATTGCAATAAATTGAAATATCTGGGGAATTTACCGGGTGAGAACACCTTTATGGTGCTTGTCGGCAAAGGGCTTTCTGGTAGAATCCGCGCCCATAAAAATACAAAATAAAATCCTAATCTTCTTACTTCTCACTCCTGTTTGCGCATCTGCCAGCGACCTCGTTCGGAACGGTACTGGTGCAAGTGGCATGGCGAGTGCCAACGTAATGGGCCTGGCCAATGATCCGCTATCTGCTATCAGTGGTAATCCCGCTTTGTTACGGGGACAACAAGCGGGTTTCCAACTCTCGGGCAGCACACTGTTCGTGGATTCGACGTTTACCAGTAATCTCGGAGAGAAAGACGATGCAGAGAGCGGCCCTGGAATTATTCCTGAAGCGGGGATGGTTTGGGCACCATCAGACTCTGATTTCACCTTTGGCGCCGGGTTATTTGCACAATCTGCCATGAGTGCCGAATTTGAGTTTGTCGATCCGCCAGGGGCCGGTGGTGTGACTTATGGCAATCAAGAGCACCGCGCCGAATATATAGTGCTATCTGGTGTTGGCGCTGCGGCCTGGTCTGTGAATGATGCACTGACTCTGGGTGCGACTGTTGGTGTGGCCTACAATCGCAATCAACTTGAAGCGCCCTATATTTTCCAGAGCCACCCGGTGCTCTCGGGTCTGAAAGTACTGGTTGATCTGGACGCCGATACCACTGCGTTAACTGCCTCAGCCGGATTGAACTATCGCGTCAATGATTCCGCATCTTTCAATGTGCTATATAAAATGGAGTCGGATTTCGATGCCGAAGGCTCTCTCAGCGGCAACCTGGGGCAGCTTGGACTCGGCATACAGGAAACTTTTAGTTATGACGCCGAAGTTGCCACAGGATTGCCAGCCAGTCTTGCAGCATCCTATGTATGGCAGGTAAACCAACGCTGGCAATTGGGTATTCAGGCGCAACGCATTTTCTGGGAAGAAACCTTCGCCGATTTGCCTATCGCATTAACTGACGGTACCAACGCCGACCTGAATGCCTTTCTCGGAACCGACCGCATTGATGATGTGGCACCGCTGGATTGGGATGACCAGAATGTTCTTAGCATCGGCGCCAACTTTCGAGACTGAAAACATTGGATTCCATAAGCGTTAACCCGTGCCTTGCTAGAGGTAGACTACTCCGCATGGACACAGGCGAAAGAAGATAGTTCAACCCTGATTGTGGTAAGTTTAATGTATCAGATTTTAGCCGGTATTATATTTGTATGAGTCAATCTGAAGCTCCAGTAGTGATAGGCTGGCGGGAATGGCTCGCCCTGCCTGACCTTGGCATCCCGGCGATCAAGGCAAAGATCGACACCGGCGCCAGGACATCAGCGATTCACTCTTTTGAGTTGCAAACCGTAGTCGAAGCCGGACAGGAATTTGCAGTGTTTTCCGTGCACCCGATACAGGACAACAAGGACGTCTGTGTAATTTGTCGTGCGCCGGTAAAAGACCGTCGAATCGTGAGAGATTCTGGCGGCCATGAAGAAGAACGTATTTTTATAGAAACCCTGATCAAGTTGCCTGATCGGCAGTGGCGCGCCGAATTCAGTTTAACCAGCAGGGAAAATATGTCATTCAGAATGCTGCTTGGCCGCACCTCGATGGTGGCAGGGGGCATCTTGGTAAACCCATCGTTGTCGTTTACACAGGGTCGTGAATTGAGCGATAGCTACAATGAAGCAACAGGACAGACACAATGAAAATTGCCATACTCTCGAGAAATCGTGAGTTATATTCAACAAAGCGCATCATAGAAGTCGCAAAAGAGCGAGGGCACGAAGTTAAGGTCCTTGATGTCTTGCGTTGTTATATGAATATCACTTCGCATCGGCCTAGCATTCACTATAAAGGTGAGGAGCTTGAGAAATTCGATGCTGTGATTCCTCGTATTGGTGCCTCGGTCACATTTTACGGTACTGCAGTACTGCGCCAGTTTGAGATGATGGGCGTATATCCTTTGAACGAATCAGTGGCGGTGTCGCGCTCGCGCGACAAATTGCGATCCTTGCAATTGTTGTCTCGCAAGGGTATCGGTCTGCCAATAACTGGCTTTGCCAACAAGCCAGATGATATCCAGGATTTGATCAAGATGGTTGGCGGTGCACCATTGGTTATCAAACTGCTGGAAGGTACCCAGGGGATTGGAGTAGTTTTGGCTGAGACGCGCAAGGCGGCTGAAAGTGTGATTGAGTCATTCCTGGGACTGAAAGTCAGTGTGTTAGTGCAGGAATACATCAAGGAAGCCGGCGGTGCCGATATTCGTTGCCTGGTTGTTGGCGGCAAAGTCGTAGCAGCCATGAAGCGTCAGGCAAAAGAAGGTGAGTTCCGCTCCAATATTCACCGTGGTGGTACTGCCAAGCTGATTCGTATTACTCCAGAGGAACGCTCCACCGCGACTCGTGCTGCTCGCACCATGGGGCTAAATGTTTGTGGTGTGGATATCCTGCGTTCTGCCCATGGACCAGTGGTTATGGAAGTAAATTCATCTCCCGGATTGGAAGGAATTGAGAACTCTACCGGCAAGGATGTTGCGGGTATGATAATCGAATTTATGGAAAACAACTGGAAGCAGGGTAAGACGAGGACCAGGGGAACCGGATGAGTCAGCGTGAATCGATTGTAATCGGTGATCGGGAAATAAAGCCTGGTGAGCGCTGCTCAGTCGAATTGCCAGTGCCCAGTCTGTATACCCATACGCAGTTGGAAATGCCGATACATGTGATTCACAGTAAACGGCCTGGTCCGGTATTGCTGCTTTCTGCAGCAATACACGGAGATGAAATAAACGGTGTTGAAATCATTCGCCGTGTGCTGAACCAGCGCACACTGAAGCGCCTGAGTGGCACATTGATCGCGGTACCCGTGGTAAATATTTTCGGTTTTATCAATCAGTCACGCTATTTGCCTGACCGACGCGATCTAAACAGGTCATTTCCAGGATCCGAATCAGGATCCCTTGCCGCGCGCATCGCTCATCTTTTTCTCAATGAAATCGTCAGCAAGTGCACGCATGCAATCGATCTTCACACTGGTGCCATTCACAGGGAAAATTTTCCGCACATTAGGGCTGTGCTTGATGATGAAACCACTGAAAACATGGCGCGGGCATTTGCCTCGCCTGTGGTCATAAGTACGGGCATCGTTGAAGGTTCACTGCGAGAGGCTGTTGAGGAGCAGGGGGTGAATATCCTGGTTTACGAAGCTGGTGAAGCGCTGCGCTTTAACGAAGTCTCAATCAGGGCGGGAGTGCGCGGCATCATCTCGGTGATGCGTGAGATTGATATGCTGCCCAAATTGAAATCCAGCAAGCCGCCACGCAAATCGCTAGTGGCCAAAACCAGTTCCTGGGTCAGGGCGCCGCAAAGTGGAATTGTGCGCATGATCAAGCCATTGGGTTCGCAAGTCAGTGAAGGTGAAGTACTCGGTATCGTGGCGGATCCGTTTGGCGAACAGGAAGAACAGGCAGTCGCGCCTTTCGATGGCATCATTATCGGCAAATCAAACCTGCCGCTGGTGAACGAAGGTGAAGCGCTTTTTCATATTGCTAAAGTGAAGCGTCCCGAAACTGCAGCTGAACGCATTGAGGAATTTCAGACCATACATGCGCCTGCAGCAGATGATGGCGAACTGCGAGATCCTCCGGTCAGCTAGTGTGTATTTCTAAAGCAGGCTGAAGAACTCGCGCAACCGCGCAGCATTCTTGCCAACGTCGCTCACTCCAACTCGTGACAATGAGCGGGCGTTGAGAATCGTCTCTCCACCATCTTCTGTAATGTAAATTACGACGTCATCCTTGAAACGAAACCAGAAGGTAGTGTCGGTTGCTTCTATACGTCCTGCTTCGCGCTCTGCTGCAATAATTTCCCAACCCAGACTGTTCGCTGCTGCCAGCGCCCGGTCGAAAACAGCTTCCGGTGTATCCTGAAAACGTTGCGGAACGATATCCGGATAGGCTTGTTGCTGAAGTTCGCGCAAGCGTTCAGGTGTCATATTGTTGCCTGCGCCATATTCCATGCTGTTAGGTGCATCGGCGCGCAAGGGCGCAATAGCAACATATTCCGGTGGATTTATCGTGTCGGTGGTGATGTCATGAATGGGCGGAGTGCCTTCGGGTGGGCGAAAGCTCTCGGGGACAAAATAGGCCAGTGCAGCACTCAGACAACCGATAGCAGCCATTCCGATAAAGCCATTGATATTTGCTACACCTTTCTGGCGTGCAATAAGATAGCTGCCTACTGCGATAACCAGACAAACCCCTGCAATCCAGTCGGAGTAGACATTTACAGTTTGCAGGTAGCCAAAACCCAGTCTGAAATCTGCCATGCCAAACCACACGGCAAGTGGCCCGGCCAGGGCCAATATGCCGATTCCCAGGCCCGCGATCAGCGCAATAACTGTCAGTATTTTGATTGTTAGTTTAATTTTTGCGGAATCCATCGTGTGGCTCCTTTGTTGTTGGCCAAAGACATGAGCAGACCCGCTGCCGAACTAAAACTATTCGCTTGTCTGTAAGATTAAAGACAACAAAAAAGGGGGCATATCTCTCGATATTACCCCCTGTATTCGAAATCTCGTATGCGTTACTGGGGCGAAGACATAATCATGGTGTGTTGCATATCCATCATCGCTCGTGAACGATTGCGTTCGGACTGCATAAGTTCACCAACTGCGGGTCCGCCCTGGTTATATATCCCGCCGCGTAATGCAAACAATAAATAATTCATTGGATCATCGGTATTTGAAGACTTGTTGGTGAAATCTGCAACGATTGCATCAATACGCTCTTCCTTTGCATCGAAGTTAGGAAAAACGAGGGTATCCGCTACCATGGTTTCCAGTACGTTCAGATTATCCAGAATAATGGCTGCCTGTGCTGACTGACTGTACAGGTTGGGGGCGATCGCCGGTGCCATTGGCAATTCGGTTGGTGCAGGAAACATGGACATGCCGCCAGCCGAGCCAATTTTATTCCAGAAGCGTTCCAGCGCTGTATCGACGCCATCTGACGCCTCTTCATCCAGGCTCTCAAGAATCACTGCTTCAAGTACCGCCAATTGCAACCATTGTTGGGTCCAGAGGAAACCACTCAATCGTGGGAAGCTGGTTTGGAACCCCGTGCCCTGTGGATGGCCCAGCAGGTAAGTGCTGTCCTTTGGATCGATAGCGACGCTGTGCTGGTCGTCTTCCAGGTAGGTGTCAATTGCTGCTTGCACGGCTGCCTGTTTGTCGCTGATGCTGTCATCAATGTAGATTTCGAACAGGCGATTTTCAAAGCTTCGTCCGCGTCGAATGACTTCTGCCAGATGCCGATTAACAGCGCTGCTTTCGATAAATGCTTCAGCGGCAACTTCATCAGAATATTCACCGCGCATCATTTCCAGCAATTCGACTCGCGCTTCAACTTCCTGCTCACCATATGAACCACTCATCATATTGCTCATATCGTGGCCCATGCCTGAGGACATCATCTCGCTCATGGTCATAGTGCTCATCATGCGAAAATGCATGGCAAGCTCGTTGCGAATGGCGCTGTTGGCTGGATCATTGGCGATTTCAGCCATCTTCTCGTAGGCGGCACCCTGGGTGACGTCAAAGGCATTGAAGAGGGTTGCCAGTTCGGGATACTCAGCGCGAATCAGATCTCCGGCCTGGGCATTGCCAGGGCCGCTGTAAATCACTCCCATCATGCTAATGCCCAGCACCGCTAACAGGCGTTTGGCACTATATAAACTATTGTTTTTAGTAGGATTCATGCTTCATTCCTCGGGTATTCAGTTCTTGCAACTGAGTATAAACGGTTCGTCGCTTGGGCGACAATTTCTCACTTGTGGCAGTGTGTGCCATCTGTCCGGCGGTATTATTCCGCACCGGCTGGAAACTTCCAGTGTCCTCTAAGGCCCAGCAAATACGGGGCGCTAGGGTACCTGAATCGACGCATTAATCCGAACGGGAATGCGGCAACTTATTGTGATTTTTTGTGACATCCCCGCCACCAATTTCGCATTGCAGAGAGGGGTTTTGCAAGGCTGTAAGCCAAATTGTTAACTGCTTTTCACCAGGCAAATCGGGCGAGAAACACGATGTAGATTATTGATACTGCGCTATTGGATATTGCTTTGATCAATAAAGCCGTCGGCATTTGGCAAGGTAATGTCAGGCAGTGTTTCATCGCTGATTGACACAGTTTGTTCAATGATGCCATTGAGGTAGAGCAAATACGCAGTGACTTGATACACCTCATTAGTTGTCAGTGACTTTGGTGCATTGGCTGGCATGGCGCGCTGAATATAATCGAACAGGGTCGTTGCGTGTGGCCAGTAGCTGCCGATAGTCTTTACTGGATTTTCTGCTTGCAAATTGCCCCCTGCCAATTGGGTGTTGGCGATCGTGCCTTCGCCACTGGCACCATGGCAGGCCTGGCACTTCTGTTCAAAAACTACCTGGCCCTGTATGGGTGTGCCATTCCCTGCCGGCAAGCCGGCGCCAGAAGGCTCGACAATCAAGTCGATCCCGGCAAGGTCAGACTCGGTAACAGGAATGCCAAGGTTCGGGTAATCCTGTGCAGTGACCAATACAGCGCATGCCAGCAACATGCAGCCGAGGAGCAGGCGCGGTGCATTAGGCGAAGACATTGCGCACCTCCCCACCATTGGCTACAGCCCAACTCTGGATGCCGTGAAAATGGTAAAAACCCAAAGTGCCGCGTTCATTGATTATCGCAGTGCGAGTGGGCTGCACATTGCCTGCGCTGTCAGTCGCCCGGCTTTGCAGTATGGCGCCGCCGCCGCTCCATTCCCAGGGGATGCGGAATCGGGTGAGAGAGCGATCAATTTGTGGGGAGTCCAGATGCGCATCAGCCCAACTACGCCCACCATCGGCGCTCACTTCTACGCGTTGAATGCTGCCATGACCTGACCATGCAATGCCTGTTATCTGGTAAATGCCCTGACTATCGAGTGACATCTGGCCCGATGGGGATGTAATAACTGATTTGCAGCCCATAGGAAAAGTGAACTGCAGAGATTGTCGGTCGGGTAGCGTGTCGGTGTACTTGCTGGTTTCGTCCCTGAATTGACTGGGCTCAGTGGTCAGTTTGAGCTGCGTTAGCCACTTTACGCTTATGTTGCCTTCCCAGCCTGGCACGAATAGGCGCATGGGATAGCCCTGCTCGGGGCGCACGGGTTCTCCGTTCTGGTACAGAGCTACCATGACATCGTCCAATGCCTTGCTCAGGGGAACTGATCGACCCATGCTGGCAGCATCAGCCCCGACTGCACTCACCCAGCGTGCTGTTGGCTGCACGCCAGCTTCATCGAGCAATGTTGAGAGCGGAATCCCGGTCCACTCGGCACAGGAAACCAGGCCATGGAGGCTCTGGGCGGTACCATCTGGTGGATTATCGCCTCGCAGTAATGCACCGCTATTGCCCGAGCATTCCAGAAAATGAATGCGGCTCACCATGGGATATCGCAGTAGATCTTCGTAACGAAAGGCCAGTGGCTGACGCACCAGGCCATTAATTACCAGAGTGTGTTTTGCAGGATCGATTGCCGGTATGCCAGCATGATGACGTTCAAAATGCAGCGCGTTTGGAGTAATTGTTCCCTGCAGGTGCTGCAGTGGTGAGCGCGAAGCGCCGCCGCCAGGATAAAGCGGATTAGGTCCTCCGGCCATGCGCTGGATATGTTCGGCATGAGGAGAGCGCTCGCCGTAGGCACTACTGCCTGGCCCTGGTTGTTTGCTCCAGCCCGGTATCTGCAGGTTGGGCAAGGCGTCTGCCGCCAGTACCTGCGAGGTAAGGGTGGCGCCGGCACCAGCCAGGCCAAGGCCCAGCAGGTGGCGGCGGCTTATCAATCCATTGCCTGCTACCTTTTCGAGATTCTTCTGCATGGCTTTTCCCTTTCTGCGTTTAATAGCCGAGGAACTGCTTGGCTTCTTTCACGGCTGGATGGCTATCGTCCGTCCAGACTGCCAACAAATCCATGTATCTCTGTCGAGCCTGTGTAGTGTGACCGAGCTCGGCATGACTACGCGCTGCACCGAGCAGGGACCAGGGACGATTGGGCGTACGCAATAGTGACTCTTCAAAAAAGCCCATGGCGGCGCCCGGTTCGTCGTGCCGCAAGGCGACTTCCCCAGCCAGTTCATGCACGGGCTTGAGCGGATTTGCTGCACCATTTGGCAATCTTTGTTGTTCGGTCAATGCCACAGCGTTCGCTAACATCTCCATGGCTTCGGCTTCCAGTGCCTGGGCCCGGGAATTCATACCGGAGGTGGCGGCTTGTCCGGCTTGTGTCAGCTTATTCAGCGCAGCAACCTCGGCATAGCTCACCTGCAAGGGCACATTGCCGGTCTGATTGGAAGCCATGTTCTCAAGTCGCATCGTTACATCATTGACGACTTCAGCTTCACCAAGATGCGCAGCGCTGAGTCCAAGAGCCAGCAATTCATTGGCGTCGAGATCAGCGCTTACTGGTTGAATTTCCCATTGCTGCGATTCAATGATGTGGCGGGCGCGCATACTGCGTATTGTTGATTCAGATCGTGCGTCGCCGGGGTTCAATTCCAATACTTCTTCGGCGCGTTGTATCCACATTTTTGAACGTGCCAGGTCACCCAGTTGCAGATCGCCGTACTGACCCCAGTCCGAGGAGTGGTTCTGGTCATTGGGTCGGTCGCCCGGTTGCCACAAAGCCGCCGCAGCATCGAAGGCAGATTCATTCCAGACAGACACTTCTTTCCACATACCATGCTGAATGAATATATGGGTGGGCATATGGCGAGCGTGAGACACAGCCGGTGCGATATCTGCATATTTGAACGCGGCGGCCAACGCGATGGGGGCATGAATTGGATCGTCGAATGCATGAATCACATAGTGAGCCGCCCCTGGATGGTTGGCATTTTCCCGAAATAATTCCAGTGCTGTTGCGCCAGCCCGCATATTGAGTCGCTCACGCTGGTCGCCGGCAGCAGTCGCGCCACTTAGCGTGGCGACGGCATAGAAAGCCTGTACTTCGCGATCGTCAGGAAATTGCTGGTAGAGATCTTCCATCGCATGCATCCAGGCAGTGCGCTTGGCCGGCATATCCCCCGGTGTCAGTGCAAAAGCTTCTGCCGCGCGCACGAACCCCTTTTCGCGCTCAGTGGGTGCCTTTGCCATGCGCTCTTCATGCGTGCGACCAAGGCGGTTCATCACCGCGGCGGGAGACTCCAGATCCCATACCACAGGAATAAAGGGGTGATTATACGTGAAGACTTCGCCCCAATAGGCCATGGCGAAATCCGGATCGATTTCCTGCGCCAGCCGAAATTCGTGCTGTGCCTGGATAAAGCCAAAACTGTGCAGATAACCCACGCCAAGCGTGAAGTGTTCGTGGGCCTGGGGGGAGCCGGAAGTCGGGAAGTTGAAACTCCCAATACTGTCCAGTTCAGCCGCATTGGCGAGGGTCAACAGGGAACCTGAGAAAACTACCAGAACGGCGGTACAGAAGGATCTGATCATGACAAAGCCTCTAAAGCATATTGTTATTGGGTTGGCTTCCATTCCACAGCTACCTCAAGGGTGCCAAGACCACGAAGGGTTTGCAACGGTTTTCATCGCTGGTTTGCGTGTGAGCCGCTATTGAACCGTGCTGCCACAGCAAGCTGGCTGGCGCAGCCAACACAGATTGGCAGCCAGGTAGAGCCTGTAGTATGTTGAGAATGACGATCAGAAATTTTGAGAAAAAACGATGATGAGGATTTCAAAGATTTTTCATGCAGCAGGTGCCGCTGTGTTAATGCTCAGCTTGCAAAATCTAACGGCACAGGAATTGGAGCTCGGTTGCGACGACATTCCGGGGTTTGCCGATTTCGATTTTTGGGTCGGTGAATGGGATGTGTTTGATCTCGCTACCGGGAACAGGGTTGGCACCAATAGTATCCAGCGCGAAGAGATCGGTTGCATGGTGGTAGAACGTTGGGAGAGTAACCAGGGTGTTACCGGCACCAGCATCAATTATTTCAATCCTGTTCTGGATGAATGGTGACAGGTTTGGATATCGGCTGGACGTTATGCAATCGATATCACTGGTGGCTTGCAGGGTGATTCCATGGTGCTGGTTGGATCAGCTTATTACTACAATGGTACTCAAGCAGAAATACGCGGTACCTGGACGCCCAATGAAGACGGAAGTGTGCGGCAGTTCTTTGAGCAGAAAAATGCGGATACTGATGAATGGGAACCCTGGTTTGATGGTCGTTATGTGCGCCAGTCCTGATATTCCAGTCAGTCCAGTCTGATCCAGCGACGTGCAGGCAATTGATCAGCATCTCAAGACTTTTTTCGCCTCGCCACAGCCGGATGTGCGTCGCATATTTCATGGCCGGGGACAGTGCTTCCCTGGGCTTGAACATCTTTGTCTGGACTGGTTTGCGCCAGTCGTTCTGATTTCTGCTTATGAGCCTGTGAGTGATCCAGCGGCGCTGGTTGATGTGATTTGCAGTGCCGATCAGCACGGCCAGGTCGCCACAATTCTTCTGCAAAAGCGTTTTGAAACTGGCTCTCCCACGGAGGCTCTGTTCGGCTCTGCCCCCAGGAAGGTGGTAGTCACTGAAGGCGATCTGCGGTTTGAAGTACAGCCAGGCCAGCGACGGAACAGCGGCCTGTTTCTCGACATGTCAGTTTTACGGGAACGTGTGAGGCAAGAGGCGAAAGAGTGCAATGTTCTGAACCTGTTTGCCTATACCTGTGCATTCTCGGTGGCAGCTCTGGCTGGTGGTGCGCAGTCGGTTACTAACGTCGACATGAGTAAGAATAGCCTGGCCTGGGGTGCAAGAAATCATGAACTGAATGGACAGGATGCGGCATTGGTAAAATACATTCCGCATAACTTGTTTCGATCGTGGGGCAGAATAAAACAATTTGGCCGATACGATTTGGTCATAATCGACCCCCCTACAAGACAACGGGGCAGTTTCGATGTTGAGAAAAACTATGGCAGTGTATTGAAGCGTTTGCCAGGTCTGTGCAATCCAAACGCGAAGGTCATCGCAACGCTTAATTCACCTTTTCAGCCAGTTGATTATTTGCTTGAGCTGTTCGCAAGGCGCGTGCCTGGTGCCGAACTGATAGAACAGTTATCAGCGGCACCAGAGTTCGTTGACAAGCATCCTGAAAGAGCCCTGAAAATCTGCGAGTTTGCCATGCCAGCCTAGAGCCTGCGTGTCAGAACATGCGCCTGATGAATTTCTGACGATCGATAAACTGGTGTTTCAGGGCGGCCAGAATATGCAGAAGAATCAGCAATTTCAAGATATTGGCAATAATGCCGTGTGCCGTATGGAATACATCTTGAGCAGCCTCGTTACTCATTTGCGCGATATTGAATACGCCAAATAGTCGTACATCCGTGTCCAGAAACAACCCCTGTAACAAGCCACTAAACACCATGAGGGGAACCAGTATATAAAACAGCAAATGTACGCGCTTGCCCCAGATTTGCTCCCATGTCTTCAGCTGCTCAAGAGGGGCAACAGGATGGTCGGAACGGAGCTTCAAGCGCCAGAGCATCAAGGCAAGGATGATCAATGCGCCTGATGAGTGGAAAATCAGGATAGTGGCTTTGTCGGCACCCTCCGCTTCTTCTACCAGTTCCCCGCTGACAAACAACCAAAACAAAAGTAACACGGCCAGTAACCAGTGTAATACTTTCTGTGATCGCAGATAGGACTCATGAGACATGACCAGACACTCCTCTTTCACCAATTATCATCGTGAATACTAGACCAGATGTAAGTGACTCAGTCTGATCCAGATCATGCTATTGGCTCCAGGGAAAATGAGAAAACCAGCGTTCGGTCATTAATTTACGATCCTATTGGCTGGTCTCGACACCTACGGTTTCCACCGGTCCCATGCCACGAATTTCAACTACCACAGGGCCGACGCGCGAGCCGTCATAATGCACTGCGCCGGCAGGATGGATCATAAAGCCACCGGCGGGAATTGCTGTGGTTGCGGTCATGTCGTGGCTGGCATCAGTGCCCGCATGCCAGGTGCCTTCTATCACCGTCACAAAACGATCCTGGGTATGGTAGTGGGGATTACTCGTACCGCCGGCGGGAAACCGCACGCGCATAATATACAAGCCAGCTTCAGAGGGGTTGCCATAGAGCACATGGCTCTGCACCCGATTGCTGGATTCATCCCATTCCAGATCCTCTAGCTGGACTACGATAAATCCGTTTTCCAGTTCGGCCGCAAAAGTGATCGGCAACAAAAATACCAACAGCGTCAAAAAGTAACGTAGTTTGTTCATGAATTTATCCCTTTATAATTGTTGTTCACAGAATAATATCTGTTTCGCGCCCGGTCGCAGCCCGGCCTGTGGCCGACACAATGTCGTGATACCGGGGCTGGCATCTGAGCTATGATTATACACAGTGCTGGCATGGCGTAGAGGTTTACGATATAGGCCTCATGATACCTGCCGATCAGCTTTTCTTTCCCGTTTCGGTAAAGAGTCTGAGGGGAAACACGAGCGATAAAACCTGATAATGGAGAGTCCCATGACTGACCAAAATTCCTCACCAGATGACAAAGGTGCAGCGGTTAAAATTCCACCACCTTTCATATTTATTCTCCTCGCTCTGTGCGGTTATGGGCTTGAGAATATTTTGCCAACCACACTGGGGGCCGCGCCTGAATTGCGATTTGCAGGTGTGGTTCTCATTGTTATCAGCCTGGCCCTGATACTGGTTGCTGCTGCGCAGTTTAAAAAGCATGCAACAGCTCTGGAGCCCTGGCGGCCTACATCACAAATTATTACAACCGGTCTTTATGCCTATTCGCGTAATCCAATCTATGTTTGCTTTTGCCTGTTTAATGTTGGCCTTGGGCTGGGAGTTAACAGTTTATGGATATTACTGAGCTTTATCCCTGCTGCAGTGCTGTTGCGCTATCTGGTCATTGCGAAGGAAGAGGCTTACCTGGAGACGAAATTCGGCTCGGAGTATCTAACCTACAAAGGCCGTGTGCGACGCTGGCTTTAGGCGCGCCAGCTTTCAACAAAGCAGGGTTCGGGTTAAGGTGGTGGTCCTTGTTAAAACTGGTATTGAGGTAGGGTAATGGTCAACAGAACGCAAGCCAGGCTTGATTCAGGTTTCGCAGCAAAGTCAGAACCTTCAGATATTCTCGCTGGCATAGAGTTGACCGGCAAATCGGTAATCGTCACTGGGGGTTATTCTGGCATTGGACTGGAAACTACGCGCGCGCTTGCCGGCGCTGGTGCAAAAGTCTACGTACCTGTGCGCAATCCGGCCAAAGCAGAGGAAAACCTGTCTGATGTGGGAGGTGAGGTGTTGGTAGACGCCATGGATCTGGCTGACCTTGCATCTGTCCATGACTATGCTTCACTTATCACCGAGCGCGAAACGAAAATCGATCTGTTAATTAATAATGCCGGCATCATGGCCTGTCCGGAAACGCGCATTGGCAATAACTGGGAATCCCAGTTCGCAGTGAATCACATCGGGCACTTCGTATTGACCAACGACTTGTTACCCATCTTGCTGAGTGCAGACGCACCGCGCGTAGTTTGCCTGTCTTCAATAGGACACCGGCGTTCGGATATTCTCTGGGACGATATTCATTTTCACGCAACGCCTTATGAAAAATGGACAGCATACGCCCAGGCCAAAACTGCCAACGCCTTGTTTGCTTTGGGGCTTGACCTTAAATTTCATGATCAGGGCCTGCAGGCCTTCTCGGTTCATCCGGGCGGCATACTGACCCCATTGCAGCGACATCTGGCCAACGAGGAAATGCAGGAACTGGGCTGGACTGATGCCGAAGGAAATTTATCAGAACAGGCCAGTGCCTTGTTTAAAACGCCGACCCAGGGTTGCACGACTACATTGTGGGCTGCCACATCGCTGCAACTGGCAGACTGCGGTGGTCAGTATTGCGAAGACTGTGATATTGCTGACCTCGCGACTGAGGAGAGCCCACGATATTTTCACGTGGCACCCTGGGCGACCAATCATGAGAGTGCGCTCAAATTGTGGGAAATGACCGAGGCTATGCTTACCTGATGCAATTTACCGGCAAGACAGCGCTCATTACCGGAGGCTCAAGGGGTATCGGCCGGGCCGTCGCGATAGCTTTTGCAGCGGCAGGGGCCAGGGTCGCAATCGTCTATCGATCAAACGAGGCTGCTGCAAACGCCACGCTGAAGGAGTTACAGGGCGATGGACATTTAGCATTGAGTGGTGACGTTGCCAATGCGAGCGACGTGGCACGTATAACAGAATCTGTCATCAATAAATTTAGCCGCATCGATATTCTGGTCAATAATGCAGGTATCGGAATATATCATCCGATATTGGAGGCCAGCTATGAAGACTGGCAACGTGCCTGGCAGGAGACTCTGGCAGCAAATTTAATCGGGCCCGCTAACTTTTGCTACTGTGTAGCACAGCATATGGCAGGAATTGACGGTGGACGAATTATTAATATCAGTTCACGTGGCGCCTTTCGCGGCGAGCCAATCAAACCCGCCTACGGCGCCAGCAAGGCAGGTTTGAATGCGCTCAGCCAGTCTCTGGCGGTGGCGCTGGCGCCCCATAATATCTTTGTCGGCGCTGTAGCGCCGGGCTTCGTCAATACAGATCTCGCCGCTGAGCGATTGGCCAGTGCTGAAGGTGAAGAGATACGGGCACAGAGCCCGCTTAATCGTGTCGCCGAACCGGAAGATGTGGCACATGCTGTATTGTTTCTGGCTTCCCCGGGTGCCGAGTTTGCAACGGGCACGATCATTGATGTAAATGGCGCGTCTTATTTGCGTAGCTAATTACCGTCTTGCTGTAGCAAGCTCTCAATTTGGTCAGCAGTAACTGGCGCACCACTATTTCCCCAGCTATTGCGCACATAGTTGATGATTGTGCTGAATTGATCAGCAGTGAATGCCTCCTTGAAGGTTGGCATCTCGCCGCGCCCAATCATCATTACCAGCGCCACATCGATTCCACTCCCGAGCACTGTCTCATTTCCAGCCAGGGCAGGATAGATGCCGTCGATTCCGCGCCCATGGGCCTGGTGGCACTCGGCACAATTGTCGAGAAATAGTTGCTCACCGGATTCTGCAGCCTTTAAAGGTCCGATCGCGGTCAGCGCGAGGCTTAGCAGCAGTGTGGAACCTTGAATTAACATGTTTCGCATAGTCGACATGTTAAGCCACAAAGCGGGAACGGAGAAGTTTCGCGAATCCAGTTCCGATTGCTCTCGCGGCGGAGTGCTACAACAGTAAACCGGTATGGGATTTGCGTGTATATTAGGTAGTAAGCAATGGAGTGAAAGATGTCAGTACCCAGAATAGCAATTAACGGTTTTGGCCGCATTGGCCGCACGATCATGCGCATCGCCAAGCTGCGCGGGCATTTCGACGTGGTGGCGGTGAATGATCTGGCCACCCCCGACCAGCTCGCCTATGCCTTCAAATATGACAGTATCCATGGCGTCTATCCCGGTACGGTGGAGTGTAAAGGCACCAGAATGGTGATTGATAATGATCCGTTTGATGTGCTGAGTGAGCCAGACCCTGCCAAATTACCCTGGAAGGAATTAGGTGTGGATTATGTCATTGAGAGTTCCGGTGCCTTTCGTACACTGGACAAGCTCAAGCTGCACCTGGATGCCGGTGCCAGACGTCTAATTTTGACGGTGCCCTGTAAAGATGATCTTGATGCCACGCTCGTGACTGGCGTGAATGACCACGTTGTAAAGGAAACCACAAAAATTATCAGCAATGCCAGTTGCACTACAAACTGTGCAGCGCCTCTTGCCAAGGTGTTGCACGAAAATTTTGGTATCAAACGCGGATTACTGACTACGATACATGCCTATACTTCTTCGCAACGGCTTATCGACTCGCCGCACAAAGACAATCGTCGTTCCCGCAACGCCGCCACCAATATAGTGCCGACCTCGACCGGGGCAGCCAAGGCTATCGGCCTGGTGATGCCAGAAATGGCAGGCCGATTGGACGGGCTCGCAATGCGCGTTCCGGTGCCGGATGGCTCTCTGGTAGATATGGTTGTAGAGCTGGAGAAGGACGTAACAGTGGAAAGTATCAACGCGGCCATGCGTACTGCTGCCGAAGGGCAATTGAAGGGCATCTTGTCCTACTGCGAAGACGATGTTGTCAGCAGCGATATTATCGGTAACTCACATTCCAGTATTTTTGACAGCAAGCTGACCCAGGTGCTGGATGCACGCATGGCAAAAGTCGTGAGCTGGTACGACAATGAATGGGGCTATAGTACGCGCGTTGAAGAGCTTATCTCGCGCCTGGCTCGAATGGACGGTATGCAACCGGGGTAGTCTGTCAGGTGCTGCAATTCATGGTATAAAGCGCCGTATGTCATGGCTACCCGCTTCTAAAATTCGCTTCAAGTTGCTCAGCTGCAGTGGATTGCTGGCAGCCATGCTTGTTAGTGTTTTTCCCGCCAGCGCGCAGCTCGATTTTCCTGGTCCCGCTCCAATTCCGGATGGCCTGCAAACGGTCTCTTTCTATAGTCCAGCGGTAGATCGCCAAATGAAATTCGATATCGTGTTGCCAGCGGGCTACGACGAGACTGACAATCGTCATCCTGTGCTCTATCTGCTGCATGGCTATATGCAGAACTACACCGTATGGGGCCGTAATCTGGGTGCGGCTTTCTATGCACGCAATCTGCGTGACCTGATCCTGGTATTACCTGATGGTGGTAATACGTGGTTTATAAACTACGCGACCAGTGCTGAAGGCCAGCGTAATAACTGGGAAGATCATATTGTCGAAGATGTCATTGGCTATGTGGATAGCAATTTCCGTACAGAAGCCAGACGCGAAGGCCGTGCTATTGCTGGATTGTCTATGGGAGGCTTCGGTGCCTTTGCCATGGGATTGCGACACCCGGAGTTGTTTATTTCTATAGGCAGCACCAGTGGCGCCCTGAGCTATGCACGCAGCGTGGCGGCAGAGCTGCAAGCTGGCAGCAGTCGAGAGCCACAGGAACGCTCAGCTGAACAAAGTGCACGGATAGCGGAGGCAGATGCATTTATTTCTGAAATTATTGATATCCCTGATTTCAGCACTCAGCCAGAACGGACTCCTGCGGGCGTCGAATTTGCCACCGCAGAGCAGGCGCTGGCTTACGATCCCTTCAACATAATCTATAATGTGCCGCGCAGTCAGATGCCCCATATTTACATCGATTCGGGAACTGAAGATGGCTTGATTCAGGAAGCGCGTGAAATGGCCCAACTACTTATGTTGAACAACGTACCCTTTGACTATATGCAAAGTCGCGGGCGGCACAACTCGGAATATTGGCGTCGTTCGATTGGCCATATGATGACGATTCAGCACGAAGTAATGCAACGTGCATTGGGCAACCGCCCTTAACAAGTAACAATAGTTATGAATACACCCCCGAGCTCCGAACATATTCAGCGCTTCAAGCAGGATGGCTATCTGGTTTTTGATTTTGCACTGGATGACAGCCTGCTCGAAGCTATCAAGAGGGGCGTTTATCCGCTTTATGATGAAAAATTTCGTAATGGTGAAGTACCGACAACCCGCGTTCAAGATGTCTGGCGTGAGGTTGAGGCGGCAAGGGTGCTGGCGCGTCAACCAAACATCATGGCCGCACTTGAGCAGTTATTTGGAAGCGCCGCGCTGCCTTTTCAGACGCTCAATTTTCCTGTTGGAACCCAGCAGCTACCGCACTCGGACACGATTCACTTCAATAGCAAACCCAGAGGATATATGGCAGGGGCTGGGTGGCACTGGAAGATATCGACGCCGACAATGGCCCGTTGATCTATTACCCGGGCAGCCACAGGCTACCGGAATATTCCATGCAGGATCTCGGATTGGGAACTGGTTACGAGTATTCCAAGGACTATGAGCAGAAAGTTCAGGGCCTGATCAACAAACACGCACTTCAGCCTGAGTACGGGACCATCAAAAAGGTTGAGGCATTAATCCGGCACGCCAATCTTCTGCAAGGCGGAGCGCCACAAAAAGATATGTCACGCAGCAGACATTCACAGGTTACTCACTATTACTTTGCGGACTGCGAGTACTACACACCGATGAATAGTGATGGGAAGTCTGTACGGTACCGCAGACCTGAATGGGTTGCAGATGTGCCGCTTGATGAGTATGTGCCGGTACGACCATCCTTGCTTGAGCGCATCAAGCCCAGATTGATCCGTTAGTCGTCCACCGCTAAAGATCAATCGTCCGGGTTATAGGTAATTTCAGGCTCATCGTGAACATTATTCACTAATCTGGCATTCACCAGCGCTTTCAACGAAACTGACTTGAATTCACGCCGATACAACACCAGCACTGTAACGGCGCAGGCAACCATAAAAAACCAGCTATTGATAAACCATCCCAGAACAGCCATGGCGAAGTAATAGGCGCGTATGCCAAAGTTATAACTGTGGGCGGCACGGTCCAGCACTTTGGCCATGGCATTAAAATCGCGGTTTGCCAGAGTCGGTTTATACCCGGGCGCTTCCTTGTAGTACTTGACCGTATTAAAGGATGAGCCAAAAATAATGAAGCAAAAGCCGTATTGGCGGATCGACCAGGTAAATGTAAAAAATCCGTAGATAAATATAAAAATCATCAACAGGAGTTTGAGCTGCACTACTTCGAGAGGAACCTCGTCTACAAAATCCAGCGTATTGATGTTGAGAAACATGTCACTGGCAGTCGATAGCACTGTTACCAGGCTGGCAAGAATCAGTAAAGAAGTTGAGGCGAGAAAGGACACCTGACGTTCGAGGCTGGCCAACAATTCAGCATCGACCTCGCTCATTCCAGACAACGCCAGTTTGCGTATCCATTCCTTGCGGTAGCGATAGAGCACACTGGACAGACTGTTGCGACGGCGCGCCGCATGGCGCGCAAACAGGGAATATCCCATCCAGCACACACAAAACCAGATGAACGCTACGATATCGAGAGGGGCAAAGACCATGGCGCGCAGCTTACTTTCAGGTCGCGCTGAATGCAACTGCATTGCTGTATTTGAAGGTTGCTGATGTGGCAACATGACACGCCATGAACTGGGCAATAAAACTCTCACCGGGCCTGTGCCGACTGGGGCGCAGAACAGTGCTTGAAGTACCGGAATTACAACTGAAACCGGGCGAGCACTGGTGTTTTCTCGGCGCTAATGGCAGTGGTAAATCGACACTGGCTAATCTGATCAATGGCAAACGTCATGAGAGTGGCAGCTATGTTTCATATGCTGCCGATTTGAATCCAGCGCAGGATATCGTGGAGGTCTCTTTCTCTGCACAACAGCATTTGCTAGAGCTTGATGCGCGCCATGATATCAGCGAGTTCAGCGCCACTGTTTCTGATAACGGCACCTGTGTCGCTGTTTGTGTGAAAAAAATGCGTCGTGCGGACGACCCGGAATTTTTTGCTGAGTTGTGTGCTGCGCTGGATTTAGAGCAGCTACTGGGCAAAGGCATACGTTATCTCTCTTCTGGTCAGCTAAGGCGCGTCATGATCGCCCGTGCGCTCTACGCGCAAGAGCCGGGTATTGCCAAGGTCTTGATCCTTGATGAGCCTGTAGAAAGTCTGGATCGCGCAACCAGTGCCAGTATTGGCAAGATCATTCATCAGTTCCTGCAACCTGCAACAATAACCATCAATCTGGCGCGTCGTGAATCCAGTGTGCCGGAGTTCACAACGCACATGGGCTTAATGCAGCGCAATGATGAGCGACTCCGCCTGGTTGCCACTGACCGTATGGAAGTTGTTAAAAAGAGTACCGCATACAGGGATTTTGCCGCCAGGCAACCAGTAATTCCTACCGCCTGGTCTTTCGATACCGACATGGAATCCAGGGCAGAGCAGGGCGCAGTGCCCCTGATCGAGATGCGCGGGGTAAATGCGAACTATGGAGAGTTACAAGTCCTGCAGGGATTGCACTGGACCATGAGCGCAGATGATCACGTGCTTGTAGAGGGTCCCAATGGCTGTGGCAAGTCGACTTTACTTAGTCTCATCGATGGGGAGAATCACAAGGGCTACGGTCAACCACTACTTCTCTTTGGACAACGCAAAGGGAGTGGAGAATCTATCTGGGAGCTCAAGGCAAATTTCGGCATCGTGTCTAATGAACTTCATAACAAGTACATTCGGGGTTGGAAAGTACTCGAAGTCATTGTGTCAGGTTTCTATGACACCGTGGGGCTGTACGATGACAGCGGTACTTCAGAAAGAACGGCAGCACAAACGTGGCTTGAACTGATCGGACTCGCTGCAAGTGCCAGACACTACTACCATGAGCTTTCATTTGGTGAGCAGCGATTAGTACTTCTGGCTCGCGCCATGGTCAAACAGCCGCGCATTCTGGTGCTGGATGAACCCTGTGTTGGCCTGGATAACTATTACCGGCAATTGACTCTGGGACTGCTCGATCTGGTGGCCAGCCATGCCAATACCCAGATTCTCTATGTCAGCCATACCCGGGGGGAGCATCCGCAGTGTATCAACCAACACCTGGAGTTCCTGCCTGCTGGCTCCGGGGCTTATAGCCTGAGGCAGACCACACGTTAGCCCCGGATGTAGTTTTCCAGCTGCTCTATAGTGGATTACTGGTCATTGATCACGTCTCTTACCAGGTCACCGATGGAAACTACACCAATAACCTTGCCCGTTTCCACGACCGGCAAGTGTCGGATGTGATTGTTGGTCATGACGCCAAGGGAAAATTCGACGCTTTCTG
>CAYOND010000020.1:0-61608 GCA_964405225.1 uncultured Pseudohongiella sp.
CATAGCTACCATACACCTAACCCGTACTGTTAATTCAGTGCGGGTTTTTTATTGCCCGCCGAAATATCGACCGGTCTTTAATTCTAGAAAGTCCCACGCACCTTAAAAGAGAAGTTGCGCCCTGTCCTGGCACAGTTCTGCTCAATTTCCCTGTATGGGCTGGCTGCAACATAACCTTCATAGCGATAGCGAATACCACAGTTCTCGAAGTCGGCGAGATTGCGCCCTTCCAGGCGGTAAGTGAGCCCACCAAAGCCGACCATTTCAACAAATGCTGTCAGGATGTCCGGCACGACAAAGTCAGCCTCGTTATCGATATCGAAACTACGGCGGCCGTCTTTCAGCCGCGGCGCCCACGTGACGCCATAGCTCAGATTGTAGTCAGTGATGTCATGGCGATAGCTGAAGCGAAAGCTCCCACGGTCGAAGGGTGGAAAGCCATGCTCTCTTGGCACCAGCGGGTCATCGTCGAATTCTGATTCCTGCACCTGGGCATAGCCGGTGAACAATGCCGATGGCAGGCCAAGAAAGCCGAGACGGATACTGGCGTTAACGATCAGACCATAGGCCTGGGCCTGCCCAATGTTGCCATTGGTAGAAACCAGGTTAGTGGGGCTGGGCGATATATCGATCTTGCCAATCTTGTTGTCATATTCGTAGTGAAAATAACGGGCATTAATAGCACCACCGTCATTGGGCAGGCGGTAATCAAGGCCGACTTCAAGACGCCAACTCTCTTCCGGCTCCAATTCCGGGTTGCCGGCGACAGTATCCTGGTCATCGTCTCGTTCATTGATATTCCGGGAGAAGTCAGAAAAGCTGAGCTGCGAGACCACGTTCTCCAATGAGGTACGCGCCTGCAACGAGCTGTTAATGTTAAAGCGCAAATCAAACTTCGGCTTCAGGTAGTCAAAGTCACGCTCGTTGGCAATATCCCCTTGCTGGGAAATTTCAGACCACTCCCCTACCAGTGAGCTTTCCAGCGACAGGCGCGAGTTAATCTGCCAATTGTGAATCAGAAACGGTTCGTAGCGAATCTCTTCCACAGTGGAATTGGCATTGGGAAGAGGTACTGGCGTAAGGCCACCAAACGCATTATTGCCGGGAATGGACGGCGGCGTGGCAATCAGCAAGTTTGAATCCTGGGTAGTCTCTGCCACTTCGATGCCAAACTCGACCCCCTGGCTACTGCTCAGAGAATGGATATAGGACGAACGCACAATGCGTTCGCGGTAGCGGCTGTACGTGTCAAGAAACAGCGATTGACGCTCCTCATCTCCTATAAAGTCAGTAATAAAGCGTTCACGCAATGTGTCATTAACGTCTTCATTGACAATGAATAGTGCCTTGAAACGATCGCCATTGGCAAAACCATGCTCATAGTCACCACCGATTTCCCAATTGTCGCTCTGGGCCGGTATCGCTTCTCTTTCCGTGTAAAGTCGTTCAGTTGGGCCATTAAAATCGAAAAACAAACGATCGACCTTGGTATCCGGTTCGCTTTCCGCATAAAGCAGATTTAGCGCAAAGCGATCCTGGGAGCTGGGGATATAAGTCAGGTTGGCATTGAGCGAATACTCAGTAGACTCCGAAGTACGTTCCCAGTCGATATTTTCATTGGGAGAGAAGTCACCGTTCAGGCTGGTCTCGAAGTTCGTGCTTTTATTGTAGTTATTGCTGACTTCTCCGCTCAACAAATAGCTCCAGGCGCCACTCTGGCCACTAAAGGCCAGAGAGCCACCGGGCATGGATTTACCATTCTCGTGATAATCCATAAACGCTTCGGCGGATAAGTTCGACTGACTTTCCGATTCATACAAAACAATATTGACGAGTTGCCCAGTGTTCTGCACATCAAGGTCACTGGACGTACCACGAATGATCTCGATGTAATTCACCTGATCAGCAGAAATTCGCTCTAGCTGGGCATCAGTTTCATTGGCCTTTCCTGCCAGGCGCTTGCCGTCAATCAGGATAGAAGAATCAGCACCCAGTCCGCGATCACCGTCTCGGGCCAGGGTTGTGCCCTGCCGGATCAGCTCAATACCAGGAACGCGGTCGAGCATGTCATTGACGGTAATGGGCGCAAACTCGGCGAAATAGGCAGCCGGGAACGTGACATTATTATTAGTATTGTTGACTTCCTGCCCCACGGCGAACATTGCGGGCAATAGAGCCACCAGACAAACAGCTATCTGAAGCGTGCACTTTACATTTTCCATGAGACTGCCTTTTGGAGTAAAATAGCAAATCTTAGAGTGAGCACTTCAAGTAAGTCAACGCGCTGACACAATTCGTTATAAATGGCCTGAATATATGCCCGACATACTGCATTTCGATAAAGACGAAGCGCTGGAGAAAATGATGGCCGTATTCTGGCAGCGCGGCTTCAAAGCCACCACAACCAGGCAACTGGCGAATTCCGCTGGACTTTCCGAAAGCTCGTTATTCAATACCTTTGGTAATAAGCAGGCGATCTACGAGCGCACACTTGATCTTTATACTGGCGGTCATGCGCACTTGCTGAAAAAAATGCAACAAGGAGACTCTCCACTGGCGAGCTTGCGTGCATACTGGGAAACCATTGCAGGTTTTGCTGCAGACAAGTCGCGCACCAACGGCTGCATGATTACCAACGCCGCAATTATGGATGCAGAGAATTCCGAAATTGCCGATTTCGTCAAACGCTCTTTCCGGCGCCAGGAGAATGCCTTCAAAAAGACGCTGGACAAAGCCGTAGACAGAGGTGAGCTTAAGAAAGGCACTGACACCCGCGCACTGGCAAAATTCCTTTTGCACAGCACCCAAGGCATACGCGTCATGTCTCGTCTTAGTCCTGATACGAAGACTATGAAAAATATCGTCGATGGAGTAATGAGCGCGGTAGAGAAGCACAAGATTTAATAATTAAGGCCAGTCCCAGAGATTGGATCTTTCTAATGAGAAATCCAATCGCTGCGGTCCAATCCTGGAATGTATTTAGCTACATCACCAAATTAAACGCCACACTAATCCTCTGCCCATCCACATGATTGGAAGGCACGCTGTGCCGCAAGTAGCTTGGAAATATGACCATCTGTCCGGCACTGACGTTCTGCGTGATCGTGAGCATGTTCAGATCATTAGCTTCCTTCTTGGGCGGTTGCAGCATAAGGTCTGCCATGGGCGAATGGAATATAATGCCAGGCGCACCCTCTGGAACCTGCACGTAGTACACGCCACTCAAAATACAGTTTGAATGATTGTGTATCTCCTGTGAATGTGACTTCCCACAAACATTAAGCCAGCAAGATACAATCTTTAACGGCGCGGCAAGCTTCATGGCATCTCCCAGCTTGTTAGCTTCGCTGAGAATGTGTGCTTTCAGTTGTTGGAAATCTGGATGGTCTTGCAGATTGTTGGCAGTCTGGATGGTGGTATACAGGTCACAACTCCACGAGGCCGGCACCCGGTTGGGTGTCGAGTGCATGATGTCTTCAGTTGCTCTGACCAATTGCTGGTTCAGCGGCCCTGCATCCTCAATCTCGCTCAATTGAATTGGAACAGGAAAAAACCGCCCGAGCAGATGTTTGTTCACTCCACTCATTTATTATTATATCCGTCGCCTTTGGGACGAATCATGAGTCTACTACCCCGGGATAAGAAATCAAAGGAGATTTAAAATCAGTGAAATCAGCGCATTTTGAATTTCAGCAAATCTGGCCCCAAGCAAAATCTCCTGTTGTAACTCAATCCCCAAGGCCCCTCCCCAACAGAAGTAAATATCTGTTATAAATACCTTGTCGCCGGTAAACTGAGGTAACCCCTGATGCACTCTATCCGCCTGATCTGCTTATTCGCCCTTTCATTCGCTTTGCCCACCAGCCTGTTCGCGCAGAATGAGTGGAAGATCATCCACGCAGGCACCCTCTTGTTTGACGCCCGCGAAGCACCCCTAACAGAACAAAGCATCATCGTCCGAAATAACCTGATCACTGAAGTCAGGGATGGCTATGTCTCGCCTGCAGACGTCAGCGGCGCGGCCGGCGCACGTGTGATCGATCTGACAGACCAATTTGTAATGGCGGGGCTCATCGATTCCCATACCCATATTCTCAGTCAGCAGGAGCCCAATCGACGCGAGCTTGCTGTTACCCGCTCCGATGAGTTCAGCGCGTTGCTGGGTGTGGAATATGGCATGCGCACACTGCGCTCCGGATTTACCACGATTCGCAATGTGGGCGGCAGGCGTAATGCGATCTTTGCCCTGCGCGATGCAATCAACCAGGGCATTGTCATGGGCCCGCGCATCAGAGCATCTGGCCAGGGCATAACACCCACTGGCGGGCACGGAGATGGCGGAGGGTTTCGTGATGATGTCTTCCCTGAACCTCACTCAGGTGTTTGCGACGGTATTGCCGAGTGTCGTAAAGCTGTGCGCACCCAGGTCAGGGCGGGAGCGGACCACATTAAGTATGTGGCAACCGGCGGCGTGCTCAGTATGACCGCAACAGGCACTGAACAACAGTTTACCGATGAAGAACAAATCGCCTTGATTGAAGCCGCCCATGCAATGGGCCGCAAAGTGGCCGCACATGCACATGGTAAAGCAGGCATGATGGCGGCCTTACGCGCCGGTGTGGATTCAATCGAACACGGCTCTTATCTGGACGAAGAAGTTGCTAACTTGTTTGTGGCAACCGGCGCCTACCTGGTGCCAACATTGATCGCCGGCCATACTGTTGAACGTATCGCCACTGAACGCCCGGATTTCTATACACCGGAAGTGCGACAAAAGGCTTTGGAAGTTGGCCCCATCATGCGTAACGCACTGCGTATAGCCCATGAGCGCGGGGTAAAGATTGCCTATGGCACCGATGCAGGTGTGAACGATCATGGCACCAATCCTTACGAAGCCGTGCTCATGTACAGGGCTGGCATGGATGAACGCTCAATACTGATTTCTGCTACCGTGAATGCCGCCGATCTGATCGGCATATCAGATATCACTGGCACGATCGAAGCTAACAAAGACGCGGACATCGTCGCTTACCGCGACAATCCGCTGGACAATATCGAAACGCTTCTACAACCGGCATTTGTGATGGCGCGCGGAAATGAGATCAATCTGGACGTGCCGCCAGTAGACATTTTTCCGTGGCCTGAGTTGTAGAAAACCTTATGCGCTAATTGCGCCCATTTTGGTGAATTTCACCAATAATTCTCTCGGGCTGAATATATTTTAAATATATTTCAATGTGTTAGTAGCTGGCACGCAGAATGCATAGTTCAGGCAGTAATCTTGTAGGAGCTGAACTATGCACAATTTCGATGAACAATCCCGCACTATGCCGATTTTGCTCAAGGTTGTGCTTCTTGGCTTTATTGGACTGTTTGTAATCATTGGCCTGATCGACCTGATACTGCCAATCATTCCAGGCATTTTGTTTCTGGCTCTGGCTGCCTGGTTGCTGACAAAAGTATCCAGCCGCTTCGCTTTCCACCTGAATCAAAATACCAGTTGGAATCGCATGAAGCGGTTTCTGCGTTCCAGCAGCTTTCTTTCGATAGGCCAACAGGTCAAGCTGACTTTGCTTGTTGCCGCGCGCTCGGTCGTGGATGGATTGAATAGATTGCTTGGTGGGCGTACTAAAACCTAATGCGAAAATGCAGACAGTGTATTAACACAAGAGTTCTCCAAGAGGACTAACTGAACCTTTATGGTGAAATCACCCCACCCCACTCACACTCAGTATCCTCGTTGAGTTCCTGGCTGTTGCGGGAATTGGCGCGACGGTTCGCTTCATGATCACCGGCGGTGAAAACGCAGGGTTTGAAGAATACCCCACCGCGACACTCGCGCATGTAGTCCCAAGCCTGGCGTATCTCATCCTTGCGCCACTGCAGTTTGTTAAACCAGTGGCAGCAATTACCCGAAATTCCACCGCTGGAGTGGAGCCCAGAGGGGCCGGAGAAAATCAAAGTTCTCTGACCCCTTTGATTCTTACATCTCAAGTTCGGCGCTGATGATTGATTTCAGCTGCTCGATTTCATTGTCTGTATTCTTGTAGAAACCCAACAACATGGAGCGCAAAGACTGAAGCTGTCCAAAAACGAGCTGCAGGGATGAATCAGTTCTGATCTGCTCTATATCTATGGGTATGGGAAGATCGGCCGGAACACTCACAGATATGTCACCATATGGACGCACCATTATTGAACCTTCCAAGTAGAGCCCATCCGGATAGTGGAAATTGTTAATAATGTAAGGGTAACAATAGGAAAAGCTATATTGCTCAATAACATTTTCCGTCCTTTGTACACGGTAAATTGATACTTCGTACAGACTTGCTGTCCTCGTGCGGATATCAGCATTGCTGATTAGATCGAGCCCGATACTTTTTATAGATTCGTAGGCCGCGTTCTTTGGGTCAAAAACAGCAGTTACATTACATAGTCCAGCGAACCTCCCAAATACAATTGGGTCGATCTCGGCATCGGCGTTGGCGCCAAAGCTCGCTATAAGGTCTTCAGAATGACCCAATCTGACTGCGCCAACATTAATATCAGTTTCGAGATCGAGCTGTGTCTCAATCAGGTCGCTATACAACTCGGCAAGCAGATCTCTTTCCTGGCGTTGCCTTTCCCGGTCTGAATTCCAGTTTTCAAGAGCCAACGCCAGTGAAATACCGAGGAATATGAAGAGGAATTCAAACAGGCCTTTTGAGATAGCTGACATTATCTGTTCACGGTTAATCATGTGTTATTCCATAACTCCGAGTTCCCTAGTCATATTTCGCCCTTGTTAATGGGATCGGCGCTAGCCGAGTGCCTTATTGAACTGATTGCTAGGACGCCGCACGCTACGTTCCTGATGCGTTTTCCAGATTTACGAGGAGCGCTTCCAATTGTCCCTTGAAAATGGTCATGAAGCGAATCTGTTCCACCGCCAATCTTCGCGCGTTGATTAGTTTAGCAATGACGGCAGGACCCCGACCGAGCTCCGTAAGGAGTGATTCTTCGGATCCTTGCCCCTCAGGGGAGATTCCAATCGATGTTCACTAATACAGTATTCCTTGTGTCTGGGTCTTTAGATATGGAGTGTCCGCACCATGTATATACTTATAGTGCTTAATGCACCCAATGCTCCACAGAACGTGCGTAATATGCCAGCAGTTTCCGCTTATCCGGATTCAGGCGGTAGTTATCGCCTTCAACCAGCAACATCTCCCTCTCAACGAGCATCTGCAGGGTATTGGCAAGTGTACGCTGGCGCGGCTTCTCACCTAGCTTCATTGGCGCGCCATTTTTAATCATTCGTTCTATGGTCTCATTGCACTCACTGAATATCTCCAGCGACGTGAGAGAGTCAGCGCCAGTTTGGAGCATGACAGTAGCAATCACCGGCACTGGCAGTATAGGCACCACGTAACGTAACGCATCCATCAACTCATCTGCCAGAGTCTGCACCTTCTCTATGCGAGCCTCCTTGTCCAGATGATTGAATTCTATGCCGTGTTTCTGGCAATAATCCTTCATGGAAACCGGGATGCCAAAATTGACGCTGGCGTAGCCGTAACGCCGCCAACGCTTGCGGGAGCCAATGAATAGATTTAATCGCAGAAATCCAAATAACTTTGCAATATTCCCGCCAAAGCCTGCGCGTTTGGATCTGTCATCCCAGTCAAGCAGGTTCTGATCTTCCAGCACGCGGTCGTAGTTAATGCCCGCCGGAATGAACACCACATTACGATCTGATTTGTAATCATATTTACGCAGAATGTAATCAAGAAAGCCCAGTCTGGGTGGCGCCATCTTGCCATCGCGACTCAGGCCACCTTCCAGAAACACGGCCTGGCATACACCACTTTGGGTAGCCATGTTGACATACCGCTCCAACACCTTGCGATACAGTGGGTTCTGCGAACCGCGCCGCACGAAGAATGCGCCCATGGAACGAATCAACATCTCCAGTGGAAATATGCGCGCCCACTCCCCTACTGCATAGGACAGGGTAACGCGCTCGGCTGCCAGATAGCTGATCAGCACATAGTCCATATTACTGCGGTGGTTCATCACAAACACTACAGTGGATTCCGGGTCGATGACAGCCAGCGCTCGCGGTTTCGCTGCAGCAACACGAATGCGGTAGACAAAGCGCGCCACTTTCTTGGCCAGCCAGTAGAACATCTGGAAGTAGACATAAGCATTAAAGGAAGGAACGATTTCGCGGGCGTAACTTCTGACTCGTTGCTGCAAGACTTCCCGTGGAATATTTTCCTCCGCTGATTGCGCCTCGATCATGGCGATGATTTCCTGATCGAAAATCAAGCGGTCGATCAGTACCTGGCGCTTGGTGCTTTGCAGAGGGCGAATCTTGATTTGCAGCCCCGAATTGATCCTATCCACCGCCTTGTTCAGCCGGCGTCGCATAAACCAGCGCACGCTGGGAAACAGCACACTCATCACAACAGCATAAGTCGTGGCTGCAAGCAGCAACAGGAATATCCAAACGGGCAGGTCTACAGTCGAGGAGAACAAGCGGGCTCACTGTTATCTATTGTTATTGCATAGCAGGTTACATGTATTGGCGAAGTTGTTGAAGAAATACATGGCATTGACCCGGCAACTTGCAGGGCCAAGCAAGCGCCCACACCCACAGAACAAGCGCTCTACACGGGCTTTCGTCGAGGCAGAATGAGCCTTGTCGCGCCTGGTCCGGTAAAGGTTCACCGGGTCTCGGGTCTTGTGTAACATGTGCGTTCGTTAAAGATACCCGCTTTCTAATGAGCAAACAGGAATAAAAATGATCAGAATTGCGCAATTTTTCCGCCTTACCTTGATTACCGCAGGCCTGCTCTTTGGCAGTCTTGCCGTCGCACAGCAATGGCCGGCCGAACCGCCAAGTGAGCCGCCGGCAGACTGGGGACCGGTTTCCGCCAATTTCGAGGAAATCCCTTATCCCTATCCGGTAAATTATCTCGAGTTGACCCGCTTCGGTCAGGACATGCTCATGGCCTATATGGATGTGGCGCCTACCGGCACGCCAAATGGCCAGACGGTGTTATGGCAACACGGCATGAACTTCTATTCCGAAGCCTACACACCGACTATCGAAGCATTATCAGCAGCGGGCTTCCGAGTACTCGCAGTGGATCGCATTGGCTACGGCAAATCCACCAAAGCCATCATTCCTTACGACTTCAATTTTGTCGCCGCTAATATGAAGGCATTGATTGACGAATTGGGCATTGAAGAAGTTGCCATCGTTGGTCACTCCATGGGAGGCATGGTGGTATCCCGTTACGCCATGGTCTATCCAGACACGGTGAGTCATGTAGTGATGGTGAACCAGATTGGCCTGACTGATCAGCGTCAGAGTCGCGGCTGGAATGATCCTTATGAAGCCGACAATTTTTCCCGCACAACTTACCGCGGCATCCTCGCAGGTCACCGTCGTTACTTTCCTGATAAGTGGCCTCCAGCACATCTGGAGTTCGTGCGTCGCCAATACGGTCAGACGCTGAGTGGTGACTGGCCTACCCTTTCCATGGTGCGCCGCCTGCAAGGACAGATGCTCTATATAGATCCCGTAGTCTATGACTGGCAGCACATCACAGTTAAAGGGCTGGTCATGGGCGGTGAGGAAGACGGTTTGATCGCTGACTTCCCCAGCTACGTACGCCATGTAGCAAGTGAGATGCAAAATGCGACTGTGTTGCTTTACCCTGGTATTGGTCACGCACCGCAGATTGAAATTCCAGATCGATTCCATGCCGACCTGATCCGCTTTCTACGCTCCGATCCGGATGCGCCTGCGAGCGAATGGGAATAAGAATCCTGCTTGGAAATCAAAAACCGGAAGGGTTAATCATCCTTCCGGTTTTTTCATTCTGAGACAGAGAAATCAGGGGCCAGGCCAGGCATTCCTGGTAGCCGCTTCCTGCCAACGCAACCGATTAGCATCATTCGCCGGCGGTTCTGAATCTCCAAAAATTGCTCTTATCCAGTGTCCATCAGTGGGGTTGGGAAACAGGATAAACCGATCCGCAAACTCATTTCGGTCTTCAGCCACCAGCGCAAGACGCTCATTTACGTCAGTTGTGTAATAGCGCCGTGAAAAGTCATTCAGATTATCGCCGAGCAATACCACGACATCATATCGCTCGCCAATTCCCTGCTGTACCGTCTCCTTGTTTGAAGTTTCGCGCAAGACTGTCAGATGCTCTTCGTCGACAGCCGGGAATCCAACGCTCAACAGATTCTGACGCGCCAACTCATATGTAGCCTCACCCTGATCGCGATTGGTGACATAGAAGATTTCAACTCCGTTTGCTGCGCAGAATTGCAGGAACTCCAATGCACCGGGGCTGGCGGTAAAACCATTTTCCGGCACCCATACATCCCAGATGGCATCGTCAAAAAAGTCGCGGCGTTCATTCACCAGATAACCCCAGTAGTCATTCGCCAGCAGCAGGGTTTCGTCCACATCACTGACGATAGCCAGAGGGCGATCGCCTGGAGTATGTGCGGCCAGCGCCTGCTCCACTCGCATCCTTGCAATGTTGAAGCCCTGATAATAAAGCGCCCGGTGTTCCGCGGCGGTCTGCTTCCAGGCTACGGCATAGGCCAGATTATTCTGGGTATCCGATGCTTCTGCTGCTTGAAGCTGCGGCGCGACAAGACACGCAAGCAAGAGATAAAAAGGGGTGAATTTAACCTCGAATCTGCCTACCATGATCATACCCGCATTGATTGAAAATAATTGCAAACCACAGGTTAGCAGATGCGGTGAGCTCAGTAAGCACCACATAAGAATAAATACCCCAGACGGAGAGTTCATATGGGCATCAATTACACTCGCGCTGCAATCACCGGCATCCTCTTATGCTTTATATCTTCCACAGGTATTGCCCAGTCATATCGCATCCTGCTCTCCAATGACGACGGTATAGAATCCTCGCTCCTGGCGGTGCTCAAGACTGAACTGGAGAAATTGCCTGATACAGAAGTGGTGGTGTCGGCACCAGCTGAGAATCAATCCGGCAGCAGCCACGGCTCGGGCATCAACCCTTTGCAAGTGGATCGTTATACAGTTGATGGAGAATTTTTTGGTTATGCAGTCCATGGCCGCCCGGCCGATGCCGTGAGGTTTGGCATCGTGGAACTCGGCAAGGACGAACCTTTTGATCTTGTGGTCAGTGGTATTAACCGTGGCGCCAATGTGGGCGATGTGTCGCACTTGTCGGGCACAGTCGGCGCGGCGATGGAAGGTATCTACCAGGGTATTCCGGCGCTGGCTGTATCAGAGGATACCCAGGGCGTGGATACTACTGTTTCTGCACGACTTGCTGCGCAAATTGTAGCGCGCTATCAAAGCGATGGCGCACCAGAAGGGATACTGCTCTCACTGAATATTCCACGCGGCGAATTGCGCGGCATTGCAATCCGGCCTATGGGAGATTCCTATCTGAAGACCGCAGCCTACAATGTGGAATCGCAGTCCGGTGACAGCACCACCTACTCAAGGGAACGCATCATTGTACGTTCTGACAATGCCGAGTCAGACACCTATGCTTATCAGCAAGGCTACGCCACAATTACACCCATCAAGTTTGACTGGACTGCAACGGAGTACATTGGCGAGGTCGAATCCTGGAATATCCAATTACCGGACTAGGCCGCGCCAACACGCGCTGAGCGCTCTGCTGCAATTTTCTGGAAGCCGCGGCTCATGAACCAGGCGCTCAGCGTGGAGATTACGGCGAAGCCAGACAACACCAGGAATACCTGGGACCAGCCCAGGTAATCCGACATGGCACCGGCGGTGAACGCCGCCAGCGCCCCACCGATATAACCCAATCCATCGATGACGCCCGTGCAGGAACCTGCACCCTTGGCACCGGCGATATCCAGTGTCAGGCAACCACTGCTCATGGAATATGGCCCGAGCAGGAAGAAGCCACTGCCGCCAAGGAAAAACAGGATCAGATTGTAGTTGGGTGACTCCGCTGCACTGAGCACCGAAATGGCCACCATACAAATCACCAGTATGGAGAGCATCATCCACATCATGCGGGCACGGTCGCCATTGCGCGCATGATGATCCGTATACCAGCCAATAAAAACTGTGCCCAGCACCCCCAGCATGGGGAAAATAGCTGACTGAAGAATAGCCGCACTGGCACCCAGACCGATATCGAACAGAAATTTAGGTGTCCAGAACAGGAATACAGATCGCAGTAGCGTGGTCAGGAAACTGAATACCAATAACTGGCGATAAATTGGCATAAGGAGCAAGGTGCGCAGGATGACGGAAACTGGCGGCTGTTCAGCATCCCCATAGTTGGCCAACTGCTCCTTGGATTCCGCGCTTTCTTTGACAATAGCGCCAGGAATCACATCTTTGGGGTGCCCGCGGGAAGCCAGGACCGACCACACAAAGATGGCAGTAAGCACCAGGGCCGGATACACAAAAAGCCCCTGCCAGGCCACACCAAAAGTAACCAGCAGGCCAGCGAACAAGGTGGCAGCAACGCCACCAAACTGAAAGTTCACACTGATCAGGCCCATTACGGTGCCATTGCGATCCCGCGGATACCAGTTACCGATGGTCTTGGTGAGACCGCCCCAACCCATGGAAAGGAAATATCGGCAAAAACACCAGACCACGATAAATGCAGTCAGACTGGCGGAAATTGAGAAAATCAGGTTCCAGAAAATGGCACCGGCCATGCCGATAAGGAAAATGCGCCGGCCACCGATGCGATCTGCCAATGGACCGTTGATAAACTTGCCGACCGCATAGGCAATTTCAGACAACGACGCGATCAGCCCCAGCTGGGTATTGGAATAACCAAACTCCTGCTCCAGAAGTGGAAATGCTGCCGAGAGGTTGCCGCGGCAAATGTAGTAACCCACATAGCCAACCAGCATTACCCAAAATGTAGAAATTCTCCAGCGCGCCAATCGGGCCGTGTCAGTCTCAGGCAGCGCTACCTTGCTTCCCCCTTGCTCGGTATAAAACATTACTTCAAACCTTTTGATGGACAATACAATGCAAAAACTCTGCGCAATAAAAAAGGTCGAAAGGTTTATCGAGAATCCTTCCGACCCCTTGCTTAAATACCCTGGCGATCAGGCTTTAATCGTCATCAATCTCCGGCCGTGATCCGTCACCGGGCAATCCCATTGACTCGAGTCTGCGCCATCCGGCAAGAATACCATGTAAACCATGATTTCCCTCATGGCAGGCATACTCAAAAACCGGATCCTGTATTTCCCTAAGAGGAAATCGCGCCGACCAACTGGCTTCCCAGGATCGCGGATCAGTCACCGTGAAATCATAATCCAGCGTACCATCATCCAGACGCGTAATGCGTTCCTCTATCTGCGCGTCAGTGGACAAACCCCGCGGATTGTCATCGTAGAAAAAATCCTGTGTGTGGATTACCAGGGTATCCCCATCCCAGCGCGCAATGGAATCACCATCCCAGCGTCGGATGTTGCGATCCTGGTGTTCATCAGCGAATGGAATGATGCGTGCACGGTGAATCATCTCGCTGAGAATCATCACATGATCCTCGGTCTGCACAATCTGGACATTGTTGTTATAGGAACCAGGCACCAACGGTGGCCCGGCGCCGTTGCTGCGTATGCAGCGGTCCTGCAAAGTACGACCTTCAGGACCTTCACTCAGGCGTCGATTCTCGGCACGAATACGTGCCCGCTCTCGACCCACGGTATTCAGCTCCGGCATGCGCCCATTGGGCGGATCGTAGATTAGTGAGGTACGGCGGCTCTCCACCGCTTCTTTGCCACGCTCATACCAGAACTCGTTATAAGAAATCACGCCCGGCGGGTAGCCTGCGCCACCCACTGAATCGATGATCAGATCGCGATTCTGACGGCGGTTTTCAAAGGCTTCCCATTCAGCGGCCTGCTCTTCTGTAAGCGTTTCAAAAGCAGCCAATTCTGGCGGTCGATTAAGTGGTGTGAGCGTTCGATAGGTATAGGTACCTTGTAAATCTGGATGCCCATATTCTGTACGTGGTATTTGGGACTCCTGGGCGGCCAGCACGATGGGCATATATGCCACAACACTTACTGCCAGAGATATCAGGGAATTGAGGGTTTTGCGTGGCATGGCCAGCCTCCTCTGACGGGTTTTTATTGTTATCCTTGACTGATAGAGGTTACGTTAATTTTATGATTTCTCAAGTGCTAATTACATGACGATTCAAAGCAAAACTGGGATCGGCCATGCACATCGAGCTTTTCGAGGATGGCAGACACCCGATTTTTGACTATTCCTTCCGCGTTATGTTCAGCAACCGGGAATTCCTTGTTGCTTTAACCATCATTCGCAGCACTTCCAGCTCTTTTTGTGACAGCTCTTCTGCCGACTGTCGGGAGCACTGTTTCGCCAAGCTTGGCTAGTCGTTACGCAAACTGGCAGCAATAGCAGTTCGATTTACACGCCGCCCGTTCAGATAAACCGCATTTATGCTGCGCGTATTGCGGATATCCTCGAGCGGGTTGGCGTCCAACACAATGAAGCTGGCTTTGCGGCCAGTTTCTATGACGCCCAAATCATCCTGTCCGAGACGACTAGCGGCGTTGCCGGTGGCAGCGACCAGCGCCTGCATCGGACTCATGCCCAGACGCACAAATATTTCCAGCTCCCTGTGTCCTGTATATCCAAACGGGTGATCAGGTAAAGCGCCAGCATCGGTACCGAGCACGATGTCGGCGCCAGCATCAAGCAGGTGCGACATGCTGATACGCAAGTCCTGCTCACTTTCGGTATTTATCGCAGGCGCCATGCTACGTTGCCCTGACACTTCACTCAGCCGCGCAGCCACATCCGCGGGCAATAGTGCCTGCAAAAAAACATCCCGCCCTATAGTTTCACGGCGCAATTCACCGAGCCCGAGATTTGGCACGACAAAGGCACCGGCTTCGGCCATGGCAGCCGCAATTTCCTCACCCAGTGCAGGACCGAGACGACCATGGAGAAATCCACTGACTCCCGCATCGAGCAGAGGCAGCATGTCTGCAGGATACTGCTGATGCACAAACACCTTGATGCCAAGGTCATTGGCTGCACCGGTTAACGCGCTATAGATACCTGCAGATAGTTTGTCCTGACTGCCGCCACGATCATCAACCCATATCTTGATGAAGGGAATGCCTTTGGCAGCAACCTCCTCAACCTGAAGAACTGCTTGCTGAGGCGAAGACAAGCCGCGCAGAATAGTCATGCCTTCGCGCTCGCTCACTACCGCAGTTTGTTCCAGAAATTGATTGTTAGGACCCTGCCCCGGCGGCCCCATGCCGGCAGCGAAAAGAAAGCGGGCGGAATCAACAAGCTCAGCATTTGAGTGTTGTTCGGCCTGTAATGCAAGAGCCAGGTCTTCAGGATCACTGCCAGCAGAAAACACTGCAGCAAAACCGTAGTATGCATATTGCCTTAAGTTGGCGATCAAATTTTCCCTGGAATAGTTATCAGCGCCCCAAGCTGATGTACTTTGATAGCCCAGGTGCGCATGAGCATCTATCATCGCTGGTATCAGGATTTTACCCGCCAGGTCCAATCTGCTGATATCCGGCGACAGGTCGAAGTCAGCGGCATCACCAACGGCCACAATGATATCGCTTTCGATCAACACATCTGCATTGAACTGAGCACCAAGACCATTAATTACCAGCGCATTCTCAAATAGAGTTTGTGATTGCGCTTGCAGCGGTTGCGCCATGAGAAGGGATGACAATGCCAGGAATAGAAGTTGAGCTTTGCAATTTTTCATAAGGCGCAGCATTAATTAATCAGGAATGAAACGAAACACCAGCATGCCGGCCAGCATGGAAACTACAAACAAGAGCAGATTGGTATCCAGGGTCGCCAATGCAGTTATAGCAGGGCCAGGGCAAAGCCCTACCAGCCCCCACCCCAGCCCAAAAAGCACAGCACCAGTAATCAAGCGCGTATCAATCTGTAACTTCTGTGGCAGAAAATATTCCCTGGCAAAGAAAGGCTGGCCACGCAAGCGCATGAGCTGAAATCCCGGCACCGTAACCAACAAGGCTCCACCCATAACAAAAATAAGGGCTGGATTCCATGCGCCAAATATATCCAGAAAAGCCAGTATAAGCGCCGGATTGGTCATTTCAGAAACCGCCAACCCGGTACCAAACAACATACCTAGTGCAAGCGCAATGACGGTATTGATAACTGCGTGTTGACTCATATTGCACCCGCCAAATTGCGCACGATCGCCACAGTCGCGATGGCAGTGAGCATGAAAATTAGCGTGGCAGAGATTGATCGCCAGGAAAAGCGGGCGATGCCACATACCCCATGACCGCTGGTACAACCACTTCCCAGTCTTGTACCAAAGCCAACCAAAAAGCCCCCTGTCACTATGGCCCATACTGGCGCGTCAAGCTGAAATGCCAGAGCTTCGCTGCTGAACAAGGGGTAAGCGAATCCGGCTATCACCAGACCCAGTACAAATGCCAATCGCCAGTGCAAGCCACCCTGCCGTGGACTCAAAACTCCGCCGAGTATGCCGCTTATGCCTGCTATACGACCATTGAGTAACAGCATGAGGGTAGCTGCCAACCCGATTAGCACACCCCCAACAAGGCTATTTGTAATATATTCCATTAAACCCTGGCCTACTTAAAAGAATTTACTGGTTAGAGTGCAAGCCGATCATATTGCCTTCGGTGTCCCGCATAATCGCAACAAAACCGAATTCACCGATAGACATTTTTTCCCGCTCAACCTTGCCGCCAAACTCGGCAGCGCGTCCGGCTTCAACCGCACAGTCCTCACAAGCGAAGTACACCATCGTGCCTGTGCCGCCCGGGCTCATACCTTCAGCTTTGATCAAGGAACCAGATACCGTGGAGCCATCGTCGCTCATGGGAAAAGTATACATTTCCACATCGACCATGAGCTGGATCAGCTCGACCTGGAATACACCTTCATAAAATGCCCTGGCGCGTTGAATGTCGTCTACATATATCTCAAACCAATCGAGTACATTTTTCATATGTATTTCTCTCCCTGCCTTTGCAACACCTGGAACAGAGTTACAACCCGAAATTCCGTGGTACTATCAGCACAATAATGACGCGTGAGTTGATCATGTTGCAAGCCCTGATAAGAACATGCACATCCACAACAGGCAAAATTCTGCACGCTGCCCTGTGTGTGCTCGCCTCATTCGCCTTATCGACTGCCCATAGCCAATCAGACTTTATCGCGTTTGAGAGCGGCCCTGTGCGCCCGGTAGCACTATCACCCGATGGCGCCACACTTTTTGTTACCAATATTCCTGATAACCGGCTGGAACTGCTGGACATCTCCGGCACAATACCTCTCATTGTTGGCTCAGTGCCCGTCGGGCTGGAACCGGTTGCTGTCGCGGTACTGGACGAGCACACGGTGTTTGTCGCCAATCATTTGTCCGACAGTGTGAGTGTCATCAGACTAACTCCAGTACCTCATGTAAAGCAGACGCTGTTGGTTGGAGATGAACCTCGTGATCTGGTCATTGCCGATCCCGACCTCGATGGCCCATTGCATCCAAGATTGTTTGTCACTACTGCGCACAGAGGCCAACACCGCGATCATGAAAGTCTTGACGGCATTGAAGGAACTGGGGACCCACAACTGACCGAAGCTTCCATTCCACGGGCCGATGTCTGGGTCTTTGACACCGGCAACCTCGGCTCCAACACGCTTGGCGGGGAGCCACTCAAGATAGTCGAGCTGTTTTCTGATACACCACGCGCACTGGCAGTGAGTAATAACCAAAGCACAGTGTATGCTGCGGCACATTTCTCCGGCAACCAGTCCACGGTGGTACACAGCAGCGCCGTGTGTAATGGATTTACCCTCGCCAATTCCTGCCAAATCGATGGCATTGAAACTCCTGGTGGCATACCCAACGGGCTCGCACCGGGAGGCAATCCAGGCCCCAACACCAATATCGAAGGTATCGCCGCACCAGAAGTGGCTTTAATTGTTAAATGGAATGCAACCGCGGGACAGTTTCAGGATGAACTGGGCCGCAACTGGAACAATGCGATCCGCTTTCGCCTGCCTGACAAAGATGTGTTTGCCATCGATACCTTGTCACTGGAAGAAAATGCAGTGCATACAGGCGTTGGCACTACTCTGTTCAACATGGCTGTCCATCCGACAAACGGCGGCCTTTATATTTCCAACACGGAAGCCATCAATGAAGTACGTTTTGAAGGCCCGGGCGAATACGGTGGCAGTACAGTGCAGGGGCACCTGGCTGAAACGCGCCTGACCGTCATACCAAATCCTGATAGCAGCGCCAGCACAGTACTAGCGCGCCACCTCAATAAGCACATCGACTATTCGCAGCTACCAGCGCCCGCCGCAGTGCGTGAGGCGAGCCTTTCGACGCCCCTGCAATTAGTGTTTAGCCCGGATGGTACAACAATTTATCTGGCCGCCTATGGCTCAGACGCTATTGCGGTATTGCCTGCCGATCGCATTGCCGATGACTCATTTACCCCTGTAGCCTCAAACAAGATTCCGGTCTCAGGCGGAGGACCAGCCGGCATTGCGATAGATACTGCAGGTGAAAAACTCTATGTCTACACGCGGTTTGATAATGGTGTAAGTGTCATAGATACGGAATCGAGACAAGAACTGTCACACATGAATTTGTTTAATCCAGAGCCCGACTCCATAGTAAATGGCCGCCCCTTCCTCTATAACGCCGAATTTACTTCAAGCAATGGAGAAGCATCATGTGCCAGTTGTCACATTTTCGGCGATACAGATCATCTGGCATGGGATCTCGGCAATCCGGATGACCATGTAAAACTCGATCCCATCCCTACTTTGCTAGGTATTTTTGCCGGCAATTCTTCGAACGGCGGAGCCGGTGTTGAGGAATTCCACCCCATGAAAGGCCCGATGACCACGCAAACACTACGCGGGCTCGAAAACTCCGGGGCCATGCACTGGCGAGGTGATCGCTCAAATGGCATATTGGGAATAGATGCCGTTGATGAGGATCTTTCCTTTCGCAATTTCATCGAGGCTTTTTCCGGCCTGCTGGGCCGGGAAGAAAATATCCCGGAAGATGATATGCAGGCCTTTGCAGATTTTCAGTTGCAGGTTTTCCTGCCTCCTAATCCTGTGCGAGCACTGGATAACAGCCTGACCGATGCCGAGCAACGCGGCGCCAACTTTTTCGACGGACCACGCCTATCAGATGGGATTACTGTCAATACCACTTCACCCAACTTGCTGCTGCGAACCGGGTTTACCTGTGAAGGCTGCCATGAACATGACCCCGCCCAGGGCTTTTTTGGTACCGGCACCAATCAAAGCTTCGAGGGCGGTGGACAGATCGTCAAGATTCCACATTTCCGCAACCTGTATACCAAGATTGGTATGTTTGGTATGCCGCGCACGCCTGGAATCACAGGGACAGATAACAGTTTCATGGGCGATCAGATACGCGGCTTTGGTTTTACTCACGCCGGAACAACGGACACTCTGCTGCGATTTTTTAACCTTAGCCTGTTTCAAGCAGGAGGCACCAGCTCTCAAGTAGGCTTCACCAGCTCGCAACAACATGCAGACATGGAGCGCTTTATGCTGGCCTTCGACACTGACCTGGCTCCCGTGGTGGGTCAGCAAGTCACGTATACGAATAACAACGAAGCCGAGAGCCAGGAGCGTGTGCAACTCCTGTTGGCTCGAGCAGAGAGTTCGTTTGTGTCCAAGAGCCTGGGAGGGCAAACGGTGGAGACCGATGTAATTGCCCACAGCACTGTTGATGGTATCCCCAGGAGTTGGGCTTACATGGGTAACGACGAGTTTTTATCTGATCTGAATGAGACTTATTCTCTGGACGAGCTGCAATGCCTGGCTCACACAGATAACCCGGTAACCTTCAGCGCTGTACCACCAGGCACGGCTACTCGCATGGCGCTCGATCGTAATAGAGATGGCGTGTTCAACGGTGTTGAATCAGGAGCACTTGACCTGGTTCGTTCTACAACAACGCCAGTTTTCCTGGATGATCCTGAACGGCTGTCATTCTGCCAGACGCTCAAAGTCGCTCGCACTGCTACTAATGCCCGCTTTGATTGTGATAGTGGAATGCTGGAATTCCCTGTGACGGTAGATGGAGCAATCAATTACAGCATTACCATGCAATTAATAAGCGAGTCGCCCATTCAGTTCGAACTCATTGATGCAGTTGCGGGTAGCGCTGCGGCAGACAATATGGCGACATTCTCCGCTCAAGACGGGCTGCGATTTCCAATGATTCATCTGAGTTGCAGCAACGTCGTTCCTGATTTGCAGTTCAATCTTGTTCAGGAACAACCAGTAATTTTCCAATTCGCCACGCCTTGATCTGGCACATATGGCGATCTCAATATATGCCCTGTTTTGGTGCGCAGATTCGCCTCACTTTGCAATGTAGTATCTCCATCGAAATCCAGGCGATTACGATGCACCATTATCAGACCTATTTAGCCCGATTTTTTCCCAGTATTTTCATAAAGTTGGAGTATAAATAGAGCAACCAGAACAGATACCTGTCAGAAGCTCACATTTCTGGCGCAATTCTTGAATCTGACCCCATTAACCTGAACCAAAACGTGGCAAGTATGAATGTACTGATCTTTACGGATCTAGACGGCAGCCTTATGGAGCATGAATCCTATTCAATCGAATCGGCTCGCCCCGCCCTGGACGCGCTGGCGGCGCGTGATATTCCGGTGATATTGAACACCAGCAAAACGCGCGCCGAGATAATCCGGCTTCAGGAAGAGCAGGACTGGTTCATGCCCTTCGTTTGCGAGAATGGTGCCGCCCTCTATACGAACGAAAACTTTGGCGAACTGGCTGCAGAGTTTGGTGCTCCAATCCATGAATGGCTTGGTTCAGTACATGCACTGCGTGAGGAGCAAAATTTCAATTTCTCCGGATTCAGTGATTGGTCGGCAAGTGATGTCATGGCCCGTACCGGACTGAATCAACAGCAGGCAGAATTGGCGCTAACGAGGGAATACAGCGAACCTATTGAGTGGCGCGACACCAGTTCTGCCATGCGAAATTTTAGCGAGGAATTGGCAGGAATAGGTTTACGCTTACTCGAAGGTGGGCGCTTCTTCAGTATTCAGGGTGAATACGACAAGAGCAATGCCATGCACTGGATGCGCGAAACCAGCGAAGGGGGTGATGTTCCGATCACCATTGCATTGGGAGATAGTCCCAACGATGCTGGTATGCTGGAGAGCGCGGATATTGCTGTGATAATCAAATCAGGCAAATCTGATCAAATCGAACTACAGTCTCCGCAACGAGTGATTCAATCAAGCCGACCGGGACCGGCAGGATGGCATGATGCGATTATGGAAATACTCGAGTTGCTGGATGCCGAACAACTATTTCAATCCTAGGGGAAACCAATGGGTGACTTTCATCAGAACGGTATAATCACGACGCTGCATAATCTGGGACAACGCCCTGTAACCGAACTCGAAGATGATCTGATTGGATTCAGCAAACAACGCCCCCTCGGACTCGTGTTACCGTCTCTGTTTTCAGAACTGGAAGGCCCCGCACTCAAAGGCATTATTGAAGAACTTGCGCAGGTACCTTATCTCAGTGAAATAGTGATCGGCCTCGATAGGGCGGATGAATCCCAATATCGGCACGCCATCAACTATTTTTCAGAGCTGCCGCAACGTCACCGGATTTTGTGGAATGACGGGCCACGCCTGATGGCGGTCGACAAACAGCTGAAAGAGCTCGGCCTCGCCCCTACCCAACTCGGTAAAGGCAGGAACGTCTGGTATTGCTATGGCTATACGCTCGCTTCCGGCAAAGCCAAGGCAGTTGCCCTGCATGACTGCGATATTCTGACTTACAAGCGCAGCCTGCTGGCGCGCCTGATCTATCCGGTTGCCAATCCCAACTTCTCCTATGCATTCTGCAAGGGTTACTATTCAAGAGTTGCCGGCAACCGCATTGGCGGTCGCGTGATGCGGCTATTTGTGACCCCACTAATTCGTACTCTTAAAAAGGTCTGCGGGCACAGTGAATTCCTCGACTACATGGACAGCTTTCGTTATCCGCTGGCAGGCGAGTTTTCTATCCGATCTGATGTCATCAATGATTTGCGCATCCCCAGCGACTGGGGACTGGAAGTTGGCGTGTTGTCTGAAATGAAACGAAACTACGCCAATAACAGGTTGTGCCAGGTGGATATTGCGGATATTTATGATCACAAGCATCAGGAATTGTCTGCAGATGATCGTGATAAAGGATTGTCTAAAATGACCGTCGATATTGCCAAGGCCACGTTTCGCAAACTGGCAACGAATGGTGAAGTCTTTTCCACAGAGAAGTACCGTACTATCAAGGCAACCTACTATCGCATCGCCCTCGACTTCGTCGACACCTATCACAATGATGCTATCATCAATGGCCTTAGCTACGACCGCCATATTGAAGAGGAATCGGTGGAACTGTTTGCCAGCAATATCATGGTCGCCGGTGAACACTTTCTGGAAAAACCTATGGACAAACCTTTCATTCCCAGTTGGAACCGGGTCATCAGTGCCATCCCGGACATCCTCGATCAATTGCAAGAAGCGGTGGAGCTGGATTTTGAGGAGTTCAGCAACGCAGGCTAACTATGGAGGATCAGAAAAAGGAGCTTATACGCCGGCTAGGCGAGCATTTGTGCATCCTTTATCCCGACCAGGACAAGGACGAACTGGCAGCGAGGATGGTCTCTACCATGGGGCTGGATCTGCAGATTCAGCAGCCAGTACCACACCATAGCAACTGGGACGAACAAGACTGTATCCTGATCACGTATGGCAATACCATTCTCGATGAATCCTGCAAACCATTACATTGCTTACATGGTTTTTTGAATCGGCATCTGGCCGAAATTATCTCTTCAGTACATATTCTGCCTTTCTTTCCATTCAGTTCAGACGATGGCTTTGCGGTGATGGATTATCTTGCCGTAAATCCCACGCTGGGTGAATGGGAAGATGTAGAGGCCATCGCCCGGGATTACAAGCTGATGGCCGATCTGGTGCTCAATCATATGTCCAGTCGCAGTCGCTGGTTTGAGAACTTCAAGAAGCGGGTCGACCCCGGAAAGGATTATTTCTTCGAGTCCGACCCGGATGCAGATTTCAGTGCTGTCGTGCGCCCGCGCAACTCTCCGCTCCTCACATCTTACGATACCGCAGATGGTGAACGGCATGTCTGGTGTACGTTCAGCGCTGATCAGGTTGACCTCAACTTCAAGAACCCTGAAGTCCTGCTGGAATTCGTCAATATATGCCGCAGTTATCTTGAACACGGTGTGCGGGTATTTCGCATGGACGCCGTGGCTTTTCTCTGGAAAGACTTAGGCACGTCCTGTGTCCACGCCCAGCAAACCCATGAAATTATCAAGTTACTACGCACGCTGATCGAGCACCACACCCCGGAAGCCGTAATCATCTGTGAGTGTAATGTCCCAAATCGGGAAAATCTGACTTATCTGGGCAATGCCAACGAAGCCCACGTGATCTATAATTTTTCCCTGCCACCACTGCTGCTGCATACATTGCTGAGTGGGGACTGTCGCCACCTTAAAACCTGGATGATGAGTATGCCGCCTGCGCAACTGGGCACTGCGTACCTCAATTTCATTGCCTCACATGATGGTATTGGCCTGCGCCCTTTGGATGGCCTGCTAGACAATAACGAGCGCGACCTGTTGATCGATACTGTCAAGTCATTTGGTGGCAAGGTGACGATGCGTAAGGCACGCGAAGGATACGATAAACCTTATGAGTTGAACGTGGCGTTGTTTGATGCGCTTAAAGGAACAATGGCGGAAGGTGAGGATGAATTGGGTTGCGATCGATTCATATGTGCGCATGCAATTATGCTGGCTCTGGAAGGCATTCCTGCGATCTATATTCAGAGCCTTTTTGCTTCAAGGAACGATTATGCCCGAGTCGAACATACTGGTCGCAACCGTTCCATCAATCGCCATATTTGGCAAGTGACCGATCTCGCAACGCAATTGGCGAACACTGACACCGACACCAGCAAGGTATTTCACGAGCTGCGCCGCCTAGTCATTATTCGCCGTCAGCAACCAGCTTTTCATCCTAATGCCACGCAGTTCACTCTGCACCTGGGCAAACGCGTATTTGCCTTCTGGCGCCAAAGTATCAACCGCAACCAAAGTATTTTCTGTCTTAGTAACATCAGCAAGAGTAGCCAGACCATTAACTTATCAGACATAAACCTGATTTCCACCGACCCCTGGTATGACCTGATTAGCGGAGAAAGCTACGATGACATCGGCAGAAAACTGAAACTAAAGCCTTACCAAACCGTGTGGATTACCAATTTCAGGCCGCAGCCCTGATAGAGCAGCACCGGCCCGGCAAATGCTAGGCGCTTTCGGCCCCGGAGATTTCCTCAGCCCGCATATTACAGGCAGCGACATCAGGCAAATACACCATATACTTGATCAGCATGGCACCGCGGATATCTGACTTTTCCAACATGCTGGTTTCATCATAGATATAAAATAAGCGCGACGTGGTATCGACCAACTCAGGATCCATCGCAACTGCACATCGATGCAGACCGAGGTTTCTTGGCACACGCCGCTCTGCACCTGGGCGGAACATGAATACTTCCAGGGAATCTTCGAAATACACGAGCTCGACGCGGCCATCGCCATTGAGGTCCTGGGCACACATGTCATAGATCAGATAATTGTCGCAATAGAGCGCATTGACTGGCCGCTTACCGTCGTAAGTGTACTGGCAGCCAACAAGAACCAGGGATAAAAACACCCAGGATACCCGCCTTGCCAGATAACTTGATCTCAATACAAACATGCTATTTCCAGATCGCAGTGCGAATTCACGACAACAAAATCTACCTCAATATTTTTTACCATCTTGCGACAATGGTGCAACCAAAACACTTTTGCGCGCCTTATGTTCACCAGACGGCGCGAATTTTACCAGAAACTGCGTAGCTATTTCTGTGACGCACTGAAAATTGCGAGTTCACAACCAGCGTGGTCCAAATTCCAGCCACAGAGGCAAACTCGCAAAGGTCAGCAAGGTCTCCAGTGTGATGATATTGGCCATCAGGCTTACGTTACCGCCAAGCTGGCGCGCCAGTATATATGCCGAAGGCGGTGCCGGGAGACAAGTCAGTATCAATAATATCAAAGCCAGCGAGGTTGGCACTTCGAACAAAAAGCAACATACCAATACCAACATTGGGAAAATGCCCAGCTTGGTCAGTGTCGCCACCAATAGTTGCAAGGTTTGCGGGCCCATACTGACAAACCGAATGCCTGCACCCACTGTTAACAATCCCAGCGGTAATGCCGGCTGACTGAGAATGATCAGCGTTTCCTGCAGGATTCGGTGCGGCTCCCAGGAAACCACGGAAAGCACCAAACCGAGCACGCATGCAATCACCAGCGGATTCGACAACACAGCGCGTGACACATCGAGCATGCGATCAAAACCACTGTTGGCATTGGAATGCAGCGCGATCACACATAGCACGTTTACGGCTGGAATATAGATTGCCAGTGCCAGAGCTGCCTGCACCAATCCACGCTCACCATAAAGAGCCTCGATTACTGCCAGACCGATATAGGTGTTCAATCGAATGCTGCCCTGGTAAATTGAGCTGAAAGTACTCCCGTCGGCCGCCAGGATTCTGCGGAACAACACGAGCAGGACCGTCACAATGAACAGCGCCAGGCCCAATACTCGCGCAATATCAAAGGCTGCAACACCGAGCACATCGGCGCTACTCAGGCGCGTGACCAGCAATGCGGGAAAAAACAGATAGTAGGTAAGCTTTTCCAGGTCACGCCACATGGATTCCGAGGAAATAGGCGAACGGCTCAGGATAAAGCCAAGAATAATTAGTAAAAAAACTGGTACTAGGGCGTCGTTAAGCATGAAATGTTTTTTATATAGGCTTGTGGCTTACCCGTATTTTGCTGGCATGATAATCTTCGTCGTCCGCACTGACCAAAGCTTGAACTGTCACAATTAACATCGCCTGACCTATGGACTGAGAACCACATGGAATTCACCGCCATCATCCTGTTCGCCATCGTCACATGTGTGACACCCGGCCCGAATAACACCATGATCATGGCTTCCGGCCTCAATTACGGAATGCGGCGCAGCATGCCACATTATTTCGGTATCTGCCTCGGATTTCCTGCCATGGTGCTGGCCGTGGGCATGGGAATCGCAGGTTTGTTTGAAACTTACCCTTTCCTGCATATCGCACTGAAGCTCATCGGCGCGCTATATCTGAGCTATCTGGCCTGGCGCATCGCGACTGCTCCGGTTGGCAAACTGCAGCGCGGGGAAGGCAAACCTTTTACCTTTATTCAGGCTGCCGCTTTTCAATGGGTAAATCCGAAAGCCTGGGTGCTGGCAGTGGGGGCTACCGTGACATATACCATCATTGGCGACAGCTATTTTTTACAGGTCATCCTTATCGCGCTTATCTTTTTGGTGTTTGGTGCGCCCTGTATCATGTTGTGGCTATGGTTCGGCGCCTCATTACAATCCATATTGCAAAAACCCGCCTATGTCAGAATCTTTAATGTGAGTATGGCAATCCTGCTTATGGCTTCGCTAATACCCGTGCTGGCGGAACTTTACGGAGAATTGGCGGCTTCCACGACCGCGCCATTGGCTTCACATTATCAGGCTATTGACCTATATTCGTAGATCAATATTCCGGAGCACCTATGGTCGAGCAAGAGGCCCAACAAAAACCTCATGTCAGCGCCAGACTGCGTCTGCTCGTTACCAGCTTCGGCGCATTCCTTGTCGGGCTTGTAGTTTCAGCTTTAGTATTCACATGGCAGGATGAGAGTCGCGCCGCTAACAACTATCGTTCGGGATTTGACGATGGCTTCATTGCTGCGCGCAATGCATCCGCAGGGGTACATCGCGAGCAAAGTACAATCTCACTGTTGGCAGCAGACACGCTCACCGAAAGTCTCGAAGTAGAATTGAAGTCTATAAGCGCACAAACCAACGCCATAGAATTCATTTACGGAGAAATTGGCCGCGAACGTTTCCGGGTTCCGGCATTAAATGTCGGAGATGCAGTAGCAAGGGAACTCGGCAACACACTCTACATCATCAAAAACCTGTCAGTGGCAGCAAACCTGCAACGCGCCACTCTGGAAGTAATTCGAATCAGACTCTAGGTGAGGAACTCAAGACTATGCAATTTCTGGTCGTGGCATATGATGGAACGGATGAAGGCGCACTCGAACGTCGGCTGGCAGTGCGTGAAGCACACCTGGCTGGAGCAGAAAAACTCAAGGCAGCGGGAAATCTTATTGCAGGTGGTGCGTTGTTAAATGATGCAGGCGATATGATTGGCTCAACTTTGTATGCAGAGTTTGCCACACGCGATGAACTCGATGCCTGGCTACAACAAGATCCTTATGTTACCGGTGGCGTTTGGCAAGATATCGAGATCACGCCGATACGCCTGGCAATAAAATAGCAGGTTACTGGCCTGGCTCGCGGTGTTCCAGTCTTAAACCCACAGCACCACCTTGCTGGAATCCCTCCCAGTATGTGTGTTCAGCATCCCGCACACCCTGGCTTTCTGAAAAAACCCCATCGGCACCATTTTCAATCAGATCCAGATAAACCTTTTTGCTTTCATCATTTTTCAGATGGAGGTCAAAGTAGGCTGTCACGAAATGATCCATGATGTTGTTCATGCGTACCGTATCCCAAACAGGGTCGGTATAGTGCCCTGCTCCGGTTTGATCTTCGGCATTGAGAATTTCCATCGGTAAAGGGTAAGGTGCACCGGCATTGTGCCCGGCGTTAATAAAGGTCAGTAAATAGCGCTCGCTGTTGATGGCATTTTCAAATATGGCGCGAACACCGTTTTCGTAACCTGCTACTGTGTCGACACTGCCTGCCAGATAAAATGTTGGCACTTCGATACCAGCCAGATCCTCGGGCCGCCAGAAGCCTGCATTCATGCCCCAGGGTGCAACTGCAAATCCGGCCAGGATACGATCATCCAATCCGTCGCGATAATCCGGGTTGCCGGTTGCATGCTCATGCAGCAATTCATTGGGCGGCGCCATGAATGATGGCACTATCTCGTCGCTGTACCCACCACCAAGATTATTGACCAGGCCATATCCACCCATGGAGTAGCCTACGACGCCTGTTCTGTCGGCATCCAGCAATTGGTAAGCAAAACTTGCAGAATCCTCGGCCAGACCAGCCATACTGTCCAGAATAAAACGTTGATCCAGAGGGCGGTTATATAGTGTGCTCGTGAAAGCCTGTTGATCGTCATAGGTGCTTTCTGCGTGATCTATGGAGGCCACGACATAGCCCTTGCTGGCAAGATTCTCTCCCAGGTGACTGAGCAAGTATCGATTGCCTGGATAGCCATGGGAAATTATTACCAGTGGATAAGGCGCACCGCTGCCATCCACATTGGCTTCCCGCACTGCTCTGCCACTGAGGGTTGCAGTGATAGCTGGATTGCGCGTAATCGCCGAGTAAGTGCCTGCAGGCACGCTGCTACCTATATCTGCCGGATACCATATCTCAACTGTGAGAGACCTGTCGTAAAGCGCTGCCTCCCCACCTCTTGGGGTGTTGAGAATATCGATGCGATCACTGTCAGTAAACTGCACAGTACGCACACCAATATCATAGTCGCCAAATGCTGCCAGGTCTGGCGCGTCTGGCCTGACAATGTCAATGCGGTTTTCCTGTGCAGCAGTAAATGCATGGGTCAGAAACAGAATGGCAATCAATAAAATGCGCGGCATTTTCCCCTCCAGTAGTTCGCGGCCGGATAGCTCCGGCACATCACCAAAGATTACGGGAATCAGCGCTGGTAAGCCAGCGCCCTTTCCTCAGCGGAATCCGAATGCCCTGTAAAATCATGCAGGATCAAATACAGGCTTGGCACAAGAAACAGTGTGATCGCTGTGGCGAACAACACGCCCCAGGCGAGAGATATTGCCATGGGGATAATAAAAAACGTTGCCGGATTGGCGGTTGCCATCAATGGAACCAGCCCGATGAAGGTAGTCGCCGATGTCAGAATGATAGGGCGGAAACGCATCATGCCAGCGCGCGAGACTGCATCCACCATTCCCATACCCTCACTACGCAAGCGGTTGATAGTCACCACCAGCACGAGGCTGGCATTCACTACCACACCGCTAAGCGCGATGATGCCCAGGAGCGAGAAAAATACCAGGTCTGCACCCATGATGAAGTGGCCACATATTGCACCGATGGCACCAAATGGAATCACACTCATGATAATCAGCGGCTGTGTATAGGATTTCAGCGGAATGGCCAATAAGGCAAAAATCACCATCATGGCCAGTGGAAAGGTTGAAAACAGATCAGACAATGAACGCAGTTGTTGCTCACCTTCTCCGCCAACCACTATCTCAACATCAAGATCATTGGCCCAGGCCTGACGATACTTGGCAAGAATTTCGCCACGAATTTCTTCCGGCTTGACCACTGTGCGGTCGATGTCTGCCCGCACCGTAATTACCCTACGGCCATCTTCTCTGCGGATCGTTGAGTAGCTATTGCCCAGCGTATAACTCGCAACACTGAGGAAGGGCACTTCGGCCCCTCCAGGTGTGCGAATCAACAAATCTTCCAGATTTCCCAGCGAACGCCTCTCCTCTTCCGGGTAGCGCACCATAACGCGCACATCATCCATGCCGCGTTGAATACGCTGCGCCTCCGAACCATAGAACGCCTGACGCACCTGTGTCGCCACATCATTAAGGGTCAACCCCAGTAGTTTGCCGCGCTCGCGAATTTGTATTTGCACTTCCTGCTTGCCGGCGCGAAACGAATCAGAAATATCGAATACACCAGGGTAACGACTCAATTCAGTTGCCAGTTGTGACGAAGCAATCTTGAGATTGTCCTCATCGCGCCCCTCAAGCCTAAAATTAATGGCATCACCGGCTGAAAACGAATCCGATACAAAGGTCAGTTCCAGGGCATCTGCAATAGTGCCCACACGATCTCGCCACCGATCACGAATTACTGCCGAGCTAAGCTGCCCACGATCGTAGAAAGGATTCAGATACATGACGACTTCGGCGATTTCGCTGCTGCCGGCACCGCCACCACCACCGCCGCCAGGACTACCCGGCCCGCCCCTGGCAGCACGCGAGCCAACTACTGTCAAAATACTATCCACTGCAGGAGCGATTTCTTCAGACATTTCACCTGCGGCGACCGCTTCCTCGCGCTCTCGTTCCAATTCATTGCGAATTTCAATAGCGGCTGCTTCTATCTGCTGCACTGCGTCTTCAGTAATATAACCCGGTACACCGGGTGGCATCTGCACGGAGGCATATATCACATCGCCTTCAACTGCAGGCATGAACTGGAATATCACGCGCCCGCTCATTAACAAGGCAAAAGTAACAATGATGACACCTGTTGCAGTGGCCCAGGCCGCGTAGCGATACTTCAATACCTTTCGCAACGCCCTGCGATAACCATGCTCGGCAAAGTGCTCCATGCCGTCAGCAATCTTGCCCTGAAAAGCCTGCCAATGCGTAACAAGTGCAGTACCTTCCAGCCAGTAACCCGAGGTTTTGCGGTGGGCAATATGCCCGGGCAAAATAAGTTGTGATTCGATCAGGCTCGCGATCAAACAAAACACAACCACCGCACCGATCGCATTAAAGAACGCACCCATCTGACCATCCAGTAACAAGATGGGCAGGAATGCCGCAATGGTGGTGAACACGCCGAAGATAACCGGCACCGATACTTCCATGGTGCCTTCGATAGCAGCCTGTTCCGGACCCAAGCCCTTTTTCTCATAAGCGTGTATTCGCTCACCCACTACGATGGCATCGTCAACGATGATGCCCAACACGAGAATAAAGCCCATAACAGTGAGAGAAGAAATCGTCAGGCCCACACTGGGGAATAAACTCAGCGCGCCAGCAATTGCGATCGGTATACCAGCGGCAACCCAAATGGCCAGTTTGAAGCGCAGGAACAGAGCGAGGATGATCAACACCAGAACAAGACCTGTATAGGCATTCTGGGCGACAGTACCAATTCGCTCCTGTGTGGCCACTGCCGAATCGGTAATGACACGCAGACGCATGCCAGCAGGCAATCCAACCTCAGCGTTGGCCATCCATTGCCTGACCTGTTGTGCTGACCGCACAATATCTTCATCACCGACACGCAAGATGTCGATGATTGCGGCATTGGTACCATCCAGTCGGGCATCAAGATAGCCTTCCTGGAATGCATCACGCACAGTCGCGATTTCACCCAGGGTTAACTGTGTGCCATCAGGAAACGATTGCACAACAATGTCCTGATATTCGTTACCCAGATACACCTGTCCTTTGGTACGCAGTAGTATCTCTCCAGAATCTGTGCGCAAAGTCCCTCCGGGCATATCCAGAGACGCACTATCAATAGCGCGGGAAACTTCATTAAGCGTCAGACCATATTGACGCAAGGTAAGCTCGGAAATTTCAATAGAAATCTCGTAGGGTCGAATGTATTCAATATTGACGGTACTGATACCATCCAGATCCAGAATCTCATTACGAATCTGTTCAGCGTAGGTCTTCAATACCTGATCATTGGTGTCGGATGCCAACGCAAGGGTCATTACGTTGCCCATGGAGCTAAAGGCGCGAACTATGGGCCGCTCTGTTTCAGTGGGAAATGTGGATATAGCGTCCACCTTGCCTTTAACATCATTAAGCACGCGATTGAGATCAGCACCACTGGTTAGCTCGAGCGAGGCATCACAGCCACCCTCGCGAGCAGTGGAGGTGAGTCTTTCAACATCTTCCGCACTTTCCAGCGCCTCTTCCAGACGCAGACAAATCGCCGACTCTGATTCTGCTGGCGTAGCGCCCAGATAGGCGACACTAACCTGGATCATGCCAAAATCAATATCGGGAAATTCTTCCTGGTTAAGATTCGAGTAAGAAATAACGCCGCCTGCCAGAAAAATCATCATAAGAAGATTGGTGGCAACGGGGTTTTTAACAAACCATGTAATCGGCGTTCTCAAAAAATATTACCTCAATGGGTTTTCAGGCGTTCGCCTAGATCATGTCTCTCTGGGGTTGTACGAGCATGCCATTCACGACAGCCTGTATCGGAGAGATACAAATGACTTCTCCCGGCAACAAGCCACCGCTGATCAACACACGATCCTCTTCCAGGCGAAATATTTCCACTTCGCGGAAGTACATCTTGTTTTCCTGGTCTACAACCAGCACCTGATTATTGTTGCGCACAACAGAACGTGGCACAGCAATAATATCGTCCAGTGTTCGGCCAGCGATCTCAGCCTGGACATAAAGACCAATGGGTAGCGGAACCCTTTCTTTGTCACGGCCGTGTGAGGAATCTGAAGACTGTTGCTCGACTCTTATAATGCTCTGCACAGTATTACTGTTCGGATCAATGGAGGCTTCCGTACGCACCATTTTGCCCGCCCAGTGATATTCGCGACCGGCATAATTGCCTTTTATTGTGACATCCGGCGCCATTTCTGGGGACAGTTCGCCGCGCTGAATCAGAGATATATCCAGAAAACCTAATTGTTGAATTGCCAACGGTACCCGCACTTCAACAATATCTGCACCGTAGAGCACTGCCACAGCCTGAGCGCGATTAACATATTGCCCAAGTTCTACATCCCGGGATTCAACGATGGCATTGAATGGCGCCGTGATTTCGGTGCGCCGCAAATCCAGTTCGGCCTGTTGATACCCAGCTTCAGCATCAGCCAGTCGGGCCGCTGCAACATTCGCCTGGCGCCTGGTGTCTTGCAGTTGGGAGTCACTCGCCAATCGTCGTTCGGCAAGTTCAGTCAGTCGGTTCAATTCATTACTGGCATGATCGGCCTCGGCTCGCGCCTGCTCAAGAGTTGCACGGCTGCGTGCCAGAGCTGTTTCGTAATCGCTGGGGTCAATACGCAGCAGCACTTCTCCGACTGCTGCATAACCGCCAGCTTCCATCACCGGAGAAATCCATGCCACCGGACCTGCCACAGCAGCAGACACACTGGCTTGCTGCGCAGCCTGCACCTTACCCTGGGATTCCACGGTGAGTTGTACAGTGGTCAGACTCACCTCTGCTACCCGCACTGCCACCGGCTGAATTTCAGGGGCAGTTTCTTCGACCACGGTGGGATTTCGCACAAGTATAAATGCGATAAGAACACAGGCACCCAATATCCCGATTGGCATTAAAACGCGTTTCATACTGCTTCCTTTTCGAATGTCCGGTGTATTGCACTAAGTGAATCTATCGACGCCGACCTCAGAGCATCAAAATGCTCCTGGATAGCTTCTGCCGCCATATCGCCATCGCGTTTACCCGCGGCAATCTGCAAACTTTTTACAAGTTGATTATTAACCGCGCTGCTTACGGCTGGGCGCAATCCCAGCTCCATCATTTGTTCAACAAACTGTGCCTTGAGATCATTGCCGATTAGGCGCACGACGAGGTTATCTGCAATGGCCGAAAGATACTCATAAAGCTCGCGCAAATGGGGCTCGAAATCGACAAACCTACCTGTGTGGTCAGATAGATTAACGAGCAACTCATCGATTCGGTTCAATTCCTCGTCGGTGGCTTTCTCCAACGCCATCTTGCCCGTTAAAGCTGCCATTACTGCAAATGTACGCAAAAAATGGTCCACCAGGTCTGGATTCGGTGAATTATCCAGTGCCAGCAATGGGCCCAGTATCGCCAGACTCGCTGACTCAATCGCCTGTACACGAGCCCCACCGGGCAAGACTCGAATCAGACCAAGCTGCTCCAATTGCGATATGGCCTCGCGCACAGCACCGCGGCTGGCGCCAAAGCGACTTGCCAGATCCCGCTCTGAAGGTAGCCGGTCTTCCGCCAGGTAACGTGCGCTAAGGATTTCGTCGCGCAGGGTAGCGGCGATCTCATGACTGATCGTGTTGTATACGGGCATAACGGATATTTACTTCGTATTTTGGTCTGACCAAATTGGTCTGACCAAATATAGAGGTTCGGGCCTGCATTGCAAGCCCCCTGCGATCAAACGTCGGCTGGGGTGGATAAGTTGATACCATCGGTAACAATCCCTGAAGCCCGGACGATTGTTGCATTGTGACCTTGCGGCTCCAATTCCAGGCGCTGCGAGGATGTATTACAGTCATTTCTAATATGGCACGGTCGGCAACAGCAGGAGTAAAATTCATCAGTTCAATCCCGACCAAGGGTTTTGCGCCATTTAATACGAGGATACCTGCGTATTACTGCGCATATCCCATTCCATCTGCGTGTTTGATAGCTACAATGCGGCTAGGGATTGCTGGATCCGCCACAACAACAAACAAGAATTCAGGAAATGGAAGCTCTCAAAAAGTACCTGATAGACAACTTCGAAGGTGTCTTCATTCTCGTCATCCTGGTCTGTGTCAGCGGCATGGTATGGCTGGTCGAGTCAAAACTCGCATTTCTAAACTTCTTTTATTTACCTGTACTCCTCAGCTCTTACTATTTGGGTATTCGCTCGGGTGTGCTGGGTGCTTTCTTTACTTTCCTTGTCGTTGTGATCTTCGCGAGCATATACCCCGATATATTTATCGGCGTAGTTGATCAGTTCACTTTATGGGCTTCGATACTGACCTGGGCAGGATTCCTGATACTGACCGCCGTAGTGGTTGGATTTACTCACCGGCAACTACAGGAAGAGATGACCGGGGCGCTGCGTGCCAAAGCTGAGGCCAGCGGTAATGCAGAGCTACTGGAACAAACGATGTCGACCATTCGAGAGTTCGAATCAGAGCTCGACTACAAAGTAGAGGAACGGACCAAAGCACTGGAAGAGAAGACCAAGTCCATAAGCGAGCATAAAGAAAAAGTCGAGGAAGCGCTCTACTCCACCATGGATCCAGCCGTGGTAAAACTGATGATAGAAAACCGCATCCGCACGGAAAGTCGCCGCATCAGTGTGATGTTTGCTGATATCAAAAATTTTACCAACTACTCTGAAGAACACTCCGCAGAAGTCGTCATTGCCGATCTGAATAAATACCTCGCCGATATGGAGTCCATCCTGCTGCAATACAACGCCCACATCGATAAGTACATGGGCGATGCCATCATGGCGGAATTTGGCGCACCTATTCGTCACGAGAAACATTCACTGCAAGCAGTCGCTGCGGCCTGGAAAATGCAGAAACGCATGCACAAGGCTCATTCGATTTTCAAAATGCGTATTGGCATTACTACCGGCCTGGCCACCACCGGAATTATCGGTGCCAAACGACAGTCATTTACTGCCTTTGGCGATGTCGTAAAACTGGCCGACCGCATTCAGACTATGTGCGAACCAGGCAAAATCACGGTAGACGAGGCAACCTATAAAGAATGTCAGGACGTTTTTGAATTCAAGCCGGTTTCCGCCCTTTCCTCCTATACGCAATCTGGCAATCCAGGCCTGGTGGAAAACATCAATGAGCTAGTGAAAGCCATCGAGGAAGCACCGCGAGATATTGGCTTGCGTCTGGAAATAGCCAGGAAACTACGCGAAGCGAATGATCCAGAACAAGCTCGGGAACATCTGAAAGAGGCTATGGAACTGGATAGTGAAAATTCCGCTATCAAGATTGAATATGCCGAGACCATGCTCGTGCTCGACAAGCAACGCGATATTGCAGATTCAGGTCGGCGCAGTACTCTGCATCTCTATGAAGTCGTGGGCTACATAAACCCACTGTCTCACTACAAGCAGTTGCCAAGTCATCTTCTGCAAGAGCATGAAGATAAGTTGGAGAAATTCATCAGCTATCCTCAGGATCTGATTCTGCCAGTGGAATGCATAGATGGATCTGTGGGATTTTCAAAACTCGTAGGCATTACTGCTTACCTGATTGCAGATCGCATGGATCTGGCTGATCAGGAAAAGCACGATATTCTGGAAGCCGGTTATCTGGCAGAAATTGGCAAGTCAATCGTGCCGGAAAACGTACTGAACAGAAATGGTGGCTTGAGTGACGATGACTTCGCACATATCCACATGCACCCACGTGAAGGTGTACGAAAACTGCGGAGTGCCGGCTATGAGAATGAAAAAATGCTCGACCTGATTGAATGCCATCATGAAAACTTTGATGGTTCCGGTTATCCGGCCGGCATTAAGGGTGACAACATTCCCATTGGCTCACGCGTAATTGCAGTGGCTGAACAATACGTGAGCCTGACAACCAAGCGTCCTTACCGTGATCCCTGGGAAGGCAAGGCCGCATTCAACGAAATCAGTAAATATGTGAATTCCGGCAAGTTTGATCCTTACGTAGTGGACAAGCTGGGCGAGATCATCGCTGAACTCTGATCAAATCAAGAACAGGGGGGCATCTCTAAACGCGTCCAGTACCAGATTTTGCACTAGGACTTCATCACACGCTTGTTCGCGTCTGGCCTGGGCACGCACCATCGAGGTTACTTCATCAAGGCTCATTCCTTGCCCTGGACCGGGGCAGAATAGCAAAACATCTGCCTCAGCCGCAGCCAGCGACTGCCGAAATACTACCGTCATCTGCACGATATCCATCAATCGCAATACAATTTCCTGTCGCACTTCCTCACCGGCTTCACTGGCAGTTATTTCTGCATTGAGCTCTCCCCAGGTAAGCGCAAAGCTATTGTGCGGCAACAGGCAGATTGCTATTAAGATCAGAACTTTTCTCACACAAACCTCCGTTAAATCAGCGAATTTGACTCTCATGCTCGCGAGTTTTGACAACGATCCCCGCTAAAAGTGCCACTAATATGGCGTACTAAATTCAGACTTCCCGCGCTGGATACATTCCTGCATCACATTTTTTCGTTGCACTTCAACGATGCTGTGACTCAACTCACACTCCTGGAGTAGATCGCATGAGCACAGATGTTAGTCTCGGTAGCATAGTATTCGTTAGATCAATTCCTAATAGTTGGAGAGAGCACATGAGAATATTTGGCCAACGACTGAAAACAGTATTCGGGACCGGATTTGCTGTCCTGGCACTACTGGTTACCAGCGCCGCCTATGCCCAGGGTAATGGCAACGGAAATGGCAACGGAAATGCTGGTGGCAACGGAAATGGAAACGGCAACGCTGGTGGCAAGAACAAAAATATAGGCGTCGGTAATGCATCCGATGGGATCATGGGCAGAATCCTCACCGACAAGGGCATCTTCTATACAGGTGACCCGCTGGATATCGGACTGAAGTTTGCCCGTGGAGCCGAGCTGATTACCGGAGGCGAAGTCGATGCCTTCGTAGTGATTTTTGCGCCAACTCCTGATGAGGAAGAGGAGGAGATGGAGGGCGAAGAAGGCTCTGAATCCGAAGAAGGTTCCGAAACCGAAGAAGCACTTACAGATGCAGTAGTCTTACCGGTAAGTGATGTGGCAAGCGAGGAAGAGCAAAAGCTGTTCGAACTCGAAGCCGTTGATACCAGCACACTGCCTGCTGGCACCTATCAACTTGGCCTGATTCTAACCATTCCTGGCGGCGACCCACTATTGATCAATGACTGGCATAATGGATTGCTTGGCTTGATCGACGTGAGAGGTCTGACCATTACTGATGAAGCCGTAGACTTCGACGAAGACGGCGACGGTGAAGTCGACGATGATGAAGACGGTGACGGCTTCTCAGACGATGACGATGACGAGGAAGAAGAGGAAGAGGGTTAATTACTGACTCTTATAGTCTCTCGAAAGACTCCTGATCGGCGCCGGAGAACGTAGTCCCGGCGCTTTTTTTTGTTGGTGATTTCTCAATCAGACTTCACGTCCTCACGATAACACCGAGCCAAGATGAAATAGCCTATGCAGCCTGAAGCCAGTGAACCCATGATGATGCCCAGGCGCTCATCAAATAGCAGATTTACGCCGGTTTCCTCAAAAGCCAATGAGCCGATAAACAGACTCATTGTAAATCCAATGCCACACAGGGCTGCAGTTCCAAGCAATGCCCATAGATTCATACCGTCAGGCAATCGAGTGAAACCCAGCTTCACTACCAGCAAGCAACACAGATAAATTCCGAGCAGCTTCCCTAACACCAGACCAACTGCTATCCCCATGGGGACACTATGAAAAATTTGCTCAGCGCCGAGACCCATAAAACTGGTTCCAGCATTGGCGAAAGCGAAAATAGGGAGTACGAAATATGCTACCCGGGCATGCATATTATGCTCCATGCTTTTGAGCATACATTCACCGTCTTCTTCATTTTTCTGAATTGGAATAAACAATGCCAGGATGACGCCAGTAAGTGTGGCGTGTACTCCTGATTTGAGCATGGCCACCCACATTACTATGCCAATCACAATAAAAGGGAATTTCGTTACACCAGATTGGCGATTCAGCCAAAACAAAATCGGTAGGCATGCAGCTACAACAATTAGCGATGTCAGGGAAATATTGGCTGTGTAGAACAGCGCAATGATCACAATTGCAGCGATGTCGTCAAATATGGCCAATGAAGTCAGAAATATTTTTACACTAATGGGAATGCGTGAGCCCAGAATTGATAGCACACCCAATGCAAACGCGATATCGGTGGCTGTTGGAATTGCCCAGCCCTGCATCGCAGTGGAATCACTGTAGTTAAACCAGGTATATATCAATCCTGGAACTGCGATACCGCCAATAGCGCCAGCAAGAGGCAACAACAGCTTTTCCGGGCTAGATAATTCACCTTCAACCAGTTCGCGCTTGAGTTCCAGCCCTACCAGGAAAAAGAAAAACACCATTAAGCCATCGTTGATCCATAACAAGAGCGGCTTGGCAATTTCCAAACCACCAAAACGAATTTCGACCGGTGTCGAAATCAACAAGTTGTAATAAACATCCAGTGGAGTATTCGCGATTATCAACGCTGCCACAGCGGCGACCATCAGGATTATGCCGCCGGCAGATTCCAGCCGCAAAAACTCATCCATCAGTTCGGGAAGTTTACTCAATACCATTTAATCGTTCCTGGGAGGATATTGGATTAGTTTGATGGATATAAGCACTAATAAAATAGCAAAGTATCGAGCCAGTTTATTGAGCGCGATAGCATTTTATTCGGCCATTGCAGTTTCGAAAATACAATAAGGACCTGCTTTACTGTTTTATCAATACCCCTAATTGGCCTCATTCTGGCAGGTAATAGTATCGCAAATGTACATCTCGCACACGGGTACCTCTTCCATCTGTCAATGCAGGCCGGATATCGAGTTCTCTAGCAGCACGAGTCGCTTCCAGCCGCACCCATCTTCCATCAGGCTCTGCGCTGATGGCATCCACACTGTAAACATCGCCTCTTTGATTGACCGAAAAACTAATATCGACTCTATGCAGATTTAATTCGACCTCTTCTTGCAATATTTGCACTCTTGGCATAGCCGTGGCGTCAAGCCCTTCTTCCCAAGCGATAAACTCGCCGAGATGTACTACATCAGAAGAGATTTCACCAATATTGAGCGTGCGTGAATCTAATTCTTCCTGTGCATCAGCAAAGTTTGAATAGAACTGCGGAGCCGGTATCAGCGCCGGCCTGCCAAAGAATGCATCTACTTCATCCTTGGGTATGCCTGACTCAACCAGTTTTTCAGCTGCGTCCCGATAATCACCGAACGCCGTTCCCAACCCCATGAGTATTTGAATATCACCCTGATATATCTGCGCCATTGCTTCCAGTTCCGTGTCTTCATTGGCGACAGCAATTTCTTCGATGTCTTTAATCAGGTTCAAGCTATCCCTAAGATAGGCCTCTCCTACCAGATCTCCTTCTTCCACGATCGGGATACGCACGCCATCGCCAAAAACAAGGCCGGAAGAGATACCACGCCCGAAAGTGTTCAGCTTGCTTAGACCTTCGCGACGCTCTACATCTCTAATGGCATCGCCACTTAATCCGCCTGACGCATTGAGAAACTCTACAAGGTGATAGCTGCTTATAGCACTCTCATAGAGCCATGGGATAATCTCCAGAGACTCCTCTCCATACAGCTCCTCTGCCATATCGACGATGTCATCAGTCAGCTCACGAGCATCCATAAAAAGCCTGGAACGCATATTGTTATCTTCGAACACTACACGTGCTAACAACCAGTCCCTTTGTTCGTCCATAGCGGACAGTAACTCCGGACTTGGTGCGCCATAGTTGGCTGCAGTGATAAGCCTGATATAGTCCAGATGATCAGAGATAGCTTCCCACTCACGCCTGGCAGCATCATTGGCTATCTGGTCGCGCAACAACGGCACCAGGTCAGGATGCTCGAAACCCAACGTAGTACGCATGATCTGGAATTGGCGGCTCATCAGGTCGCCGGCGCGATTATAATCCTGCTGCTCACGCGCCAATGTGATCATACTGGACAGTGGCTCTACCAGATTGGCGGCGTAGGGGCCGTGCTCGAATTCGAGGTCTTCCAGCTGCGCCTCAAATCGCGCCATTTCCTCCACGTATTCAATGCTGCGCTGGAGAAAGTTTTCTGCAGCAACCAGCATCTGCGAAAGCCCGATGCTTGCAGCTAATACTATGATTTTTGTGAAATTCTTACCCATGACCAATCAGACCGGAAGAATAACCGTTTCTGCACAATAACTTGAACTCTATGCTGTGTCGATACACACTAGAGCGTCAATTCTACAGCTTGTGGCATCTATGCAGCGATTCTTTCAAACAATTTGTATTATTCTGGCCGGTACGAATTCTCTGGCGAGCGCCCAGGATAATTTGCCAGATCTGTACGATATTGCAGGTGAATTTGCCTTCGTTCGAATTCAATACGATAGTTATTATTCGAATGGCTTCTATGGAGGGCCGTGGGCCACCGACTTTCCAGCTTCCGATGAAAATTTCCTGCGAGGAGTATCACGCCTCACCAATGTTCGGGTCATGGACAAACCTATAGTTCTGCGCTTCGATGATGAAGAAATCTTCGACTATCCGTTTCTCTATGCATTGGAAATGGGGCGTAATGGCGGGTTGTCTCTGACCCCGGGTGAAACGCAAAATCTGCGTGAATACCTCTTGCGCGGCGGCTTCCTGCTAATTGATGACTTTTGGGGCGAACAGCAGTGGGATGCTTTTTATCGGGATTTTTCACAAATTTTCCCCGACCGACAGATTATTGAACTATTCTCGGATCATGAGATTTTCCACACTTTTTATGACATAGACGGCCCACAAATGATTCCGGGGCGCGGCGGGCGCCGTGGCTTTGGTCAGGCTGGTATCGACATTGCCAGTAACCATGCCATCCTCGACGATACTGGCCGCATCATGGTGTTAATCAACTGGAACTCAGATATGGGAGACGGCTGGGAGCACACTTATGACCAGTGGTACCCGACGCAATATGCCAATTCCGCGTATCAGTTGGGCATTAACTATCTGATCTACTCACTGACTCACTAGCCCGCAATGGCCAACTTTTTGCAGACATTCTCATGATTAGCTCGTTTCTCATCATTACCCTGCTCGTCACTGCAGCAGTCATCATCCATTATGAAATGCTGCGCCTGCTATGGATAACTATCCCAAAACTACAGATCAGGCATCGAGTGCGTGTTGTGTTTGGCGTATTCGGCACTATCTGTGCCCATGTGATAGAAGTCTGGATGTTCGGCCTGGCCTTCTACTGGATGGTGCGTTCTGGCAACTATGGTTCGCTGGAAGGCAATTTCGATGGGAGTTTGCTTGACTGCGTGTACTTCTCGTTTACCAACTACACGACACTTGGTTATGGGGATATCGAACCCTTCGGGCAGCTTAGATTCCTTTCGGGCCTGGAAGCCATCACCGGGCTTTCACTGATAACCTGGTCAGCTTCCTTGATGTTTTTGGAAATGAGAAAGTTCTGGGAAGAAGGTTAATAAAAAGGGGCCAATTGGCCCCTTTTTAAATGAAATGAGCAATTATTCGCCAGCTTCTTGCCGCCGTGCTCCTGCCAGAATCCCCACAAGTCCGCGGTTACCTTCATGACAGGCATATTCATAAAGCTGGTCTTCGGTAGCGTTAAAACTCATCTGACCACTCCAGGTTTCCGTGTAAAACACAGGATCCTCAACTTCGAATTCATAAAGTATCTGCTCATCGGAATAGCGCGAGAAGCGCTCGATAATTTTGCCCTGGTTTGACAGCGGAGCCGAATTACGTGGCGCCTGCTGCGGATGCAAATTCACAGTTTCCACGACAAGCGTATCGCCTTCCCACCAACCAATAGAGTCACCCAACCATGGCTCATGCGCAGCCGGTCGATGATCACCATTAATTGGAATAATACGAGCGTCATGCACCATCTCGACAAGAATCACCAAATAATCGTCAGTTTGCACAATCTGATACATATTGTTGTACAGGACATTATTCATGGGGGGGCCGCCAGTGCTGCCAAATCCAATTATGCAGCGCTCTCCCAATGAGCGTCCTTCAGGGCCATCATTGCTGCGGAATCGCTGAAATGCCTCACCTCGTAAGCGAGAACCTTCCTCGCTGAATGGAATACGACCATTATCGGGGCTGACAATCCAGGAACTACGTACTTCACCCATTACTGTGCCGTACTGAGAGCCGGGATCGACCCAAAACGCGTTGTAACCTCTTCCTTGGCCCAAATCGGAGCCATCCAGTAACTCACCCTGCACCAGGCCATCGTCAGTAGCCTGCCTGACATTCTGTGGATGGCTGGCTGTTACATCAGCCACACGATTCGGCGGGATGACCAACTCATCAAAATTGCTGTTGCGCTGCATTGAAGTCAGCGAAGCGTTGGTCCAGTAACCTTGCAAATCGGGTTTGCCGGTGGCCGTACGAGGAGGCTCATAGTCTTGCGCCAGTGCCTGTCCGCCGACGAGCAATATCGCGAGGGATAGGCTGATTTTAAGCATTTTCATTATCCGCGCTCTCTTGTTCCAGTTATAAATATCTTGGATTTTCTTATAGTTACATGCCCCTAGAGGAAACAGGGACATAGCGATATGTGCTTAAAACAAAGTAAACCAAGGGTTGATTTTTATCAAGGCCAAAGACCGGGCCATATTTAGCTCCTGAATTAATCTAAACCTGTATCCTCGACAAAAAAATATAATGATTTGAACCAATTCTGGCTGCCAGCGACTATTTAGACAGGAACTATGCATGCAGCAAATAAAACAGGACAGCCTGAACGAATGGCTTGTTCTCAGGAGCCAGCGAGGCGAACGAGACGCGCTGAACGAACTGTTAGGAAACTGGCAGCAGCGTTACTTCCTCTATGCGTTGAATCGACTCGGCGAAACAGAAGCAGCCCACGATGTTACTCAGGAATGCCTGTTTGGTATTAGCCGCAATTTGAAACGGTTAAAAGATCCCGCGGCATTTCCCAAATGGAGTTTTCGTATCCTCGAACGTCGATGCATGGACTGGTTGCGCAAAACAGTCCGCGAGAGAAAACACGTTGACCGGAATGTAGATTTACCCGAAGCATGGACCAATGACACGGTTGAGCATGATATGAATATTTCCCGCTTGCTTGCGCAGCTTGAACCAGAAATACGTCAGGTATTGCGGCTTTATTATCTCGAGGGTCAATCCATTATGGCTATCGCTGAAATCTGTCAGCTTGCTGAAGGTACGGTGAAGTCCCGATTGTTTTATGCACGTAAATTTCTGGCCACCAAAATTGATAAATAGAAGGAGAAACGCTATGAGCAATATCGACGAAAAAATCCGTCAAGCACTGACTGAAGAAGACAAACGCGCAATTGAAGCAACAGGAAACGATGCGGGTCTGTTTGACCTGATGGCTATGAGCTTTAGTGGCAAACAAGCCTGGCTGACTTACTACATGTATATTATGGGCTTTGCTGTTTTCTTTGCCGGGTTGTATTTCCTGCGACAGTTTTTCATCGCCCCTGAAATCAAGACTAGTCTGGGCTGGATGCTGGCGATCATTGCGTGTTTGATGGTGATGGTTATCATCAAGGTAATTGCCTGGCTGCAAATGATAAAACAGGAATTAATGCGTGATATAAAGCGTCTCGAAATGCGCGTTATGTTGCTGTCGGAGAAAAATCAGCAGTAATCAGAGTCTTATCACACCAATATTACCTTCTATCTGGATGTCTGTGCCCAGAGGCGCGGACAGCTCCTGCAGACGCCTCAATATACGCTGTGCAATGGCCGGCGGCGCAATACGAGGAATCCCACGCAATGAAAGCTTCTGCTCGTCATAACGCGCCTCCACAGGGTGTATCCGCACTTCCTTAAGCGTGCCACCTTCAAACTCATTGATTGCAATGATACTTTCGAATTTGACGGGGAACTCATAACCGGGCGGGCCTACACTGCGTTGAGGATCGCCACGTCCGGCAAGGCCAATCACATCCATTTGCCGAATAAACTCACCGAGCCCATAAAAAATAGGCCTGTTGTTATATATCTCGATTCCGCGCAGAGCATGCACACCAGTGCCCTGGAACACATCCGCTCCATTATCAATAGCGGCATGAGCGAATACCGGCAGGTAATCTGCAATGGAAGGATTTGTATCCAGATGCTCTCCTTCCGGAATACCATCGCCGCGAAACCCACCCTGGGCATCGAGAAAATGATGTGCATGTATCGCGACAGTAATCAGGTCGGACTTCATCTTGCCTTCCCTGATTGATGCCAGCGTATCTGTCAGATCTTGCTGGTTGATCTCGTAATGATAGTACGGCTCTGTCACCCCACGATCAGCCTTGAGAAACCTGCTTCCCAGGAAATCGATGTTGGTGTCGCTATTGGCACCACGGGCATAAAAACCAGTGCCATTGGGAAAATGGTCACGCATGGTTTGCAAGGCCTCCCAGGAGTCTTCAGGCACCATGAAATAACGTGTTACTCGCAGCGGGCTCAGACCACCGACGCCGGGCCATTCGCCTCGAGCAGGCTGTGCACGAGGATTGTGATCAGAAACCGCCACCATACCTACGCGCCCACGCGGACTACTGTAAAAACGCGCGGCTTTTGCAGCCCAGTAGTTGTCACCATACCCGGCATATTGCAGCCCAACGCGATCGAGGTGACGGCTGGTTTCGGCCAAACCCTCCGGTCCGAAATCATCGGCGTGGTTATTCGGCCGTGACACAATGTCAAAACCCATATCCTTGATCCACTGCGCGGCTTCCGGCTCAGCGCCAAATCCACCACCCGCTGACCCCCTGAACGTTCTGCCGTCGATAATATTACCTTCGAGATTGCCAGTTGTAGCATCTGCGCCGCGAGTTAAGTCCACTACAGCGCGAAACCCGGGATCGGTCATCATGTGATCAAGAGGGTAAGAAATGATAATGTCACCGACCACTGCGATCGTGAATCCATCATCAACTGACGTCGCCAATTCGGCCGGATCAGGTTGTTGAGCTAAAGATGTCGTACCTGCTATTACCCAGATAAAGAGTGTAAGGCTAATACTTCGCTTTATTATTCTCATATTCCAATCCTTAAGGAATCTCTGATTAACTATTCTTGTTACATACGATTAACTGGAGAGGGCCCGAATGATTGCCAGGTACCCTGATAAGGTGTGCCGCTGGCATCTCCCACTGACCAGTCGCAAACACCGCTGGAGAAAATCTGGCGTAGTTCAAGAAATTGCTCAGGCGTAAACGTCACCGTATAGTCAGCAGGATTGAGTGCGCGTAAGCGACAGCTCACAATATCGTTTGCCAGGGGTGCACCCGCCACATGGCGCGGCGTAGAGTAGGCGGGGTACAGTTCGCCACAACGACCGCTGCTCGTATATGTCAGCGGCTCTTCAATCAATACACGCTCTTCGCCGGTGTTATCCCAGCAGGCATCATTAAGCGTCTGCGGCTTGTTGCGTACGACACTGACAGCCCGATCGACATCAGCATCTGCATTAATACCAGTGAGCCAATCATCCATAGCGAGAAATAGCCCGGCCAGATCCGGCGCATCATCGCTAAATCCCCAGCGACCCCCCACACGCATGACATGGTTATCCGCATGCCCATTGGCAGTTCGCAGGCGTTGTCGCGTCGAGAACTGGTGCACGATCATATGAATGTCGCCGTTCTCGGCGTGATCAGTATAGCTGCGGTAGTCAATGACAGGCGTGCTGGCCAGTCCCGCACCTCCATGCAGTATGCGCCCGGACTCAATGGCCCGGCGCCGCGCCAATGAGTCCGCCCGATGGCGTTCGGGCACATGATTCATATCGCGATCGAAGCCCCCGATGTCGCGGTTCAGTGCGATAAACTGTTCGGTATCAATACTGCCTTCATTAAGCGCAGCTAATCCATACTGGACACCTACATTATCCAGTGGCCGCAGGGCGATTTGCGAACCATCGAGATGCCCATAGACATTGACTGTGTGGTCATACACCGTGGCGCGCAATCCCGTGGGGTTATCGGGACTATAACGATTCACTTCGAGTTCGGGGAGACCCAACTCACCGCCCTGGCTTTCGGGCGTCGCCTCTTCTGAAAATAAAGGATCGAGGCGCGCAGCGCCGCGACTTAAATTGGCTATGGAGCCAAACGAACCAAATCCGGCAACAGCTTGCTGCTGCGCTTCACTAAAGGCGTCAGGATTGATGGTGTTGAAGTAATGATGCAGTAACCGGGCATCGGCGACAGTGAATATGGTTGCAGACGTTACATCAGGAAAGCTGGCTGCCACAATTATGCCGTCAAATACCCCAGGGTAATTGTCCGCGGTCTGATGGGACTGATAGGAGCCACCTGATGCGCCAGTGGCGATGGTGTATTCAGGTACACCATAGTGTTCAATAAAACGCTCTTTCACCATGATGTGAGTTTCAGAGGCAAGTAGATCATTACAATTTTGCCCGAAAACATTCAGTGTGGATGAAACAGTGGCATAACCCTGAACGAACAAGCCGGGTCGCATAACTCCACCACTGCGGTCACCTTGCCTGTGCCAGCCAGCGCGACAACCTCCACCATGTGTATAGACCAGCTTGCCATTCCAGTAAGGCGAACGGGTCCAGGGGTCCAGTGCGCCATCTCGTGGATCATGTAGCATGGCTATTTCATAAACCGCGCGGTTCACCGTGCCTGTCTCGACACGCACAATGAACGGAATCTCTGCACCACTTGCGCTCTGCAAAGTGTCGATATCTTCTGGCCAATCTGCGGAAGCGGAGAGGTCAAGTTCCACATATCCCTGGCCATCATTTGACCAATACACGTAGACCACCCGTGTTGGGGCGAAACAATTCGCATCCTGGGCGAGCCCCAGCGCCTCACCATTTACCATTTCGAAGTTTTCGGTCTCACATTGAAATGGCTGCTCGTGAGGGCCTGAAATAATTGGGCCGGAAATTGGGTAATTGGTGACCATGAGCGATGCGCTTTCAATGCCATTTTCCACTGTCAGCTCGATCTCGCTGTCACCCTCAGGTAATTGTGTAACGAGAACCTGATAGCGACCATTACCAACTGCATTGAACTGCGCATCCAGCAGCTGTCCATTGCGGCTTAGTTGAAAATCGGCCGCGGTAAATTGTGCTGCTGCCTGGACTTCGAGCATGACATCTCCGCCGGTAACCAGCCAGGGTTTGGTAGAAACGCTTGTGATGCTCAGAGCAGCGGGTTCGACGGGCAATGAATCCTGAACAACCATGCCGCTGGTCGAAACCGGCTCTTCAGTAGAACAGCCATATAGCGACACCATGACGAGAAACAGCCCGAGAAAACGGTAAGAATTGGATGTCATGACTGGGCTCCGGGGGTTGCTGATTATTATTATGCTTGGCCTCGCAATGCGCACAGAAACTACGCGCTGCACCAGAGTTTCTTGACATGCCATTGTGGGGATTAAGCTTATCGTTGTAAAGACGCGGGACCAGGGCTCTCCCATTGAAAATCGACAGATTGATTTGATAATCAGGTACTTTATTGCCTGACGCAACAGCAAAACCGATGGTAGAATCTTGGTAACCCAACCTGTGCGGAGTAAGTAGTCGGAATGAATGCCAAGAATTCGATCAAGGTCAAAGATGTCAGCAAAGTTGGCGAAATCACAATCGATAAAAAATGTTCATCATGCAAAAAGTCGATCTGCTGTAATTCCATAAATCAGCCGATTCCAAAACCCAAAACGCTGGAAGATTTCGACCACCTCTTGTGGCAAATCTCCCATGAAAATATCAATATTTTTAAAGATGCTGATGGCTGGTTCCTGCACATCTATACCAAATGCAGTCATTTACAGCCAGGCGGTGTGTGTGGAATCTATGATACCCGCCCTTGGGTTTGTCGCGAATACGACAATGATTTCTGCGAATTGGACGAATCCATTCCTGAGGCCAGCGAATTATTCTTCGAAACTCACAAGCAGTTCGAGAAATACTGTCGCAAGCGCTTCAAACGCTGGGATAAACGCTTTGTAGATTATGAATAAACACAGCAGATTATGTGTACTGGCGATGCTGGGTGCATTCAGTTGCACCCTGGCTGCCCAGGTTGCAGAACCTGAGCGCACTGACACGTTGATGCAGCGCATCGCAGCTATCAGGTCAAGCTTACAGACACTGGATGCTGCGGCGGAACAATGCCTGACCAGTACCGATGCTAATTTTACCAAATCTGTGACCTGCCAGGACTTCATGGCCGCGCTGGACGACCAGATCAATACCCAATTACCCGACAGCATGATGTTCCACTGCACCGCGCTCACCACCTGGCGCGATGCCTTCATTGCACGCAATAACGGAAACCTTAGCAGCAACGACAGTACTGACTCTAACCTGCAACTGATGGTGGATATTCAATATTATTGCGGCGACGAGGCGCTGGCGCTGCGCACCAATTCGGTATTCCCCGCATTCAATTTGCTTCAGCAAGAGCAACGCCTGTCGAATGGCGCCATTTCGCTTTTGAGTCTCGAGGCTGACGCCTATCGTCAGAAAATAATTCTGGAAAGGGAACGCGCGCGCCTGCAGCAATCAGTTCTGCAGGGGCAGGAGCAATCTCTGCAACAAACGCAAGGGATTCAGGATGCGCTGGAACTGGAATTATTACGTCAGCAGTTAGATAACTGACTCCGCATAACCTGCGCCGGGGTTATCAATACAACACCAGAAAGCCACCATCAGGCAATGGGGCAGCAGCCGGGAAACTATAATCCGGCACAGTCTGCACAATTGCAGAATCCAACAAAGGCCTTGAAACTCCTTTGGAATCCACGATTACACCGTTCATGCGCCCACCCCGGCTGTGGCTGATCGCTTCTCCCCATACAATCAGACGTTCACCTTCGGCATTAATTGCGATAGCAGGATTTTTTTGCCGCGTCGTACTGTACGGATCGGCTACTGCTCTTGGCGGCTCATCTGAATCCAGTTGCAGCTCCACAATACGACTCTCAGTTTCAAATACGAGCCAATCAGACTTATCTTCCTGTGCAATAAAATCATTGGTGCTCAATGGGCATGCTGAAAGCTCCCATTCCTGCAATGGCTGGACCGGCGCATATGAACCGGTACTCAGGCCATCGGCGTTGTAGTCCACTGTCAAAACCTGCATATGCCGGCCTATGCCATTGATCGCAGAACGATAAGCTACGCTTAGCTCGCCACTGCGTTGCATATCGGCAGCGAGAGAACAGCAGGCACACGCGCCCAGATCCGGATTACCGATCATGACATCAGGCGCGAAGCTTGTGCCATTATCTGATGAAAGCCTGGCAAACACAGTGCGCTCATATTCGCGACTCAGATCCCCTGCGCCCCAGACGATCGCAACTTCATCACCGAGTGCAGCGACATCGGCACCAGCATCTATGCCGTCGGCATACTGTGATACCACTTCACGCTGTGGCTCAAATGCGTCACGGTTTGGGTTGGAGCGGGAATAATAGAATTGCCCTTCACGCGGCCGATACCAGACCACGTGTAGCCTGCCGGTACCGTCAATAGCCATACCAGCTCTGGCTATTGAATAGGTTTGCATATTGAAGGCCTGACTGGACACGCGCACTGGTAATCCAAAGGTCCCGAGCTGCGCATCATATGAGCGGTAGTAAAGATTTCCCTCGCGAGCATCGGGACGCTGCAGGCGTTTCTTGAAATACAGCAAATGCACCCCACCTTCTATATCTGTAACCAGTCTCGGCTGTACGCCGTCGTCGGGCGTCGCCAGAATCTTCACCTCGGCTGCTTGCAGCGAAGTTGATAGCATTGCCACGACAAACAGACAGATATACAAGGCGGGTGTGGATGCGTGATTATTGCTTGATTTCATAACCATAACGTTTGCCTAACGTTCTACCTAACGTATTGAGATGTAGAATAAAATTGCGATTTCAGGCAGACTCTCATTGCATGTTAGCAGTATGCTTTCCAAGAATCGAACCAATAGGAAATTCAACCTATTTGCGGAAAACCTGATGCTTTCCGCTCACCCAGCAGGATTAGCCCATGAATTACGATATAAATAACTACAGCCCCCTTATACGCTTGTTCCTGATTACAGTCTTGCTGGGTACTTTCGCTGCCTGCTCTGCACCTGATGAAGAAGCATCAGATCTAGCCACAGAAGCAGCTTACGATACGACCCTCAATGTGCAACAGCTCATGGCGCTAATTATTGAACCGGCGTCAGATGTACTCTGGGACTCAGGTGGCTGGGTACTTGATGCTGCGGGCTATGAAGAACTTTATCCAACCACTGATGACGGCTGGGAATATGTGCGAGCCCAGGCTGCTGTAGTCGTTGAGTCGGGTAACCTGCTCGCCCTGCCTGGCCGTGCACCTGACAACGATGCATGGATGATTTACTCCCAAGGGCTAAGCGAAGCTGGATTATTGGCCATGCAGGCAGCCGAGGCACAAAATGAAGAAGACTTCTTTCAAGCCGGCGCACAGCTCTATAGCGTCTGCACGGCGTGTCATCAGGCCTATAACCCTGATATCAATAATCGCTTCGTTGAATAGCAAGCATGACGCGATTGAATTCCACGCCTGTTAGGTCAGGTGCGTTCATTGCGCTGGCCCTGCTGCCTGTTCTGGCTCTGGCACATACAATTGCCGGGCAGGATGCCAGCTTTGTGGAAGCGACCGATGGGCCGGCAATTTTCCCTTTCATGTATCTCGGCGCCAAGCACATGGTCACGGGTTACGACCATCTGTTGTTTCTATTGGGCGTAATTTTTTTCCTGTATCGACCTAAACATGTTGTGCAATATGTCACGCTATTTGCCATCGGTCATAGCATCACTTTATTGATCGGTGTGCTTGCTGATTTGCAGGTCAATGCCTATTTCATAGATGCCATAATTGGACTTTCTATCGTCTACAAGGCATTCGAGAACATGGACGGCTTCAAGCGCGTTCTGGGTTTCCAGCCCAATACGAAGATTGCCGTATTTGTTTTCGGCCTGTTTCACGGTCTGGGCCTTGCCACCAAGTTGCAGGAATTCAGCCTGTCCGACAACGGGCTCGTCATTAACATCATTAGTTTCAATATAGGGGTAGAAATCGGTCAGATTTTGGCTCTGTCAGCCGTATTCATTATATTGAGCATGTGGCGCACCAGTACCAGTTATCTACGCCATGCATTTGTCACCAATACCGTACTCATGACTGGCGGATTCCTGCTTGCCGGATATCAGTTCAGCGCTTTCCTTCTACAACCCGCTTATTTGTAAACCGGAGATTCGACGTGGCCAACAGACCTGCCAACGCACCTTCACCTCGAAATATTCTTATTGCCAGTGCGATTGCCCTGGGCGTAGCAACACTCGTTTTGCTAACTGTCATACTGCCGGCTGAGTTTGGCAGAGACCCACTTGGCGTTGGTCGCTTGACCGGGCTCACTGCCCTGTCGAATGCCGAAAATCCATTTGAAGAGCAACTGGAAGTACACCGCACTGACTTCGTGGAATTTGAACTGGGGCCTTTCCAATCGGTTGAATACAAATACCTGATGGACCTTGATGCCCCGATGGTTTTCAGCTGGGTAGCAGATGGCGAGGTGTATTACGACATGCATGCTGAACCCGCTGGACTGGGTGAAGAAGCTGTAGAGAGTTATGAGCAAGGGAACGCCGATCGACAGATGGGCTCCCTCCACGCCCCCTTTGCCGGTATTCACGGCTGGTTCTGGGAGAATAGAGGCACTTCCACAGTCCTTGTTAGATTATATTCATCCGGCTTTTACCAGACCTCAACCGTGTTCCGTGATGGCGGGGATTTTGAGCGCGTCATCGAACCTCTGATGTAAACGCAGCAGCTGCTCGGGTTGTCACCGTCCGGATAGTTCCAAGTTGGATTCACATTTCAATTTATTCTGTACCCACAATCATCAGCGCGGTGATGAATAAAGTAGCGCTCGTAAGAGTTGCTACGTCCTTCGTACTACAGTGGAAAAGGACTCGTACCCAGCGATCTCGAGTAGCGCGCGAGAAGCTCGGCAGTGAGGCGCGGGGAATTTTTGAGACGGGATTTTACAAGTAGTAAATGACTGGCTCAAAAATTACCCGCAACGAAGCTAGCGGGTTTCGCAGCCGCTACGTCCCAACCACTAAAATTGAGAAGCACTCACACCCTGCGAACTCGAATTTCGCAGCCGCTACGTCCCACCCAAAAAAAAAGCCCGGCGACAAGGCCGGGCTCTTCTTTTGGACTAGCTCGAAATTAATTCTGAGCTGGTTCGCTGCTGTCGGAGCCGTCGCGCGGTGCGCCGGTACCGGACGATCCCATGAACAACTTGCGTCCATCAGGGAAAGTAATATCACGGCCGTTAGCACGACAAGTAGGATCACACAGACGGTCTTTGCTCTGGTAACCAGTTACTACAATGTCAGTACCCAGTTGCAGCGAGTTACGGTTAATACCGCGACGCAGCAAGGTGTTTGGCGTACCACCTTCAACCATCCAGGGACCAGGATCGCGAGAAGACTCAGGATCATTGTTATCCAGATGGATCCATGTATGTGGGTTAATCCACTCAACCCGGGTGATTGGGCCGCCGAGACGAACCGGCAAATTGGCATCGAACTCAGCAGAGAAAGCATGATGTGCAACCGCTGGTGGCTTGATGGCCACGATACCGATTGCAGTTACTGCTGCCAAAGCCAGAAGTTTCGTTTTCATAGGTCTACCCCTTTAAGTTTTGAATTTGCGGCTGGAGTGACGGTTTAGGCCAGCAGCACTCTCGATAATCTTTAATGTCAGACGACTGATTGGAAGTCTGCCACTTTCTCTAAAACTCTTGTTATCTTTTGATATCTCTCAATATCTCTCAATATCTCGCATTACCAAACGTTTTACACGACTTTCACTATAACGGAAAGCCCTTTGCGACGATCTGCCCTGTATTTTATCCAAACGCCCACAGAATTGCCAAACCGGCGAATTCTGTGGGATTCAGGGGTTTATTGAGCGTCGAGACCCATTTCTTCGCGCAGCTGCTGCTCGAATTCACCGCCTTTGCGATATTGGCCGTACATCAATTCTTCGACAAACTCGACACACTTGAACTGAGGCAGTTCATAGCCCTGTTCCAGACGTCGGTAGATCGGCATGCTGATAGTCCAGGGACGCTCGAAAATTTCCGGATCTTCCATGGTTGCGGAGTACATAATGACGTTCTCACTAACCATATCGTATCGCTCGGTCACTTTGAGCTGATAGGTGTGGTAGTTGCCTGCGCGATCGAACCAGGTACGGTCATCGAGGCCTGTAACCTCTACTACCCAGGTATCACCATCCCAATAACCATAGGATTGTCCCATCCATGAATCGAGAGGGGCTTCACCCGGATCTTCCAGGAAGACATTGCGCACCGCGCCTGCAAAGGAATAGGCGATGAAAAAGGCGCTTTCGCTCTGGAATATCTGAAAAGGGTGCGGCATGTAGTTAGCACGGGGCACGCCAGGCATGTAGCATTTGATCTCAGGGTCATTCTCAAGCCAGTTTTCACGATTTTCATCGCGACGCGCAAGGGCTTCAGGCTTGTAAGGAATTGTGCCACCTTCGACTACACCAAATGTTGCAGGCACAGCACCCACGGCGCCCATGGCTACCACATCAGGATGGGGAACCGGCACAAAATCGCCCGGGACCAACTGATACGCAGCTTTCGGCGGCGCTGGTTCGAGGTTGTCGTTGGCATTCATCAATACCTGCCAAATACCATTCAGATCCGGCTTGCCATTGGGACCTCTTGGAATATCGCTGCCGGCAGCTTCTGCTGCTTCAGCAACCTGGGCGGTTTGAGTGGCGGATTGTTCGCTTGGAGAACAAGCAACGAAAATAGCGGCGAGTGCCAGGAGCATCCATCGGAATTTCATAATTCTACCCTTTGCTGTTGGAACCCTTGAGGTGTTCCTTATAATTAGTATTACTCCCCCGTAAGGAGCACCGATATAACCATCTAGGCCAAGGAGTGTCAACCCAAACACGCCGTATTGCGTGGCTTTGGGAGCGGTGCACCAGAGCCTGAATTGCCCTGTTTACGGATAACAGGGCGCATATTCAATCTCGCACAATATATCCTGTCTCAGGTCATACGGCGATAGAGAAATTTCCTTGCCGGAGTCTCGACAAATCGATAGATCAGCCAGGAAAATATTAGCAGTACCGCGGTGAGCAACAACAAATGTAGTGGAAATGGCAGCTGTGGCAGCAAATCGAATAGTTGAATCAATTCCATCAATGGCCAGTGGAAGCAGTAAAGTACGTAGCTGATACCGCCGCACAGGACACATATGCGATCAGCTCTCCCCTCAGGAAACCAGTTCATCGTGGCCAGTGCATAGACCAGGTAGCAGACAAAAGGTAATGCGACAAAATAAACACGGAACTGATACAGCACATACATTTCACTCAGCACGACGACAATAATCCAGACTGAGGCAGCGAGTATCGACGGCCACAGCTTCATCCTGCGCTGCACCTCAGCAGCCATATTCAGGGCAAACAGTTTGTACAGCAACATGCCAAAAACGAACTCAATGCCGCGAATGAGCGGGTTGGTATACACCGTCACGTTCAGATTCATCACATTGTATTCTTCTGCATCAGGAAGAAACACGAGAATCAAAACAAACTGCAGCAAGTAACCCAGTAAAAAAGCTATAGCGATTCTCGCACGAGTATTGATGTTTTTAAGCAAAAACAAAAATATGGGAAACGTGAGATAGAAATAAACCTCCAGCACCAGCGACCATAACGGCCCATCGAAAACAAGGTTCAGCGTTTCAATGCTGCTCGCCGACTGGGTAAAAGTGAGATGACGTATCACTGCCATCAACCAGAATCCACCATCCTTGTTTTCCGGCAGGTCATACATCAACTCGAAGGGTCGATGCACTTCGGCGAAATAATTCTCGCCCATGACCTGGTATCCGATGATGACTAGCGCAGAAGAGAACGCCACTGACAGAAAATACACCGGGTAGATGCGGATAAAGCGATGGGTGTAGAAGCGTTTAAACTGCGCGCGAGTTTCCAGTTCTGTGTAGGTATAGGAAAGGATGAAACCACTGAGAACGAAAAACCAGGATAATGCTGTAGTGCCAAGTGCACCATAGACGACGAAGTGCCCGAAGATGATTTCGTAATGCACCATGACAACGATGAGTGCAGCCACAAGTCGGCAGGCAGCGAGGACGGGAAGTTTTTGTTTTTTTGTGCTCAAAAAACCAACTCTCGGTAGCGGGAAATTACGATTCTACCTCAAGAGTCGGCTGGACTGGGCAGCGCATTATGAAACAAGCTAACTGGGTAACTCACGCCACGTTATTCAGGCGCGACTGATTTCATAGGTGATTCCCGAATCCGCGCGGCCAAGGCTGCCTCGCTGCGAACTGAAATAAAGGCGCTGGAATGATGGATCAAAAGCAGGCCCGGCAATTTCTGAGCGGTCATGTCCTACAATTTGCAACAACGGCATGATTTCACCGGTGGCTGTCAGCAGCACCAGTTGCATATCACCACCATCTTCTGCGACCAGCACGTCTCCAGCGGGGGAGATGACCACATTGTCCACACCAGAGAGAATCGGGTTTTCGCTGGTTGCCAGATCGTAAATAATCTCCAGTTCCTGCGTAGCTACATCGAGTGCCCACACCCGGTTATCTCCCTTGGTGGTAAAGAACACTCTTCCCTCGTGGATTGCTATCCCTTCACCTCCGGCAAAGGGCGTGTAATCTTCGACCTGCTGTCTGGTCGGTGTGTTGGTTGCCAAAGGGTCACTAACAGGTTGCCATTGAACGAAATTTCGCCCATTGCGAGTCGTAACTTTGGCGACTTCGAGCTGCCCTTCCGTGAGGTCGGGCAATTGCCCAGCCGTGCGGAAACGATAGAAACCACCGTCGGGCAAGTCTTCCGTCAGATATAGGCAGTTGCCTGCCATATCAACAGCTACCGCCTCATGCTTGAATGTACCCAGTGCCGGACGCACGATTGCGACTTTCTGACCCTGCGGATCGCACTCAAAGACCTGGCCATTGTCATGCTCCTCGCACGATAACCAGGTTCCCCACGGAGTCGGCCCACCGGCACAATTAATATTGGTACCTTCCAGAATTGGATAGGCATCGGTGATCTCACCGCTACTGGAGAAGCGCAGCGCGCCAACGCCGCCGTTGTTACCACTTAATTCAGCATTGGAGACATAAATCCAGCCTCCGTCCGACGCAGCATAACAAGCTCCTCCATCAGGGCGCCCATGCCAGTTGTAATTCGAATTCATTACAGGAGGTTGTCCCGACCTGGCCACAACCCTTGATTTGAATCCTCGTGGCAGGCGAACGCCATTGGCGTCGGGAGATTGCAAGGGACCGATAGCACCGAGACTGGCGAAAGGCGCTTGTGAATTCTGTGCGGAACTGCGAGCCATACAACCCGAAACAAACATGGTCGCTCCGGCGATTCCCATTCTGAGAAAGTCCCGGCGTTTATACTGGATATTGTTCATGAACAAATCCTAATTGCAAAATATTGCAAGAGTTTTACTGCCTTGGAAAAACCAAAAAACCTACTTTACTTCCCAGGTATGCCCGCTGTACAACAACTCCTTGATCGATGCTTTCTCATTACGCGCATAGGACAATTGCTTATGCGACGCATCAGTGAAGCTGGTCTTGTCTTCCCGATACAACACACCGACAGCTACTGGAAAATCCGGTCCACCCATCGCTGCGAGTAAATGCGCCTGAGTCTTATTGGTCTCATCGTGTACCAACACATCAGTATGGTCGGATGCGACAACTTCGAGCTGCAAATTTTCCCTGTTAAGCCTGATGGCTTTATCACTTTCCTTACCGAATACTATGGGCTTGCCGTGATCCAGTTCTACCCGGAAATCCGCCGCTACTTTTTTATCCTTGACCTGCTCGAATATACCATCGTTATAGATCGGGCAGTTCTGTAATATTTCTATAAATGCCGCACCCTCATGATCATGCCCGCGCGTGACCACTTCTGACAGATGCCTGGCCTCTGTATCGATAGAGCGTGAGACAAATGACGCGCCGCAACCCAGCGCCACCGCGCAGGGAGATAGAGGTGCGTCAACCGACCCCTGTGGTGACGAAGGAGATTGGGTGCCGATCTGTGAAGTGGGTGAGTATTGCCCCTTGGTCAAACCGTAAATTTCATTGTTGAATAATAGTATCTGCAGATTCACATTGCGACGCAGCACATGCATCATGTGGTTACCACCGATACTGAAACCATCTCCATCACCTGTGATCACCCATACATCCAACTCAGGATTGGCCAGTTTAACGCCAGTAGCAATGGCCGGTGCCCTGCCGTGAATGGTATGAAACCCAAAGGTGTTCATGTAGTAAGGGAATCTGGAAGAACAGCCAATACCTGATACAAATACCTGGTTCTCCCGCGGCCGATTCAGTTCAGGCATCAATTTTTGAATCGTCTTCAGAATCGCATAATCACCACAGCCAGGACACCAACGAACTTCCTGGTCAGAGGTGTAATCCTTTAATGTGAGTTTGGGTAGTGCCTGATTCATGCTGTTTGCTCCAGTTCGCCAAACTTCAGGTGAATAGCGGCGAGAATTTCTCCAATCTTGAAAGGCTGTCCAGCTACTTTATTAAGACCTTCCGCTGGAATTAAATATTCGGAACGCAAAAGGTTGACGAATTGTCCCGTGTTCATTTCTGGCACCATGACAGCATCGAAGCGCTGCAGCAATTCGCCCAGGTTTGGAGGCAATGGGGAAATATAGCGCACCTGGATATGCGATACCGAAAGCCCCTCTTCGCGCGCCCGCTTCACTGCCTGATGAATTGCACCGAAGGTGGACCCCCAGCCTACTACTGCGAGCTTGCCATGATCTTCCCCAAGACAGACTTCCTGCTCGGGTATGTCCGCAGCAATTCCCGCCACTTTAGCCATCCGCAAATCAGTCATTTTCTGGTGGTTGTCCGGATCATAGGAGATATCGCCGGTGTCGTAGCTGCGCTCTATACCACCAATGCGGTGTTCAAGACCTGCAGTGCCTGGCCGCGGCCAGACCCGAGCCAGCGTGTCATTATTGCGCAAACTCGGCTTGAAGCCTTCGGTTTCTTCATGAAACTTTACCGGAAACTCAGGCAGGGAATCCGCGTCAGGAATTTGCCAGGGCTCAGCTGCGTTGGCCAGATAACCATCAGATAAAAGAATTACTGGCGTCATATATTTGGTGGCGATCCGCACCGCTTCCATGGCAACCTCGAAGCAATCAACCGACGTGGAGGAAGCAATAACTGGCATCGGTGTGTCACCATGCCGACCATACATGGCCATATTCAAATCCGACTGCTCGGTTTTGGTTGGCAAGCCGGTAGAAGGCCCACCACGCTGCGTATCAACGATAACCAGGGGTAATTCTGTGGCGGCAGCCAGCGCTATGCCTTCTGCCTTTAGTGCGATGCCGGGGCCTGCACTGGAGGTAACGCCCAGGGCTCCCGCAAAAGACGCTCCGATCGCGGCACATACCGCGGCAATTTCGTCTTCGGCCTGAAATGTATTCACACGGAACTGTTTGCGATTCGACAGTTCATGTAACAAATTTGATGCCGGGGTAATAGGATAGGAAGCGAAAAGTAAATCAATTTGGGCTGCTTCGGCTCCGGTGATAAGGCCCCACGCCAATGCAGTAGTACCTGTAACATTCCGATAGGTGCCAGGTGCCACTTTTGCCTTGGGTACTTTGTAAACATGAATACCTGCAGGCAGCTCTGCTGTCTCGCCATAAGCATGACCTGCGTTAAGTGCAGCAATATTCGCGTCGGCAATTTCCGGTTGTTTGGCAAACTTGCTCTTCAGGTTTTGAATCGTGGGGTTCCGGTCACGGTCAAACAGCCACATCACCAAACCGAGCGTCCACATATTCTTGCAGCGCAGTGCTGCCTTGTGGCTCAGTCCAAACGGCTCAACCGCGGACAGCACCTGTTTGGATATATCGATGTCCAATAGCCTGAAACCATCCAGAGAACCATCTTCAAGAGGATTGCTCGTGTACTTCGCCTTGGTCAGGTTTTTGGCGGTAAATGCGCCACTGTCCACAATGATGAGACCACCTTCAACCAATTTGTCGAGATTGGTAATCAAGGCTGCAGGATTCATGGCAACCAGCACATCCAATGCATCACCAGCGGTGGTTACATCCTCTGCCCCAAAGTAAATCTGGAACGCAGAGACCCCAAAAGTCGCACCGACAGGCGCACGAATCTCAGCCGGGAAATCCGGGAACGTAGACAGGTCATTGCCATAAAGTGCAGTAGCTTGAGTGAAGTTACTGCCGGTTAGTTGCATACCATCGCCAGAATCCCCAGCGAAGCGTACAACGACATCAACAACTTGTTGTTCATCAAGGTGATGTTCGTCGAGTTTTTCTTCCACTAAATCCATGATCTATCCATTCATTTAACCCGATCAATTTGACCCGGGCTACTGGCTTGCAAGCCCCTGAGGCCGGGCTCGGAGTACGTCCTGCCCGAGCGCGGGGCAGGATGCAAAAAGAGGCGGGATTCTATCAGATTAATGAGAATGGGTCTTTATGCCCTGGCTGGGCATGAGAGTGAAAATTGTTCATTGTTTGATGAACTTACGGATGATCATGCCGTCACCGGATTCACCCCCGGTGACCTCTCCGGTATACACATTGCCATCAGCATCGACGACTACCCCTTCCGCTTCGGAGCCCTCTATAAAACCCATCACAGCGCCATCTTCAGCACTACCATAGGTAACGCCGCGCTTTACCTCATAGTCAGCGACGTACAGTACGTCATTGTCATCGATGAACAATCCGCTTGGGCGACCAAATTGATCCCATTCAGTGAGATAGTTGCCTTCCTGATCGAAAATCTGCACGCGTTCATTGGAACGATCGGCCACCATGACCCTGCCCCGGGCGTCAATAACGATTGAATGTGGCACATCAAGCTCTCCGGGCCCTGAACCTTTTTTACCCCACTCCAACAGATATCTACCCTCTGCATTAAATTTCACAATGCGATTGTTCCAGTGACCATCTGCCACAAAGACATCGCCGTTTGGTGCCACCGCCACATCGGCTGGCCCGTTGAAGGTATTGGGACCAGTGCCAGTAAAGCCTCGCGCTCCGAGGCGCAACAACACCCTGCCGCTCGTATCAAACTTGGTTACTGTATGTCCGTTTTGCCGATGATAGTCGGTCGCCCACAGCGAGCCATCGGGAGCCACCCTGAATCCATGTGGTCTCGCGATCCACTCGGTTCCCCAACTGTCGACAAGGTTGCCGTCTGTATCAAATTTCAAAACCGGCGGTTCAGAACGGTGGAAAGCGTAGATAAAACCTTCATGGTCCATTGTCACGTTAGGCACCTGGCCCCATACTATTTCCTCCGGTAGCGGTTGAGGCCAATCCGGGTCAAGCACATATTCCTGAGCCACAGACAGGTTGCTTGCTAATGCGAACAGCGCCAGAACGCTTATTAATTGCAGGCAGAGTGAACAGTGAAAAATCTTGTCATTGCTGGAAGTATGCATTGGTTTATCCTGTTTGTAATTGTTGATCTGGATGACCGTGATTCCCCTTAATCCTCCTCCAATACATCGGTTTTCGCAAGCGCGGCACTGCACGTTGGTAGGATGCGCAGGCGGCACTTCTCGCATGGCAGACACCGGTGGCGATATACTATGCCTGACCGAAACCACCAGCTAACGGTAACGTAGAATGAGCACGACGATCAGGCCTGGCAAATATCGACACTATAAAGGTAATGATTACGAGGTAATCGACATCGCGCGTCATTCGGAAACCGGAGAAGATCTGGTTGTCTACCGACCTCTATATGGAGAGAGGAAACTCTGGGTGAGACCGTTCACCATGTTCACAGAGTCGGTGGAAATTGATGGCAAACCAGTGCCGCGATTTAAATTTTTAGAACCTTTGAAAGAGAACTAGATCAGTACGCAATTGACCATTCCAGCCGAAATAGCGCAGCAAAGAAACTCG
>CAYOND010000021.1:0-59697 GCA_964405225.1 uncultured Pseudohongiella sp.
GAAATGGGCATTCGCTCCGTAGCGGTATATACCGAGCCGGATCGCTATGGGCTCTTTGTCAAAAGAGCAGACGAAGCCTATTCCCTGGGTGAAGATCCCCTGGCGGGCTACCTGAGCCCGGTGCAACTGGTAAATCTTGCGGTGCAGACCGGCTGTGATGCCATTCACCCGGGTTATGGCTTCCTGTCTGAAAATTCCGAATTCGCGCGGCTGTGTGAACTGAAAGACATTGCCTTTATTGGCCCTTCCTCGGAAGTGATTGCCAGGATGGGTGACAAGACCGAGGCACGCAAGAGCATGATCGCCGCCGGTGTGCCGGTGACGCCCGGTTCCGATGGCAATCTGGCCAGTCTGGATGAAGCCCTGACCCAGGCCGAGAAAGTGGGCTACCCGGTGATGCTGAAAGCCACTTCCGGTGGTGGTGGCCGCGGTATTCGCCGCTGTGATAACGAAGCCGAATTGCGCGCCCAACACCCGCGCGTGATCAGCGAGGCCACCAAGGCCTTTGGTTCGGCCGATGTGTTCCTGGAAAAATGCATTGTGAATCCGCGCCACATCGAGGTCCAGATTCTGGCCGATGGCGACGGCAATACCATTCATTTGTATGAGCGCGACTGTTCCATCCAGCGCCGTAATCAAAAACTCATCGAGATCGCCCCCAGCCCGCAACTGAATGACGAGCAGCGTCATTACATAGGCGACCTAGCTGTGAAAGCCGCCGAAGCAGTCGGCTACAAGAGTGCAGGCACCGTAGAATTCCTGTTAGACAATGGCGAGTTCTATTTCATGGAAATGAACACGCGCATTCAGGTGGAACACACCATCACCGAACAGATTACCGGCGTGGACATCGTGCGCGAACAGTTCCGCATCGCCGCCGGTTTGCCGCTGGGCTATAAACAGGAAGACATCAGCTATCGTGGCTTCTCCATGCAACTGCGGGTGAATGCCGAAGACCCGAAGAACGATTTTCTCCCCAGCTTTGGCCGGATTACCCACTACTATGCCCCCGGCGGGCCCGGTGTGAGAGTAGATACCGCCATTTATACCGGCTACGAAATACCCCCCTACTTCGACTCCATGTGTTTGAAGCTGGTGGTATGGGCCCTGACTTTTGAAGAGGTTATCGCCCGTGCCCAGCGCGCCCTGGATGACATGCGCCTGCACGGTATTCGCACCACCACCCACTACTACCAGAACATTCTGGCCAATGCCGAGTTCCAATCGGGCTCCTTTGACACGAGTTTCGTGGCTGAACACCCGGAACTGCTGGAGTATTCGGTAAAACGCCACCCCTCCGAGGTAGCCCTCGCCCTGGCGGCAGCCATAGCTGCCCACGCCGGCTGGTAACAGGTAAACTACGAATTCAATAACAAGAAGCACCGGTAGTATGAGTAAAGCCAAACCTATTGAAGTAACCGACGTCATCCTGCGCGATGCCCACCAGTCATTAATTGCCACGCGCATGCGCCTGGACGACATGTTGCCCATTTGTGAAAAACTGGACAAAGTGGGCTACTGGTCGCTGGAAGCCTGGGGCGGCGCGACATTCGATGCCTGTATCCGTTTCCTGAAAGGAGATCCCTGGGAACGCCTGCAAAAGTTGCGCGAGGCCCTGCCCAATACCCGCCTGCAGATGTTGCTGCGCGGCCAGAACCTGTTGGGTTATCGCCACTATGCCGACGACGTGGTGGAAGCATTCGTGCAAAAGTGTGCTGACAATGGCATGGATGTGTTCCGTGTATTCGATGCGCTGAATGATCTCAGAAACATCGAAGTGGCCATGAAGGCGGTGAAGAAAGCCGGTAAACATGCCCAGGGCACAATCTGTTTTACCACCAGCCCCGTGCATACCGCCGAGCTGTTTGTTAAGCAAGCCGAAGATATTCGTGACATGGGCGCCGACTCCATTGCCATTAAAGATATGGCGGGACTCCTGACCCCTTATGACACCGGCGACCTGGTGGCTGCCATCAAGAGCGCCGTAGACCTGCCACTGGTCATTCACAGCCATTCCACTTCTGGCCTGGCGCCGCTGTGTCAGTTAAAAGCCATTGAAGCCGGTGCCGATCGTATTGACACCGCCATCTCCTCGTTTGCCGGTGGCACCTCACACCCGGCCACCGAGACCCAGGTGGCTGCCCTGAAGAACACCCCTTACGACACCGGGCTGGACCTTGACCTGCTCACCGAGATCGCTGACTACTTTCGTGAAGTGCGCAAGAAGTATCACCAGTTCGAGAGCGAGTTCACCCGCGAGGACATTTCAGTACAGATTAACCAGGTGCCGGGCGGCATGATGTCCAACCTGGCCAACCAGTTAAAAGAACAGAACGCACTGGACAAGATACGTGAAGTTTTTGCCGAGATCCCCCGCGTGCGTGAAGACCTCGGCTACCCGCCGCTGGTCACACCCACTTCCCAGATCGTCGGCACCCAGGCGGTATACAACGTGCTCGCTGGCGAACGCTACAAATCCATTACCAACGAAGTGAAACGCTATCTGTTAGGTGGCTACGGCCAGCCGCCAGCCGCGGTCAATGAGCAGGTACGCAAGAAGGCGATTGGTAACGAACAACCCAACGAAGACCGTCCAGCCGATTCCCTGAAACCGGAAATGGCAAAACTGAAAGCCGACATCGGTGATCTGGCCAAAAGCGACGAAGACGTACTCACCTTTGCCATGTTCCCTGACCTCGGCCGTGAATACCTACAGCAACGCGCCGACGGCACACTGCAACCTGAACCCCTGCTGCCACCGGAAGCTGCTGGTGGTGGCAGTGGAGGCAGAGCCCCTGGCAGCATGGCAACCGAGTTCAAACTCGATGTGCATGGGGAATCCTACGACGTTGCCATTACCGGTGTGGGTGACTCTGGCGGCGGACGTCGCAAGCTGTACATCTCGCTGGATGGTATGCCGGAAGAAGTGACGTTCGAGCCCCTGAATGAATACGTGGCCGAAGGTAAAGGCAGCGGCCGCAAGAAGGCTACCGAGCCGGGCCATGTCACTGCAGCCATGCCGGGCAACGTGGTGGAAGTGCTGGTTGCCGAAGGCGACAGTGTGACTGCCGGTCAGGCAGTACTGGTAACGGAAGCCATGAAGATGGAGAACGAGGTGCACGCCAACATTGACGGCAAGGTTCTTGCAGTGAATGTGAGTAAGGGTGATCGCATCACACCGGGAGAAGTGCTGATCGAAATCGGCTAATTCCGATACCCCTCCCGGACCAATTCTTGACCTGCAGGACACGCGCAGTAATGGCAGACACCAGCCCGCATTCAACAGCGAAAAAGACTTCCCGCCGCGCTTTTCTCGACCGCGTTTGCAAGGGCATGGCGCTCAGCGTTGTGCCTTTTCTGCCTGCTGTGACAAGCTCCAGCCTGCATGCCCAGGGCAGCATTGAAGCGCGCCTGACAGCCATGGGCATAACACTGCCACCGGTACCAACGCCCGCGGCCAACTATGTGCCCTACCTGACCGAAAACGGCTTTGCCTATATTGCCGGGCAGCTGCCCTTTCTTGATGGCGAGATTGTTTATCCAGGCAAGGTGCCTGCAGATGTGAGCATCGAACAGGGGCAGGAAGCCGCAAAACAGTGCGCTATTAATATTATTGCTGCGTTAAAAGGTGCCTGCGAGGGTGACCTGAATCGCGTGCGTCGCTGTATGCGCCTGGAGGGCTTTGTGGCATCCAACAATGGCTTCAATGGTCAGTCAGCGGTAGTAAATGGGGCATCGAATTTCATTGCCGAAGTTTTCGGCGAAGCGGGCCGCCATACGCGCGTTGCAGTGGGCGTCAATGAACTACCACTAAACGCCTGCATCGAGGTCTCCGCAGTCTTCGCCATCGACTAGCGCGCCACCTGCCTGCCAGTTAGCCAAACAGCTTCTTGTAAGCTTGCACAAAGTAAGCAATCTCTTCCGGCTTTTGCATGCTCACGCGCGCCCAGTCGGTAAACGGAGGGAAGGCGCGGCCGATCATGATGCCCTCATTTAGCATCGCGGCGCTGACTTCTTCGATTGGCATGCCGGTATTGATGAAACTGAAGTTGGCGTTGGACTTCACATAGCGAATGCCCATCTCGTCACACATGCCTTCCACCATATCCAGCGACTCGCGATTCATCTTGCGTGAGTAGTCCTGAAAAGTCATGTCCTGGTAGCTGGCATAGGCGGCGTGCTGCCCGACAATATTGAGGCTGCCGGTTTTCTTCATGTCCATGCTGGCGATAATGTCCGGGTGGGCATAACCAAAGCCGATACGCAGCGCTGCCATGGCGTGAATCTTTGAAGCCGTGCGCGCCACAATAATATTGTTATGACCATCACGCACGAGATCCATCATGGTGGCGAACTCGGGATTGTCGACGAACTCGAAATAGGCTTCGTCCACAAACACCAGCCGGTCGCGGGACACCTCCAGTACGAAATCCCTGAGTGCGTTCTTCTCGATGACAGAAGGAATCGGATTATTGGGATTACACAAATACACCATGCGCGTGTCGGGCCGAATGGCGTTGTACATGCCTTCCAGATCGATATGCATGTCTTCCAGCACCGGCACACGGATGATCTCGCTACCCATATTGCCGGCATAACGCGGCAGCGCTTCGAAGATCGGGTATGGCGCCACAATGGAGCCAGGGTCGAGGCTGGCGATCATGGCGCTAACGTTGAGAATCTCACCCGAACCTGTGCCAGTTGTGATGTGGTCGGTGGGCACGTCCTCAAGACTGGATAACAAACTGATGAGCTGTGGCGTGATGCCGCCGTATTTATTGGCGTCTTTCATAGCCGCACTGATAGCTTGCAAGGCGACTCGTGACGGCCCGTAGGGGTTTTCATTGGAACTGCAGCGGATAATGTAATCCGGTTTTGCAATGTCACCAAAAGCGCTGCGCATTATATTTACTGGTGGTGAAAAAGGTGTACCAGGTATGCCCTGTACAAGGCCTGCGCCGGCAATAGCGGCTGAACCCAAAAGAAAATTTCGGCGACTCACTCGTGACTGCATAATTCTGGCTCCATACTCACCAATTAAGATGCTCATTGAATTGCAAGAACTACGCCATTGCGCACTCGACCAACAAAAAGGGGCGCATTCGCTGAGAAGCCGCATAAAATTTGGCATGTTGCAGGCGCACTCAAAATGCGCACAGTGACTGCCACGTAAAAACTGCCGCATCATTGTGCCGCCTGCTATAACTTTGTGCGGGCAGGCAAGCACATTTATGGGGCCACTGTGCCGGGTGCCTATTGTCCTTATGCAGCGCAAGCCTATAATGATCTGCCCCGCATCAATTACAGGAATATCCCATGCTGCGAGCACTTGCTGGTTTCATTGCCATTTCGTTAAGTGCTGGTGTCTGTGCCCAGCTTCTGGAAGACCAGGCCAGCCCGGTGGTATACGGCCACCACCACATTAATACTATTGAGCCGGATGCTCACAAGCGCTTCTGGGTGGAAGGTCTGGGTGGTGAGGTTAAAACCATAGGTACTGCAGCGCGGGAGCTGATCGCTTTTCCCAACGTGCTGATCTTTATCACCGAAAGCGAACCAACCGGAGGCACGCGTGGCTCAGTAGTGAATCATGTGGGGTTTTTCACACGCGACATCCTCAGCGATGTCTCTCGCCTGCAGGCCATGGGTTATAACATGATTACGCGGGAAGAATTGCCAGACTCCTATACTGTAGAAAATGGTATTGGGCGACGTGATGGCGGCAATGTAATCGCCTACGTGCAGGGCCCGGATGACACCAAGGTAGAGTTGATTGAGAACAAGACTATCGACCAGACTATTACCCTGCATCATATCCACTGGGCCAGCGATCACGGCGAGGCCATGCAACAATGGTATGCCGAACACTTTGGTGGCATTGTGGGTAGTCGCATTGGCCAACCTGCCATCGATTTGCCGGGGGTTAACCTGACGTTCGGCCCAACTACAGTGCCTGTCGCAGCTACTCGCGGGCGCTCACTCGATCACATTGGGTTTGAAGTAGATAACCTGGAAGCCTTGTGCCGCGAGTTGGAAGCCAGTGGCATCACTCTGGACAGAGGCTACACAGAAGTGCCTTCGCTGGGAATTGCCGTGGCTTTTCTCACCGACCCCTGGGGAACCTATATCGAGCTCACCGAAGGGCTGGATGCTGTACGTTAGCATTATTGTCCATATTTTCCTAACAATCGTTACCGGATAATCCATGCTCGACTTTATAGCGGACAACGAGACACTGATCGCGTTTATCGCAGTGTTCTCGTTGTTCACTTTTTTCGCCACATTGTTAATCGTGCCCTGGATTATTCCGCGCTTGCCTGAGGATTATTTTAATCACCCCAATCGTGAGCAATGGCTTGACTCGCAGTCACCGGTAATCCGCTTGACGATGTTGATTCTGAAGAATTTACTCGGAGCGATAATCCTCATCCTGGGCATATTCATGTTGATACTGCCAGGCCAGGGATTGCTCACCATTGTGATTGGTCTGATCTTGTTGAATTTTCCAGGCAAATACCGCTTGCAGTGCTGGCTGATACAGCGCGGGCCGGTATTGAGATCCGCAAACTGGTTACGGCGACGCGGGGGCAAGCCGCCACTGGTATTTCAATACAGTGACGACCAGCAGATTGAGGATTAACGCGGTTGTGGCTAGTCTTTCAGAACCAACCAAACTGCATGGATACTCCCCGGCAGGTAAAAGAAGAGACACAGCACAATATTGATCAGTAGATCAGTGCCTACTTTCTTCTTCAGGTATACGGCGATTGGTGGAAGCAATACGGCCAGGATTATCATAACTATTTTATTGTCCATTATTATCTCCAGTTAGGTGAGTCCAGATGGATTCAGTTGCGGTATGCGTCCAGTCTCGCCGTATAAAATTAATTAATTATTTGTAACCAGCTATTCTTCGTCTTCCTCGTCAATACCCTTACGGGCCATACCATCAGCCCGGGCTGCTGCTGCCACCGCCGCTGCCACCTTAGGCACGACGCTGGCGTCAAAGACGCTGGGAATTACATAATCAGGCAAAAGCAGGGAATCATCAATGGTTGTGGCGATAGCCTCTGCTGCTGCCATCTTCATGTTCTCGGTGATATCCGAAGCCAGCACATCCAGCGCACCGCGAAAAATCCCCGGAAAGCACAGCACATTGTTGATTTGGTTTGGAAAGTCACTACGGCCGGTAGCCATTACACCAACATGTGGCAGAGCCAGCTCTGGCATGATTTCGGGAATGGGATTGGCCATGGCAAACACAATCGGATCGCGCGCCATTTGCTTCAGGTCAGCCACTGTTAAAACCCCCGGCGCAGAGACACCCACAAACAGGTCAGCACCTTTGATGACATCACTGAGCTCGCCCTGCTCTTTATCCTGGTTGGTATGTTCTGCAAACCATTGCTTGGCATCATTGAGGCCTTCTCTGCCGGCGTAAATTGCACCGCGGCGGTCACAGCCAATAATATTTTCCACACCCAGCAGCATCATCATCTTGGAGCAGGCCGTGCCTGCAGCACCTGCCCCCATTACAACAACTTTCAAATCTTGCGGTTTTTTATTAACGATTTTGAGCGAGTTGATGAGCGCAGCCGTACTGACAACTGCGGTGCCATGCTGATCATCATGAAATACGGGTATATCGAGTTCTTTGCGCAAACGTGCTTCGATTTCGAAGCAGCGCGGGGCCGAGATATCTTCCAGATTGATGCCACCAAAAGTCGGTGAGATGGCTTTGACGATATTGACGATTTCATCAACATCCTTGGTATTAAGACAAATAGGGAACGCATCGACCGCGCCAAAATGTTTGAACAACATGGCCTTGCCTTCCATTACAGGCATGGCAGCTTCGGGTCCGATATCACCCAAACCCAGCACAGCAGTTCCATCACTAACCACTGCTACGGTATTTTTCTTGATCGTTAGATTGAACGCCGATTGCGGGTCTTTGTGTATGGCTGTGCAGACCCGTGCAACACCTGGCGTATAGGCCATGGACAAATCGTCCCGCGTTTTTAACGGTGCCTTATTGGTAATCTCGATTTTGCCGCCCAAATGCATAAGAAAGGTACGGTCGGAATAATGCACATATTCGGCAGACTCCAGCGTCCGGGTTGAATCCAGCACCTGCTGAGTTACTTCGGCATTAGGCGTAGTTACCGAAAAATCACGTACATTTGCATCCTTGGTAGACCTCACCAGGTCGATAGCACCCAGATCGCCGCCCGCATCGGCTATCGCCCGGGTAACATTGGCCAACGAACCAATTTCATTCCTTAATTTGAGTCTAACGACGAAATTTGTGCCCAAACTGTCTTGAGCGGGGGATGACATATTACTCACAGATTACTCCTCATTGCCTGAGCAGGCATTATATCGGCTTCCGGCTTCAAGTTTTACGTTACCGGAGGAATTTTTGAAACACATTTCGAATACTCTCTAAAGTCTTTGCATTAGTGCGTCATCTTGCCGCATGCATGAAGCACCATTGTGGGGTAAGATTAAGCGAATATTTGGGCGGTATCTCTGCGATGACAAGAAACAGCAAGATTGCAGTCGACAGCACTCAGCTTACTTATTTGCCCCTCATTACAGGCTTTCTGACCACCTTGATGACAGTATTTCTGGTACGGGATATTGCTATTCTGGGAAGCGGCTATACATTCTTGTTGGGGTTATACGAAGACACCCTGCTGATACTGATTTTAACCTCAGCCGTGCTGAGCTTATTAAATAAAATACCGGCCGACCGTGCCAATCTGATGGCATTTGTCTGTCTGGTTGCAATCACCTCCAAATCTGCCAATTCTGTTCTCATCATTGGCAACACTGTGCCACTGTTTAATGTGTCCCTATTGGTTCTGGTTGGCTCCCTGTGCATGCTTTCATTGCGATATTACATAGTCTGGATAGTTGTCATTTTTTTGACATGGGGCTTTACAGCTATACCACGCTTCGAAACATTTCAATTGTTACTCACCGGTGCCAGCATTCTGATCGCAACAGGGTTTGGCGCATTTGTAATGCGCAAACGCATTAATGACATTATTCGCGTCGCCTTGCTGGAAGAAACTTTGAGCACCGTGCTGCCCATGTGCAGCAATTGCAAGAACATCAAGATCGACCAGGAAAACTGGGGCAATGTGGCTGACTATCTGGAAACCAAGGTAGAAGGCACGCATGTCACGCGGGAAATTTGCCCCACCTGCAGGCACTTGCTATATGGCGAGTTCATTACTGCTCAAAAGTAGAGTTCTTGTAAAAAGAAGTTTCTTCCTCCGAGCACTGCTGCGATCCTGAATCTAATTCCTGGCAGGAGCAAATAACTTCGATGCAAGCTATTAAATTCCTCATTTCAGCAGTCATGGTAGCCGCGTGCACAGCCGTGCTGGCCCAATCAAACGCCAACAATCCTTACCAGGTAATTTATCACTGGGGCGAACTGCCCGATGGTCGCCCAATGGGGATTGTTACCGGCATACAACCCGACCCCGATGGCATGCACTTGTGGATAGTGGAAAGATGTGGCGCCAATCAATGCGCCGGTTCGTCTTATCATCCAATTCACAAAATGGATCTGGCAGGCAATGTCGTCAAGAGTATCGGTGCAGGAATCTTCGCCTGGCCTCACGGATTTGACATGGATGCAGAGGGCAACCTATGGGTTACTGAAGGGGCACCTGCTGGTGATGCCCGCGGCGAACCTGGCATGGCACTGGGCATTGGTCACCAGGTTATCAAGATCAATCAGGATGGCGAAGTGCTGATGCGTCTGGGGGTCGCCGGCGAACCGGGTGACGATGCCTCGCATTTCAATGGGCCCGCCGCAGTTCTGGTAGCGCCCGGCGGAGAGATTTGGGTAGCAGATGGACACCGGGGCGGTAATAACCGCTTGCTCAAGTTTTCACAAAGCGGCGAACTTTTGCTCGAACTTGGTGGTGGCATAGACGCGCTAAGCCGAGAATCCAGTCGATTTAACGACCCTCACGATCTCAAGATGGACTCACAGGGCCGACTCTTCGTAGCGGACCGGGGCAATAACCGGATCCAGATCTTCGACCAATCTGGCGAACTGCTGGATATCTGGACCCAGTTTGGACGGCCCAGTGGCATATGGATAGATGCAAATGATCGCATTCTTGTGGCTGATGGCATGTCAGGTGAACAATGGAATCGAGGCTGGGAGCGCGGCATTCGTATTGGTGATGCTGCGACTGGTTGGGTAACAGAATTTATCCCGGATTATGAAGTACCTACGGGCAGTGGCATCGAATTCCTGGCCACCGATGCCGAGGGCAATATCTACGCCGGACAAGTAGGTCGCCAGCGCTTCGAAAAGTACATTCGGGTGCGTCCCTGAGCGTGTCAGCGCAAATGCTCGTGCTATGCGTTAAAACACAATTAATTACCTGTTTTAATTGGATTTTGAGGCGTGATTAATATTATCCTTAGCGACCTGCGAATCTAAGAACAACCCGGTTCGCATTTAGAACCAATGGAGAGTAATAATGAATAAAATCAAGCTGTTAACAGGAGCGACTCTTGTAGTTGCATTGGTTGTTCTGGGGGTGGGGCAATCAAAACTTCAAGAAACTACTCATGCACAGAGTAGCGGAGTCATGGCTCCTCATTTCGAAGTAGATCCATTCTGGCCACGTCCTCTGCCCAATATGTGGGCTATGGGTAACACCATCGGCGTAGATGTTGATGCTCGTGACCATGTTTACGTTGTTCACAGAAACGATGCTTCCCAATTCGGCGGCAACACCGAGATCGGCTTGGCCGGTGGTGTTTCAGAATGCTGTCAGCCAGCACCACCAATTATCGAATTCGATGCCGCGGGCAATGTAGTCAACGCCTGGGGTGGACCTGTAGAAGGAGCCGATTACATCTGGCCTGCTTCCAACCACGGTATTGCCATTGCACCTAATGGCGATGTGTGGATCGGCGGCAACGGTGGCGGCGACTCCCACGTACTGGTTTTCACCCGCAATGGTGATTACATTCGCACAATCGGTTTGCCAGGTGAAGATCGCAACAGTAACAGCGAAGAGCATTTCGGCCGCGTTGCCGAAATTGCGATTGACGCAGAAGCTGGCGAAGCCTATTTCGCAGATGGCTATCGCAACCGTCGTGTAGCTGTTGTCGACCTGGCAACTGGCGCATTCAAGCGTTACTGGGGTGCCTATGGCAATACTCCAGATGACGACGCTGATGTCACCTACACTCCTGGCGTACCAGGCCCACAGCAATTCCGTGGCCCTGTTCACTGCGCCGAGCCTTCCAACGATGGCCTGGTTTATGTCTGTGACCGCGGTGCTGACCGTGTGCAGGTATTCCGCGAAGATGGTACCTATGTACGTGAAGTGGTTTACAACCCGGCAACCCTGAACCAGGGTTCTACCTGGGATATCGCTTTCTCACAGGATCCCGATCAGGAATTTATTTATCTGGCAGATGGTCAGAACTTCAAGATCTCTGTGATCGACCGCGAGTCCATGGAAGTACTCTACACTTTCGGTCAGGGCGGTCGTCAGCCTGGTACATTCTATGCCCCGCATAGCATCGTGACTGACTCTGCAGGCAACATCTTCACTACTGAAACCTATGAAGGTTCACGTGTGCAAAAGTTTGTCTACAAAGGTATTCGTCCAGTTACTGTTCGTGAGCGCGCCCCAACCTGGCCTGCTTCAGAACTGTAATCCTGACAATACAGCATGCAAAAAGCCGCATCGAGCAATCGATGCGGCTTTTTTATTGCGCGGTGTTCTATCAGGTTGCTTGCGGCGAAGGCCGTGCAGGTTTGCGCATTGTGCGGCAAATCTGACGATTCATTTTCCAGGCAGCTTTCCAGGCCATACCAGTCATATAGTTGATCTCATCTACCCGCAGTCGACAGGCTTCCTGAATAGTCTCGACATTAAGCAACTTGCCCAGATTATCGTAGTCATTGTTGCTACCAGCATACAACGTCACCCAAAGGTTCTTGTAGAGAGCAGACATGGACACACCCTGTTTCTCGCCATCCACGTAGATGATCAATGTACGCAACAAACCCATTTCCTGGAGTTCGGCTACTACCCTGCGTACTTCTGCCTTGCCGCCTTCGGTATTGTGATCTGAATCCGCACCGAAATTTTTGATGGTCATACGAAACAAAAACTCTGACTCGTCTGTGTTGGTCCACTCCAGCCTGTGGTCTTTCTCGCGGATTTTGCGCAAATCACGCATAAACCCACGGCGCTTGTCATTGGAAAAGCCGTTAATATGATTATTAAAATCATAATCGAACTGCGAAGGAACCAGATAAAACTGGTCGTCCTTCTCCACGAAATTTGGCTCATATTCGGGAAAACGTGCAAGGAGCCGGTCTACCCATTCACCCCGAAGATCAAAGAACACGGTATTTTCAGGTAATGCCGTATAACACTCGGGGAATTGTTCATAATCGATCCACAATACACGGCTGTCGGGATAACACCCACCAAACAATTCATAACTGTTGTCAGTTGTATCCAGCACCAACGGAATAAGCCCATCAGGTTGGCCAGCAGTTTCATGCACCAGAAAATTCAATTTGTAAGTTGCCTGGTCGTGAAACGCATACATCAAATCCCAATCATCCCAGGCACGTTCCTGCGGTGAAAACTGGTTCCAAAGTGATTCGCAAGCAGCAGCATCTGTCTCAAATCTGATCATAGTTCGCGAAAATATCCCCAGCTATGTAATTTGTCACTGTCTTCAAACCAGCGATCGCCAATATCTACGCGGTAATACATGTGCGGAATGATCAGGTTCTTAATTCGCCCATAAGCCTGACGTTGCGCCTGCTTCATGGTCGGACCTGTACCAACGACCACCAGTATCACGCCAGAGTTTCCTGTGATAACCCATTCGTCGTTGACCAGCTTGACGTCTTCGAAGTGCACACCTTCTCTACCCTTGCGAAAGTGAATAATGGTGTCTTTGGATTTAACATTAAAGGTTTCAGGGTCCGTGAAAGGAAACGGCGGCACTACGATACGCACACCAACCTGAAAGCCGGCACGCGTCTTGAACGTTTTCAGTGTACCTGCGGCAAGGCCCGCCATGAATTCACCCATGGGAGTCACAATGCCTTCTTTCTGAATAAAAATTGTGGGATAGCCAAAACGTGCAGTGAACTCCAATGGATAGATACTGGCCCCAGAGACAATACAGTTCAGGTCGATATAACCAACGTATTTTTCTTCAGCGAGTCGTTTTTCTATCTTCTTCAGTGTCTGATTGAAGATACGGTTCGGGCCAGACCAGAACATCGCCGTGCCCATCTCGCCGGTTGACGGTCCAAGGTCACCCGGAAACAACTTCTTGTGCTCGAAGTTGATATTAATGGGCATGGCAAATTCATTGCCGTTGAAAAATGCGCCAACGGCAACTTCGACACCTACTACTCTTTTCTGCAATTGGAATGATGGGATCTTGTCCGACCAGGCCTGGTTGTAATCTTCCAGCACCTGGATCACATCAGATCCATCTTCTTCCTCACCGACGAATAATAAGCCTTTCATATTCTGGGCTTCGCCGGACGGTTTGATGACATAGCGGCCCGGGTTTTCGCGCACAAACGTGACAGCCTCTTCAAAATTCGTGAAGTGCTTATAAGGGATAATGGAAATACCGTGCTTCTTTAATTCTTCCTGACCAAAAGAACGGTCATCTTCCAGTTGGTCGGTGTAGGGCGTGCCACCCACGACAAGCTTGCCTGCATCGCGCAGTTCCTTTGCATCCTTGCCCATTCCCAATACGTCGTCAAAGATAATGACATCAGCCCACTCCACCTCACTGCGCCAGTCATCAACCATAGGCACGAATCCAGAACCTACCTCACGGTCATCCGGATTGGAGATACTGTATTTGACGCTATGCCCTTCCTGGATGATGCACCAGGCAAGATCACCGATCAGTCCATCGTAGGAGACAAACAGATAATTACGTTTTTTGCTCGGTTCAGACGCGATGGATTTTTCCAAGGCATTCCCCTGATTAAGGTGGTGAAAATCGCGCGGATTCTACGATCAGTGGAGGTCATTGCAAAGCATTAATTTGCAGAACTCTATCCGCACTGGATTGAGTCCAAACGCATGATAGTGCTATGCGTGACAATAGCAGATCGACTGAAATAAGCGACCACACAATCGGCTGCTACTTATCGGTTGTAGCGGTAAATTCCCCGCTTTCAGGACGTGTGGCGATGGACAACTGTGCCAAGACCTTTTACGCTTCCATGTTCGCGAATTTTTATCGTTTCGCGTTCCGGTTCGGCGTTGAATACACGTATAAACAATTGAATTTTATAGGCTTAATGGGAGGAGCGGCTAAGGTCCGACCCTATCGGTAAGCGACGCAGTAGTTTCTAGGAATTTTGGAGAGGTTCATGCAAATTTTAATGAAAACCCTCGTGACCCGCGCAGCAGTGCCATTTTTGGCATTACTGATGGTGCCCAGCCTGGCATCGGCTCAGGACACGATTGAATGGCGCACACTGGGTAATGACTACGCTCATACCCGATACACACCTGCAGACCAGATCAATGAAGATAATTTTTCAGAGTTGGACGTCGCCTGGGAATGGGATGGTGCCAGCTTTGGCGCAGTTAGCGGTCGCTCTACGCCTTCTTACGTAGATGGCAAACTGTTTACGGTTGCGGGCTATAACCGTCATGTTATCGCTATCGACCCCGCCACCGGCGAAACTATCTGGTCCTATCGCGAACCCAAAACCCCCCGCGCTGAATATTCCATGCGCGCCGATTATGGCAAGGGTGTGACTTACGCTGAGATCGACGGCCAGGGTGTAATCATCATGGTCTCTCCTGGTTTCTTCATGACCGCCCTGGATGCCGACACCGGCATTCCTCTCGATGGCTGGGGCACTCCAGTACCAATCGATGGCTTTCCTGAATCTGGCGTTGTGGATCTGCTGAAAGACCTGGGTCATCCATATGACCCGTATGAAGGCATTCCACTGGAAGTGGGTTATATCACTTCATCCTCCCCACCTATTGTTGTGAACGACACCATCGTTGTCGGTAACTCCGCCGAGCAGGGTTATCATCAGGCACGTATCGAGAACGTGCCAGGTGACATTCTTGGTTATGACCTGGATACCGGTGCATTCAAATGGAAGTTCAATGTCATTCCACAACCCGGCGAATACGGCCATGAAACCTGGGAAAACGACGCCTGGCAGTGGACTGGTGATGTGTCTTCATGGGCACCGCTGTCGGCTGACCCGGAAAACGATCTGGTTTTCATTCCAACCAACAGCGCCACAATCGACTACTACGGCGGCTTTCGCCCAGGTGATAACCTCTACGGCGCTAGCTTAATTGCACTCAATGCCAGCACCGGTGAACGAGCCTGGCATTTTCAGATGGTCAAGCACGAAATCTGGAACTTCGATAACCCCACTGCGCCAGTTGCTCTGGATTTGACTGTTGATGGGCGCGAGATACCGGCTGTCATTCAGGCAACGAAGCAAGCCTGGCTCTATGCCTTTAACCGTGTCACCGGCGAGCCAATCTGGCCCATCGTTGATCGACCTGTACCGCCGTCTATCGTGCCTGGTGAGGTGCTGTCACCTACGCAGCCACACGTCACCTGGCCGGAACCGTATGACCTGCAGGGTATCAGCGAGGATGACCTGGTTGATTTTACTCCTGAGCTAAAAGCCCAGGCACTTGAAGCCATGGAAGACTTCGTTATGGGCGGCCTGTTCAACCCACCTATCCATGCTGATAATGAGCTCGGCAAGTATGCCGCTATGAATTGTCCTGGTGGTGCCGGAGGTGCGAATATCAACTCACCTGCGGTAGCTGACCCCACGACTGGCTATTTTTATGTGTCATCACATACTGCCTGTTTTGCACTGCGCCTGATACCAGGTGAAGAAGCTGACCTGTTGTTCCCTAATTCAACTGGTGTCACAACTGCGCAATATGCCAATGCCGTGCGTGGTGCAACTGCACGCACTCCGCGTCATCCGGCTGGTATTCCAGTATGGAAGCCACCCTATAGCACCATCACAGCCTACGATATGAATACTGGAGAAAAGGCTTTCACTATCCCAACTGGTGAGACACCACAGCGCTATATCAATGCCTTCGAAAACGCGGGTGTTGATATGAGTGAGGTTGGCAATACTGGTACCGGCGCGCTGGTACCCATGGTCGCAACTGCGAACATGCTGATTTACTCAGACCAGGCCAGCGACGGCACTCCCATGTTATGGGCGCTGGACAAGCAAACTGGGGAAATCATAGGCGAGATCGAAGCGCCTGCCCGCTCCGGCTATGGTATGAGTTCCTGGGTCCATGAAGGCCGCCAGTACCTCATGTTGCAAACTGGCTCTACACTGACAGCCATGGCGCTGCCGGAAGATTGAGCAGGTAATCACTGACTGGCCGATTTTTAACTGGTCAGTAGCACTTCACACAGGCCGGGTAAGCAGCGCTTATCCGGCCTGTTTGCTTTGCGAGGCAAGGATTCGTGTAAGCCTTGCCAAGATCACTCAAGTAGTTGACACTTAAGACAGTCAAACAGACGGAGAGAACAATGATTACAAGCCTCCTGAAGCACCCGTCGATTATGCAATTCCAGTTGCGTTCTGTTGTAGCCCTACTGGCAGTACTCGCTACCCCGGCGCTTGCGCAATTCGACCCAAACTACGAAACACCCAGAACTATCAATGGCCATCCTGATCTTCAGGGTGTGTGGGAAAACAACACAATCACACCTGTCGAACGACCTGCAGTGTTCGGGGACAAGGTATTCCTGACAGACGAAGACGTGGTATTCCTCGAACAGCGACTCAATGAAATTTACGCCGCCGGCGATGATGCCTTGTTTGGTGAAGGCGTGCTGCAAGCCGCATTCAGTGGTGAAATAAATTCCTATGATCCATCTACTGGAAACTATGACTCCCAATGGATGGCGCGCCGCACGATTCACCGGCGCACATCTCAAATTGTCGACCCACCCAATGGGCAGTTTCCACCGCGCACTGAAGAGGCCATAGCTGCGGCGCGGGAATTACGAGAACACCGGGAAGCCCATCCAGCTGACACCTGGACCGATCGTCCTCTGGGCGAACGCTGCCTGTCGTTCGGTGCACCGCGTCTGGGATCAGGCTATAACAGCTACTGGCAGATCGTACAGTCCGAGGAAACCGTCGTGATTTATCAGGAAATGGCGCACGACGCGCGCATCATCCCCATCGTGCCAATGCCTCATGCTGACGCCAATATTAAACTTTGGCACGGTGATTCCCGTGGCTGGTGGGAAGGCAACACACTGGTAATCGAAACCACAAACTATTCCGAGCCCAGTAGCACGACTCCGCGTACCGTGGAAAAGCGCAATGTAGAGCGCCTGACTCGGGTAAGTGACAGCGCCTTGCAATATCAACTCACATCTTATGATCCGGGACAATTTACTGCACCCTATACTCGCGAAATTATTTTCGATTACACCGAAGATGACATTTACGAATATGCCTGCCACGAAGGCAACTACGGCATGTATAACATTCTGTCTGGGCATCGTGCTGAAGAGCGTCTTGCTGCGGAACAGGAGGATTAGTGACAATTCTGGAATAGACCGATCAGTAATTTGCAGATCGGCCTGTTCCAGCGATTCCATTTTGTTCACTCTCCTGCTCAGACTTATTTAATCCCCTAATTCAGTCACTTTCGGTTATAATTCTGCGCGCCGATTCAGTACCTCACTGAATTTACCAACTCTGAATTGCTATTTAGTTCCCTCCGACAAGGAAGCTCGATCTCATGAAAGATCTTACCCAGGGGTCCGTTGTCAAAACGATCCTTGCTATGGCCATTCCTGTGGCCGCCAGCATGCTGTTTCAAACTCTCTACCTGTTAATAGACTTGTATTTTGTCGCAGCGCTGGGCGAAGACGCTGTGGCCGGGGTTGGTACTGCCAGCACCCTGATGTTTATGATCATGGCCCTCACCCAGGTTCTCGGAGTCTCGGCAGTTGCCCTGATATCGCAAGCTGTTGGACGCAAAGACCAAACCACTGCGAATCTGGTATTCAACCAATCATTGGTACTCGCCGCCATGTGCGCCAGCGCAACGATAACCCTCGGATACGGGTTTGGCAGCAACTTCATGTCTGGCATTACTGCCAGTGTGGGCACTCAGGAAGCGGGCATTACTTTTCTGTACTGGTTCCTTCCGGGTATGGCGCTGCAATTTCCGATCATCACCATGGCGTCATCGCTGCGAGCTACCGGCATCGTCAAACCTGCCATGGTTATTCAGGTATTGACTGTCATTCTCAATATTATTCTCGCGCCTATGCTGATCGCTGGTTGGGGCCCCGCCCCTGCTTTGGGCGTAATGGGCGCCGCACTGGCAACGACGATTTCCGCGACGGTCGGTATGTTCTTGATGACGTACTATTTCTTTCGTTTTGAAAAATACGTTTCTTTTCGCACATCCCTGTGGAAACCACAGTTCAAACTCTGGTGGCGCATGCTGGATATTGGGCTACCCGCAGGCGGCGAGATGTTGCTGCTTTTCGTCTACTTTTTTGTGGTGTATTGGCTGATCCAGGATTTTGGTGCAACAGCGCAGGCTGGATTCAGCATAGGCGGCAGAGTTATGCAGTCCATTTTCATGCCTACTATGGCTATCGCTTTTGCGGTTGGCCCGATTGTTGGCCAGAATTTTGGTGCGGGTCGAACTGATCGCGTACGCGAGACCTTTTACAAAGGCATCCTGTTATCTGCCCTTGTTATGCTTTGTGTAACCATAATAATGCAGTGGCGGCCTGATCTGGTTGTGGGTGTATTCACTGATGATCCTGTCGTAATGCAGGGCGCAGCATTGTTCTTGCAGATCGTGTCTTGGAATTTCATTACTCAAGGCATTGTATTTACAGCGAGCGGAGTATTTCAGGGATTAGGGAACACACGCCCGGCATTGCTAAGTTCGTTTGTACGTATCATGATTTTTGTGCCGCTTTGCTTCTACTTTCAGTCACGCGAAGACTTCATTATCGAGCACGTCTGGTATGCCTCAGTGGCATCAGTAGTAGTGCAAGCATGTTTCAGTATTTTTCTGGTTAAGCGTGAATTTCGGCTGAAATTGGATCGGGAAGCTACGATCATTTTAGACCAGAGTGAACAGCAAAGCGTATGAGCTGAATCGCAACAATAACGCCTGACTTTAGTAGTCTGAATACAATAAGAGTCCCTAATTTTGTCAGTTAGGCATTACTCCATAAACTGACTATAATCTGCGAATGCACACATTTAATGGCTTTCATGACAATACGGCTGTCAATCGCTATACCAATCAATGCATCGTATTAAAAGTTGAGCGAATTGACCGACCTCCTGTGCCCGGGGACAAAGCACTCGTGTGCGTTCAAAACTGGGATGGGTCAGAGGCAGAGCAAGTAGGAGAAACTGATGCCTGGAATTTTCCCCAGGGTTCCAGGCAGCATTGGGTATCTGAGCAGTCGATAGTCTATAACCGTTCAGATTCTGGGTCCTGGATTGGTGTAAAGCTGAATCTGAAAGATCGGTCTGAATTGATTCTGGAGAAGCCGGTCTATGCTGTCAATCTGGCATTAAATGCGGGGTACGGAATTAACTATGCACGACTCCACAGGTTAGGCGGATATGGTTATGTTGGAATCGAAGATCATACCGCCAGTAACTTTGCGCCTGAAAATGATGGAATATGGAATATTGACCTGACAACTGGCAAGGCGCAGTTAATGCTTTCATTGAAAGCAATCAGCGCTGCACAAGGCATCACGCCAGTCCCTCAACATACACATCATTACGTCACTCACCTGAGCTTCTCTCCTGATAGTAGCAGATTGGCATTTCTACACCGTTTCTGGCTTAGCGATGGTGGCATTCAGACCAGGCTCATGTATGCGGATCCTGATGGATCTAACTTGCAGTGCTTGTTGGAGGGATTCCTTTCACACTATGACTGGACAGACGAGAATCGTATTTTCATCTGGGCGCGGAAAAATTCTGTACTGCAACGCGGCCGCAGCCATTGGATATTTCACCTGCCCGGCATCAAACAATCTGTTCCTGTAATCAAACCGATTGTGAAAGCCATTCTGGGCAAGAAAATCAAAAGTGGCTCCACATTCAAAATAGTTTCTGTTGTCGACAAAGCATATGCTGACTTTGGCGAAGAACTTTTTGCAGGAGATGGCCACCCTTCATACCGTCCGACTGATCGACGCACCATACTTGTCGATAACTATCCGGATAAAGCTGGCTGGCGGCGACTCATGCTCTGCCCCGTTTCCAAACCAAAAATAATAGAATTGGGAAGGTATCAACAGCTCCAGGCAGAACCCGATAGCAGCCAATTGGCCAAGGCCACTCTGGGTGTAGATCCATTAGTACTTAAGGCTTTTACCGAAAAACATTTCGCCTACTCTCGCAGTGGTATTCATTGCGACCTGCATCCTCATTGGCGCTGGGATGGCAAGGAAGTGCGATTTGATTCGAATCATGAAGGGCATCGTGATGTCTACACGATCAACGTAGAGAACATTCTGGATAGAGACAATGGATAGTCAACCGCAATTGAGTATAGTTATGGTTTCCTTCAATCAGGCTCAATTTCTGGAAGAAGCTATTGTTTCAGTACTCAATCAGGATTACCCAAATATAGAATTTATCATGATGGATGGCGGATCCACTGATGGCAGCGTGGACATTGTCGAACGCTATCGGGATAAATTCAGCTACTGCAATATCGGTCCTGATGGTGGAGCACCCGCCGCGCTAAATGCAGGATTTGCACAGGCAACTTCAAATTACTTCGCTTACTTGAACTCAGATGATGTTTTACTTCCGCATGCTGTTAGCACGTGGATGGAAACTTTTGCCAAGAACGGAGCAGATATCGTTTACGGCGATATTGCAATAATCGATCACGAAGGCAATCCTTCGACACTACCGGAACGCAGAGTAACAGTTTTCAAGGCCACCCCGTTTAGTCTGCGCCGAATGGCTGCTGGAGGCTGTACTATTCCCCAGCAAGCTTCCGCATGGACGCGACACACTCATGAGGTTACCGGCGGTTTTGTCGAGATAAATGGGTCAAGTTGGGACGGGGAATATTACGTTGACGCGGCTATCGCCGGATTGCGCTTTCAGCACATACCTCAAGTACTGGCGCAATTCCGAGTACATAATGACTCCATAAGTGGCACGGGTAAGTTTGAAAATATTCGAAAAGTTGACCATGCCAGAATGCGTGCAAAATGGCGAGAGGCAGGCTTTGATCTCTCTCCAATCGAAAAATTTTTACTTGTTAAGACTGGCCAGTCAATCAGGGCCTGGCGATACCTGACTGGCAGTTGAGAAACATGCCCCTCGCACCTTCATCTGTAGTAATAATTCAGCCCGCTCTCATGCTCTACAGGCAACGCGTCTATGGTGCCTTGAATCAAATTCTGCCCACAAGAGTAATATGTACTGAAGGAAAAGTTCAATCAGCTGACATCGATTTCGAATATTTTGAATTACCTTGTCGGAACCTCGGGAGATTCCAATGGCAAACAGGTATCAGATCAATTATTAAAAAAGTTGATCCGGCTGTGGTATGGATCGCAGCCGATGTGAATTATCTAAGCTCTTTAGCCCTAACTTTTTGGTGCAAACGCCATGGCATAAAAGTAATTCTTCATGGTCAGGGCCTGATTAAGAAATCCGGTGCACCAAAGCTTAGAAAGTTTATGTTGCAACGATGGATTGATCTTGCAGACACGTACGTCGGTTATACTGAAAAGAGTACTCAATCGATTCGTGATCAACTCGGCAACAGACCGCACTTGGTTACCATAAATAACCGATTGGAACTGGACAGCAATACATCGCAGATCAAGTACCAGCCGCGCACGGGAAAAGATGTAATGTTTATTGGCCGGCTGCGAAAGGGAAGCCAAATCGACTTGCTAATAGATGCGATGGCAACAATTAACTCCAACTCTTCTAACCCTTTCACCCTGCATATAATTGGTGACGGTGAGTATGCCAGTCAGGCTTCAATAGCTGCAGCACAGCAAAACTGGATAATCTGGCATGGTGCAATCAATGACCGCGAAAAATTGCTCGAAATTGCACAACAATGTGCTATTGGTGTTTATCCGGGAGCTGCGGGATTGAGCGTTGTTACTTATATGGAATTAGGCTTGGCAACGATAGTCGGTGACGATCTTTCACTCATGCAGGGACCAGAACCTGAATATATAATAGATGGATACAACGGGTGGCTGTATAAATATGACGACACTCAAGACTTACAACGGGTGCTTGCACATGCATTGATTAGTGATGAGTTGCAACAGATACAGATGAACGCAATAGCAACATTTAATAAGCTACATTCGAAAAGCTATGCTCAAGAAATGGCCGATGTAATAATGGAAATCTCAGAATCAGCATACAATACCGAAAAGGATATCCTGGATAAATAAAATAGCCTTCATGCATTCACCAGATTGAATATGAATTCAGGTTGGATCACTTTCGAACTAGCCTCCCGTTATCAACTTGATGAAAATCAACAATTTGCTAGAGATCGCTGACGCATTATGCTGAAAAGTCAGCGCCATACAGTGCCAACAATTAATGAATTATTGTTGCTCTTGAAGAATATGCATTAGAAGAAGCTAGACAATTCGCCGAAGCACAATATAGTCGCTAGTAGATATAAAGCAGTTCGACCGGCTCGGCTTCAAAGTGCCTTCTTAATAATCAATAAAACTCTAATTTATTTTCGGCGAATCTGATTCAAAACACGCCCTAGCAGCCCACCGAGTATTCGTCTGAAATAGAGCCACGGTAACCAGGTAATTAGTGCATCTTTATATTTCTTACGCAGCGAATTTGCAGGCGGAAAAAATGTTTGTTGCAAGAACCCTAATCTATCCATGAAACTTTCAAGAGCCATTAGATTCATCCAATAGCGTGTCCAGTTACCACTTTCCAGATAGACTTCTACCTTGCTCTTCACCGCATTTGCCAGTTCTTTCTGAACGCCGTCAGGTAATACGGCACCAAGCATTCGATTAGCGTCCTGTAGTCCTTCACGGCAGAGATTTGCTACATTTTTCTCTTGTGCGAGATTAATAAATCTCTCCCATTGCTCACTATCGAGGTTTTCCATCAAAAGCTTGATATCTTCAATCCAGATCACTCGATCAGCAGAAAAGTATGCCTTGTCGTTAACATTGTATGGGGCCAAGAGATGAACAGCTCTGTGAACGCACGTAATGATTAATTGAGATTCGGGGTCGGCGCCAATAGCACTAGAATGCAAATCGGGAAGATTGATTGAACGCTCAAGAAGTTCTTCATACGTAAACAAATCAGCCAACAATGGAGAATTATTAAATCTGGTATGTAGATCTATAATATGATCACTGGATTTATCCGGCGGCTGCAAAATACTACCCTGTCGAAATACTAAATCGCCCGGCTCCTGGAAATATTGAAATTTTCGTGCTCTGAAGATTTCCAATACCTGAGAGAGCTTTTCATGAGGAACCAGTAGATCCGTATCTCCTCTGGACCTTAAGAATGGTTCTGCATAGATGGAATATGCCATCGCAGTGCCCTTGAATAAAATTGGTCTCACACCTGCTTCATCGAACAGTTGCAATGCAGTCTCGATGAAATGCTTGTGTGCAAGTTCCCACATCACCAGCGCTCTGCTTGAGGATCTAAGGTTGGATATAATGGTGCCTGGCCAGTCAATTGAATCGGATTTTGATAGGATTCTGTGCCAAAGCAGTCCACCAATACCATGAAAGTCCACTCGCTCCAGCACTTCTTTTTCCTTGCCCTTAAAAACTGTAGGCCAAGTTTCAGCTTCACCGCGCATGAGTGCGTATAGAAAATCATCGATGCTATGCGGCAACATTAGTATTTTCCCTGATAATTCAGCTAATTATATCGATTATTAATTGACATTTCCTGATATAAAGTCAATCGTGGGGTGGTCTTATTGTGGCACTACAGCTAAATTTACTAGAGTTATTACCCTTATCACTGAAGATTGTGACACAGACAAAGTTATTTACCCGAGTGCGGCGCCGCATAGTTCGAGTGACATCTTAAATACAATACTGGAAGCTTAACTATTCCCTTGTGACAGTCTCATATGGCGTACTTGCTCGAGAAAGCGCTGCAGAACAATAAAATGAATTATAGAAACATCTCAAAAAATTTCGCTGCTTCCAGTTTTGCAAAACTTGTCAATATTCTGGAACAGCTATTTCTCGTACCCGTTTATCTGGTTTACTGGGGCGCAGAATATTATGGGTCCTGGCTGGTGCTAACTGCAATTCCAACCACATTGGCGCTCTCCAACATGGGACTCGGTTCAGCAGCTATTATCCGCATCACTACCGATCTCAAAAAAGAAAAAGTCAATGAAGCGGCACGTACGCTAACAGTCAGCACCAAGTTCATAGCCATCGTATTTCTTTCTGTCGTTGTCACTATCGGAGCAACCAGCTTATTTCTCAATGATATTATTGCGATAATACACTTCGACTTTATCATTCTTGCCTGCCTGCTTGGCGCGATAGGCTGTAAAAATCTCGCCGAGCCATTAGATGGATATTGGATTGCAAATAATAAGGCGGCGATACCTATATTCCTTCGCGGTCTTTTGAGTCTCAGCCAGTTTATAGTCACATTTCTAATCTTGATAATCGGAGGTCAGGCATTGCATGTGGCGCTCGCGACGCTGCTCATTTCTCTCGGATTTGCGCTCGGTTATTTTCTTTTCAGTTGGCGAACTTTTCGAATCAGCCCCAGCAAGGAGCCCGGCGAACCGGGAACACTCAAATTATTACTTTCGAAAGGTCTAGGGTTTCAGAGCAGCGCAATCTGGCAAGCTATTTTATTTCAGGGCTCAATAGTATTAATCCATAGTTTACTCGGCGCCAGTTTCGCGGCAGCCTGGGGAACTATCAGAATGTTGGGGCGTACTGGTAGTCAATTCATCGGGTTGGTGAACAGATCTGTATTACCCGAGTTATTGATTGCTATCGCCAGCTCAAAACTCGAAGAAGCCAGACGGCTTCACTCACTTAATATCCTCATCTCTTTGAGTCTCGGCTTGCTTACCGCGTTTATCATTATTGTTTTTGGAAGTACTATTTATGAGATCTGGACTCAGGGCAGACTTGGTGATTACGGTCGTGTCTGGCTCATAATCGCGGTTGGGGTTATTCTAAATGCCACCTGGGCGGGCAGCGATATAGTTCATCAGGCGTTTAATCAACCCTGGCGCATGAATTTGGTAGGCATCGTAGCCAGCATTGCTACCTTACTTGCAATGGCGCTCGGCCTTAAAATTTCTGAGAGTATTTATAGTGTCGCAACGGCGAGTCTTGTTTTTGAAACCCTAATGGCCACTTATGTGCTCAAACGCTCACTGTTCCTCTTGGAAGATGAGGCATTAATGATAATGAAGCGGGGCCTTAGAGGCATCAGAAGAGTATTAGTTTTCCGAGCTTCAAAGAATTAGACTACTCAATTCTAATAACTGCACAATATGCATATTCTGGCCGGCAATAAAACAATATGACACGCGGAGTGCAAGATGTGATCATGGCCGCTAGAGGTAAAAATATCCCAGGATTTCGTGGCAAAATTAGAATATCAGACAATTCTCAAATTCAAACAAAGTAACATTAAAAACAGACTATGAACACATTAGCATTACAGCCCAGAATTGAATCCAAAGCACTAGATGCAGTTGCATTTGTTTTACCTATTCTTCTGGTCGTGCAGTTTGATTTAGTAGGAACCTTCTATCTAGCTGAGGCCCTTACATTGGTTTTGGCTCCGATGCTACTTCTCACTACGAAGAAATCTGTGATAACAAAAGAAGTGAAGATTCTGGCCACTTTTTTTGCTTTGCACTGTCTCGGTTTGATTATTGCCGACAATGTAAATCAATCAGCAACTGATGATCTCTTACGCGGTTGGGCCAAACAATTTTTCCTGAGTATAAACTTTTTAGTGTATCTCGTATTAATAACCAGCAATCCACTGCGGATCTTTCATTCAGTGATGGGGTTGGGAGTGTTTCTTATTGCCATTTCTATCGTTGAATTCAATGAATTTGCGCTCAGGTGGAAATTTGGAATGGCTCCGGGAATTGTTCTGATCGCTATTTCCGCCAATGGGTTGGCAATGGTGCGAGGTGGGGGAATTAGAAATTATTCCTTAAGCGCTTTCCTGCTGGCAAGTATGGGATTATTCTCATTTTTTCTCAATTCGAGAACTAACGCAGCAATAATGCTTTTAGCTGCTGCTGTACTTATCTTTGTAACAAAAGATGAAATCAAGTCCAGTATGGTTAGGAGACTCAGAAGACATACATCACTGGGATTAGCACTTATTGCTGTATCCATAGGGGTGACATTTGTCTACGACACAGGCGCAAGACTCGGCTGGTTCGGTGAGAGTGTCCGTTACAGCTACTCGGTGCAGGCCGTCCGGGGATTCGGCCCGCTGGGTATAATCGCCGGTGCGCGTACCGAAATACTGGTAGGAGCCCAAGCCGTGATTGACTCTCCAATTATAGGCCACGGATCCTGGGCAAGGGATCGCGAATACAGGATGCTGCTTCGAGATTTGATGAGCCAACTACAGGGAATTGAGACTGGCAGATTAAATGAGTATATCTATGGTAGTGATATTATTCCGGCGCATTCTCACATTATAGGAGATTGGGTGTGGGCGGGAATATTCGGTGGTTTATTTTGGGCGTTTGTTCTGGTATGCAGCTTGCGATTACTTCGACTATGGGCATACTTACCCGACGAACTAGTGGTATTGGTGGCATTTCTGGTTGCGGATAGCATCTTGGAAATTTTGGTGGCACCGTTTGGAGGAACCCGGCGACTACAATGGGGAATAATTCTGGCTATCATCACTTACCTGCTAACCTATGTTAGTAGAAGGCGCGAAGAGCAACTTGATACAGCGTCGAATTGATATTGGCATTACTGGCGATTGAAATGATCTCGTTTAAACATACGGGATAAACTGGATACCCCGATGGGAGTAAAAAACAAAGCAACAATCAGCTCGCCTTCGTTCTCACTCGGCAACAGGGTTATGCGATTGATCTGGTCAATATTTTATTACCTGCTTTTCCGTCCTAGCCCGACAGCACTATTTGCCTTCAGAGCAGGCTTGCTCAAATTATTTGGCGCCAAGATTGGCACGAATGTGCGGATATATCCAAGCGTCAAAGTATGGTGGCCGGCAAATCTTGTTTTAAAGGATGGCGCATCAATCGGTCCCGACGCAAACGTTTATAATCAGGGCCAAATTACAATTGGAGAAAATACTATTATCAGCCAATTGGTATATTTGTGTGCCAGCACGCATGACTATAACAACCCTCTTCATCCACTGTTACTCGCCCCAATCGAAGTTGGCAATAATGTATGGCTTTGTGCAGACAGCTATGTAGGTCCGAACGTTAAAATCGACGACGGCGTTGTGCTTGGCGCCAGAGCAGTTCTCAGTAAATCTACTACCGCTTCTTGGGCTGTGTATGCCGGAAATCCGGCGAAGAAAATCAAAGACAGAACTCGATTTGAATAGTGTGAAGCATGAAGACAAGCCATCATGGGCCAGCATACTATGAAACTTGTGCTACTCAGCCTCAACTATGCTCCCGAATTGACGGGTATTGGCAAATACAATGGTGAGCTTTGCGCAGATCTGACACAGCGTGGCCTTGATGTAACAGCGATAGTTGCTCCACCCTACTACCCTGAATGGCAGGTGCATTCAGGGTTTCGTAAACTCTGGTATGCTACTGATTGTATTGATGGTGTGAAAATTCATCGCTGCCCTACATATGTTCCCTCCAAAGTAACCGCTTTGAAGCGTATCATTCACCTCGTTTCATTCTCAGTTTCAGCACTTTTCCCTTTGATCTGGATATGCAGAAAACGCCCGGATGTTTTCCTTGTAATTCAGCCTACATTATTTTGCGCTCCTATGACGTTGATCTGTGCAAAAATTATGGGCAGCAAATGCATACTGCATATACAGGATTTTGAAATTGATGCACTGTATGGATTGAATAGCGGCGGTGAAAATATACTGGCAAGAGTTGCACGACGAATTGAAAGCTGGCTAATGAATCGATTCGATATGGTGACTACCATTTCCCATAGTATGTTGAGTAATGCATTGGCCAAGGGCGTGCCTGAAGGAAAGCTACATTTGTTCCCGAACTGGGCCGATACTGAAACAATCCACCCTCAGGTAGATTCTTCTTCACTTAGAATAGCCTGGGGATTGGCACCAGAAGACAAAGTAATTCTCTATTCGGGAAATATTGGAGAGAAGCAAGGCCTCGAGATTGTGTTGGACGTCGCCGAGAAATTTCTGCAACTTTCGAATATAAAATTCTTTCTTGTCGGCAGCGGTGCAGCAAAAGAGCGATTACTAACTGCGGCTGCACAGCGCAAACTAGTCAACATTATTTTCAAGCCATTACTATCGCCAAAAGAACTCCCCGCCATGCTGAACTTGGCTGACTTGCATCTCGTCATTCAACGAGAAGGCTTCGGTGCGGCAGTATTCCCATCCAAGTTGGCAAATATTCTTGCCGCAGGGGGGTATGCTATCGTGACTGCTTCGCAGGATTCAGAGCTTGGACAATTAGCCGCAACCCATCAAGGAATTTACAGGCTATCAGCGCCCGAAGATGCCGAACAACTAAGCCTTGCTATCGAGGCTCACTTTCAGGCTGATCTAATTCAAGGCAATGAAGTTGCCAGAAATTATGCCCTGAATAACTTGTCTCGCGATCAAATAATTGACGATTTCCAGCACAGTATCCTGGAAAAAGTGGATGGCACGAATCCTCCAGGCACCTGATTTCAGTCTCGCATTCTGCCAAGAGCCTGATTATTATGATACAAAATCAGGGACTTATAGCGCCCTTCCCCTGCATTCCTGATATATTGGACGCACGATAGGGCATTCACTTACCCCTGACTCGAAGTTTTAAAGATGGATTTTGAAAACAGGCCAGTTTCGCTAGAGCTGAGAGAACTCATCAACTCCAGATCCGGAAAATCCATCTGATGGATTCTCGGAATTGTACTGCAGGGTATATAAGCATGAGCAACAGAAAAGTCATCCCTCGAAATATTGAACAATATGCCGGTTTATTTCGAGTGTTTGATCTTCTCATTATTCAATTATCATTACTGTTTGCCATCTGGAGCTATGACGCAATCTACGATTTTGAATATCTAATTGCGGCACTTCTAGGTTCACTGATATTTATTCTTGTTGCGGAATCATCCGCCTTGTATGAACCGAAGCAATCGATCAGTCTGAATAATTTCTATTTTAATGTATTGCTTTCATGGGGAGTTGCGATATTTTCAATCCTCGCACTACTTTTCTTTTTCAGAATCAGTGTTAACTTTTCTCGTGTTGTATTGGCAATCTGGTTTTCGACATCTGCGGTAATGCTTGTTAGCTGGCGGGTTCTGCTGGATATGGTACTCGCAAGGATGCGTAAAAATGGCATCGGTATTGAATCGGTTGCGATTATCGGCCTCACTCCATCTGCTATGAAGATCATCGACCAAATTACGCAAAACCCGGAGATTGGATACAGTTTAAAGGCTGTCTATGATGACCGCGCACCTGATCGAATCGATCAAAAGTATTCGGCTTGGCTTAAAGGAAATGTTGCTGACGCGCTAACTGCTGCCCAGGCTAATGAATTCAACTTGATACTGATTGCACTCCCCCTGAAGGAAGAGAGTCGAATTCTGGATCTGCTACACCGATTCGGTGACACCACAGTGGATATAAACATTGTACCAGATCTGTTCGTATACAGCCTGGCTAATGCGACGTTATCCAGTATTGGGAATGTTCAGACATTAAATGTATTGGGGTCACCGATTAGTGGTGTGAAAGGCATTTTGAAACGCTTCGAAGATCTAATAATCTCCATAGCAATGCTGCTATTGTTAGCTATCCCGATGATGATTATTGCAATTGTCATCAAATTGACTTCCATCGGCCCGGTGTTTTTCAAACAATATCGCTATGGCTTGGACGGCCGGGAAATCAAAGTGCTGAAATTCAGATCCATGACAGTACAGGAAACCAGCGGTGATATAAAACAGGCAACCAAAGATGATGCCAGGGTGACACCTTTTGGAAAACTTCTGCGCCGCACTTCATTGGATGAACTCCCACAATTCATTAACGTGTTACGAGGCGAAATGTCAATTGTCGGGCCCCGCCCTCACGCCGTGGCCCACAACGAAGAGTATCGAAAGCGAATCGACTACTATATGCTCCGGCACAAAGTAAAACCTGGCATAACGGGTCTGGCACAAGTCAGCGGATGGCGCGGAGAAACTGATACACTGGAGAAGATGCAGTATCGGGTCGATCATGATCTCGAATATATAAGGAACTGGTCTCTCTGGATGGACTTCAAAATCATTATCATGACGCTTCCCAGCCTGTTCAGTGGAAAAAATGCCTATTGATTAGGTTCTTCTCAAATGACAGAAGAGCAGTTTAGTCAGATATAAATTTGCAGGTAGTAGAAAAACTAATAAGTGCAAGAAAATGAGTAACAATATTCTTATAACAGGTGGAGCAGGCTATATCGGAAGCCATACTGTCAAATTGTTACATGCAAGAGGAGAAAGCTTCGTGGTGCTGGACAACCTGAGCACCGGATTCAGGGAATCAGTAGTCGCAGGCAAATTTATAGAAGGAAATGTCGGAGACGAAAAGCTTGTATCAGACATACTATCTGATTTTTCAATCGATACTGTTATTCACTTCGCTGCACATACAATTGTTCCAGAATCAGTGGCCGATCCCCTGAAATACTACTCCAATAACACGTGCTCTACATTAAATTTACTCCGCTGCTGCAATATTGCTGGTGTGAAGAATTTTGTGTTCTCGTCCACCGCCGCAGTTTATGGAGAGCCTGATTCTGGCTTGATCAAGGAATCTGCACCCAAAAACCCCATAAACCCATATGGAACTTCCAAGCTGATGAGCGAATGGATGCTGGCAGACTTGTGCAGAGCCAGTTCAATGAAGCATGTCATATTACGTTATTTCAATGTGGCTGGCAGCGATCCTGAAGGAGAGATAGGTCAAAGTACGCGAAAAGCAACATTACTGACTAAAGTTGCCTGCGAAGTAGCTGTGGGCAAAAGAGACAAACTATATATATTTGGCACCGATTACCCTACTTCTGATGGTACAGGGGTCAGAGATTACATTCATGTGACTGATCTGGCTTCTGCTCATCTTGCCGCACTGGATTATCTGCGCGTAGGTGGCGATTCAGCCATCCTGAACTGTGGCTATGGTCGTGGATTCAGTGTCAGAGAGGTGATTACTGCTGTTGAAAAAGCGCATGGCCAGCCACTCCCGGTAATCGAAACTGCCAGACGCAGTGGCGACCCCGCGGAGCTTGTATCGGACGTCACTGCCATCCATCAGGTTTTAAACTGGAAGCCGGAATATGATTCCCTCGATATCATCGCCAGAACTTCGCTCGCCTGGGAAAGGAAGCTGGCACAATCTGACTAAGCAGTTGGCGCAGCAATTGCTCACAACCGCCAAAAATCAACCATCCCTGCCCCAGTTATCCCTTTCCCGCCAATTTCATGGCATTCAATCATGAGCGAGCAGTGTGCTTCAGCGCAAGAAGCATCCTGTCTTATTCGCGAATACATGCGTCATTAGCTGTTACCAATCGTGAACTGGAAAGAATCCAGTCCTTTAACACTCCACTCTCGCAATAATAGAAAAACGGGCCTTACTCACCGCAGGTCCCGGTATTGACAAATTTTGTCACCCGTGATTCACTAAAATTGAGTAGAATGCAGGAAGTGTCCGTCCGCCAGGCCGAAAACCTAATATTGACCATTTAAGTGGGTTGACAGCCATCCACGGTAAAGTCGGGAAAATACGGGAAAAACCGGGGGAAAATAGGCCAAAACGCTGCCCGATGCGTGGACAGCACAGAATCACCTCCGTATCAATTACCCTGTTTCGGTGAGGGGAGCAATTGCGAAGGTGCCTCCAGGGCAGACTAGAACCTTAACCAGGAAAGTTTTTAAGGTGAAACGATGTCCTTAGTAAAGATGAATTCATCATCACCAGGCGCGCGGGTAATCGCTCTTGTTTTGGGGACATGTGTCAGCACGCAGGTCGCGGTAGCTCTTGATCCACAAAATCTGGAGCTGGGTAATTGGGATATCATCCCGACACTGTATACGGATTTTCTCTATGATGACAACGTTTTCCAGAGCAGTTCTCTGGAGCGTGGCTCATATGTGGCTACTTTAAACCCGCGTATTGCAGCCGCCATAGAAGACAGGGGAAATACCTATAGCGTAACCGCCGAAATTATTGAGGGTCTGTATTCTCATTCGAGTGTCGATGATTACACAGATTGGCGACTCGAAGGCAACGCTGACATGCAAATTCTGGGCAATCAGTCACTCGAGTTATCGGCGAGCCTGTTTGACACTCATGAATCACGAGGCTCCGGGCTAAGCAGATATTCAGCTCTGCCCGATGAATTGATAGAGTTTGAGCTGAATAGTTTTGGATTGGCCTATGAGTTGGGCACTGAAGAGTCACAAAGTCGATTGGTACTGGATTTCGACATTCGGGATAAATCCTACCAAAATGCCGTGGAAAATGGCTTTAGCGCGGGGGTTGATTATAAGCTGACTGCATTGTCAGCGAAGTTTTACGTGCAATCCTGGAACCGCATTAATTTGAATTTGGAGGCCGTGCACCGACAATATAATCATGACAGCCTGACTGAAGATTCGAACGGCACCCTGTCGTATCTGGATAGTACCGAACGCGGGCTGTTTGTAGGTGTCGAGCTTGAGCCTACCGTCAATACGTCAGGCACGTTCAAATTGGGGTTTCTGGACAAGCGGTTCGATCAGAGGAGTGGCTCCGATGACCAACAGGTCAGTTATGACGGGTCACTGCAGTGGCAAATATTCGGGCGTAGTTACTCCACGCTTACATTTACTGCCCGACAAGAGTTTGAGGATAGCCCAGGGTTTGCAGACGGAAGATCTTCGAGATTACTGGGAGTAACCTGGGAGCATAACTGGAGACCGAGAATCACAACGGCTGTGAATTATAACGACTCCAAATATAGCTATTTAGGTGATGAACTGGATGAGTCATTCAAGGACATGGGTTTGAGCTTCAGATATAATTTTCGGCGTTGGATAGATTTGCGCGTGGAGTTCGTTCGATCTGAACTGAATACCAATGAATCGGCTTTCGCATACAAGACGAATTCATTAATTTTCGGAATGGATTTAAGTCTTTAAACAAGTAGTTTTATAACATCGCTCTATGAAGGTAAATCAGTTTTGCGACTGTTCGTCTCAATACTGCAAGCTAAGCATAGATTAGAGATTAGGAAATGAACCGGTTAATTTCGGAAAGATTGACACATCATAATCCGCTGAATGGAACACTCGGTGTAATCATGGACAAATTAAGAATTAGCAAAACTCGCCGTGCATACTGCAAGCTGTTCGCCTGTATTATCCTTGGGTGGGTGAGTTCTTCTGCAATTCAGGCTCAAGAAACCAGTTCGAGGCAAGATTATCGGCTTGATGCAGGGGATATTATTTCGATTTCAGTGTATGAAGAATCTGATCTCAGTTTTGGTGCGATTCGCGTCACGGAATCTGGAGAAATGAATTACCCATTATTGGGCAGGCTGGTTTTGAAAGGCCTGACCGTTGGCGAACTGGAGCAAAAAGTCAGGGATGATCTGGTAAACGGTGAATTCCTGATTCAACCCGAAGTTACAGTTTCTATAGTTGAATACAGACCATTTTATATTGATGGTGAGGTGAATAACGCCGGAGGATACCCCTACGAACCAGGACTCACGGTTCGAATGGCGGTAAGCATCGCTGGAGGTTTCACCGACCGAGCATCGAGAACACGTATTTCTATCATTACTTCAGATCAGGATACTACCGGCAGAAGTGTTAATTTGGACACACTTATTAAACCAGGGGACGTGGTTACAGTTGGGCAGCGATTTTTCTGACCTGATTTAACCGATTGGTAAACGTGAACAGAGAATTAGAAAGAGATAATGAAGCCATGAATTCGATCGATAGCAGGGTAATGTCCGCTAAGAAACACCCGGTGGTAGTTGAAGCAAATACTGTCGATATCCGACATTATTTTCATGTGCTGCGGCAGCACAAAATCAGTATTATCGGACTCGGGTTGATTGGTGCAATTCTCAGTACTATGTTTGCATTGCGCCAGCCTGATTTTTATTTTGCAACTTCAACTTTGTTGGTAGAGACAAACCAGTCAAATCTTGTTTCCATTGACGATGTTTATAATAGCAGTGGTCAATACGAATACCTTGCAACACAGGCGGAATTACTTACTAATCGCAATCTCGTTGAACGAGTGATTCGGGACCTTGAACTGGACACGCATCCGCGCTTTGAGGGGAGCATGCTACCTCCAGATCGAACCCAGACACAGGAATCTGAAGGTGGAATCATGGCAACGTTGACTCGCCTGATTTCGTCGGGAGAGGGACAGTCCTCTGCGAGCAACGATTACAATCCTGAAGCTTTTGAGAATAGCAAGACTGCCAGCCTGATTAATATGGTATTGGGCCGAGTGAATGTTGAACAGGTAGAGTGGACTAACTTGATTCGGATTAACGTTACCGACAGCGATCCGCAGTTGGCAGCAGCATTAGCTAACAGCTTTGCGGAAAACTTTATTTCTACAAACCTCGAACAACGAGTATCGGCCAGACAATCCGCCAACGATATGCTCAGCACAAGGCTCCTTAGCCTCAAGGAAACTCTGGATGCATCTGAAGCCAGATTGCAAGCCTTCATGGAGCGTGAAGGATTATTGGATGTAGCAGGGGTTTCTACCCTTAATGAGCAAGAGCTGGATGAACTAACCACGCAGGGGATCCAGGCTGCACAGCGGCGCACGGAGCTTGAAGATATTTACACCAGAATTCAGGCATTACAGGGGCAGCCTGCTACTTCGCTGCTTTCATTGCCGTCTGTTCAATCAAACGCAACGATACAAAATATGCTGGCCCGGCGTGTCGAACTGGACCGTCAGTATGCTGAACTGAGTGATCGCTATGGGAGGCGCCACCCGCGTATGGTGGCATTACAGTCACAACGAGATTCAATCAACAGCAATCTGGAAAATCAGGTAGCCGATGTAGTAGACAGCATCGAAAGCTCATACCGAACTGCAGTCCAGGTAGAACGCGGCATCCAACAGGAAATAGAAGCAAGTCGGGCTGAAATTCAGTCAGTCAACAGAGTTAGTTTTGAATTACGCGAGCTCCAACGCGCAGTTCAAACGAACCAGGAGCTCTATGACCTATTCTTTACCAGAATTCGTGAAACTGATGAAACTGAGGAAATTCAGTCTTCGAACATCATGCTGGTAGACCGGGCAGTGCCTGCATTGGGTCCAAGCGGTCCTAATCGTGAGCGTCAGATCATATTGGCAACCGTCGCCAGCCTGGCGCTTGCCGCAATGCTCGCCTTCATGCGTGATGCGATGGACAATACAATCAAGCGATCATCCGATATTGAAGAGAAAATCTCGGGAGAATTACTGGGTATTGTTCCGCTTACTGACATTAGAAAGAGCGGCAAAGTACGTCTTGCCAATCTTGGATTCACAGAAGAAAGGTTTTCGACTTTCTCCGAAGCTTTTAGAACCGCCCGAACTGGTATTACCTTATCTTCACTGGATTCCAAACACCGCATTATTGAGGTGACATCTTCTGCCGGTGGTGAAGGCAAAACCACTACAGCGTTTAATCTGGCAGCTGTCATGAGCCAATCTGGGGAAACCCTAATTATTGATGCAGACCTCAGGAAGCCCTCGATTGCTCGCAGCCTGGGTTTTGACCTGACTGTGCCTGGATTGTCAGAGTTGATGGTTGGCGATATTGACCCGAAAGAATGTATACATCAATATGATCTGGGTGACTCGGTAATAGACGTGCTTCCTTCCGGGAAGAAAGTGCCAAATCCACTAGAAATGCTGTCTTCCAATAGCTTCAAGAACACGCTTCGCGAGCTTGCTCAAGGTTACGACACTATAGTAATTGATACCCCTCCAGTAGGCGTTGTGAGTGATGCCCTGATGCTGGCACACTTGTCAGATTACGTTGTTTATGTGGTTAAAGCCTATGAAACTCCAATCAAACAGATCAAAGCCGGCCTCTCACGGCTTGAAGGAGCAGGAGCCAGCGCTGTAGGTATCATACTTAACCAGGTAGAATCCAAAAAGAGTGCCTACTATGAAGATGAACACTACTATGGTCAGTATTACGGCGAGCAAACCTAGAAGGAATAGTGGAAACAACTATTTTCGACGTCTCATTGATTCGACCAGGTTTGCCTCCCCTGCCTCAAGCATTTTTCGCAGGCCCCGCTCGATCAGAATAATTCACCCATCATGATCGATGTGCACTGTCACTTGCTTCCCGGCATAGATGACGGGCCAAAATCGCCGGAAGAATCTCTTTCACTGGCCAGGTATGCCGTAGAACATGGCATTACCAAATCCGTAGTAACTCCTCATATCCATGTGGGCAGATATCAGAACGCGCGAGAATCCATCACACAGGCCTGTGATGAATTCAGACGAGCCCTGGAAGAAAATCGAATCCCTTTGGAAATAGGGTTTGCTGCTGAAGTGCGAATAGGCATCGAAATCATTCCGATGATAGAGTCTGGTTCTATTCCTTTCCTTGGGAAGCACAATGGACTGGATGTTTTATTGCTTGAGTTTCCCCATAGCCATGTGCCTCCCGGCAGCGATAAACTGATTAATTGGCTATTCCAACATAACATTTGCCCCTTGATTGCTCACCCTGAAAGAAACAAGGGAATTATGTCGAATTACCAAAAAATCGAACCGCTCATAGAACTTGGCTGTATCTTGCAGGTCACCGCAGGATCAGTAACCGGTCAATTCGGGAAAGAAGCGATGCACTGTGCCGAATTCCTGCTGAGAAAAGGATACGTCACCCTGTTAGCTTCAGATGCACACAATTTGAAGCATCGGCCACCTCGCCTCGACGATGGCCGAGACGCAGCCGCAAGAATCGTTGGAGAAGCACTGGCACGAGAGATGGTGCAGGATAGGCCCTTGGCTATAATTACCGGTATGAATTAAGTTTGGGATGACTTCAGCAGAGAGTGCAAATTCATTTTACCCAACTACCGCAATAAAGCGAATCAAGCTCCTTTGCCTGGCTGGAGCATTTGTGACGATTATCTTTTTCGCCTGCAAATGGATTCTCGCTGATATTAGCTACAACATTGCCCGATCCGAGATTAACAGTTGGTATATTGGCGGGATAGCCGACTCTTTGGCGGACTGGAATCATGCATCGCTTTGGTTAGATCGGGCAAAGTTTCTAAACAAGGCTGAGCCGGAATACCATTTATTGGAAGCAACTTTACTAGAGTGGCGCAGCAATGTTGCCGGAAATCCAATAACTGATGGAGACTATTTGTTGTATGCCGAGCAGGCATTGACTGCCTATCGAAATGCCATTGAACTGCGACCTGGCTGGCCCATGTCATGGATACGCCTTGCCAGACAGAAGGCCATTCTCCAACAATTCGACGCTGAGTTCGACCGGGCTTTCTCGAGAGCGATTGAATTGGGTAAATGGACTCCAAGAGTTCAGATAATTATCGCTGAAATATCGGCCCTGTCCTGGGAAAAACTGGATGCTGACAAACAGGCTAATGCCATAGAGAATGCCCAGCGGGGTTTATCAGTATCAAGCTATAACTCTGATCTGCTACAGTTTATGACGCTAAGTACAATGCTGCCTGTTATATGCCCGTCCCTGATTCAGGAACAACTGCACGTGCGCGCTCGAAATGCCTGCAGTCGGCTCTGACGCAATAAACTCATTCACCATCAATTGATTCTGCGCTTCGATATTCAACAGGCTATCGTTTGCTAATACCTGACTAAATTAATTCTGCGCGATTCGGATTTCACTCGGCCTGCTAATAGTCCGATCATCAGTAGAGTAACAAATAACAATGAATTGGCTGGAATCTGCAGATTGAAATCGAAAAAGCCATGAATAAGTATACTGACAACACCCATGGTCGAGGCGAAAACGGCTCCCTGACAAAGGCGATTTTTACGTATAACCATAGCACGTAGGTTATTCCCTAGTACATACAGAAGCAAGGCGGCAGCAGGAAGCGTTCCGAATAAACCAAGCATCAAAACAAATTCCAGATAGTCATTGTGCGCGTGAGTATAGTAGGAGGAAGTTCCCATGCTTTGATAGCCCGGGAATATACTAAAAAAAGTGCCCAATCCAGTTCCGAAAAATGGGTATTCCCTGATTATGGAAATGGAATCCATTGCCACCTCATCTCTGCCCTCAGCCAGATAGTCCGTTGTCTGGATTCGTTGCGCCACTTCCTCAATTCCAAACCAGTCACCCAAAATGAACATGTCGATAGCGATCAAACTAACCAATAGAAAAATAACATTTCTATTAAATTTGCGTTGCAAAATCAGCATCAGTGCGCCGCAAAGCGGCAAGCTGGCAAAAAAAGCCACGTTTCCCATGCGAGAGCGGGTTAATACCAACGCTACAACCATGAGCGCCAAACCGAGGCGGAGGAAAATTTTGGGACCGAGTAAAGTGTCCAGCAAGCGCTGGAACCATACTCCCCAGTCCCTACTCTTCTGCATCTGCAATGAGGCAATGAGCAGGCCCACACCACAGGCAAGCGCCATTTCAAGATAGCCTGCAAGATGATTGCGATTGATAAAAGTACCGGTGGCAAAACCAACATAGGCGGTTTTTTCCATGAAGAAGCTGTATTCAATACCTGAAAGTGTCATCAAGCTTCCATATACTGCCTGGAATACCCCGCACCCTGCCACGACCCACAAGAGTATGCGTAATTTACGGGTTGAATCGATAATTGTTAAACCCGCAACGAAGTAAGCCCAGTACGCCCAGCTCAGAATGACCATTTGCTGGGTTCTGGCCGGATCAATACTGAGTGGCAAAAAGCTGCGGTCTAGGGTCGATGTATGCAGATCAAGAGCTGCTGGAGACAGTAGCTCGATTACGCCGCTCGGAAGAGGAATAATCTGCAACGTGGCGAATACCGGAATACCGAGCAGCAAAAGTATTCCCCGACGGTACGGGGCAACATTCTCAATTAATTTGTTTTTGCGATACGCATCCCACAATATAAATCCAGCAACCAGCAGACATAATAGACTTAAAAGTGACCATGACCAGGGACGGTTGGACCCCAAGGGTAGCGGAGCCCAGCAAATAATTAGCAGAAATGCCAGAAAGCGTTTTTCGATTACAGGTTGAGACGGAAACCAGGAGGAATATTGCGACGTCGTGGAGGGGGTCAGATCGAAGTTATCCTTGCGCCCGCCCATTAACTAGGGCTGGGGTCTCCGCAGGAGCCCACACCGCCATTAGAGTTCACACAAGGATCAGAATTGCCGTTAATTATAGTCTGCGCACCCTGATTAGTCCCTTGACCCTGACTATTGAAAAAACCGAAGCGCCATTGATTTTGTTGTGGCGTAGTAACTGGGGCTGGAGAGCCATTCTGTGCGCCTGGATTGACAACACGATTAAGAACATTAGTGGGTCTACCCGTACCCACAATATTGTTTATCAAAGTATTTACACCTGCGGCATCAGTATTGCTAGTTGTGCTTCGAACTATAATGTTATCTGAATTGTTTAGACTATTGCGGGACGACAAGCCGATTACAACGGTTGGTGATTGTGCACCACCAATCACTGGATTCGGGTTACCGACTGGTGTGGCAGGTGGTTGTCTCGCCACATCCGTTCCTGTTCCATTTTGCAACTGCAGGACTGTCTCAATGCGTTGACGCGTAACCGGGTCGTCTGCACGGCTTTCTAGAGCCGAAATATCCACGTCCGATCGGGCAAGCAGTGGCTCCATGGAATCCACTTCAAATTCGAAAACTTCCTGGTCTATGATGCAATCTGATGAAAGTCCGTTTGCTGTACAGGAAATCTGAAATTCTGCGGATGATTCTAATAGCGTCTCTACTGGACCACCCTCAGAGGCTTCTGAGGTGTCACTAGCAGCGATTTCAGTTAAAGTCGACTCTGTTACTGTTCCTGATTGAAAATCCACAAATAAGCCCTCATCGAGCAGCTGACGCTGGATCTGACCCAGACTCAGCCCATCAGCTCGCGCATTAAGGACAATTCGCTCCAGAGGCACTCCAGCAGCGAAATCACTGCTCACATCGGCCTGCGCAGGCAGGATGGGCAATAAAAACAGCCCGCTGACTAGCTGAATTTTAGCTAACCTGTTGATATTAATCATTTAAGTACCCTCTCCAGGACAAAATCAGACCTGCAGTGAAATACATGAATCGATAGCAATAATGGTAATCCCATTCACAAGCTAACTCAATTCCATAGATCGCAATTTGGGACGAATTAAGATAAAAACCACGAAATTTACCCATTTCTTTCTAAAGCGCCGGCAACAGCGCAACATTGTGGTGTGAACTGCTTTCGGGCGTAAGTGAAGTATATCACCGTTTATTTCGTGGGTCTCAAGCCGAGAGCTGTCATTTTGTATACAACATCGGCCAATTGCAGGCTGGAAGGACGATGTGTAATCAATATAACCGTTCGCCCTGCGAGGAAATCCACACTCTGGGCTATAAACCCCTCTTCTCCCTTGGGATCAAACATGGAAGTAGCCTCATCCAGTATCAGAATCGGCGGATTCCGCAGCAGGGTTCTGGCGAGGGATATTCGTTGTCTCTGGCCGCCCGAAAGGCGTAATCCCTGATCTCCAATCAATGTGTCATAACCCTCAGGAAATCCACTGATGAATTCATGGGCATGCGCCAGAATTGCAGCTTTCTCAATCTCAGTACGGGTGGCCTCTGGTTTGCCGTAGGCAATATTTTCCTCAACAGAAGCATTCAATAGCAAAGTATGCTGATCCACCAGACCAACTTTTTCTCTAAGACTGGTCAACTGAATAGTCTTAATATCTTCTCCATCGATAAGTATCCGACCGGCATCGGGCTCCAGAATTCTCAGTAACAGATAAACAAGTGTGGTCTTTCCAACACCGTTCTCGCCAGTAATTGCAATTGTCTCTCCTGCTCTGATCTGAAGATCAAGATTTTTAAAAAGTGCCATTCGGCCCGGGTATCCAAATGAAACACTATTAAACTCGATTGCACCCTGAACCGGTTCCGTCAGAACAATGCCAGCATCGAAGGACTCAGGAATTTCTGCGAATACTTGCAGAATACGCTCAGCCGATCCACGCACTACCTGCACCCGTCCGTAAACGCTCGCAAGCGTACTCAATGGCTGCATCATCAGCAATGCATACAATAATAAACTCACCAACTGATCAGCCGTCAGTTGACCTGTAACAACCTTGCCATATGCTATCCATAGCAATATCAGAAACCCAATACCAGCCAGAAAGCTCATAACATGAGTTAACAAGGAATCCAGATACAGACGTTGGTTGGACTTGGTAACCAAAAGCGAATTTCTTTCTTCAAAACGTTGTAGTTCAATTCTTTCCCGGGTGAATGCTTTGACTGCAGACAGAGAACGCAGATTTTCTTCTATTAAGGTAAACAAACTCGAATAGGAATCAATCCATTGTCTGGTGATCCCCCTCATATTTCTTCCAATAAACCTGAGCGCAATATAGTAAGCTGGCAGCAATATAACCGCGATGGATGCGATATCGGTATCGATAAGGAACATGAAAATGACCGCGCCACAGAACGTCAACATCACAGGTAGCATCTGAACCAGAACATCAGTCACAAAACTGCTTATCTCTTCGGCGTCATTGCTGAGTAATGTGAGTGTCTCGCCAGCTTTGCGTTGGCGGTAGAAGGGTATAGGTAATGCCTGTAAATGAGTATAAAGACGCGTGCGTAGTCGAGAAGACATTTGAGTTGCCGTTTTCCCTATAAGAAATTGACTCGAAAACCCAATAATTGCCCGCAACAGAAAAACACCAAGCCATAACAGGATCAGAACCCGTACACTGGAGAAAACACTGGCGTCCGGTGCGACAATTTCGGACGTGAACTGCCCGGCGATCCAGGGATTGAGCAAAGCGAATCCGCTGTTTATCAACAACAGAAGCATGATAACCAGCAGGCTGGTGCAAGGTGGGGTCAGATACCGTAGAAGTGACTTGTATTCCATGGCTTTAAGTCTACCATCTGATATCGAAAATGCCCTTTGATTACATTACAATCATTGCAGGAATCTACAAATTGCGCCATATGACAATATCAATACGCAGTAGTGTGAGCACTGATGATGATGTCCTCTGCCAGGAAGTGGGGGGCGAGACGGTGCTGCTCGACCTGAAAAATGAATTTTATTTCAGTCTTGATGCAGTTGGCTCAAGAGTCTGGCAACTGCTAGCCGAATATCCTCTTCTGCAAGATGTCTACAACTGTTTGCTCGAAGAATACGAAGTAGAGCCCGAAACTTTGCGGAATGACCTGTTAGAGTTAATCACTGAGCTAGAGAAGAATTCCCTCGTCAAGGTGCAGCCCCGGGCCGAAGCAACCGGTGCAGCATGACGCTCGCCCATTCAGCATGCAATTGCTAAATAAAATTCTCGCCTTGTCAATCAGTGAAAGCTGGTTATTGTTCACTGCACTGCTTGGCTTGCCCCTGCTATCCCACGCCATAAGAGTTCACGGCTTCAAGCAGGCTTATAACAAATCCATAGTTAGCAGTTTCACTACTGACAAACAGAAAAAAATTAATGAGGCGCAATTGTCAGAGGCACGAGCTATTGCGCGCATAATCAATATTGCTGGCAACCGAAGTATTTTCAAAGCAAACTGTTTGGCAAAATCCCTTTATTTACTGCGTGAACTCAGAAAACGGCAAATACCCTGTCAATTAAAAATCGGCACTACTATTGATATTGGCAAAACTGACGGATTAATCAAAAACAGATCTATTGCACATGCCTGGGTAGAATCTGAAGGGCTGGTGCTAAACGATGCTGCAGATGTTGGTACGCGATTCAATGCATTTACGCTTCCCGAAGGTAATCTTAAATAAACTGGTAATCAGAAGTTCAATCTCTCACGACGAAATCCTGATTCCACAGGGACTAAACCGGTTTTTCTGAATCAGTAAGCTGCTCCGTAAAATGGCGCATTATTTCGCCTCGAACGCTCTCCAGGCATTCATAGCGCTTTGGATAACCAAGGCTGAAGAAAAATTTTTGTTTTGCAAACTCTCCCAACATTGAAAAATGCTGAGTCAAGGCCGTGCGATCTACCACATCGAGAATAAAACTGTTTCTTATGAGTTGCTCCATTACTTGCGCGCCATAGACTCGACTGATCGCAATTGATTCAGAGCTGTCTTCTGCCAGAAAATATACTGCCTGCAACGGTTTAGCGGTATCGCAAAACCCAAACGACTCTCCGGCCAGAATTCTCGCCTTACTGGTATAATGCAAGGGATTTCCCCGCTGGCTGTTAGCCGGCACCAGATACTGATCAGAGTCCTCCCAAAGGCGTATTGCAGGCTGGCTTGGCATCACCAGAAACTGATCATCGCGCTTGTCGAGGTACAAGCCATCGTCTGTCAGGAAGGAGCAGCCATGTAGAGCAAAACTCGCAGCAAGCGTAGACTTTCCCTGACCAGACTTACCGAGGAATACTGCGACATTATTCTCAATCACTACTGCACTGCCGTGCAGTACCAAGCGTCCTTGCAGTGTATAGGCGAGTGGTAGAACTTGATTTTGATGCAGGTGTTCTATCGTATCGTCAGTGCAACCGGGCCAAGGAGATGCCTTTATCTTTTGGCCGTCACGAGAAATGACGAAATCCGCCAGATCAGGAAAATGCACAAGATATCCGGCTTCAACATGATGAAAGCTGGCCCAGAGAGAGCCATCTGGTTGTAGCCACTGATTGAACGCCGGATTGGAGTGAGCAGTCGAACTAATCTCCGCCTCAACACTGAACGAAGGAACTACAAATTGGTCTGACATAACGATACTTATTGTCTACGGTGCTGGTGAACTGGAAGAGTAGCAAGAAGCAGGCCACAAGGCGTAATATTCTGACTTGCGTAAATTCATAAATACATCCAAATGCCCTTTCATCATTCACCTCGGTCGTGTCTTCGACGTATTTGGCGTATAACAACGCGCGACGAAGGATTTGCCCTTGATTAGTGATGCAACAACTTGTGGTCAATCACAAGACCAAAAATAGTAGCATGGGTTACAAAGGAACCGCATGAAAAACTCAGATAACGGACAAGAACTCGAATGAGCGGAATCTGCGGCATTATCGATCTGCAAGGCTCCACGCCTGATTTGCAGCATCTGCAAAGCATGACTGAAGCGCTGCGTAGTCGGGCGCCTGATGCATTGAATACCTGGCTGGATCAAGGAATTGGACTGGGACATGCGCTGCTCAAGATTGCACCTGAAGCGGAACACGATCTGCAGCCAGCCAGTCTGGATGATCATTACTGGATTGTCGCTGATGCGCATCTGTATAACAGGAATGAACTCATTGGCAACTTAACTGTAGCTGGCGCAAGCGTTTCTCATCAATCACCCGATGCACAGTTAATACTGCATGCTTATAAAATATGGGGGGATGAATTGGTCACCCGGCTAAGCGGTGACTTCGCCTTTGTTATTTGGGACACATTAAGTAAAAGACTTGTTTGTTTTACCGATCCACTGGGGGTACGGCCATTTTTCTATACCCAGAATAACTCCAGCTTCGCGTTCGCCAGTACGCTGACATCACTTCGGCAATCCGGGCGGGTTAACGGCACACTGAATGAAATCTGCCTCATTGATTTTTTACTGTTCGGTTCGCCGCTGGACGATTCCACTACTATTTTCGAAGGCATACAGCGTTTACCTCCGGCGAGTAAACTCAGCATCCAGAGTAGCGAAATATCAGTCAGCCGATACTGGCAACCTGATCGATGCAAAGCGATTCGTTTCAAACGCGACAGCGAATACGTGGAGCAATTTACTGAATTGCTGCAACAGGCTGTGCGAAGTCGATCGCGCATTGCCCAGCCCAAAATAGCGCTGGAACTGAGCGGCGGGCTTGATTCCGGCGCCATCGCTGCGACTCTCACTGCGCTCAGCCCCAACCTGGCTATCACCGGACATTGCGTTTCCTGCCAAGGACTATTTGACGACCCAGAGGCAGATTTCGCCCGCATCCAAGCTGATCATCTGGGAGTGCGCCTGCAAGTGCAAAATTGCAATGACTATGCACTGTTCGCAGGATGCGGGAATAATGCATCCTTCACTGACGAACCTTTTGCCAATCCAGACCTTGCCATGCTAAGGGATAGAAATCAGGCTATCGTGGAAAGCGGCGCTCGAGTACTCCTATCCGGGCAGGTGGCCGACAGTCTCTTCAGCGGCAATATGACAGTCGCTGATAACCTGAGCAAAGGTAATTACCTGGCATTCCTTACCGAGTTGATCCGACATGTCGGCACATTGGGGACCATGCGCAATTCAGGGGTAAAATCACTGTTCCGCCGCGGGGTGAAATCGGATACTCCCCCCTATCCGTACCCGCAGTGGCTGCAACCGGATCTGGCAAATTCTGCTGCCATCCAGAACCGCTGGGCAAAATTCTGGCACCTGTACAATCAGGGAGACGCGGCATCCCAAATTGCCCGCCCCTGGGGCAATCGATTTCTGCAAGGCTATGAATATCTTGATATGCCTTTGGTGGCCCGCCACCCCTTTGCCGATATACGACTCATTGAATTCATGCTGGGTCTGCCCAATTATATGTTGCTCGACAAAAGGGTGTTGCGTCTGGCAATGACAAACTTGATGCCGGCGGCAATTTTAAACCGGCCTAAAACATCATTGCTCGGCGATCACATTGGCAGGCGCATGGTACCGAAACAAATTGCTGCCATTTTACAGAGTACACCCAATCTGGAACGATGGGTTGAGCGGGACAAGCTTATAGCGGAAGCAAACCACATTCTGGATCGTAATACAGATGACGCCACCTGGGATAGCTGGTTTATTGTGCATGCGGCATCAGTTGCAACCTGGCTGGGGACTGTGGAGTCTGACGCTGCCACATGAACAGGCACCTTGTTGTTATCCCGGTAGTTTGATAGTTCTACCCGTTTTGTCCCACGATAAATTGCAACTGCCCCGTAAGCGGGCCCGCCTGTAGCAGGGTCTTAGGTTATATCCTATTGTTTTTTATAGATTTTATTTCTATCCCTTCCGGCAGCATATGGTTCCTTGCGCCAGCGGGGATATTTCAATAACGGCCGATATTTAGTAAACTGGCAAGCAATAGAGCCCATGTGCTGCAGCTTTGTTACATTCGTGGTTAATTCGTGGATTATTAATTGCAGCGAGGTTTTTCAAACTATGAATAGTACCCAGTTACAAAATTTGAACACCACCGACCGCCGAGCTGACTCAAGCCGGCGCAAGCCTTATTCTGCCCCAGTGCTGACTTCATTCGGCCGGGTAGTGGATTTAACCCAGGGCCAATCTGGCTGTAATCAGAACGATTCAGCCTGGTGTACTCCTGGCAACTCTAATATGGGGCCAAAGCCTTAATTCAGTAATCTGGACAATTCCCCGTTTTAATCAAATCTGGCCAATACTGACTTGATAAAGTTTATAGCCTGATTCAGGTTGCTGAATCGGGCTGGAAACTGCTTGCTGAGAGCTTCAGCGAGCGCCCGAATAGTCTTTTTCCCGTCCATCGTTTCCACTAACCACCGCAAAGGCTCCAGTTTGCCCTGAATAACGGGGGCAAACCCCTCCGAAGCCCGGGCGATATCCTGGGGTCGCAGTGGCATGGAGAGGAAACTGCTATGTCGTTGAGTGGTGCCGTCAGGGAAATCCAGATTCCAGTGCCATTCACCAAATTCAGCTCTGATGAGATGCAGGCTGACTGCATCTCCAGATGCGACTGCCACTGGTGGATCGGCGGGTAGATAGACGCTACTCCAATGCATAGCGGCCGCCTTGGGCGATGTAGATAACCAGTTCTCTCCCAATTTCATTTCAAACCAGCCGGCCCAGCCATGACAGATGGCGGAGTGGCTGACTTGTGCTTCAATGCGAGCATCGCAATCGGCTGTAGTGGTCGTATAAAAATCCAGTTCATGAAATTGCTGTGGCTCTGCGAGATACTCCCCTGTGAATTCTTTTGGCGCTACGTAGTACAAGGAATTGGCGGCGTAAGTGAGACCCGCACTAAAATCGATTTCACAGTGCTCATCTGGCAATAAGGCCTTAACACTACATTCTTTGCTCCACACCTTGAGGTGCTTGTCATAAAAATCCTGATTGCTGACCGGCGCACTGACCATTCGCGCTGCCTCCGGAATCAACATGCCGCCTGGTTTGAGGAATTGGTCGCGAGCGTAAAAAAGGGATGGAAGCAAGTCCTCGGTAAGCAGAAAGTTCCCGGTAAATACTGAAATAATGATATCTACCTGTTCTGGTAGCTCCACCTCTTCGATAGTTCCACGGATACATTCCACATTGCTGAGATTATTAACGATTGCTATTTTGCGTGCTAACTCAATAACCGGAGAAGGATCTACCAGGTACACCTTTCGAGCCCCTGCTTTTGCAGCAGCCAGGCCAAAAAAGCCTAACCCGGCACCTAAATCGAGCACCACTGAGTTGTGAGTAACTGCCTGCCTGATCGCATCGAGATATGCCTGGTTCTTTGGCTTGTCGAACAACATGCCGCGTTGGGAATCTATAGAGTCGTAGACACTCACTCTATCGACCTTGGGTAGCCGTATAAAAATTGTCCAAACTCAAATTTGCAAACTCGTTGCTGAACCGCATAGGCCTGGCATAGTTTGGAGAGACGAATTGAATTGATGTCATGAATTGAATTAATGTCATGAATTGAATTGATGTCATTTAGATGCAATCCGCAACAATTGCTTCAATTTTTTCTTCAGTGAGGATAAGGGATGCCAAATTGGAACTGACTTTGATCTCACAGCCTTGCCAATACCAATTTTTTTGCGAATCAGAATTTCAAGTATCAAGCACAGCAGACGCTGTGTTTACCATAGTATTGATGTTGAATGGCTTTCTGAACACAGCGATAGCGCCGGCATCCAGCACCTTCTTCTCCATGCCCGGAGGTATATACCCTGACATAATAATCGTTGGAACTTTTTGTATAGCCTGCACTTGCTGAAGGATCTGTAGCCCATCAGTTCCAGGCATCAGAATATCCAAAAAAATCAGATCAAATTTATCGTTTTTGAGTTTTTCCAGACCAGATTCTCCATCATTCGCTGAATCCACTTCATAACCTTCAGACTCCATCAGGTCACATACGATTTCACAAATTTGCTCTTCGTCATCAATGACTAGAATTTTTGGCATGATGTCCTCCTATGTATTGATATACAACACTTCCAACATGCATCGCTCTACCACCTTGTTGCAGTAACAGTGTGTTAGAGCTCTGTCGCACAAAATGGGCCAACAGCTTCCTGCTGTCGCCAGTTACCGCTATTTGCCCTTAGTTGGTTTTTTTTATTGCCCGGTGCGACCTTTGGGCCATCGTCCTGGCGATTACTTATAAAACCTCAGAGCTATCCCGGTTACTTCTTCGATATCACTATACCACGAGTGCGACCAGGCAATGCGAGCAGAGATTGCACCCAATACTGACATTGTCGACTCATCAACTAACAGACCGGTATATCCACCCAGGTCCTTTACTGCAAGCTGTATTTAGTGAACGCGCCACCTGCCCAGCTGAGTGAATTGGGTCCTTCTGCAGCATAGACATTGCCATCCGCATCAACTGCGACACCCTCACCAGCTGTGCCCTGATAAACCCTGTCGGGACGCTCAAATGGTGGTATGAAAGCGACGATACTGTCCTCGTCCACATGCCCTATTCTGACACCATTACGCCACCCAACATGGTTCGTTGGGCCTGACTCGGAATCGATTGCATAAACCATATCGTCATCTGTGATGAATAAACCGCTGATGCGACCATACATATAACGCGATTCCAGATAGTTACCTTCCTGGTCAAAAATTTCCAACCGATGATTGCCACGATCAGCAACCCATAGTCGACCCTGGGAGTCGAATTCCAACGCATGTGGTGTGCGGAACTCACCATGGCGCACGCCAATCTGGCCCCACTCCATGATTCTTGTACCGTCAGGTGAGAACTTGATAATTCTCCCTGTTGCGCCCTCGGCTCTGCCTTCTTCCATGGCCTCATTTGATGTCATACCCTGACCACCATGACCATCGGCAACGTAGATGCTGCCATCAGGGCCAACGATTACATCATTAGGCTGATTAAATTGATTCGGGCCACTTCCAGCCTGTCCTGGTGTACCCAGGCTCAGTAACAGTTCACCTTCGGGACTGAACTTATGTACCTGATGACCTTTGGTGCCTTCAGCATTGCCAGCGAAATCAGTTACCCAAACATTGCCTTCTTCATCCACATGGATGCCATGAGGAGTTTGCATTAAACCGCCCCCAAAGTTTGCCAGGACTTCGCCTGTGTTGCGGTCGAATTTAAAAATCGGGTCCACCGGATTTGTATCACAATTAATCGGCACACCACCACCGAAGCTACTGGCACCGCAGCGCTCATAAGCCCAAACGTGCCCATCTGTAGGATCTATGTCGATGCCGGCAGTTGAGCCCCACTCCCTGCCCTCAGGAAGATCTCCCCAATTAGTGGTGACAACTGGTGCTGGATTGGGTAGCCCTTCACCAGTGATGAAGTTCCCTGATGCTGCGGGCGCCGTGCTTGCCGCTGGTGGAGCCGCCTCGGCCATAGATTGCGAGGTTGATTGGGGTTCTGAACAAGCAGCAAAAAGCATTATTGCAGCCGTGAGTATAGATAGCTGTAAATTGGAGATTTTTCCTGAATTTGTAACTAATCGAAGCTCTGGTGACATGGTAACTCCCTTATTGTTCTGGTTTTTGGAGACTGTCCAAAGCATAAAAGGCTACAGGAGGGAAGTCTAGGCCTACTGAATCCGAATAACGACAATAATCAGTATGTATAGCGCACAATTTGGCCTGACTGAGTCAAAAATACCCTCAGAAATCAGACAGACATCGTAACCGAAGATAAAATTTGCGGTAGAATCCCGAATCACTGCCAATGACACTGCACTACAATCCTGTCACGGCGCAAGTTGCTTTAGATCATTGAAGGTTTTAGATGAAACTCGTTGCGATCATACTTACACATAATGAGGAATTACATCTTGCAAGATGTATTCGCAGCGTCAGGCAGGTTACCGAACACATAGTGGTGGCCGATTCAAATTCTACAGACTCTACCAAGCAGGTTGCGAAGGAATGTGGGGCCAGATTGATCAACAGGGACTGGATTAACTATGCCACACAGTTCAATTGGGCGCTGTCGCAACTCGACTCCGACACTGATTGGGTGTTGCGTATCGATGCCGACGAAATTCTCGACGAAGAACTGATTGCTGAAATCAATTCAAGATTGGCAACCTTGTCAACAGATATCGAAGGCGTCTATAGCAATCGATTTATGGTATTTCAGGGTCAGTTAATTAGCCACGGAGGCAGCTTCCCACACAGTACACTCAGACTTTTCAGATATGGCAAAGGCGAATGCGAAAATCGTTGGATGGATGAGCACATCAAGATTGCTGGCCCAACTATCCACTTTAAAGGCGGACTGGTAGATGAAAACCTGAAATCAATCTCCGTCTGGATTGCCAAACACAACAGTTATGCCAGCCGGGAAGCAGTTGATTTGCTGAACCTTGAGTTTGATTTGTTCCCGGAAGACTCGGTAGCAAATATTAAATCGCGCGAAGAAGACACCGTAAAACGCTGGATCAAGGAAAATCTGTACGCCAGATTGCCTGGCGGGCTCCGGACCAGGATGTACTTCATTTACTCATATTTTTTCCGTCTTGGTTTCCTCGATGGCAAAGTCGGCACGACTTATCATGTGCTTAGAGTATTTTGGTACAGGTATCTGGTCGACGCCAAGATTGAAGAAGTACATCGCTACATGAAAACCAATCAGGTAAGCGATCCAAAAATTGCCGTTCGCGATGTACTCGGCATAGATCTGAAGACAGAATAAATTCATGACTGAAATAGGCACACCATTCTCACCTACCGCCGTGCGCATCCTTATGCTGGGTTCGGGTGAACTGGGCAAAGAGGTTGTTATTGAACTTCAACGATTCGGTGTTGAAGTTATTGCTTGTGACCGGTACGACAATGCTCCGGCCATGCAGGTCGCAGATCGCAGCCACACATTCGACATGCTGGATGGACAGAAACTGCGCGAAGTAATTGAGGCTGAACAGCCACATTTCATTGTGCCGGAAATAGAGGCTATTGCCACAGACGTGCTTGTTGAACTCGAGCAGGAAGGTTTTAATGTTGTTCCCACGGCAAAAGCTGCGCAGCTCACCATGAATCGCGAAGGCATTCGCAGACTGGCAGCTGAAGAGCTCGACATACCCACATCGCCATATAAATTTGCGACCACCAAAGCCGAATATTTGCAGGCGATCGAAGAAATTGGTACGCCCTGCATCATCAAACCTATTATGAGCTCGTCTGGTAAGGGGCAGAGTACTGTGTCCTCAAGCGTCGATACAGAAGCGGCTTGGGAATATGCCCAGGCTGGTGGTCGGGCCGGCGCCGGTAAGGTAATAATCGAAGGCTTTGTCGAGTTTGACTATGAAATCACGCTACTTACGATAAGACATATTGATGGCATCAGTTTTTGTCGCCCCATTGGCCATCGCCAACAGGAAGGCGACTATCGGGAATCATGGCAACCCCAGTACATGAGTGATGTAGCCTTGCAACGCTCACGCACTATCGCTGAGAAAGTAACCAGCGCCCTTGGTGGCCGTGGTGTGTTTGGTGTGGAGCTGTTTATCAAACAGGACGAAGTGTACTTCAGTGAAGTATCTCCCCGCCCTCACGATACCGGAATGGTAACTCTAATATCGCAAGACCTTTCTGAATTCGCACTACATGCACGCGCGATACTTGGTCTAAGCATTCCTGATATTTCCTTTCTCGGGCCTTCTGCATCAGCTGTCATTCTGGTAGAAGGTGATTCCAGCCAAGTGGAGTTTGGGAATTTGAAGGAAGCACTGGCGCAGCCAGATACGTCGCTACGCCTGTTCGGTAAACCTACGGTAGCAGGAAAGCGGCGCATGGGGGTAGCCTTGGCAAGAGCTGATGATGTCGATACTGCAAAAACCAAGGCCCTTAAAGTTGCAGAAACAGTAACCATAAGTAAGTCCTGTTAGTTAACCTTTCAACCAATTTCGCACTCATTGTTCTTTCACACTTCTCCTCTTCCAAGATCACAAAAAAGTGCTGAAATCAGATGGGGAAACTGTACGCGGAATAGCTGGACCTATTTGGTAATCCTGGCTTCCCATTCTGCACAATCATCATCAATAGCATTCGTGAGGGCATTTATCGCGCCTTTTCTCAGACGTAACTTGGTGGCTGTGTGAGCCGCCAGATCCAGCTTTGCGAATTGCTCAGCGACTTCCTCAACCTGAGCTTGCAAATTTTCCAGTGGAACTATGAGATCTATAAACCCGGCGGTCTGCGCTTCATCAATTCCAAAATAGTACGCCAAAGCCAGCCCACGATTAAATGCCGCAGGAACAAGGCGCTGGCGGCACACTTCAGTGGCGAATCGCGGCACGGTCAAACCGATAGCAACCTCATTTGCAGCGAACTTGAAGTCACCCCTGGCAGAGATTCTGTAGTCTACGGACAATAGAATAAACGCGCCCATAGCTATGGCATGCCCAGTGCAAACAGCAATGGTGGGGTTAGGGAAAGTCAGCAGTCGCTTTGTCAGCAATGCGCCAGATTCAAGCATCCTGTGAATCTGTTCCTGATCACCGCTTTTAAACACCCCCAGATCGAACCCGGCTGAAAACAAACCTTGTCTGCCCTGAATGATCACAGAACCGCCCCTGTCTTCGCATTCGTCGAGCGCATCGTGCAATTGCGTTAACATCTCCACTGACATGGCATTGGCTTTGCCATCGTCCATAATTATTTTGTTAACGCCGTCTACGTGTTCCAGAGTTACTGGCTTGCTCATTATCCCTCCGCATTTATTGAGTTATTGCCTGCTTATGGCGTCCTGGGTATTAGAGTAAGGTCCATTTCAGTTTCACCAATGAGTACATAGATTACTCTACACCGTAACCATAACTTCGAATTATTTCCCGCACAGCAGAACTTCGCAGAAATTCCATAAATTCGCGGCTGGCAATACTTTCAGCCGCAGAGTTCAATAATACGACATCTTGCTGAATAGGCTGATGAAGTTGAGGTGGTACCTGCCATCCCCTACCATCCGCGACTTGCGCCAATGCCACAAATCCGAGTTCGGCATTGCCTGACTCGACGAATTGAAATGTTTGAGCAATATTCTCGCCCTGAACCCATTTACTTTCCGTCTTATCCCGCAAGCCCAGGTTTTCGAGCACTTCCACCGCTGCCTGTCCATATGGAGCAACGCGTGGATTGGCCAATGCCAGGCTGTTTAACCGCTGGCTTTCGAGCACTCCAGGGCCATCCACAATTAAATCAGGTAAATTGGACCATAGAACTAAGGCGCCAGTGGCGTAGGTGAAGCGCGATTTACCGCTGGCCAATCCCGCGTTGATCAAGGCAGCCGGTTTCGACGCATCTGCCGACATGAAAATATGAAAAGGCGCGCCGTTACTTATCTGGGCAAAAATCCTGCCGGATGAGCCTAGCACTATACGAACTTCATGGCCTGTCTGCATTTCAAATTCATCGACAATTTCTTGCGCCGGACGTGCAAAGTTCGAAGCAACAGCTATAAGAATTTCTTCTGCGATAGCTATATTGAAATAAACAATAGACAAGATGACTGTGAGGGTTCTGGGCAGCATGCGCCGCTTAATTCCTGCCAGGAACCGTTTACAGAACAGTGAGGACATGAATATCACCATCTATGAATTTCCACTTAATGTTAAATTCGTAGAGATCCATTCCATAACACTTATCATCTGATTCCTTTACTCTCCAGGCCGGTCTGGGATCCTGCCGTAATACCTGCGTGATCAAGTCCCTCAGGTTTGGGTAGTTTGGCTCAATCTTGCCTAATTGAGATTCTGCAATCTCAGTAAACTGTATTGCCAGATCCGCGTCAGGTGGCGTTGTTGCAAAACCTGCACTGGCCCCAGGTATGCTATCAGCATAGGGAATATAGGGCTTGATATCCACAATTGGTGTGCCATCCAACAAGTCCAGACCGCCAACTCGCACTCCAGTTTCACTTCCTTCGGTATTTACGCCCAGATTCGTCACCACGGAAATCCCTATTGGATTGGGTCGAAACGGTGAGCGACTGGCAAATACGCCGACTCGCTCTTTGCCACCGAGTCTTGGCGGCTGAACAGTTGGTGCCCAACCCTTCCCTGCTACAGCGTGAAAAATAAAAATTAGCCACAAATGTGAAAATTGCTCCAGTTCACGCAGATAGTTCGGATCTTTGAATTCCTCTTTGAATACAATTATCCCTTCCGCAGCAGGAGCGAGATTTGGTTGTCGCGGTATTGAAAACCTTTGCTTGAATGGCGATCTCACACTTGCAATAGGAGTAATGGGGATTGTCATAAAGAAACTCTTGGAATGTTCAGCCATGCAACCAAGGAACGCATTTGTGGCGAAAACAGCGAATACCATACTCCCTGCCCGCAATGAAATCTGAAGCAGTTAAAGCTGATATCGCCGACATTTATTATGGACAGGGATCTTCGCCGGCCACTGGCGTAGCCCCCGTTGGTAAGTAGCGGCATGGATCGGCAGATTCCAGAGACACTCGCGTACCTGCTCGTATTAATGCACTCGCACTGGGGCCCTGAAAGAAGCTGTAGCCTTCTCTCGACTCCAGCCAGCCCAATGGTCCTCCCACATGCAGCCCGGCAGCCAACGTGCTGTCCTTGACTTGTGTAACCAGCGCCTCATAATCCGGGTCGCCTTGTCGCCTGCCTGTGAAACTACTGAGATCTGAACTGGCTACAAATACCGCATCGACACCGGGCGTGCTCACCACCTGCTCAATGATTTCGACACCCTCAGGCTGTTCAATCATGGCGACTACCATGATATTGGCGTTAGCAGCAGCGCGATAATCATTCCCCCATATAGCCCGATATTGGCCTCCGCCCTGACTACGCTTGCCCATCGGTGGATACTTGGCGTATGTGACAGCCGTTTGAATTTCTTCTACAGCATCCACCATTGGCACGATGATACCCAATGCGCCAATATCGGTGGCTTTTTGTATATCCCCTTCTGTTGCAGCTGGGATGCGAATAAAAGGAATGGCAGGGGCATCCTTGCAAGCCCAGATCATATCGGCGACTTGTGAATAGTTTAGCGCGCTATGCTGCATTTCTATCCACATGAAATCGAAACCGGAATTGGCCATGGCGCAATAAATATCCGGGTCAGGAGTATCGATTGTGCCTCCAATTACCGGCTCACCATTAGCCAACTTGATCTTCACTGTGTTAAACATGCGGACTTGATCTTCCTGCGCTGTGGCAGCAATGGAAAATTGAATGCTGAGCAATACGGAGCCGAGCATCACGAGCAACTTGGAGTTAAACATGGTTTATGATTCTCATATTCGTGAATTCAGTATCTGGACTGCAATTTTATTAAGATTGTATGTGCTGTGATTAAAATCGGTTGGCACTGCACGCACAAAACGGTGTCGCCAAATAAATTAAATCCCTTATTCAATATCCAAAAAAAAAGCCCGCTCTGTCGAGCGGGCTTTCCCCGATAGCTGATTCCTGCTATCTGTTTTAATCGATTTCAGACGGCCTGTACTAGCTATCTTCATCCGCTTCCTGAAATTCCACATGAATCTCCAGGTCGATGTCATCACCAACACCGAAATTCACAAACTGATCGACACCAAACTCAGAACGCTGGAAAGTCGCATTGGCAGCGAAACCGAGTGTATAGCTGCGAGTCAGGAAGTTACGTCCACCGCCATTGAACTGCACATCAATGGTCATAGGGCCTGTTTCGCCGTGCAGAGTCATATCGCCTTCACAGGAGAAAGTGTTTTCACCTGTTTCGGAACACGAGTTAGTGCGATAGATGGCCTGTGGGAAATTCTCCACGTCAAACCATGAGCCACCGCGTAAATCTTCTGCAAATTCAGGATTGTTTACATCCAGTGACGCCACATCGATGATTACTTCCAGTGAAGACGCACCAATGTTTTCGGGATCAAAATCAAGCGATGCATCGAAGTCATTAAAGCGCCCCACATAAGTGGAGAATCCCAGATGATTGATCTTGAACAATAACACCGCGTGATCTTTATCAAGCGTATAAGCGCCTGAGCGGATCTCGGTAATCTCGGTATTAAAATCTGGCGTCAATAGGCGATCACAAGACACCAGTGCCAGAGAAGAAAGTGCAAGCAGTAAAGGCTTGCAGGTTTTAACAAATAAATCAGAAATCATTCAATTAGCCCTAATAAATAAAAGCCGTTCCATCAAGGAACAGCGTAAACATCCACTGAAATTACAACATCATTCGGGATGGATGCAGTATTTGCAAAATAACCCTGGCCGACACCATATTCCAATCGTTGAATCGTAACTTCACTGGTTAGATGGAAACGCGGCTGCCCATCATACATTTCAACATCCATATTGAACGGAAAGCTCAGGGGGTGAGTCTGGTCACGGATAGTCAGCTCACCTTCAGCCACGAATGAATTCAGTGACTCAAGCGTACAATTTTCTGCTTTGAAAGACGCTGTTGGAAACTGATCAACGTCAAATAATTCGATATCCAACAAGTAGTCCAGCACTTCCGGATTGTCCACATAGGTATCGATGATGGGAATAGTCACCTGAAAATCACAGGCGCCAGGACGCATTGGGTCGATCTCGAATGTAGCTGACACATTCCTGAACTCGCCCTGGTAAGGCGTACCCTCGTATTCAAACTGAAAAATGACGCGAGACTCCGCCGCATCCAGTTCCCATGTCGCAGCCTGCGCAGGCAGACCAATCATTAACATGAGCGGTGCGAATACCGCTCGGTTGACCAAAGTTCGCATAATATCTATTACTCCTGCTAAAAAATTATGGCAGAGCCAGTGCTACCAGCTCCGTTTCGCCGCCACCACCACTGACGAACATCGCAATGTACTGTTTGCCATCGTGTTCGTAAGTCATAGGCTGACCGCTTTGCGTATTGGGGATATCTATCTCGGCAACAATTTCGCCGGTTTGCTTGTCATACGCACGAAAGATCGGGCTGGCACCAGGACCACCGCCGCCTTCTCCGGCAAACAACAAGGTCTTGGTTAATACCAGTCCGGCTCGAGTCGGTACGCCTGTACGTGGTAAATCAACACCCTCAAGCAATGGGTGGTTGGCAATACTGTCTGGCGTATCGGCATTGGCCATCTGCCAGACATGATCACCAGTGTTCATATCAATTGCAGTGATCCGCCCATATGGAGGTTTGATTATATCAAGACCCTGAACTCGTGGCACGCGCACGCCGAAAGCAGCGCTGTATGCAACATCACTATTCGGGTCATTCGCTACTGACAATATAGCCAGTGCAGTTCGAGACGGCACATAGATGATACCTGTCTCAGGATCGAGCGCAGCACCTTCCCAATTGGCACCACCAGTAGCCGAAGGCAGGCTCAATGTGCCGCGAGTGCCATCAGCCGCATCATCAAGCGATGGAGGTGTGTAGATATTCGGGCTCAACCTGAACCCCTCTATCGCTTCCAGTGCCAATGCACGAACTTCTGGCGTCCAGTCAATCAGGTCGTCTTCTGTAACGCCTTGACGATCAAATGGCGCAGGTCTTGTAGGGAATGGCTGTGTCGGCGCGTACCATTCGCCGGGTACATCGCCAGCTGGCACTGGCAATTCCTCAATCGGCCAGATTGGCTCACCAGTATCGCGGTCAAAGGTATAAACCCAGTTCTGTTTGGTTACCTGCATGACTACTTCTCGGCCATTGGGTAGATCGGCGAGTACCGCTGCTGATGGATTGTCCCAGTCCCAGATATCGTGATGGATAAGCTGGTAGTGCCACTGACGCTCACCTGTTTTGATATCCACAGCCACGAGTGCATTGGCAAACAAGTTGTTGCCAGGGCGGTCGCCACCATAGCGATCGCCTGTAGCTGATTCCACTGGTAGGTATACGTGGCCGCGCTCGGGGTCACCAGACATTTGCGACCATACGCCCGCATTGCCAGTAAATTCGACGCCGTCATCCAGCCAGGTTTCATAACCCAACTCGCCACGCTCGGGAATTGTGTGGAAAGTCCACAAATGCTCACCCGTGCGAGCATCGTAACCGCGAACGTCACCGACAACATTAGTCTTGGAGCGGGGACGCATACCAACACGGTGCGCCGGACCAACAACAACCACATCATTCATGACGAAAGGCGGCATGGACGAACCAATATCAATATCGTCGAAGCGTGGATCTTCAGCGTTGCGCAATCCTTCGAATAAATCGACCACGCCATTTACACCAAAGTTAGGGTCAGGTATCCCAGTCTCGGCATCCAGCGATACCAGCTGAAATCCTGGAGTAACAGTGAAGATTCGTGACTCATCGCCATTGCGATAAGACGTTACACCACGGCCTGCTCCTTTGCGGGGCGCGTTGTCATAACGCACACCTTCCTGAGGGCGCCACATCCACAAAAGCTGTCCATTAGTAGCATCCAGCGCCGCCACATTTCTGGTGGCACCAGCTGTGATATACAGCACACCATCGATTTCAATCGGGGTCGAAGGGTTATTAAATTCAGGGGAAGGGCCGAATTTTGCCGTCTGGAAAGTCCAGGCTACTTCTAATTCATTAACATTTTCGGCGTTGATCTGATCTAGCGGGGAGTAGCGTTGAGCATACTCGTTGCCGTGGTGATCCGGCCAATCTCCATCTGCCACACTGGTGCCATACTGGCCCAGCACGGCGGGGGCAACAGCCAGGGCTCCAGCGCCCAGAATTATTGCAGAAAGCATTTGTTTCGATCTTTTCATGTTGCACTCTCTCGCTACTTACACTTTTATTTTAACGCCCCATTTTACAATGTAGACTGGTCTATCAGGTCTCTGCAGCGACAAATTCAGCTGCTCAGGGGGACGTGAAAGTTGGCCAGGGGCTGGGGTAACGAAGCATAGCCAATCGGGATATCACAAGCAAGCCCAAGCTGTTGTAAACTTGTAAAAACATCCTTTAATTTCAACCACTTAACGCATTGTTTATGGCGACATTTGTAATTGTTTGTGACGCAATGAAGCGGGGCTTGGCCAACGCCTGAATATAAGCTGAACAATA
>CAYOND010000021.1:59797-61053 GCA_964405225.1 uncultured Pseudohongiella sp.
ACAATATTCTTGCTTCACTGGCTACTCGTGATGCTTATATCCAACTCGCGATGATCGTCGTGTCGTTTGTGGTCGGGTATGTCATAACCACACTTATTCGCCAACGCTTTGCAGTGCTCAGAGAAAGACCTGCGGAAATGCAAGGTACTACTGCAAAGATGGCGTTTTATCGGCTCGGGAAGCTGGCCTCACCTGTATTGGGCATTTTGCTGCTCAAAATAGCATCCGATCTTGCGCCTGAACTGGACCAACAAAGCTGGATAATTGTCGGCGCCATCACAATTGCTTTAATTTACATTTATTATTCGAGCGTCCGCATCCTGGTAAATCATCGCATGGTGGCCAATGCCATGCTGCTCATTGGTATTCCGATACTTGCACTGCAATCAATGGGCGCTCTGCCATATCTCACCTCCACTCTCGAAACGATTTATATCGAACTCGGCAATATTCGTATCACCCTGCTCGGCATCCTTCGGGTCACTATTTTCGGTTCCTTAATATTCTGGCTCGGACGCGTTTCAAACAATACGGGGCAGCAGGCAATTCGCAACCAGGAAAAACTGGATATACGCACCAGGGAAGTTGCCGCCAAACTCTTTGAGATTGGTGTTTTCATTGTCGTTATAGTGCTGTTACTGCAGATTATGGGCGTCAATCTAACGGCGTTGGCAGTATTTAGTGGTGCCGTAGGTGTCGGTCTGGGTTTTGGCTTGCAGTCCATTGCATCGAATTTTATCTCAGGCTTGATCATTTTATTGGATCGCTCATTGGCAGTTGGTGATTTCATTGAACTGGAAGATGGCAGAAATGGCTTTGTCACCGCACTGAATATGCGCTCAACCACTCTTGAGACATTCGAAGGCAAAGATATAGTTGTTCCCAATGAAGTATTTATTACAACGTCATTTGTTAACTGGACTCGCAAAGACCCGAAGCAGCGTTACCGAGTGGACTTTTCTGTAGCCTATGGTTCTGATATCCGCAAACTGGTTGAACTGATCAAGGCAGCCGTGGCTGAACACCCTCAGGTGCTAAGCGGCGAGCAATATCCCATTGAAGAACGCCCGGACTGTGAAATAGATAGCTTTGGCGATTCAGGTGTCAACATGTTCGTTGAATTCTGGATTGAGGACATCGACGATGGCAAGAACCGGGTTGGCGGTGATTTGCTGCTGATCATTTATGAAACTATGCGCGACCATGGCTTTACAATTCCATTCCCGCAACGGGAAGTGCGCATCCTCAACGACGAC
>CAYOND010000022.1:0-16039 GCA_964405225.1 uncultured Pseudohongiella sp.
CTATGCATCCTTCTTACCTACTTAGACGTTGGCAAGCCAATTTGGTTACAGCAATATCCGAGCGCGTTTCCGGGTAAAACTCAACGCCTCGGGGCCTCGGGGAGAAACTACAGGGATCGGGAAGCGGCAAAACCATTACCCCTCAGGTAATGCTCGCCACCTTACTCTGGCTTGGTGAATATCATCATGTGCTGCCAGGGCAGGAAATCCAGCGTATCTGTCCACTCCAGGCCAAATACACTCATCTCCTTGACGGCCTGCAGTTCGGTCATCTTGTGCAGGGGTCGAATCGGAACACTGGCGTCTTCTCCCCGGTATTCGAGCAGGAATATACGCCCTCCGGGCTTCAAAGCGCGATAGAGCCCGTCGATCATCTCGAAGGGGTGAGAAAATTCGTGATAGGCATCGACCATTAATGCGGCATCGATAGAATTGGGGGGCAGGTTTGGATTGTCTACTTCTCCCAATACCCGCTCGATATTGGTGACGTTTTCAGCCTCCATGCGTTCTTCGATCAGCTGCAACATCTCGGGCTGGATATCCACCGCCATTACCTTCCCCTCGGGAACATATTTGGCGATACGGAATGAAAAGTAACCGGATCCGGCACCAATATCGGCGACCACCTCGTCCGGCGCCAGGTTCATATTGGCAACCACCTCGTCCGGCATCTCTTCCTGGATGCGGCCCGGGCGATTCAGCCACTCTGCGGCCTGATGCCCCATCACGAAGGAAATCTCGCGTCCCATGTAAAACTTGCCAATACCGGTAGTACGTCGCTGCGGATCAACTTCATAACCGGGATGCTCCGCCGCATTTGCCAGAGCAGGCAAAAACAGGCAACTGAGAAGAATGAAGCTGCTTAATGTACGAAGCACAGATTTCATGGCGCACCTATCTACACAAGATGAAAGAACTAGCTTACACCCGGTACGCCCAAATGCAATCCAGGGATCAGTGGGAGGTTTTGCGCTTTAATTTAGAGTAGACGGATTAGTCTCTGCCCTGATCCCTTGCACTTGGGACAGGTACTGGTGGCGGTTATCTTGCCTTCGCCTTTGCAGACGTTACAAACATCCTGGTAGGGTTTTTTGAGAATGGACTGAAGTTCAACTAGAGCTTGTTTTGGTGATTCTTTCTTGGCCGCAGACATCTTGTACTAACTCCGGAATTGCATGATTACCCAAAACGATGAATTCAAATTTCTTTAGTTTCAATGTGCGCCTTTGTGAATGGCGTCTCATTTGCGTGCATTATGCAAAAGGCCAATGTGCAAAGGCGTTAACTACCTCACAAATCCCGCTGCAGGTGTAAAATTTATCTACACCTGGCAATAAATCGAGCAAGATTAAGCACTTATGTTAATATCATCCTCCCTCGCTCGCGCAATCTCGTGAATTTAGGGGGAGAACATTGTGGGAATAACAACTGAATAAGTAGGAACTTGGCTATGAGCGGCATCCTCGAAGGTATCAGGGTTCTGGATTTTGGACGATATATTGCGGGCCCATACTGCGCGACCCTGTTGGGCGACCTGGGCGCCGAAGTGATCCGTATCGAAAAGGTCGACGGTTCCGAAGACCGTTACCTTTCACCTGTGACCGAGAATGGAGACGGCGCGCTATTTCTTCAGTTGGCCCGCAATAAGAAGTGCCTGACGCTGAATCCCATGAAACCCGCCGGCAAGGAAATTGTCAGGAAACTGGTTGCAACCGCTGACGTGGTTGTGGCCAACCTGCCACCAGATACCCTGGCCGCCATGGGCCTGGATTACGACAGCCTGAAAGCGATCAAGCCAGACATCATCCTTACCATGATCTCTGCATTCGGTCGTGGTGGGCCGTACGAAAACAGGGTTGGGTTCGATGGACTGGGCCAGGCTATGTCGGGCAGCATGTATATGTCGGGAACCCCCGAACAACCAGTCAAAGCCTATGCTCCATTCATCGACTTCGGTACGGCCAGCTTATCTGCCTTTGGCACCATGGCTGCGCTGTTTGAACGGCAGAAAACTGGTAAGGGACAGATTGTCGAAGGCTCCCTGTTCAATACGGCGCTCACCATGATGAATGGCACCGCAATCGAACAGGCAGCAATACAACGCAATCGTGTTGCTACCCTGAACAGATCACAGACCTCGGCTCCTGCCGACACATTCAAAACTCGTGATGGCTGGGTGCTGGTGCAGTCGGTTGGCGGTCCACTATTCAAACGCTGGGCGGAGTTGATGGGTGAAGATCACTGGCTGGATGATCCTCGTTTCCAGACAGACATCAGTCGCGGTGATCACGGCGAAGTTATCAGTGAACGATTAGCCGAATGGTGTGCCGAGCGCAGCACAGAAGAAGTTCTGAGCGCCATGGAAGAAGCCAGATTACCCGCGGGACCGGTGCTTTCTCCACAACAGGTATTGGACGATCCCCACATCGCTGCGAAGGGCCTGTTTCAACCGGTCAGCTATCCGGGTCTGGATGAGCCGGCGCCGGTAATGAAGACACCGATCGAGTTCTCTGCGACTCCCGGTGAAATCAGGGCGCGACCGCCAACTCTCGGCGAGCACACCGAAGAGATTGTGCGCGCTCTAGGCTATGAACAATCGGAAATTGACGAACTGAAAGCCGAGCGGGTTATCTAAAACTAGATCTCTCGCCGCGGACCAAAGAAATACAGCTCTTTGTCCGGCCAGCGGCTTCGGTTAGTCTAGAGTCTTCTGCCCAAGCACTCATAGCCGGAGCCTCCAGGATGTCCATTAATCTTAATCGCCGCGAATTCATTGCCAGCGCCAGCGCCCTGTTGGCGAGTGGCGGCACACTCATTCCCCAGCTCAGCCAGGCCCAGTCCAGTGAAGAAGACTACTGGGCAATGGTACGCGCACAGTTCGCCTTCAGTGAGAACGCTGTGCCGATGAATGCGGCTAACCTGTGCCCCTCCTTTCGTGCAGTTACCGAAAATGTCGCACTGCTCACTGCTGACATCGACTTCGATTGTTCTTTCAACAATCGCGCAAAGTTTAACGATTTGCTCGAACAAAGCCGCCAGCTTGTCGCCAGCCAGTTACAGGTAAGTGCCGATGAAGTTGCCCTGGTACGAAACACCAGCGAAGCCAACAACATGATCAACAACGGTCTGAAACTGCAGGCTGGTGACGAAGTTTTGTTATGGGACCAGAATCATCCGACCAACAATGTGGCCTGGGATGTGAGAGCGGAACGCTTCGGTATATCAGTGAAGCGAGTAAGCACACCGGAGCAGCCGGCATCGGCACAGGCACTGATCGACAGCTTTGTCAGCAATTTCAATAATCGCACCAGAGTTCTGGCAATCACTCATGTTTCCAATGTCAGCGGTATTCGCCTGCCGGTTAGTGAAATCGTGCAAGCAGCACGACAGAGAAACATCTATGTCCATCTGGACGGTGCCCAGTCCTGGGGAGCTCTCGATCTCAACCTGCGCGAGCTGGATGTGGATTCATTCTCTGCCAGTGCCCACAAATGGTATATGGGCCCCCGAGAGGTCGGCTTGCTCTATGTGAAGACTAGCAACATAGAGCGTATCTGGCCCAATGTTGTCGCTCCTGGCTGGGGTAACGATGCGGAAACAGATCTTGTTGGCGCAAGGAAATTTGAATCCCTGGGCCAGCGGGACGATTCCGCACTTGCAGCTCTCGGTGTCACCGCCCGCTTACATGACCAGATTGGCGCGGCACGCGTTGAATCCCGAATTCGCTTTCTGGCGCAAAAACTTAAAACCGGACTGGCAGATGCAGGCCTGCAACTAGTCACACCCCTGAATGAAGACCTCAGTCATGGCGTCTGCATCACCAGGGTTCCTGCTGGTCAGGGTGGCGCGATAAACAATCGCCTCTATTCCGAGTTTGGCATTGCTGGCGCCCCAACTGGCGGAAGCAGGCTCTGCCCTACAATCTACAATACAGTCGAGCATATTGAGCGCGCGGTAGAGGGGCTCACAACAATCCTCGCCTAGGAGAAAAGACCATGATCAGCAAGGCATTAAATACATTCGCAACCGGATTATCCCTGCTTGGCGCCGTTGTACTCTTGTCCTTCCCTACCGCGATGTTCGCAGCAGAGTCTGAATTCAGGATGCCTGGCACAGTGAACCAGTCTGATATTCCGCAGGATATCTACCAGGATTCCTGGGCGCGCCTACCCGAAGTACAAAGAGAGGATCTCGATGCGGCGGGGCAAAGAGCATTCGATACCTATGTTAGCCCGGGCACCGGATACGAAACTGGTCTGCGCGGCCCAATCGGCATGTGGATGAACAGCCCGGCTCTAGCCGAGGCTACCTTTGACCTGAGACAAAGAGTGAGATATGGCACTGATAAGGATCAGCGCCTGACCGAACTGGCCATTATCTCAACGGCGCGGGAAATCGATAATCAATATGAATACAGCGCCCATGAGCCCCTGGCGAGAGCGGCTGGACTCGAACAGGAAATTATCGATGTAGTGCGCTTCCGCAAGGACCTAGACGACCTGGGCGATATAAAAGGATTTGGCGCCACAGAACAAACCATCGTCAGGTTTGCCCGCGAAGTGATCAGCGAAGAAAAGGTAAGCAGCGAAACATTTGCCCAGGCCCTGGACATCTTTGGTCGTGAGGGCGTGATGGACCTGGTGGGACTGATTGGTTACTACAACTACGTCGCCATCACCCTGAAAGCCTTCGATGTACAACGGTTACCCGGCAGCGAGCTGTTACTGCCCATCAAGGTGGAATAGCCCGACCAATCTACAAGCCACGCAGGAATTCCAGCATCGCCTGATTGGTTTCATCCGGTGCTTCCTGCTGCACCCAATGACCAATGGCCGGAAACAACAGCACACCTCGCAGATCGGGAACCACACGCCCAATTGCCGACTGAAGTTGCGCCTGGTTGGCGTGAGCAATCACCATATCTTCTTCGCCGGCAATGAATAAAGTCGGTATTCGTACCTGCGGATCAAGATCAGCAGTAAGCTCCCAGTTGCGGTGAAGATTGCGATAGTAATTTACCCCGCCCCGAAAGCCCGATTTTTCGAATTGACCGACGATGTATTCCAGGTCTTGCTGATTCAACCAGCCAGGCAACTCTTTCGCCGCGCCGAGCCTGCCGATCCAGCCGCCCGCACTATGGTGTTTGTCGGTAATCTTCGGTGCCTCCCGGGGAGAATCTGGTGACAAATAAAGGCGACTGATCAAACCCATCGGATCTGCGTCATACTCTTTCTCTGCAATTCCTCCAGGGGCATTGTGGTAAAGCATGTAGAAAAAATTATCGCCGAAACGCTTCTTGTAGCTCTCCAGCAATGATTCATTTGGTCTGCCGGCATAGGGCACGCTCATCGCTATGAGGCCGGAGAAACGATCGGGGTGGTACAAAACAGCGTGCCAGGCCACTATCGCACCCCAATCATGCCCAACCATTATCGCCTGCTGCTCTCCCAATGCATCGAGAATACCCGCCATGTCATCACTGAGCTGTTTGATGTTGTAGGCTTCGACCTCTTCTGGCGCGTCTGTCTCACCGTAACCGCGCATGTCTGGCGCAACCACCCTAAAGCCGTTATTCGCGAGAAAAGTCAGTTGGTGGCGCCAGTTGTACCATGACTCGGGCCAGCCATGAGCAAGTAGCACGAGGGGGCCACTGTCGCCAGCCATGGCGAGGCGAATATTGATTCCATTCGCCTCGATGGTTTTGAAACTGACACCGGCGACAGGAGAGGATTCGTTCATTGAAATTGTCATTGCTTTGTTTGAATGCCCACTAAGATTTATGCCGCATGAGGGTAGCACGAGGCCGCCCTCAGCAGGAATGGTAGCACTGACTCAGCCAATGGGGCTTTTGCAGCAAAGAGGACTTTACTATGCTGACATACCCTGCGATCTTCACAGTTCTTAACCGCATAGCCTCGGGAGAAAATAACAATGAAAAAACTAATCTGTTTCCTGCTCGCCTGCTCACTTTCTATTCCCTCACTCCTGGCAGCACAGGAAGTGCGCATGTACAACACGGTTAAAACCAAGTTGATGGAAGGTCGCCAGGTCGTTGGCGGCACGGTGGATACTGCAGATCCCGATGTTTACTGCGCCATGGCCAATGCCGGCTTCGATTTCATCTGGATTGAAATGCAGCACAGCCCGCTTAACTACACAGATGTGGCCCGCATGATCTGGGCATGCCGGGATGCACCGGCAATACCCTTTATCCGGGTACCCGATGCCAGCGAGGGAGACATCCAGAAGGCGACGGACATAGGCGCACTGGGCATCATCGTCCCCATGGTGGATACCGCTGAAAAAATGGAGAATGCGGTAAAGTTCGCCAAGTACCCACCCCAGGGTCGACGCAGCCAGGGCGGTGGCCAGTATGGCCGCCTCTGGGGTCGCGATTATCGGCAGACCTGGAATGACAATGTGATGATCATCGCCATGATTGAAACTCTTGAAGGCACGGCTGCGGCCGATGAAATTGCTGGCGTCGATGGAGTCGATGGCGTCTTTGTCGCCAGCGGTGACCTGGGTAGCTTCAGTGGCAAGAGACAGGGTGACCCGGAATATGAGGCGCTGGTAAGTCGGATCAAGTCCGAAACGGAAGGCGCAGCCAAATTCGTTGGCGGACCATCTGCCTGGATGACTTCAAGAGATGGATATCATTTCTTCCAGGCACCCAGTGTGGGCAGCCTGATCAGGATAGGTGCGAGGGTGACGTTAGAAGAAGCAGATCCTTGTCGCTTTCTGCCTTCGGGCGCGACGCCAGTGGCAGGTGAAAATCCCTGCCCCTGATGTCCCGAAGCAAAACTCTAGTCAGGCACCCGATTGCCTGCTATGTAGACACTCTCTATAGTCTTGGTATTGGCTATATCTAACGCTGGATTCGCGGTGAGGATATTGAAATCACCCCACTTGCCGGGTTCCAGCGTGCCGAGATCACCCTGCCCTATGCATTGCGCTGCGATACCGGTTGATGCACGAATTACATCCAGTGGTGACATGCCAGCATCGGCCATGAGCTGCATTTCCATGTGTTCAAAATAACCCTGGAAGCGCGCCGGTGGACCGGTATCTGTTCCCATGGCTATGGGAATGCCTTCCTGGTGCAGCGCGCCAACATTAGCCAGAGCTACTTCGAGGCCCTGTTTATAGGCTTGTGCCGCACGGCTGTTTGCCATTCGAGACATGCGTTCCGGTTCCTGCAGTTCCACCATTACTGCAGGATCAACATCCTTGAGGAAGTAAGGATCGGAAAAGAAATCCGGCACACTTTCATAGACGAAGGTAGATACTTCACGAGTGAGCGTGGGGATATAGCAGACCCCGGCATCCTGGGCCATGGAGATAAACTCATCATCCACGGGCAGATCGCGGATACTGTGGGCAATCAGATCTGCATTTGCCTCGAGCATGTACTTGGCGTCATCGAGGTAAAACAAGTGCACCGCTACCGGTAGCCTTCGCTGATGAGCCTGATCAACCAGCGCATCAAATAAGGGCCTGGGTAATTTCGTTGTCGCGCCCAGATTGTCATCAATTCGGGTCTTGATGAAATTTGCGCCCATGTCAGCATTGCGATTTACCTGATCCCGAATCGCCTGCTCGCTGTTACCGCTGACCACGCTGCCGGAAACGAAGATGCGCGCCCGTGACAGAGCCGGATCGAACTGCTCATCACGCAGGGCAAAACCTGCCTCTTCGTCGCCACCCAGGCTGTTGACCGTGGTAACGCCATAGCGGGCATAGAGATCAAGCTGCCGTACGAGGTTCTCTGGCGTATAGCCGGCGTTTCCTCTCAAACCGATCGTGGCACCCACATGGCCATGGGCGTTGATCAGCCCTGGCATGATGTACTTGCCAGATACATCAACGACTTCTGTGCCTGGCGGTATAGTCACCGCGGATCTCGGCCCAACGGTGCGGATGCGGCCATTGCTGATGACCAGCACACCATCGTTCAATGGCTCGGCTGCGGTGCCGTCGATAATGGTAGCGCCAACAAAGGCTATCGTGCCTTCATTGGCGGTCAACGAAGTACTGAAAAGCGCCACAAAAAGGGCTGGTAGAAATCGGTTTATTATTTTCATAGTCCACTCCTCTGAGGCCTATTGGAGAGGATTTGCTGGCAGTTTTCAACTGGCAGAAAAAAGCCCGCTCGAAGCGGGCTTCATATGGCGCATTGTATGGCGCACCCGGCGGATTGATTCGAATTTGAGCTTAGCTCAAATCCTCACCCTGCGGGCAGCCTCCGGCTGTCCAAATTGCTACGCAATTTGTCGAACGGGCACGTGGAATCGGCTGGATAAGCCATAAAAAAAGCCCGCTCAAAGCGGGCTTTTTATATGGCGCACCCGGCACGATTCGAACGTGCGACCCCCTAGTTCGTAGCCAGGTACTCTATCCAGCTGAGCTACGGGTGCTAATCTGATGTCCAATTCTGTCTTACTGCTTACTTCTACCAGGGCATCCTTGCTTACGCCGGATGCTGGTGCTCGAAGAGGGCGGTATTATAGCGAAATCGTTGGTTTTTCATAGTCATATGACACATTCAGTGGCTGCCCGCCTTTAACCCTGCCCGCCCCTGTAATACCATTGCCTGTCTTTTATTTTGTGTTCTTCATATGCCCCTGAAAACTAAGCAATTGTGCCTGCTGGCCTGCCTTTTTGTTGCCGGCTGCAGCGAGCCCAATACCTCCGAAACCTATGTTGATCCGGCTGCCGGTGCTGAATATACCGGTGCCACCGGCGACTATGAGGCAGGTATAGAAGCCGCCTTTGCCGGGGACTATGACACTGCCCTGGCTGAATTCACCATAGCTGCCGAGGCCGGGCTGGATCTGGCTCAGTACAACCTGGGAATTCTCTATTACACCGGTCAGGGTGTAGAGCAGGATCTTGGGCAGGCCTATACCTGGACACGAGCCGCCGCCGAGCAAGGCCACGTGGGTGCGCAGGCCAATCTAGCCATCCTTTACTTTGAAGGCAGTGGGGTGAACCGTTCGTTTGAACGCGGATTGGAGTGGTACCAGACTGCCGCCTGGAATGGCCATGGCGATTCGGCCCTGGGTCTCGCTACGATGTACCTGGACGGCGATCGGGTTGATCGCGACCTGGTGACCGCCCATGCCTGGGCCAATCAGGCAGTCTATAACGAGCACCTGGATGCCGAATCCCTGTTGTCGGATATCACTGCCCGGATGGCCGACGATGAACTGGCTGAAGCCCGCCGCCTGTTCGCCCGCTGGCAGATAAATCAGTAAATATTACCTCCCGGGTAATGGTTTTGCTTCCCTCTCCGCTTTAACATCTCCTTTGGTAGAAACATTTGAGGGAGAAATCATGCCCGCCGTTGGCCCGCTGCTTAGTGAATATCGCAAGAAAAACCGCCTGTCCCAGCTTGATCTATCCCTGCTGGCTGAAGTGTCTTCACGGCATATAAGTTTTATTGAAACTGGCCGCACTCAACCCAGCCGTTCCATGCTATTGCGCCTGGCCGATGTCATGAATCTCACTCACAAGGACAGCAACCTGTTGCTGCAATCGGGCGGATTTACAGCCGCTTATTCAGAACTGGATCTGGCCAGCGCGAAAATGAAGCCAGTGCTGGAGGCACTGAAAATAATTCTGGAAAACCACAACCCATTCCCTGCCCTGGTCATGGATGGCAATTACAATCTGCTAATGGCAAATACAGCACAACAACAACTGGTGGGACGAATTGCGGGCACCAAACAAGCACTACCCACAAGCAATTTAATGGAAGCATTGTTCTTGCAAGATGCTTTCAGGCCCTATGTGGCCAATTGGAATGAAGTGGCAAGCCATCTTCTGCGCCGTTTGCGCAAACAGGTGCTGGCCTACGGCAAAGACGAGCATGCAAAGCTCTATAATCGTCTGCTGGAAATGTCACCACCGGAAAACTGGCAGCAACCAGATGACAGCGCTGAGGATGGCCCCATGCTGACTGTAGATTTTAAGGTTGGCGACCTGGTGCTCAGCACGTTCTCAACGATCAGCCAGTTCGGCACTGCACTCGATACAGGAATGGAAGAGCTGCTCATAGAGAGCTACTTCCCTGCTGACGATACTTGCCGGGAATTTTTTCTACGCCAGCTCGCGTAGCGGGTTGTTCTAGTTAGCCGCTGCTTGTTCGTCTGCCATCTTGGCCTCGGCAGCCAACAATAGCTGGTCCAGCCAGGCCTGAAAACTTTCCGGGTCTACGAATGGATGCGGATCCCCGTCTTCACGTTCCTGCAACATTGCATAGCGATCGAATATATCACCACTATTTGCATGATTCGGAATGTTGACTTCTATCTCGCCCATTCCTTTAAGGAAGTTCACGCTATCAATATACATCTGCGTACGTTCCACACCGCTAAAATTCATACCGACCCCTCCAAACATTAAGGCAGTATGGGGGTAGCCATTGTCGTATACGGTAAACTGGGTAGAAGCTACACCAGGTGTGTGGCCAGGGGTTTTATAAAACTGCAGTCGCGTGCGCCCGAGATTCAATGTCCCACCATTGGTAATACTAAGATGGCGAATGGGTTTGGGATATTCCCGAAAAACTGGTGGCTCTTCTGTCATTTGCCAATCTTCGTCGGTCATTAACACCACACTGCCAAATTCCTGCTGAAAACGCAGTGCTCCACCGATATGATCATAGTGGGCGTGCGAAACAATCACGTATTGAACATCATTCGGGTCAAATCCCAGCTCACGAATGCCATCGACAACCAGTTGCGTCAGATCCCCATAGAGCGTATCGAATAAGATCAGGCCCTGATCCGACACCAGCAGCCAGGCAGAAACCCATCTGGCACCGACATAGTAAAGATTGTCGAATACCTGAAATGGCTCGACGCGTTGCACAGCAGGATCATCATCGGGCGCAAGCTCCTGGGCTGAAGCAGAACCAATGCCAATAATTAACAAAACCAGCAATACAAATTGGCCTGCTCTGTGCTTGTACTTGAACTGTGAGGACATAATGACTACCTGCAATTGAATATCCGGTCATTATGACTGTTTTACCTGCCCTAAAAAAGGGCGACGAAGCACGATACGCTATCGGGAATACTTGTATTCAAATGCCAGAATCTGGTTAACTCCGCTCGCGAATTCCGGGTTTCACGAGAACTCAATACAGAACAGGGTCACAAGCCCAAAACACATCAGGTACGAACATGATTATTGGCTGTCCAAAAGAAAGCAAGGCACAGGAACACCGCATCGGCTTAACCCCCTCTTCCGTCAAATCCCTCACCGCCAGCGGCCACGAAGTCTGGATTGAAAAAGCAGCCGGTCTCGGAATTGGTGTGGATGATGCGGAATATGAAGCGCAAGGTGCAAAAATTGCCGCGAATATCGAAGAAGTATTCGAGCGCTGCGAACTGATCATCAAGGTCAAAGAGCCCAACGCAAATGAGCGCGCCTTGTTACGGCCTGAACACACGTTGTTTACCTATTTACACCTGGCCTCTGATCCCGAGCAAACCGCTGATCTGCTAAAATCCGGCGCGACCTGTATCGCCTATGAAACCGTCACAGACGACGCTGGCAGACTGCCACTGCTCAAGTCCATGTCGGAAATTGCGGGCCGTTTGTCAGTGCAGGCAGCCGCCTATCATCTGATTTAACACAATGGCGGGCGCGGGGTCTTGCTGGGCGGTGCAACCGGCGTAGAGCCCTGTAACGTTCTGGTCATAGGTGGGGGCATTGTTGGCATCAATGCAGCTCGCATTGCATTGGGTCTCGGTGCCAATTTCACCATACTGGACCGCTCCGAACAGCGCCTTGCAGAATTAACTGAAATACTTGGCACACAGGTTACAGCCCTGCAATCCACTGCAGAAATAATCAACGAACAAATTACGAATTCTGACCTGATTGTCGGAGCCGTGCTTATACCCGGTGGCAAAGCTTCGAAACTGATCACCCGGGATATGCTAGAAATAATGCGACCCGGTACTATTATCGCGGACGTCGCCATCGATCAAGGTGGTTGCTGCGAAACATCCCGGCCAACAACTCATGCCGATCCAGTTTATGAAATCGATGGAATCGTTCATTATTGCGTGGCCAATATACCAGGCGCGGTTCCAGTGACTGCATCCGCGGCATTGAATAACGCTACACTGCCGTTTATAGAAAAACTTGCCAATATGGGAATTGTTCCAGCGTTGTTAGATGATCCGCACCTGCTGGCAGGGCTTAACGTACGAAGTGGAAAACTCACGCGCGAAGAAGTTGCCAATGATCTGGCGCTGGAATTTACTGCGCCGATGCAGACCTTGAGCGAATGAATCAGTAAGAGCGTGGCAAATGCAGTACGTGCTCGGCCACATAGTTGATCACCATTTCCTGGGAAATCGGTGCCAGCTTCATGAGCCGGGCTTCACGCCAGTATCGTTCCACATGGTATTCACAGGCATAACCGAAACCACCATGCGTTTGCAGTGCGGCATCGGCTGCGAAGAATCCGGCTTCTGCCGCAAGCCATTTCGCCATATTCGCTTCCTTACCGCAGGGTAGCTCGTTGTCGATCATCCAGGCCGCCTTGCGTACCATCAGCTCAGCCGCCTCAAGCCGCGTTCGAGCCTCTGCCAATGGAAAGGCGATGGCCTGGTTTTTACCAATAGGCCTGTCGAAGACAACGCGCTCACCAGCATAATTCACTGCGCGGCGCAGCGCAGCATAGCCAATCCCGACTGCTTCGGCGGCTATTAGTACGCGTTCTGCATTGAGGCCATCCAGCAAATATTTGAATCCCTGGCCTTCTTCTCCGACCCGATCACAATCTGCTACCGGCAAATCATCGAAGACAACTTCGCAGGTGCGCACGGCGTTGCGCCCCAGCTTGGGGATAGCCGAGATCTGCACTTCAGGCCGCTGCAGTTCCGCCAACAGGAGCGTCATCCCATCAGTTTTTTTGGCAATATCAGCTTTTGCGGTGGTACGCACCAGCAAGAGTACGCGCTGCGATTCAAACGCCCTGGTTGTCCAGACCTTGCGACCCTTCACTATATAATCGTCGCCATCCCGGCGTGCAAAGGTCTTTATCGCGGTGGTGTCACTGCCTGCATCAGGTTCGGTAATACCAAAAGCCACTTGTAGCTTACCGGAGACCACCTCAGGCAGGTATTTCTCTCGCATGGCCTCAAAGCCGTGCTTGACCACAGGATGCATGCCGAAGATTGACAGATGCAGAGGGGTGGCCCCGTTCATGGCAGCACCGGAACCCGCGACCTCCTGCAATAGCAGCGCAGCTTCCTGAATGCCCTGCCCTGCGCCACCATAGCGTTCAGGCGTCGCAATGCCCAACCAGCCCGCTTTTGCAGCCTGGTCAAAGAAATCTTGGGGGTAGGTTTGATTACGGTCGCATTGCTCCCAATAATCGTCATCAAAGCCGGCACACAGTTTTTGCACGGCCGTGCGTATCAATTGCTGTTCTTCCGACAGGGCGAAGTCCATTAACTGGTTTGCCCGGAAATATGAGCAGCCAACTCGAGCACTTTTTTGGCCTGCTTCAGATGTGGCACATCAACCATTTGACCTTTGTGCATGAAGGCCATCTTGCCGCTTTTACCATGTTCCTCGAAAGCCGCCACCAGCTCTCTGGCTTCGTTTATGGCAAGTTCGTCGGGTGTAAAAGCGCGATTCACAATCTCAATCTGGTCAGGATGAATGGTCAGCTTGCCTGTGAAGCCCATATCCGCCGCCATGCCGCATTCGGCTTCCAGACCTTTATGGTTTTTTACATCTGTGAATACTGCATCCAAAGGTTGCACCCCGGAAGCCACAGCCGCCAGTAAACAAAGTGATCTCACCTGCTGAAACACCGGCAGATACTCGCCATTATCATCACGTCGGCGCCGGGCACCCAGGGAAACCGCCAGATCTTCAGCGCCCCAACTCATCCCGGTGACCCGAGGATGCTGGGCCATTGACTCCAGATTAAACACAGCGGAGGCTGACTCGGTTGCAATCAGTAAAAACTCAGTCGCACCCTCTGACATTTTTTTATTCGCTTCTGCTGTCGCAGCGAGGCTCGAGGCCGCTACGATCATCTTGTAGTCTTCAACCTTGGGCAGGACGATACCGTCAGGGCCAGCAGCCACGATAGCTTCCATGTCGTCCCTACCCCATTCCGAGTCGAGTGGATTGATACGTACGAACTTTTGCTTCGTACCAAACTCTGAATCTCCAAGCCAGGCGCAGACTTCAGCTCGTACCGCCGCCTTGTTCTCCGGCACAACCGAATCTTCCAGATCCAGGATAAGCGCGTCAGCAGGCAAGGCCAGCGCTTTGCTGAACATCTTGTCGTTGCCGCCTGGCACAAAATGTATGGATCGACGTATCTTCATTCGTAATATCAGCCCTGGGTTTGCCTGATCATCATGCCTTTGCGTCGACATTCACAAACGACTTCGTCACGTTGATTGAGCGCTATATGCTCAAACCAGACTATGCCGCGATCGGGTTTGGACTTCGACTCTCGTTTGTCCACAATTCGGGTGCGAACTCTCAGGGTATCGCCGATGAAAACAGGATTGGGGAATTCAACATTCTCCATACCCAGGTTTCCAATGGTTGTGCCTAAAGTCGTATCACCCACCGACAAACCTACCGCAAGTGCGAGGGTAAAGTAGCTGTTAACCAAAATCTTCCCATGCTCGGTTGTCGCTGCGAATTCAGCATCGAGATGCAAAGGTTGAGGATTGTGAGTCATGGTAGTGAACAGCAGGTTATCTGTTTCAGTCACAGTACGATGCGGCAGATGTTCGAAGACTGCACCTACTTCCAATTGTTCAAAATATTTTCCGGTCACACCGATTCCTCGTCTGGGATTGGACTGATGGTATAACATGGCTGCATCAAGGCGCCAATCGCAAACGCTTATTGATAGCGCTCAAGAATAACAACCGATACAGGCAGACATTGTGAAGGCATCAAACATTGATTCCCAGGACCTTACCCAGTGGATTGGGCGGGAAATCGGGCTAAAAGATACAATAACGGGCACTACTGCCCATAGAATGGCGCGATTACTGGATTTGCCAGATGAACTGTCTGGTGGAGACTCCCTGCCCCTGCCCTGGCACTGGGCCTATCTGCTGGACGCAGCTCCGCAAAGCCAGCTCGGTGCTGATGGACATGCCAGGCGCGGCAGTTTTCTGCCGCCTGTAGCACTTCCCAGGCGTATGTGGGCAGGTAGTTCCATTACCCTGCATTCTCCACTCTGTATCGGCGATGAAGCTGTCCGCAAATCCAGAATAGACAATATCCAGACAAAGTCAGGACGAAGTGGCGACCTCGTTTTTGTTACCGTTCATCACTGTTACTATGTGGAGAATGAGCTCAGGCTGGAAGAAAATCAAGACATCGTCTATCGCGACCATTCTGAATACACAGTTGTAGTACCAGATGCAAAGAATAAGAAAACCGCAGATTTCACTATCGATTACAAACTGGATATCACGGCCCTGTTTCGTTACTCGGCACTGACGTTTAACGCCCATCGAATCCACTACGATCATGAATACGTGACAAAGGAAGAAGGTTATCCAGGCTTGATTGTACATGGACCGCTGCTGGCAACGTTGTTGTTGCAGGGGTTGCGGGATGAGGCTGGCGTGAATAATGTACGTAAGTTTCAATTCAGGGCGAAGAGCCCGGTATTTGTAGATCAGGTATTTAGTGTGAGAGGCGCGCAGACTGATTCAGCGGACACATGGGAAATTTGGATCGAGAATGCGGATGGAGTGGTTTGTATGGCAGCTACTGCGTACCTCACGAGCACTTAAATGAACGCGTAGGCTGTTTCGAAGTTCAAGAGAATTTCTTGCTGAGTTGAGCGAAGGGAAAGAAAAAATAGCTGAACTTGCAGAGTCGCACCCTACTACCTTACAGGACAAAAAGCCCGGCTAAGCCGGGCTTTTTAATATGGCGGAGAGGGAGGGATTCGAACCCTCGATAGGATTTCTCCTATACGCCCTTAGCAGGGGCGCGCCTTCAGCCACTCGGCCACCTCTCC
>CAYOND010000022.1:16139-60092 GCA_964405225.1 uncultured Pseudohongiella sp.
CCTTCAGCCACTCGGCCACCTCTCCTCAGTCTTTTTTGGATAAAAAGCACGCCAATTCACAAACGTCCCCAAAAAAGAGGGCGCATGATAGCACAAGGCCTGCGCGGCCGAGAAGTTGGGATTCAGGGGATTTACGACAACTGAGGAAAGCCCCGCAAGCCTGCCCAGCTCACGGGAATTGGGCGATTAATATTAGCTACTCCGGGTCATCACCGACTGGGGCTTCACCACTTTTTTCTTTCTGAATACGCTGATATATCTCTTCGCGGTGGACCGCGACTTCCTTGGGCGCATTGACTCCTATCCTTACCTGATTACCCTTCACCCCCAGAACGGTAACAGTCACATCATCTCCGACCATCAATGTCTCGCCGATGCGGCGCGTTAAAATCAGCATTGCAATTCTCCATCAATCCTTTGCATTTTCTTGTGGTTCGACCGAACTATGCGGAAATCGCAAAAAGCGGTTCTGGTTCGATCACCCAGGCTTACAGATTTTCCAATCTAGCGGAAACTGGCCGCAAAATATCTGACCAGCTTCTCAATACCTATTTCAGGGTGATGCCCGACACATGCCCTAGAAATTCACGGGATTTACTCCATTATCCATATCCCGCAAACACAGTATCTGCCTTAGATCAGGCGTTGCCAAGGTATTCCGGGCTGAAACACCTGACTCATAGTACTAATTACTGGCGTTTTCGGTTTCTGGATCACCCAATTCGAAAGCACTGTGAAGCGCACGTACAGCCAGTTCCAGGTATTTTTCTTCAATCACGATGGAAATCTTGATTTCTGAAGTAGTAATGATGTCGATATTAATATTTTCATCTGCAATCGCCTTGAACATTTTCGAAGCAATGCCAGCGTGCGAGCGCATTCCCACCCCAACGATCGACACCTTACAAATTTTCTTATCCAGCGCCACAGACTCGGCCGACAGCGATTCAGCTACCTTATCCAGGATTTCCTTGGCTCGGTCGGCTTCGCCTCGCTTGACGGTGAAGGTAATATCATTAGACCCGTCTGCGCCGACGTTTTGCACAATAACGTCGACTTCAATTCCGGCATCACTGACTGGTCCAATAACCTTGTAAGCGATTCCTGGCACATCAGGAACGCCTGCCACTGTAAGTTTTGCTTCATCGCGTTCAAATGCGATTCCTGCTATTGCTGGATCTTCCATATTCAGTTCTTCCTCCAGGCTAATTAGAGTGCCCTCACCCTCTTCAAATGAAGACAAGACACGCAGTGGTACCTTATATTTCCCGGCAAATTCAACTGAGCGAATTTGCAAAACCTTGGCACCCAGGCTCGCCAATTCCAGCATTTCCTCGAAGGTAATGCTCTTGAGCAAGCGGGCATTATGTACAACTCGCGGATCGGTAGTGTAAACCCCTTTAACATCGGTATAGATCTGACATTCGTCTGCCTGCAATGCCGCAGCCAGAGCTACAGCAGTGGTATCCGATCCCCCGCGACCCAATGTGGTAATACTGCCGTCATCACCGACACCCTGAAATCCAGCGACAACAACCACGTTGCCCTGCTGCAGTTGCGCATGAATCCTGGTGCTGTCAATTTCGCGGATACGCGCTTTGGTATGGCTTTCATCAGTGAGTATTCTCACTTGCCCACCGGTAAAAGAGCGCGCAGGATAACCGCGTTTTTCCAGCGCCATACTCAGTAACGCGATCGTGACCTGCTCTCCGGTAGATAGCAGCACATCCATTTCTCGCGGTGTGGGGCGCGGCATAATTTCGTGTGCCAGCGCAACCAGCCGATTGGTCTCTCCACTCATGGCTGAAACCACTACCACAACATCATCGCCGGCATCGCGGAATCGGGCCACTTTCTCTGCAACCGCTTCGATGCGTTCCACTGTACCTACTGAAGTACCACCGTATTTTTGAACTATTAATGCCATGAGTGCCTTCCTATAGCTTCCCTTCGACCCAGGGCCGCACTGAATCGAGGGCCGCTGGAATTCCTGCGACATCACTGGCGCCCGCCATGGCCATATCAGGCCTGCCTCCGCCCTTACCACCCAGTTGCCCGGCAATCATATTCACCAGTTCACCCGCCTTGACCTTGTCTGCCAGATCCTTGCTGACACCTACTACCAGGCTCACCTTGTCATCTGCACTTGTGGCGAGCACGACTACACTGGTACCGAGTTTGTTTTTCAATTGATCCACTGTGTCTCGTAATGCTTTCGGATTAAATCCCTCTACCGCCTCAATCAGCAGTTTCGCACCCTTAACATCCACGGCTTGTGATGCCAGATCGCTCCCGGCGGAAGCAGCCATTTTGGATTTTAGTGTTTGCAGCTCTTTTTCCAACGACTTGTTGGTCGCAATAGTTTGGCGAAGCTTGTCCAGCATATCTTCAGGGCCACACTTCAAAACGGTACAGGCGTCACGTAATGCTCTCTCTTCGCGCTTCACCAATGCGAGGGCACCTTTACCAGTGACCGCCTCAATGCGGCGTACACCTGCGGAAATGCCGGTTTCGCTGGTGATTTTGAACAGACCTACATCGCCGGTTCGATTCACATGGCAACCGCCGCAGAATTCGATGGAGTATTCACCCCCCATGGTTACGACCCTGACCTCATCACCATATTTTTCACCAAATAGCGCCAGGGCGCCCTTTTTTTTGGCAGCCTCGATTGGCATGACTTCTTTGGTTACATCGGTATTGAGTAGTATTTGTTCGTTTACGATGTCTTCGATCTGGGAGATTTGCTCATCAGTAACTGGAGAATTATGAGAGAAATCAAAACGTAATCGTCCAGCATCAACCAATGAACCTTTCTGGCTAACATGATCACCCAACACTTTGCGCAAAGCCGCATGCATAAGATGGGTAGCTGAGTGATTTAATGTGATCGCCAGGCGCTCTCCTGCTGAAACCCTGGCAGATACGTTGTCGCCTGGTTGCAGCATGCCTTTACGCACGATGCCTCTGTGCACAAGCACCTCGCCCTGCTTCTGGGTATCAAGTACCTCAAATTTTGCACTGGCGTTTTCGAGGACACCTGTATCGCCCACCTGACCACCAGCCTCTCCATAAAACGGGCTGGAATCAAGCAACACCAAGGCTTCCTGTTCCGCCTCCACTTGCTGGAGTGATGCACCAGCAAGATCGAACAGGGCAGTGATACTGGACTCACCTTCCAGATCATTGTATCCAGTAAACGTCGTATTCAGGTCTGCACCAAGATCGAGCTTGTCATTCACGCCAAAATTACTCGCAGCGCGGGCCTGTGCCTTTTGCTGCGCCATAGCTGCATCGAAGCCAGCCATATCCAGTTCCAGGTCATGCTCGCGGGCGACATCGGCAGTGAGGTCAACTGGAAAGCCGTAGGTATCGTAGAGTTTGAAGACCGTATCGCCAGGAATAACCTTACCTGACAAACTCTGCATGGCCTTCTCCAGGATGCTCATGCCGTTGTCGAGAGTACGGGCAAACTGCTGCTCTTCTTCGCGCAGGGCATTTTCCACAAAGGACTGCTTTTCTTTCAGCTCGGGATACGCCTTGCCCATCACGTCGGTTAAAGCGGCTACTAACCTGTAAAAGAAAATATCAGTTACGCCCAACTGATAACCATGACGCACAGCGCGTCGGATGATGCGCCTGAGTACATAGCCCCTGCCTTCATTGGAAGGCAATACGCCGTCAACAATCAGGAATGAGCAGGACCGAATATGGTCTGCGATGACCCGCAGAGAATTATTGCCAAGGTCGGAAATGCCCGTAACCTTGGCTGTTGCAGCGATAAGACGCTCGAACAAATCGATTTCGTAATTACTGTGTACATGCTGCATAACGGCAGCGAGACGTTCCAGCCCTGCGCCTGTATCAACAGACGGCTTGGGTAACTCCACCAGGGTGCCATCTGCGCGTCGCTCATACTGCATGAATACCAGGTTCCAGATTTCTATGTAGCGATCGCCATCCTCATCAGGACTGCCAGGCGGACCACCGGGCACTTCGTCGCCATGATCGTAAAATATTTCAGAACAGGGACCACAAGGGCCGGTATCACCCATTGCCCAGAAATTGTCTTTCTCGCCCATGCGGGAAAATCTTTCCGGATCGATTTTTATTTCCTTCAGCCAGATATCTGCTGCTTCATCGTCGTCGTTGAAGACTGTGATCCACAATTTTTCTGGCGGCAACCCCATGTCATCAGTGAGGAATTCCCAGGCATACTGGATTGCTTCACGTTTGAAATAGTCTCCGAAAGAAAAGTTGCCCAGCATTTCAAAGAATGTATGGTGGCGCGCTGTATAACCAACGTTTTCCAGATCGTTATGTTTACCGCCAGCTCTGACACAGCGTTGTGATGATGTGGCACGAGGCGTATTGCGTTTCTCCGCGCCGAGAAACACATCCTTAAATTGCACCATACCGGCATTGGTAAACAACAGGGTTGGATCATTTGCGGGCACGAGCGAACTGCTGGGAACAATTTCATGTCCCCTGCTGGCAAAAAAATCCAGAAAGCGTTGGCGAATGTCAGCACTTTTCATCAATCAATCCAATCCACAATGTCTTGCGATGCTCACTTGGCCGGAGCTAACCGCTGCAAATTCAAAAAGCACGGAATTATAGCGTCATAGCAGTGAAAATGCAGTGTTTTCAGAGGCTTGTCGCAAAAGATTACATTCAATGGGCCAGGCAAGGATGACGCACAGCAGCATCCTTACGAGTCATCTTCTTTATCGCTGCCAGGAAGCAGGTCGTTAGACGCAACTGAAAAGGAGAAATTTTCCAGGGAGCTATCCAGCACGCCTTTTAAATTGCCATCGCTGGACAGGATGATCGCAATGGGTCGGGTGCGAGGAAAATGGCTAAGCGTAATAGTGATGATGATCAGAATAGGCACACATAAAAACATGCCGGGTATACCCCAGATGTATCCCCACAACGCCAGGTTGAGCAGGATAATGATCGGGCTGAGGTTAAATGAAGACCCCATCATGCGCGGTTCGATAATATTTCCAATACACACCTGTAACGCGCCAATACCAATAAGCACCAGCAGGACCAGGGTATAGCCGTCAGACTGCGCCAAAGCAATCAGCGCCGGGAATATGGTGGCAATGATTGAGCCTATCGTTGGTATAAAATTAAGCAGGAAAATGAGCAAACCCCAGACACCAGCAAAATCCACACCGAGAATCCGCAACACAATATAGCTCAGAATGCCGGTTAACGAGCTGGTAAACATCTTGATAGAAATATATTTCTGAATATCGTCGCGTACCTGACTCAGAATTCGGCGCACATCTTTCTCGCGCTTTTCATCATTAACCAGGGCGGAGATTTTATGCGGAAAATTGCCCTGTTCGAGAAACAGGAACAGAATATAAATCAGAATCAGGCCGCCACTGGCAACAATGCTGGCAAAGTCAGCGGCCAATGAGGTGGCGTAGCTGGGAAAATCGATAGCGCCGGTCACGATCTGCATAAGACCCTGTTCCTGCACTGCCGCAACATCGACAAATGGCAGACTCTCAATGCGGGTGGTCAGATTGGCCTGATAAACCGGCAACACCTCGATCACTTCCTGAACACGACCGCTGAAAAAATTGACGAGCCCCCAGATCACCAACATAAAGGTGAATATCGAGGCAAGCAGGCACACCGGCATTGGAAGCTGCAAGTCACCAACGCGCACTCTATAGAAGGTTCTGGCAAGGGTATTGATCAGATACCACAGCGCAATTGCGATAACCAGGGGCAGCAACAGGGACTGGCCCACGCTCAATAAATAGAACACCAGCACCACTAAGACGGCCGCGGCGGTGAAATCGAGCGTTTTCATGTAAGAAGTTTCCTTGTTAAGTCAGAGGCTTGCGCCAACGCTAACACTGTGATTTTGCGAAGAATATCACATTTTTATTGGCGTACCCTCTTTAGTCTAGGGATTCTGAAGAAGGAGTAAAGCTGGAGGTTGTCCAGGGTACAACCTTTAGAGATATCTATGGAACTTGAAGGCTATTCAAATCTTATAAAAATTGGCGAAGGCGGCATGGCGCAGGTATTTCGTGCCACGCAAGACTCGCTACAGCGTTCTGTTGCGATCAAATTGTTGACCAACGACATGATTAGCGATGAAGAGGCGCGCAGGCGTTTCGAGCGCGAAAGCTATATTATCGCCCGATTGAACCACGGCAACATCATTCACGTGATCGACCGTGGTATCAGCAAGCAAAACATGCCCTATTTCGTCATGGAGTACATCGAGGGCATTGACCTGAGCGCGGCTGTCAAGGTGCGGGATATCAAGCATGCTGACAAGATCGATATCATTATTCAGGTCCTCAAGGCGCTGTCTTATGCGCACAAGAACAATGTAATTCACCGGGATATCAAACCAGACAACATTCTCATAGACGATGAGGGGAACGTAAAAATTCTCGATTTTGGTATCGCGCAATTTTATGAGGATCAGCAATTACAACCTAACAAGACTACATCCGGTACCGTTATGGGAACATATAACTATATGTCGCCGGAGCAGCGTGACTCATCGGACAACGTGACAGAACAAAGCGACCTGTTTTCGGTCGGTGTAGTGATGTACGAGCTCTTTAGTGGTCGCATCCCGACCGGAGTGTTCCCTCCTCCTTCCAAGTTAAACTCGGAAATTCCGGTGGCGCTGGATGAATTGATTTTACGCTGCCTGAACACAGACCCGGCCGAGCGCGCCGAATCAGCAGAGAAGCTTAAGACTGAACTACTGGCAATTTCCCAGGGTGCTCACCTGGCAGATGATCAGAAAGAGCGCGCCGAGCAAGGAATCACCAAGATTAAATCCAAGTTTCTGCTGCTCGATATTCTGCGCGAAGACAAATACGGGTCGGTTTATTTATACCAACAGAAAGAACGTGGCAATCTGCTCATCATCAAAAGAAAAGAAGCCAGCACTACCGGCTATGAAGCCAGCAACTTACTCGCCTCGCTGGAACACGAAAATATCGTAAATACACTTGGCACCTCGCGCAATGAGAACTTTTTCATTCTTGTGCAGGAATATCTCAGCGGCGGTACTCTGCAGGACAAGTTATCTTTCCAGCTTACCTGGCAGGAAACACTGCGTATCGCGCGTCAACTTTGCGACGCCATGATATTTGCCCATAACAATCGTATTGTGCATGGACACCTAAGACCTACCAACATATTGTTCACTACGGAAGGCCAGGTAAAAGTCACAGACTTTGGTCTACAGGATGACACCAGCAACGTAGAGACCGCACATTACTATCGACTGGAAAATGAACCGCCTTCACAGGCATCCGACCTCTACGCAGTCGGAATAATTTTGTATCAGCTATTTACCGGGGCTTTGCCGAAAAAGGAAAACGACACGGGTTTCGTTGTGCGCAAAGTGTTCAGCAAGCTGCCTTCAGATATTCAGGAACTAATTACCAATATGTTATCTACTGTTCCTGAAAACCGTAGTCCCGACAGCCTGCAAAAAGCCCTCGCTGTGTTCGATCGGCACATGCACAAACGCCTTAAGTCATTTACTGGACAGGCGCTACATGATAAAAAACTGCCGACTGATCAAAATTCAAGCGAGTCCGAGAAGACCAAAATGGATCTTGCTACCACTCCAGCCAGGCATCATCCTCGCTATGTGGGCAGGTTAGGCATCCTTTTTGGCATTCTCGTGCTGGTTTTTGCGAATTATCTGTATATATTCGATGGTCAGGAAAGAATTAACCAGAGTATGCCATCCGTGTACTCGAAGGTGGTTAATCAAATTGAGGGATTATTTGGAACAACGAATTAATGACAGATGCTGCAACCTATCTTGCTATTGCAGGCTTCTCGGACCCCGGACTAAAGCGCGACCACAACGAAGACTTCATCGGATTTAACCAGGAACTGGGAATAGCAGTGCTGGCCGATGGCATGGGTGGTCATCAGGCCGGAGAGATTGCCGCCCACATGGCCGTAAATTCCGTCCTCGAAAACCTGCAAAAATTTGCTAATTCGGAAAAATTGGTATCGATAACTGGGTCGCAGTTATTGAAATTCGTCTCAAGTACAATCTCCCGTAGCAACAAACTGATTTTTCAGGCTTCAGAGATGCAAGAGGCGCACCGGGGGATGGGAACCACCCTGGTCACTGCCATGGTAAAAGATTCCCGGGTTTATGCAGGTCATGTTGGTGACTCGCGATTGTATCTGTTCCGCGAAGGCAATCTGACGCGCATTACCAAAGATCACAGCCTCGTACAGGAATTGGTTGACAAGGGGTTTTATTCGGAGGATGAAGCACGTACCGCCAGTGTTGGACATGTAGTCACTCGCGCCCTGGGCACGAGAATTGATGTCGAGGTGGATACGGTGGAATGTGAATTACAGGAGAACGACATACTTCTGCTTTGCTCAGATGGCCTGTCAGACATGCTGTCGGACGAGCTGATAATGGATTCACTGCGTTCCAGGCCGACGAGCCTGGAAACAACGGCAAAAACCCTGATCAAACTTGCCAATAATCAGGGCGGAAGAGACAATATCTCGGTAATACTTATGGAACTGAAGAGTCGCGCCGATACAAAAAACATTGATGAATTAGGTGATGCCTGATGCCCGGTAAATTGGAACTTTGCTTCGATAGCAACAAACTTGGCGAGTTTATTCTCGACAAGGAAGTAATGACTATTGGGCGCAAGGAAGACAATGATATATGCATCGAAAATCTTGCAGTAAGTGGCTATCACGCCAAGCTGCTCACTATTTTTGAAGATTCATTCCTGGAAGACCTCTCCAGCACTAATGGCACCTACGTCAATGGCAAGCTGATCGAAAAACATCCTCTGAAGAATGGCGATGTCGTCACCATCGGCAAACATGAATTACGCTATTTGAATGACAATAAATCTGATGATGACGATATCCAGAAGACTGTTCTGATCCGCAAGAAACCAGGGCCTGAGGCTGAGATTACGGAACCTGATTTAAGCAAGCCGCTTGACATGGTAGATCTGAGCAATGCCAAGCTACAGATCCTCAATGGTAAAGCTGCCGGCAAGGAATTGCCGCTGTCCAAATCCTCAGTCAAACTGGGCAAGTCTGGCGCCGAACTGGTGCAGATCAATAAGCGTCCTGATGGCCACTTTATCGTGTGCCTCGACTTGCCCCCTGACACATTGCCCCCGAAGATCAATGGTGAGGCCATGGGTTCCAAAGCCATCAAGTTGCAAAACCACGATGTTATCGAGATCAACCGCCTGAAAATTGAGTACTATCTCAAGTCCTGATCGCCAGCCCTGATTTTACGGGCTGCCCAACACCCCTTCCCTGGCTTTACAAAGCTGGTTGTAACTCGGCTCGCGGTCGGCTAGTCTCCCGTACTCGAACCCATGGAAAACCATAAAATCTACAATGAAAAAAATTAGATTTTATCAATCTGCCATATGCCCACGTTGCCATCTCGCAGGCCAGTTTCTTTCCAGCCTGCAATCAGAATTTCCTGAAGTTGAAATCGAAAAAGTAGAAGCCCTTTCCCATCGCAGTGAAATGCGTGATGACGGGATCAAGCAGTTTCCCGCACTCGTATGCGAGGACAAGTCTCTTTCAGGGTTTATTCTCACACGCGCCAAGATTCGCGGCTATCTGGCCAGCCTCTGAAAGACAGCTGACTTATTCGGCCGATGTTGCCGCGGAAGCAGCGAGCACTGGCGCGATGATTTGCCATTCCACGAGATCGTACAGATTTCCCAGGTGTCCACGACGCGTCGCACCCGGCGTACTGTCTGATGTGGCGACTACGACCAGATCAACCTGTTCGACCACGAATATGAGCTGGCCTCCATACCCCCAGGCCACAGGCACCTGCAGGCCTGCCAGATCACGCAACCACCAGCCATAACCATAGAACCGCCCCTGCCCTCTGGGAGATCTGGCGCGCGGCTCGTGGGAGCGCTCTATCCAGCCTGCTGAGATCACCTGAGTATCGTCGTACCTGCCATCCTGCAGATAGAGCTCCCCAAAGCGCAGCATCTGACGCGGTGTCCACTCCATGTCATTGCCACCAAAATAGATACCCTGGGGATCTTGCGGCCAGTAACTCATGGAATACCCCATGGGACGTGTCAGGTTGGCCTCGGCAAATTCGCGCGTTGTCTGGCCGGTCGCTGCCGTGAGAATCGCAGAAAGCAAATGGGTGCTCCCGGTGCTATAGAGCATTCTTGTACCCGGTGGCGCCTCCAGGGGCTGCTCGATGGCAAATTCAACCCAGTTGTCACTCAGTACCCAGCGTCCGTAGTTACGATTCGACGTGGTTTCCAATCCAGACTGCATAGTCAGCAGATTTTCGATCGTTATATCGAGTTTCTCGGCATTGCGCTGCGAGTTGATTAAATCAGGAAAATAGTTCGCAATAGGTTCGTTCACTGACTCGATAAAGCCCTTGTCGATCGCGATACCTACCAGCGCCGAGATGACGCTTTTGGATGCAGATTTCATATTGGCCGGTCGGTACGGATCAGTGCCGTTGTAGTATTGCTCGAATACCAACTCACCATTTTGGCTAATCAATAGGCTATGCAAACGCGGCAGTTGCAATGCAGCCTGGTGCGCTCGTTCAAAATTGCCAGAGGTCTCTGCGGCTTGCGCAGCAATGCCGAGTTGGAGTGCGCCCGACAGGATGATAATAATCCAGATCAGTTTGCGAATTGCAAAGAGAATTCTATGCATGGCGCTCGGTCGAATTAATTAATCGCCACTGGCAACTGATGCGAAAGCTTCCATTACCGTTCCGGGCGTTAGAATTTGCGGCAAAATGATAGGCTCGGCTTCCGGGTCACCTGGATAGAGAATATACAAGGGTACTGACGGTCGATCGAATTGATCGAGCACTGCGGTGATTTCCGGATCTTCGTTAGTCCAGTCGCCTTTCATATAAGTGATGTTGTTATCCAGCATCGACTGTTTTACGCGATCGGTACTGAGCGAAGTCTGCTCGTTAGCCAAACAGGTAATACACCACGCTGCTGTCATATTGACAAAAACAGGTTGGCCGGCTGCGCGCAGCTCACTCACCCTTTGGCTGCTGAATGGTTCGAACGCTGCAACGATTTCCTCACCGGATGCGTCAGTTGCCGCAGCACGCGCCGGGGCTGCTGATGTTTGCATAAATGGCGTCTGCACGACGTAAATGGCCAAGGCCACTGCGCCCAGACCAACTGCGTAATTCACGGTGCGCATTATTGGCCCCATGGTAAAGCGACGCTGATACAGCCAGGCGGCAAATGCCAGCACAACACATGATGCCAACACCAACGACATGCCCATTACACCCACCTGATTACCCAATACCCAGAGGAAAAAGAGCGCGGAAGCATAGAGGGGAAACGCCATAAATTGCTTGAAGGTTTCCATCCATTGCCCCGGCTTGGGCATGTAGCGCCCCAACATCGGAATAAACGAAAGTAACAGGATGGGCAGGGCCATACCGAGGCCCAACGAGACAAATATGAGCATGGCGATAAACCATGATTGGGTCAGGGCAAAGCCAATTGCCGGCCCCATAAATGGTGCGGTGCAAGGTGTGGCAACCGTAGTTGCAAGCACGCCAGTAAAGAAACTGCCTTTGGCCCCTTTCTTCTCTGTTAGATTGCCTCCCGCCCCCATCAGGGAAGTGCCAATTTCAAACACACCCGACAAGCTCAGACCCATGACGAAGAACAGATAAACAATGAACGCCAGAAACCAGGGCTGCTGGAACTGAAATGCCCAACCGATGCGTTCACCACCAGCTCGCAATAAAATCAGTACGCTAGCCAGCACTACAAAAGCCAGTATCACACCCGCGGTATAGGCAAGACCATCACGCCGTTGCACGTTACGCGCAGCACTGGCATTTTTAGCCAGGCTTAAAGCCTTGATGGAGAGCACAGGGAAGACACATGGCATGAGGTTAAGAATCAATCCTCCCGCCAGCGCCCCCAGCATGAATAGCAACAGCCCTTCGCTGCCACCGGCTCCGCCATTGGCTGCACCATTGTTTGCCAGGGCAGCGGGTGGAATGATAGTCGAGGTTTTGGCATCACTGGCAGGATCAACAAATTCGAATGCATCGCGTGACCCATCGGCATTCTCGAGAACGAGCACACCATAAACCTGCGGATCCTCCAGCATGCGTCTGGGCTGCTGGTGAGTAATTTGCAGCAAATTGGGCTGAATGCTGACGTCTCGCAGCGGACCAGGCTTGATTACACGACGCTGTTCCGGGAAAAACCAGGCATCAGCCACATCGCCAAACACACCTGCGCTGCTCTCGAAACCAACACTAACCCTTTCACCAGCAACCGCTATCAGTGAATTGATGTCATGGTCGCGCGTGGGTAATTTGTCGCGTGTCGCTTCGAAACGTGCCGCAGTTACCGCATTTAATTCACCCACTGCTGCAACTGGCAGCGTAATGCTCAGGCGTTGTTCACCAGGAATACAAATCTGGTCGCATACATTCCAGAAGGCCAGAGCGGATAACTCAACCGTGTCACCGCTGTAATTCTCGGGTAATGTGACAGCAACGGGCAGCAGGGCTTCTTCTTCATAGCCGAAGTTGACCAGATCAGTTTCATAAAATGGTAGCCAGTGTGGTGCCGGAAACTGTAATTCACCAATGATTGTTCCTTCCGGCGCATTCCACTCATTGAGACTGGTGGGTTCTCCGCTGTCGCCACCCATTTTCCAGTAGGTGTGCCAATGCTCGGCAGGATCCAGTCGCAAGCCGAGCCAGAACGTTTCGCCAGGCACGACTGTGCTGTTTTCGGCCAGTAGCTCTACTTCAATACTGTGATCCCAGGCGACTGTGGTCTTTACCGGATTTATCTCATACGCATGCTGGCTGCCATCATCGTTGACGAAGGCCAGCACGCCGTTCATCTCGGCAAGATCTTCAGGATAGCGTCGGTGTTGCTCGGTAGAAATCTGTAAGCGGTCGCCATCAATCATGACGTCGCGATATGGCGCATAACGCATGATGCGCGCCGTGGTCGGGAAGAACCATGCTTCATCCACGTCGTCAAACAGTGCATCCGGTGCCTGCACCATCACATTGACTTTGTCATCGTGGGAATTGAAATTTGCCTGTAGCACATGCTCGCCTGCAGGAATGGGAGTGTGCTCCCTGCTTTCGGCGAAACCCGCCTGCCAGCGTGGGTCGATAACCTGCGTGTCGGCAACTGCCAGGCTCAGGCTGAAATCTGCTCCGCCCGGAATACAAATTTCCTCGCAGACCTGCCAGTTAATCGTAGTGGCCAGCTCCAGCGTGTCCTCACTGAAGTCCGCTGGCAAGGTGATTGGTATCGGGAGGATGACTTCGCGCTCATACGTAAAAGTCACCAGTTCACTGCCGAGAAACGGTGTCCATTCCGGCGTTGGCCACTGGATGTCGCCTACAGTGACGCCCTCTGGTAACTGCCAATCCACGGCCTCAGTGGCTTCGCCACTGTCGCCACCGAATTTCCAGTAGGTATGCCAATGCTCTATGGGGTCCAGTCGGATTCCCAGCCAATGGGTTTGCCCCGGCACCACGGTAGTGGATTCCGCTACCAATTCCACTTCAATCTGATCCGTCTGGTGGACCTGTGCCACCAGCGCACCCGGAAGTAGGGATAAAACCAATAAAATTAGATAGTTATTCATACAATTTTAAAATTACGGCACCTTGTTTGAAGCATGTCTAGTTTACGCCCGGGGCTACGTCGCAGTTGTGCCAAAAGGTAACATGTTGGCCGACCGTAAATCATCGCCCGGCCGCATACTGTAAGGCAATAGACCCAAATTCAGGGAAAAGCGTTCACTCACAAAATTTATCGGAGCAAGCCCAGGGAGCTATAGCATCAGGCAAGGTGAAGAATATGCTCGATCATGAGCTGCAGGGTTCGGTTCCCACGATATTCATTAATGTCGAGGCGATAGGCAATATTGATTTCACGGGCATTCGGAGCCGGCCAGTTCTCGGGGTCTACATTAAAAGCAATTGCATCTACACACTGTTGTGGCTGATCGATGGGGCTCAAGACGAGTTTAAGATGATTGGTGCCCACTTTGCGCTGCTGCACGATATTAAAGGTTCCATCGAACAACGGTTCGGGAAATGTTTGTCCCCAGGGGCCGGCCGCAGCGATGGCCTCGGCGGTGTCCATGCGAAGGCAGTCACTGGTGACCTCGCCGTCGCTGAGAATTTTCGATTCCAATTGATCATCCTGTAGCAGGAGAGCCGCTTCCCGAATAAATGCTGCAGTAAAGTCTGCCAGACTGTCTGCGGGCAGGCTCAGACCAGCCGCCATGGCGTGGCCGCCAAATCGCGTAATTAACCCCGGGTTTTTACTGGCCACGGCATCGAGCGCATCGCGAATGTGAAATCCACTGATCGAGCGCGCTGATCCTTTAAGCTCAGCTGTTAGCGAGTCATCTGCCTCATCAGCTCGGGCGAATGCAATAACTGGTCGATGAAATTTTTCCTTGATGCGGGATGCCACGATACCTACAACTCCCTGGTGCCAGGTCTCCCTGTATATGCACAATGCAGCCGGTACTTCCTCCAGTGTCAGTTCCTGCACAATGGAGAGCGCTTGTTCGCGCATATCAGATTCAATCAATTTGCGATCGCGATTGAGTTGGTCGAGCTGCAACGCTCGTTGATATGCGGCACTCTCCTCTTCAGCCAGCAAACAGTTAATACCAGTGGACATGTCATCCAGCCGCCCTGCTGCATTCAGCCTCGGCCCTATACTGAAACCCAGGTCGCCGACAGCCAACTGGGCTGGGCTACGGCGCGCTACCTGTAACAAAGCGTTAATTCCCGGCCTGCAAAACCCACCTCTAATGCGCTTGAGCCCTTCATCAACCAGAATACGGTTGTTGCGATCGAGTGCTACCACATCGGCGACTGTCCCGAGCGCAACCAGATCCAGCAACTCTGCCATATTGGGTTCTTTGATTTTTTGGGTATCAAACCAGCCACTTTCACGTAGTGCACTGCGCAAAGCCAGCACGACATAAAAAATCACTCCCACACCTGCAATACATTTGCTGGGAAAATCACAACCCGGCTGGTTGGGATTTACGATCGCTATCGCATCAGGAATTTCTGCACCTGGCAGATGATGATCGGTAATCAGTGTATCGATGCCCAGTGCATTGGCGGCCTGGACACCCTCAACACTGGAAATACCGTTGTCTACGGTGATCAATAATTGAGGATTGCGTTCTGCCGCCAACGCGACAATTTCAGGTGTAAGACCATAGCCGTATTCGAAGCGGTTCGGCACCAGAAAATCCACTTCTGCCAGGCCCATTCGGCTCAATGCGAGTACGGCCAATGCACAACTGGTGGCACCGTCAGCGTCGAAATCACCGACTATCAAGACGCGTTCCTGCTCGCGTAATGCAGCAACCAACCGTTCAACTGCCTCAGGCATACCCTTCATCAGGGTCGGGGACAAAAGATTGGATAGACCCAGTTCCAGATCTTCCAGACTGGACAGTCGTCGCTTGCTCAGCACCTGGCGCAGAACAGGGTGCATGGAAGCAGAAAATGTCAGGGAGTTTTCGGGTTTACGGCGGTGCAGAGTCGGGTTCATGAATCAGCTTAGCCAATCTGCCTTTTGATTTCATCAATGACAGCGGCGAGATCATTGGGAACAACACTGTAGCGCTCTTCGCGGGCGAGCAGATCCGCCATATGATCAGGCAATTGCGGTGTATCCAGTCCAGCAGCAGTAATCGCATCACTGAATTTAGCCGGGTGCGCAGTTGCCAACGTAATGACTGGATTAGCGCTGTCTCCGAGAACCTCCTGCGCGGCCTTGATACCGACAGCAGTATGCGGGTCTACCAGCATTCCGGTTGAACTGAAAATACTGCTGATAACTGCACAAGTCGTGTCGTCATCGACGCTGGCGCTGTCGAAAACTTCTCTTAATGCCCGCCACTGATCCTCGCTTACACTCAGTGTTTCTTTACCGAACCGGGCCATGAAAGAGCGCAAGGTTTCTCCATTACGCCCAAACAGGTCGAACAGATAGCGCTCAAAGTTACTCGACACCAGAATGTCCATGCTCGGAGAATAGGTATGGGTTAACACTGAAGTTGAGTATTCATTATTCTGGATAAAACGATGGAGGATATCGTTCTTGTTGGTTGCGACTACCAGTCTGTCGACAGGTAATCCCATTTGTCTGGCCAGATAACCTGCATAAATATCGCCAAAATTGCCAGTGGGTACAGAGAAAGACACGGCCTGGTCTGGCGCGCCTACTTTTAATGCAGAGTAAAAGTAATAAACAATCTGCATCATGATGCGCGCCCAGTTGATAGAGTTCACCGCAACCAGTGTACGTCCTTTCGGCAAAAACGACTGATCAGCGAAAGCTGCTTTCACAATGCGCTGACAATCATCGAAATTACCTTCAACTGCCAGGTTGAATACATTTTCCCCTGGCACTGTGGTCATTTGTCGACGCTGCACTTCGGAAACTCGCTGATAGGGATGCAGGATAAAAATATCAACGTGATCTGAATGCCGGCACCCTTCCAGTGCCGCTGAACCTGTATCACCTGAAGTGGCCCCAAGAATGACCACGCGCTGGTCATTTTTCTGCAACACAAAATCCAGCATTCTGCCCAATACCTGCAACGCGAAATCTTTAAACGCAAGGGTTGGGCCGTGGAACAACTCCAGAATGTACTGGTTGTCTTTCAGGTGTATTAGCGGGGCCACTTCCGGATGATCGAATCCCGAATAGCTTTCCCGCAATATTTTGGCCAGGTCATTATCAGGGATGGCACCGGCAACGAAAGGTCGGATAATTTCCAGCGCGAGGTCAGGATAGTCCAGCTTCGCCCAGGACTTCATTGTCTCAGGCGCTATCCGCGGCAGTTCAGCAGGGACGTATAATCCGCCATCAGGGGCCAGACCTGTGAGTAGTACCTGTTCGAAACTTTGTGCCGAACCTTCGCCTCGTGTGCTGATGTAATTCAAGATGACTCTCTTTGTTCTACCTTGTTTAACCCATTGCGCCGTGGAATGGTTCGACCCGGATTCGCATTATATCTCCGGTTACATCATCAAGCTGCTCCAGCGCTTTTATCGCATCATTCATTTTACGCTCAAGTACTGCATGAGTAAGAATGACAATTGGCACTGTTTCGCTGACAGCTTCCTTTTGTATAACTGCTTCAATACTGATGTCTTGTGATTCCAGCACTGTAGAAATCCGCGCCATAACACCCACTCTGTCTTTGGCAGGTATTCGCAAGTAGTACTCCGATTCAATGTCCTCAATCTTCAACACCGGCACGTTATTATGCATATGTGCGTAGCTCAATTCAGGCACACATATACCTTGCGTCTGGGCCGCCTTGCGTCGGCCAATATCAATTATATCAGCCACGACTGCAGAGCCAGTAGCTTCCGCACCAGCCCCGGGTCCGTTGTAGAGTGTAGAACCCACTGCATCGCCATTAATCATGATCGCATTACCAACACCGTTTACATGCGCCAGTAATAGCTTGCGTGGAATCAGGGTGGGGTGCACTCTGATTTCGACACCCTCGCTTGTGCGACGTGCGATACCCAGGTGCTTGATACGATATCCTAATTCTTTGGCATAACTGATGTCTTCCGGGATAATCATGCTGATCCCCTCGGTATATGTCTTTTCGAACTGCAAAGGAATACCAAACGCAATCGACGCCATAATGGTCAGCTTATGCGCAGCATCTATGCCTTCTACATCGAAGGTTGGGTCTGCCTCCGCATAACCAAGTTGCTGCGCTTCTGCCAGTACATCACTGAACTGACGACGGTGCGCTGTCATCTCTGACAGAATGAAGTTACCTGTGCCATTGATAATACCGGCAATCCAGTTGATGCGGTTGGCCGCCAGACCTTCACGTAATGCCTTGATGATTGGAATACCACCAGCCACCGCACTTTCAAAGAGCAGTTCAACCCCATGCTCGCGGGCAATTGGAAACAATTCATTGCCGCGCTCGGCGATTAGCGCCTTGTTGGCAGTCACGACATGCTTGCCATTGCTGAGAGCCTGGCTGACAAGATCGAAGGCTGGATCGAAACCACCTATAGTTTCGACGACAACATCCACTGCTGGGTTGTTGATTACTTCGAAAGGATCGGTTCCAGTACGTGCCACACCTGAAACTGTACTGGCGTCCAGACTGCGGCTGGCGACATGCACGACGTTCACAGCAAAACCCAGCCGTTGCTCCAGCTCGGCCTGGTTCGATTGCAATAGATTGAGCGTGCCACGGCCAACTGTTCCAAGCCCGCATATGCCAACACTTAACACGTTATCTCGTGCAGAACTCACAGGAATCCCCAATGTAAAAAAATAAAGCGCGGATTATACTGGAATCAGCCTATAAACCCAGCGTCAGGCTGGTAGCTGATTCCTGAATGGTTACTATGCTGGCGGCAGATTACTCGAGTTCGAGAAAGGCCAACAGATAGTCGAGGCCGCCATATCCCGGCATGATTCTGCCATCCGGCGCGACCACTGCTGGCGTGCCCTGGATACCCAGCTCATTACCGAGTGCATAGTGCTTCAGGATCGGAGTCTGGCAATCCCTGCCCGGCAGGTTTTGACCATTCTTGGCCTGGGTCAGAGACTTGTGCCTGTCATCAGAACACCATACAGAAATCATCTTGTCATAAGATTCCGCATTCTCCCCACCACGCGGATAGGCCAGGTAACGAATCTCTATCCCGTTGGCGAGGATATCATTCAAATCTGAGTGCAAGCGCCGACAGAAAGTGCAATCAACATCGGTAAAAACCGTGAGACTGGCCCTGACTTCACCTTCAGGTGAAAACACGATCATTTCGGAGGTGTCGATAGCGGTGATCTTTTCCAGCGTGCGCTCCTGTCGAACAGACGAAGACAGGTTAAGTAATCCACCGGGCGTAGTTTGATACATATCGCCAGCGAATAAATAATCGCCTGAAATATCGCTATAGAGAATCTCTCCGGTGTTGAGCTCGACAAGGTAGATGTCTTGCAGCGGTGTAGGTCGCAGGCTGATTATCTGAAGTTGATTCTGCGAGGATACTTCTATGGATTGCACGAGCTTGTCACGCAGCGCCTGCGGAGCTGCACCGGTTTGCGCCAGAGCAAACTGTGAAGCGCCCAAAGTCAACACCAGTATTACCAGACTTAGTATGCGACCGCGTTGCAATTTCATCATCTTTACTCCTGACCTTGGCTAACTTCGATACTCAATATCTTTCAAATCTTTTGGCGATTACTTAACTATTCAATCCAGACCGGCTCTGGTGCCGCTCTATTCCTGCAAAATTAGCATGCTTGCAGCACTCGTGCCTAGTTTCGCCCAACTGCACGCTCAACAGATATCAGCTTGCATACCGCCAAAACGCAGAAAGCCTGCATGAGCAGGCTTTCTGATACAAAATGGCAATGCACCAATTAAGACTCGGCTTTTTTGTCCAGCTTTTCCGAGATACGTGCCGCGCGGCCGGTCAGGTCACGCAAGTAATACAGCTTGGATTGTCTTACATCACCACGTCGCTTGATTGTCACACTATCGACCTGCGGGCTGTGTGACTGAAATGTACGCTCCACACCGACACCGTGGGAAATCTTGCGAACAGTGAATGAAGAATTCAAACCACGATTACGACGTCCTATAACCACGCCTTCGAAGGCCTGCAGTCTTTCACGCTCACCTTCTTTAATCTTGACCTGAACCACAATCGTGTCGCCTGGCCCGAATTCCGGCAATTCGCGGATTTGTGCGTCCTCAATTTGCTGGATGATTTTATTCTTGCTCATCAATCTTGCTCCTGAATTCAAATCGTGCCCGAAGGCTAGCGTTAATTCCTGTTCTCAAAATCATCAATAAACTGTTGCAGCAATGCCTGCTGCTCCGTCGTCAACTGTAACTTTTCCAGTAACTCCGGCCGCTTAAGCCATGTCATACCCAGGCTTTGCTGCAATCGCCAGCGGTCAATCGCCGCATGGTCACCGCTAAGTAGTATCTCTGGCACTTGTCGTCCATCGAACTCCTGCGGTCTTGTATACTGCGGGCTGTGTAACAACCCATTGGCGAAGCTATCCAGCTGTGCCGAATCTTCATCGCCCAGTGCACCAGGCTGAAACCTGATGATGGCATCTATCAGAGCCATCGCGGCCAGTTCGCCGCCACTGATAATAAAATCGCCTAGTGAAATTTCTTCATCCACTTCAGCTTCGAGCACCCTGGCATCGATACCCTGGTAGCGCCCACAAAGCACAATCAATTGCTTTCTGGCTGCCAGATCCAATACCTTGGCCTGATTCATCGGCGCCCCTTGTGGTGACAGATATACCACGTGCGGCGATGCTTGTTGGCCCGTATCAGCACTCATTCCGACCCGCGCGGCCTGGATTGCAGCCATTAACGGTTCGGTTTTCATTAGCATCCCTGGTCCGCCACCGAACGGCTTGTCGTCAACGGTGCGGTGTTTATCTAGCGCGAAATCACGCGGATTCCAGTACTGCATCTCAACCAGGCCGGATTTTACGGCCCTGCCACTAATCCCGTAATCGGTCAGTGCCCGAAACATTTCCGGGAACAGGGTGACAATTCCAATATGCATTCGCATCACCCCTGCTATAAATTTTTTCAATCCAGGTAATCGGCTTCCCACTTTACCTTTACAGCGCCGGCATCCAGGTCAACATTCAGTATTACCTGTTCCGCCAAATAGGGAATCAGTCGTTCCCGATCATCGCAACTGTTTTCATCTGGTGTCACAACCAGTACATCATTGGCACCGGTTTCAATGAGTTGTTTGATGACGCCGAAATCCACGCCTTGCTCATTGCTAACCCGTAATCCCTGTAACTGGAACCAGTAAAATTCACCTGCCTGCAGTTCAGGAAGTTGCTCAGTTGGCACGCTGAGCTCTGCACCTGTTAGTACTTTTGCACTCTCGGGTGTGTCATAACCTTTAAAATGCGCGGTAATTCCATTGCCGTGCTGATGACTGGCATCGAGTTGAACACTCAGTCTTTGCCCTTTCTGATCCACCAGAAATTCGCTGTATTGCAGGATATTTTCCGGAGGATCTGTAAAGGATTGCAGCTTTAGCCAGCCTTTGATGCCATGCACTTTGCCAAGTTTGCCCAGCACTATCCGGCGATTATTGGCGTCGGGGCACTGGTTCATGGCGACCTGTTCCAGGCCTCTATCAGGCCTCTGTAGTCGCAGTCGCAGCTGCGTCTTTGGCCAGGTTGGTTACGCGTGGGCTAAGTTGTGCACCCTGCGATTTCCAGTAAGCCATGCGCTCCAGATCGAGACGCAGACGCTCTTCCTTACCTCTAGCGAGTGGATTGAAGAAACCAATGCGTTCGATGAACCTGCCATCGCGCGATTTGCGGCTGTCGCTCACAGTGATGTGATAAAACGGCTTTTTCTTGGCACCACCACGAGACAATCGAATCGTGACCATAAATAAATCCTGTAAAAACTCTATGAATTACGGGGGCTTACGGGCGGTTGAAAGCGCACGACCAGTACCCCGGGTAAAAAGGCGGGTATTCTATGTTAATTACCCGGGTATTGGAAGCCGATATTCAGCAAAATACGTAGGTATTTCTGGGGTTTGCAGGCAGCCGCAAGAGCGCTCGCGCCTCAGGAAAAAGGCGGCATCGGGCCTCTGCCACCGCCCATTCCCCCACCAGGCATACCTCCGCCTCCCTGCATGCCTCCCAGCCCGCGCATCAGATTGGCCATGCCACCGCCTTGCATCTTCTTCATCATCTTCTGCATTTGCTTGTGCTGTTTGAGCAGCCGATTGAGGTCCTGAATCTGCGTGCCCGAGCCGAGAGTGATACGGCGCTTGCGCGAACCATTGAGGATCTGTGGGTTAACCCGCTCACGCATGGTCATGGAATTGATTATGGCCTCCATACGGCGAAATTGTGAATCGTCCACCTGGCTCATGGCACCGGGTGGCAACGCTCCCATCCCCGGCATCTTGTCCATGATGCTGGCCACACCGCCCATATTCTGCATTTGTTTGAGCTGTTCCTTGAAATCTTCCAGGTCAAAGCCTTTGCCCTTCTTGATTTTCCGTGCCAGCTTTTCGGCTTGTTGCTTGTCGACCTTGGCTTCGGCTTCTTCGATCAACGACAGCACATCGCCCATACCCAGGATGCGTGAAGCAATTCGATCGGGATAGAAAGGCTCCAACGCCTCGAACTTCTCGCCCATGCCGATAAACTTGATTGGTTTGCCCGTAACATGGCGCACCGACAGGGCCGCACCACCTCTGGCGTCACCATCGGCTTTGGTTAGCACCACACCGGTGAGCGGTAACGCATCATTGAATGCCTTGGCAGTGGTCGCAGCATCCTGACCTGTCATGGCATCAACGACAAACAAGGTTTCAACCGGATTGAGAATCTCATGCAATGAACGGATCTCATCCATCATCGCCTGATCGATTGCCAGTCGGCCCGCTGTATCCACCAGCAATACATCGATGAACCTGTTCTTGGCCTCCCTGACTGCAGCTTTGGCGATATCTGCTGGAGATTGGGCATTGTCGCTGGCAAAAAACTCGACGCCAACTTCACCGGCGAGTGTTTCGAGTTGCTTGATAGCTGCTGGACGATAAACGTCGGCGCTGACAACCATGACCGATTTTTTCTGTTTGGTTTTCAGCCAGTGTGACAACTTGGCTACTGTGGTGGTCTTACCTGCACCCTGCAGACCCGCCATCAATACAATGGCCGGGGGCACCGCTTTGAGATCGAGTTCAGCGTTGGCTGAACCCATCAATGCTTCCAGTTCCGCCTGCACTATTTTGATGAAAGCCTGGCCAGGTGAAAGGCTCTTTGAGACTTCCTGACCTACAGCACGTTGACTCACGCGTTCCACGAAGTCTTTGACAACTGGCAGCGCAACATCCGCTTCCAGTAAGGCTCGCCGGACCTCGCGGAGCGCTTCCTCAATATTGGATTCGGTAAGAGTGGCCTTGCCGCTAAGTTTACGCAGGGTGCCAGAGAGTCGTTCTGTCAAACTATCGAACATAGTATGCCGTCTTCATAAGATTCTGGATTGCCACGTCGACTCTCGATCACCCGTTGAAGATGCACAACAGAGTCCCGCGGAAGAGGCGTGAGTATAGCGAATGCACGAGGCCAGAAAAAAGGACTTCAACCCCTACAGCCTTTGTGCGACACTTTTGGGCTTGATTCTTCTCTGATTAGCGAATGCAAGTGACTGTCATTTCAGGCCTTTTTGCCGTTCTTTTCTATCTGCTGGGCTCAATCTTCCAGGGTGTGAACTTTAGCCGCAGTACTGATTTGCGCCACAAAGTCTTCCTGTTTGGGGGTATGGCGGTGTTTGCCCATGCCATCAGCGCCTGGGGCGTGATACGGACAACAACCGGTTATCATTTCGGTATCGCGGAAATCAGCACCCTGATTACCGTGTCAATCTCACTCCTTGTGTTAATAAGCAGCCTGCGCAAACCCCTGGAAAATTTATTCCTGGGACTATTCCCACTGGCCATCATCAGCATTCTGGTTTCGCTGACTATCAATAGCGACTATCCACCTACCAGCCTCAGCTTGGGAATGGCTTTGCACATTCTGATTTCCATATTGGCTTACAGCTTCATCACCATCGCCGCACTGCAGGCGCTATTTCTCGCCTACCAGAATCATCAACTGAAGACCGGACATGCCGGCGGCGTACTGGGCAGATTTCCGCCCTTGCAGGACATGGAAGCATTTCTGTTTGAATTACTATGGGTCGGGCAGATTCTGCTCTCTCTCGGCATAATCGCCGGCTTTGTGTTTATTGATGACATCTGGAATGTGGATGGCATAGTCCACAAGACTTTCTTCTCGTTATTGTCCTGGGTGGTATTCGCTATTCTTTTGTGGGGCCGCTATCAATTGGGTTGGCGCGGTACCACAGCCATACGCTGGACACTCGCCGGCTTCACACTCCTGCTGGTAGGTTTTTACGGATCCAAATTTGCGTTGGAATATGTGCTTGTCTGACCAGAACCGATCGTTTACTGATACTACTAAAATATGAATTCCGATGAGCCTTCGTTGGCGTCACTCATAATCCTCTTCTTCGCACTCATTCTGGCGTCTGCCTATTTCTCCTCTTCTGAAACAGGCATGATGAGTCTGAACCGATACCGCCTGCGACATTTGCGTCGCAACAAGCACCCGGGCGCGACTCGTGCGAGCAAATTACTCGAAACTCCGGACAAACTTATCGGCGTGATCCTTATCGGGAATAATTTTGTAAACTTCCTGGCAGCGTCGATTGCCACTTCGATTGCAATTCTTATTTTGGGAGACCCGTCACCTTTAGCAACGGCTGTAGTACTTACATTAATTGTACTGATCTTTGCTGAAGTCACCCCCAAGACTATTGCCGCGCTACATCCGGAAAAGATTGCCTATCCATCCAGTCTGGTGCTGGGCTTGCTGCTGAAAATTCTTTACCCGGTAGTGTGGATAGTAAATTTTGTTTCCAACGGCCTGGTACGAATGTTTGGCATAGCCATGGAAAACGACCCCAACGCACAGCAACTGACACCAGAGGAATTACGCACGATCGTATATGAGTCCAGTGAGCGCATTCCCAAACGGCGCCACGGCATGCTGTTGAATATTCTCGATTTGGAAAAAGTCAGCATCGATCAAATCATGGTTCCCAAGAATGATATCGTCGGCATCGATATTGAAGATGACATGGGCGATATTCTCGACCAGATCTCCAGCAGTCACCACACGCGGATCCCTGTCTGGAGAGGCGATATCGATAACATCATTGGCATCTTGCATATGCGCAGCACCGGCAAGCTTCTGAAAGCCGAGACCTTGAACAAGGCAGCCATCATTGCCGAGACCAGCGAAGTCTACTTTATACCCGAGACTACACCGCTACATACTCAGCTATACAATTTCCAGAAAAAGAAAATGCGCATGGCAGTCGCGGTTAACGAGTATGGTGCCGTGCGCGGCCTGGTGACACTGGAAGACATACTGGAAGAAATTGTCGGGGAGTTCACTACTGACCTTGCCACCAATAGTCGCGAAATTCATGCACAGGGCGACGGCACATACCTGATCGATGGCTCGGCCAGTATTCGGGATATTAATCGAGTGCTCTCATGGGAACTGGAAGGAGGCGGCGCCAATACACTTAACGGGCTGCTTATGGAAATTTTACAGTCGATTCCCGAGTCTTCGGTCGGGATAAACCTCAATGGATACTATGCGGAAATCGTGCAGATCAAAGACAATGTAATACGCACAGTCAGAATGTGGCAGGCTGAACCGGATTATTCGGAAGACTTACTGTGAAGCAGTGCGCCCTGGCTGGCGGTAAACTCCAAACGCTCCCGGGAAAACTGATCGAGTGCAGACATACGCCACGCCACCAATCGTGAAATTGCATCTTTCGCGCCAGATTTAATGCCTAGGGCCAGATGAAATGCCGCATCCATCCGGGTGTGCCAGAATTGCCAGCTACCAGACCGATCCTCCAACGAGGCTAAAAACTCTACGGCTATCTGGTTGCGCGCTGGGAAACTGAATTCAAATTCCTGCAATGGCAAAATCAACCCAAATCCACGCGCCTTAATATAGGCCTCTTTCAGTGTCCAGATTTTATAGAAGGCCTGTAATCCATTTTCAGCATCCCCCGAGCACACATTGGCAAACTCGGCTTCAGTAAAATTTCTGCGCGCCAGACCTTCAACGCGCCGGATCTTCCTGCAGTCCTCGATGTCGATTCCAGTTTCTTCATGACGGGTTACAGCCAGAACAACCTGCCCGGATGAATGGGAAAGATTAAAATGAAGGGGTTGCAAATCTGAACCAATCACAAGCGAGGGCTTGCCATGCGGGCCGCTGTCAAATTCAAGCTCTTCAGGAGCGAGATCCAGATACTGTGAGAGCACTTTGCGCATCAGTATCCTGGACAACAGCATCTGTAGTCGATGCCTGTCGAAGTGATAACGCTGAAACTGCTGCTGCTCGGCCTCGGATAACCATGACAAATGTTGTTCAGCCAAATCTGGCAGGGAGAAATCAGCAGCGCTGGCAAACCAGAGATGTACTTCATTTGTCGTTAGTCCCAGGCTCACAATTGCGCATCCAACTCAAAAACGCAGTATAGCTGCTTGCGTGATATACGCCCCTCGCCCGGATATGCGAAAGCATTATTTACATACATCACATCATCCAGTTCGATAGCCTGATTAACATGGCTGTGTCCATACACATGGATATCCGGTTTGAGTTGCTGCAATTGCTGCCCCAACCTATCGCTACCAAGTACGGGATAGACATTGCGGCGCTCTTCGGGAATTCTTGATGGCATAACATCTATTCTTGGTAGAAAATGTGAATAGCTTATTGTGAAATTATCTACTGCTTTGAGATGTGGCGTGTTCATCGCCAGAAAATGGCTGGTAATCTCGTACTCACTGCTCAGCCTTGCAGGCCAGCTACAGGACTTGAAGTCTCGCCAGGCGCGACGAATACGCCTGCTGGGCTCACCGAAACTAAAATCGTACCAACTCATCAGCGGCACAAAATTAATTCCATTTATGGTTGTTCTGCTGCGCACTATCCCTGCTGAATCGCATAAAGCGTTTATCGCTTCCAGCTTCTCAAGCGAGCAGTCATATTGCTCACCATCGACCCAGAGCTCATGATTACCAGGCACAAACAGCACAGCCGAAAATTTCGCTGCCAGCAATTCAAATGCAGCCCCCAGGCGGGCGAGATCATCGCTTACATCCCCAGCCAGGATAAGAATATCATTCTGGTATTCATCCACATCCAGGGCTTCAACCCATTGCATGTTTTCCGGGTAATCCACATGTATGTCTGATACAGCGTAGACGCGCAATTTATTTACCTGTTGTGCTCTTGTCAGTTGTTATACTGGTTTCATGGTTGAAATTTTGGCAAGCAATCTTGATGAACTGCTGCGGGAAATTCGCCAATGCAGTCTGAGCGAAGGCTCGATTCCAGCACCGAACCCCGTGTTAAGAGCCAGCGCGAGCGCGAAAATCCTCATAGTCGGCCAGGCTCCAGGAACACGCGTTCATGCCAGTGGCATACCCTGGAATGACCCCAGCGGTGACAAATTGCGTGACTGGCTACAATTGGACTCGACCACTTTTTATGATGAATCACTTCTTGCCATTGTTCCCATGGGTTTTTGTTATCCAGGTAAAGGAAAATCCGGAGATTTGCCTCCACGCAGTGAATGCGCAGCAACCTGGCACGAAAAGATCATGGCGCTGTTACCCAATATTCAATGCACACTGCTAATTGGGCAGTATGCACGATCTCATTATCTTACCGACAACTTTGTCACATTAACCGAGAGGGTGCTGCATTGGCAGGAATTCGCACCCGCCATCTATGTTCTGCCACATCCTTCGCCACGCAATCGCATCTGGCTGAAGCGCAACCCCTGGTTTGAAGCAGAGGTACTCCCTCACCTTCAATCAACAATCAATTCGATTGTTTCAAATTAACCCTGGCTTTAATAAAGTCGCGCAACAACAAATAATCTTCTTTGCGCGGATCAGATTTGCGCCACGCCATGCCGATCTCACGACTTACTTTCTCATTGCCAAATCGACGCAACTGGAGGTCTGTGTCACCTACGATGTCTGCATCGATGGCTATCTGCGGTAACAAGGTAATGCCGAGGCCATTTGCTACCATCTGCACTAACGTATGCAAACTCGTTCCCTGGTATACCAGGTCAGTATCTGCCTTATCCAGTTTGCAGGCTTCAAGCGCATGATCCCTCAGGCAATGCCCCTCTTCCAGAAGCAGAAGCTTTTCGCCGCGCAGCTGTTGATGCTTGACCATGTCAGCTTTTTCCAACTGGTGACCATGTGGCAGGCAGAGTTGAAATTCGTCAGTAAACAAACTGACAGTTTCCACATCGCTCAGGGGATAAGGAAAGGCAAGGATGATCAAGTCGAGCTGCCCCTGTAACAACTGTTGTGCTAACTGTGCGCTCAACTCTTCTTTCAGGTATAGCTTGAGTTTGCTGTACTCCTTGCGCAGATCAGAAAGAATCGGAGGCAGCAAAAATGGCCCGATAGTAGGGATTACGCCAAGGCGAATCTCACCTGACAGTGCTTCTTCGTGAGATTTTGCCAAGCCTACAAAATCTTCCACCTCACCCAGAATGTTCTGAGCCTGCCTGATAAGGCGCTCCCCCAGGGGCGTAACCAGCACAGATTTGCGGCTACGCTCGAAAATCACCACACCTAGCTGGGACTCGAGTTCCTGAATGGCAGCGCTGAGGGTGGATTGCGTAACATGGCAGGCATCGGCCGCCTTACTGAAATGGCGGTGTTCAGCCACTGCGCAGAGATATTTCAACTGTTTGAATGAAGGATTCATGGCCTCAAATGATAATCGAAAAAAACGATCAAGGCATTACGAAAAATCAATTAGATTTGATAAGTGATTTGCCTTAGTGTGGCTACTACAAGCGGTCATCCATCTGACGCGTTTATACGTTAACCTAGAATACCTTAGAGATTTTGTAACAGGAGAAATTACATGTCATTGAAAGGATCCAAGACTGAAGAAAATCTGAAAGCCGCATTCGCCGGTGAGTCCCAGGCAAATCGCCGCTACCTTTACTTCGCCCAGAAAGCAGACGTGGAAGGATATAACGATGTTTCTGCCTTGTTCCGCTCAACTGCAGAAGGCGAAACTGGCCACGCACACGGTCACCTTGAATATCTTGAAGAAGTAGGCGATCCGGCCACTGGTCTGCCAATCGGTGGAACCGAAGACAACCTGAAGTCAGCCGTTGCAGGCGAGACGCACGAATACACCGACATGTATCCGGGCATGGCGAAAGACGCGCGTGACGAAGGCTTTGATGAAATCGCTGACTGGATGGAAACCCTGGCAAAAGCCGAACGCTCACACGCCAATCGCTTCCAGAAGGCGTTGGATGCACTGAACGACTAATCCGGAACAGGTTCTGTTTTGAACCGGAACAGCGCTACCGTCAATTCTGGCGGTAGCGTTCCCCAACCCCAAGACTATTCACAGGAGCATCCCGATGGCCGAGTCCGGCAGAGAAGGTGGTCTAGACGCGCCTACCAGACACCCACTGAATCAGAATGATCCAGAGTTCTGGGACGAAACCGCACTTAACAAGGAACTCGAACGCGTCTATGACATCTGTCATGGCTGCAGACGCTGCGTGAGCCTGTGCAATGCATTCCCCACTTTGTTTGACCTGGTGGATGAGAGCGAGACGATGGAAGTGGACGGCGTTGATGTTGCCGACTACACCAAAGTTGTCGATCAATGTTATCTCTGCGATTTGTGTTATCTGACCAAATGCCCCTATGTTCCACCCCATGAATGGAACGTTGACTTTCCACACCTCATGTTGCGCGCCAAAGCTGTGAAGTTCAAAAAAGGCGATACCAAATTTCGTGACAACTTGATCACCAGTACAGACATGGTGGGAAAACTGGCAGCCAAGCCGGTGATCAATTCACTGGTCAATGGGGGAAACAATAATGGTGTCATACGCGACATGCTGGACAAGACACTGGGCATTCACAAAGATGCCAAACTTCCACGCTACCAGAGACATACAGCGCGCAAGGAACAGGCTGTAAAGACTTTTGATCCCAATAGTGCAAAGGCTGCGTCATCAAGCAAATACAAGGTTGCGCTCTTTACTACTTGTTACTGCAACTACAACGAACCGGACATTGCCGACAGTGTCATCAAGGTTTTGGAGCATAACAATGTAGAAGTGGTATTGCCCGTACGTGAACACTGCTGCGGCATGCCGAAACTGGAGCTCGGCGACCTGAAGACTGTTGAAAAACTCAAAAATGAAAACATACCAATCCTTCATGACCTGGTTAAAAAAGGCTATGAACTGGTAGCTGCAGTGCCTTCCTGTGTTTTGATGTTCAAACAGGAACTACCGTTGATGTATCCGGATGATGAAAAAGTCATCGCCGTCGGCAAAGCTTTCCGCGACCCTTTCGAGTTTCTGCACAAGCTACATAAGGAAGGCGAACTCAACCTTGAATTCAAAAAACCCCTTGGCAATGTCAGTTACCACGTGGCTTGTCATCAGCGAGTACAAAACATCGGACCCCGCACGCGTCAGGTGCTGGAATTAATTCCTGATACTAGCGTTAAAAATATAGAGCGCTGCTCTGGCCACGATGGCACCTATGGTGTGAAAAGTGAAACGATGAAATTTGCCAACAAGATCGCCGCCCCCATTGTGCGCCAGATTAAAAATGATGAACCGGATTTTTATGGCAGTGACTGCCCTGTTGCTGGCAGGCACATCGAGAATAATCTGGATAATGATCAGGAAGCCATTCATCCAATTGATCTTATGCGCCTCGCTTACGACATTTGAATGAGGCCCCAGGTGAATAAACCTATGATGAATTCGACACAGGTAGACACAGCAATGAAAAAACTCAGTATGGCAGATTTGATGTCAATTGAAGCCTATGAAGCCCAGCGCCCTGCAATAAGGCAGGCGATCATGGAACACAAGCAAACCCGCCGCGTACCGCTTGGCCCCAACGCGATGTTGCATTTCGAAGATTATATGGTTATGCGTTACCAGGTACTGGAATTGATCCGTGCTGAGAAGATTCGTGACCCCAAAGACCTTGAAGAAGAACTCGAAGCGTACAATCCGCTAATTCCAGACGGTAAAAACCTGAAAGTAACCTGCATGCTGGAGTATCCAGATGAAGCAATTCGCAAGGAACGCTTGTCACAATTGATCGGCATTGAAGAACTGATTTCAATCCAGATAGAAGGTTTTGATCCGGTCTATCCGATTGCCAATGAAGACTTGCCGCGCTCAACAGATGAGAAAACCTCTTCAGTGCATTTTTTGCGCTTTGAATTTACCAATGAAATGATCGATGCAGCAAAAAATGGCGCAAAATGGGCAATCCACAGTGAGCACCTCAACTATCAGCATGCAAACGATCCGCTGCCGGAAGATGTTACCAAATCACTGATACGAGACTTTGATTAGTTTTCGCGCAATACATGCCGCTCAAGCATGCGACGCCGTACCACGGCACCATAAACGTTGCCAGCGGCGTCCACACCCACGCCTTCCGCACCTGAATGAGGGTCAGTCAAGGGCTCCATATCTTCGATAAAAGCATGGACCTGCCCATCTACTGCTGAGCCGATGCGAATGCCTTTCATGATGCCTGTGAGTTCCCCTGCCCCTGTATCAGGCCCTGACTCCGAATCGGCAACAAAGAGTGTGTCGTCTGGCGTAATAAAAATGCCACTGGGGCGGCCAAACTGACGCCACTCATCAATCAGCTCGCCTTCCTGTGAAAAAATCTGGATGCGATTGTTTTCTCTGTCTCCGACAAATAAACGTCCGCGTGAATCCATGGCAATCGTATGGGGCTCGCTCAGTTGCCCAGGCGCCGAGCCCTTGCTACCCCACTGTTTGATAAAACGACCGTTACGGTCGTAATGCACGATGCGATTGTTCATGCCCCCGCGATGACTCTCGGCCACGAAAATATCCCCATCATCAGGATCAAGTACCACATCGTTTGGTGCAAACAGCAACTCACTGCCAGATCCACCTTCCCCACGCTGACCAAGCGTCAGCAAGATCTCACCCACAGGGCTGAACTTGAACACCTGATGGCCAATGGTGCCGTCACCTCTGGCATCCGTAACCCAGAGATTGCCTTCGTGATCGACAGTGGCGCCATGCGGAAACAGGAACAAACCACTGCCAAAACTGGCCAGCAAGTTTCCGGCGGAATCGAATTTCAGAATGGGATCTTCCACTCGATCAGCACAGCTATTCTCAAAACAACGATGCACCACATAGATAAACTGTCCATCGGGTGATGGTTCAACGGCTGTCACTGCAGCCCAGGCCTGAGTATTGGCGGGCAATTCACCCCAGTCTCGCTGTGTGTCATAAGGCCGGGGTAGATCATTGCGCACGCCATGGGCGACCGCAGGTACCGGCTGTGCATTGGCGCTAACTGTAAACGCGAAGGCAATTATCGATATTGGAACGCGCATCTCTGACCCCCTCGTCGCATCATGGTCATAATTTTCGATTAATTAGTGTAGCCAAAATGCCAGCAGACTTTCAGGTCGATGAGGTAATCGGCTACTATCAAACCCGGTTGCGACCATTAGTAGCTAAATCAGGACTAAAAGTCACACTTTAAAGCATAATAATCAGATACTTGCATTCCCAGCCCCGGGAATAAACAGCACACACCAGAGGTTTCACGATGACCAGGACATACACACGGCTCTATGCGGCACTCATTTCACTCAGCTTGCTGTTGGCAACAGTCAGCTATGCTGACCATCACGAAGGTGCGAGCTCCACGAGTTCCATCAAGAAAATTCATTCGACCAATTTTGGTATAGACCAGGCCGAGATCGAGAATATCAAAGCACAAATGCAGGTTGCCGTGGATGAAGGCACATTACCTGGAGCATTAATCCTGGTTGGCAATAGTGAGGGCGTTGGCGTGCTCGAATCGGTTGGCTATCGCGCTCCAGGCAGCGATGATCCGATCAACCAGGACACCATATTCCGTATTTATTCCATGACCAAGCCCATCATCAGCGTCGCCATCATGACCATGGTGGAAGATGGCATGATTGATCTTGATGACCCGGTAGAGAAATATATTCCTGAATTCGCTGACCTGCAGGTATCTGATCCCGCCACTGGTGCGATCAGTCCGGCCGAGAACAGCATGACCATTGCAAACCTGCTGACTCATGAGTCTGGCATCATCCAGGCTATATTCTCCCCTGACAGCGCATTGGGCCAGCAGTATGCGGCCGACCTGTCCGGCGACATGTTGTTAGCCGACTTCGCTGCCAAACTGGGTGAACTACCTGTTTACTTTGAACCTGGCACAGCCTGGCATTACGGTCACTCTACCGACATTCTTGGTCGCGTCCTCGAAGTGGCTGGCGGCAAGACTCTGGATGCCGTGCTGGAGGAACGCATTTTCATGCCACTGGGCATGGATGAAACCACCTTCTGGGTGCCCAAGAGCAAGGCTTTCCGCATCGCAGAGCCCATTTACGGGGATGCCATGACGGACAATACAATCCCGCGCAAGATGCTATCTGGTGGTGGCGGGCTTAATTCAACCACGGAAGATTATGTGCGCTTTGCCGAGATGCTGCTCAATGGCGGTGAATATCGCGGTGAACGTATCATCGAAGAAGAAACCCTCGATCTCATGTTGGAACCACGTATTGGCGACGATGTTTCTCGCGAATATTTCTTTTACGGCAACACCGGTGATTGGGGCCTTGGGTTTCATCTGCAACCAACCACTGATGATGCCAATGGTCCTCATAATTTTGGCTGGCGCGGCATTGGCGGCACAATCTTTGTTGTAGATCGTGAGAATGACTTTTACATGATCTATATGGAACAGAAATGGGGTGGGCCACGCGCATCATTTAATAACAATGTTGCACAACGCGTAGTCTACGAGGCCATGCAAGACTAGCAGCAGAATATGGGAGTCTGAGAAAATTCAGGGGTCAGAAATTTAGGGGTCAGAGTAAAAATACAGTACTGTATTTTTACTCTGACCCCTGAATTAAGTTAATTGAGCAAATCGTATTTGCGTAAATAACCGCGCAATTGATGGTAGCTCAGGTTGAGAAACTCGGCGGCTTTCTTCTGATTAAACTGGCTTTGTTCCATGGCTTGTTGCAGGAGACGAATCTCGTAATCCTGAATCTCCTGCTTGAAGTCATAAGCCTCCGTTGGAGCAGCCATTGGCGACTTTGCATGTGCTTCAGAGTCTTCTCCACCCTGCCCTCTCTGCGGCCTGTAGGGTGAATCGAACGGGTTGAATACCAATTCTGTAATATGACCATCGCCGTTTTGATAAACCGCGCGCTCGATAACGTTCTTCAATTCCCTGATATTCCCTGGCCAGCCGTATTTGGTGATCTGCTTTTCCACCTTGTCGGAAAACCCGGCAAAAAACTCACCACCCATTTCTTTCACCATACCCACAGCAAAGTGTTCAGCCAGCACCATGATGTCTTCCTGCCTCTCTCGCAACGGTGGCAGCGTCACGACATCAAATGCCAGACGATCCAGCAAGTCTTCCCTGAATTTCCTCTCGCGGGCGAGTTGCGGAAGGTCTTCATTGGTTGCCGCAAGTAACCTGACATCGACCGAGATAGTTTCATTGCCACCGAGTCGTTCAAACTCCCCGTACTCGATTACCCTTAGAATTTTTTCCTGCACGGGCATCGCTGTGTTTGCCAACTCGTCCAGAAACAGCGTGCCGCCATCAGCGCGCTCGAAGAATCCCAGACGCTGTTTGGTAGCGCCGGTAAAGGCACCCGCTTCGTGCCCGAACAGTTGGGCTTCCAGCAGTGACTCATTCATTGCTGCGCAATTGATCTTGAGGAAGCTCTGCTCCCAACGCTGGGATAAATAGTGCAAGCGTGCCGCCACCAGTTCCTTACCGGTGCCGCGCTCACCCACTATCAGCACCGGCTTGTTCAGCGGTGCGACCAATGAGATATGCTCCTGCATCTCCAGGAAACTGGCGGACTCCCCGATCATTCTGGGTGCTGCTTGCTTATTGGACATTTTTACTTATTTTTCAGCTAGTTAGATGTTTCCCAGAAGCCAGTGCCGGGCTTGCTCCCCGGCTCTTTCATCGGAGCTATAAAATTGATAGCGAAAATTACCACTTGTTAAGGGTTTTAGCTATCTATAAGGCGTGAAAAGCCAGGGCTTCAATTTTAATATCTACATATATCAATGAGTTAAGATTTATTTTCAGGTTGGCACGCTATCTGCTCCTAGTAATGCAAACCGAATAATTTGTCGGTTGGAACTGAAAACCGGTACATCTGAGGTATCTGCAATGAGTATATTTACACGATTGTCAGACATCATTAATTCCAATATCAGCGCCCTGCTGGACAAGGCTGAGAATCCGGAAAAAATGATTCGTATGGTAATTCAGGAGATGGAGGAGACTCTCGTTGAAGTTCGCAGCGGCACCGCCAAGGTAATCGCTGAGAAGAAGACGCTGACCCGCCGCTCCGAGCAATTGAAAAAGCAAGCCGCTGACTGGGAAGAAAAAGCCGAGTTAGCTCTTTCCAAAGGTCGGGAAGACCTTGCCAAGGCTGCATTGATGGAGAAATCCAACATAAACGCCAGCGTCGAGATCACAGAGAATGACCTGGTCAAGCTCGATGAGACTCTGGACAAACTGAGTGTCGAGATTGAGCAGCTACAGGCCAAGCTCAATGATGCCCGGGCACGTCAAAAAACGATTGTTATGCGCACCAAGGCAACAGAATCACGTCTCAACGTGAATCGTCAGCTGCATAACTACACTATTGACAATGCCATGGACAAATTTGAGTATTACGAAAAGAAAATAGATCTCATGGAAGGTCAAATGGACAGCGCCCATATCGAGCAGAGAGGCCTGAAGAGTGAGTTTGATGAACTCGCGAAACAGGAATCTATCGATAAAGAACTGCAAGAAATGAAGTCTAAACTTAATAAAGAATAGGTTTAAATCATGGGCGCCTTTGATTTCATATTATCTATAGTCGCAATGTCCCTGGGTGCCATCACCCTCTGGATATTCATGCTGCGCAAGGATCGACGTCAGTCTCATGTCAGAGTTGAGCCTGAGGGGAATTACAACATGGAAGAACTTGCAGTAATGGCTGAATCCCTCAAAGAACGTATAGATATTCTTGAATCTATCCTTGATGCGGAAGTGCCTGACTGGAGAGAGCAAAATGAGTCAGAGACTAAATAGATTGCGACTCAATAGCGAAAACAGATGTGCCCTGGGAGTATGTGCAGGAATTGCTGACTGGCTCGACGTACCAGCCGCGTTGGTCAGAATCGTGTTCATTATCTGTGTGCTTTCCTGGCCAACACTGATAATCGGCTACTTTGTGTTGTACTTCTGCCTGGACAAGGACATTACTCCAGATCGAATGAAGCATTACTTTAACAACGCGAAAACCGCAGAACATTTTCGCCGCTTGAATTACCGCAAACCCATTTACAAAAATGAACGCGACAAGCGTATCGCAGGGGTGTGCTCGGGACTGGCGGAATACCTCGAAGTCAGTTCATTTAGTGTACGCCTGGTTACCATATTGTCCCTGTTTGTTTTTGGCCCATATTCGGTGCTGGCTTATGTGATCGCCATGTTCGTATTTGATCCGGATCCTGACGCACCAATTACCAGCCGCAGTGAGCGGCGCAGCAGGCGTCGCGCAAAACGCGAAGCCCGTCATGCTGCACGCATGAGCCGTAAAAGACGCAATGGATATCGCAACGACGACGAAACTCATATGGAGTTCGAAATGGAATTCGAAGGCGCTGAGAAGGATAATGCGGAATCGCAGAGCAACGGCAAATATTACTCACGAGCCGAATATACAGATATCTACAATTCCCTGGAATTGCGTTTGCGAGAAATTGAGGCCTTCATGACTTCCAAGCGTTTTCGATTACACTGCGAGATCAATCGCATTTAGTCGGGGTGCTCATAGTGAACTCTATGAGCGCTTTTCCATAACCGCTATAAACAGTACACTTGATGTTCCTGAATAATACTGGACGGCTTTCGAGCTGACCCGCATCTGCATGAAGTACTGCCATTTCTGCGCGTCACCAATCATTTTGCGCATCCCTGAGGGCGATGATAAAGAACGTCATTGCTGTGATAACTGCGACAGTGTCTTCTATCAAAACCCCAAGAATGTAGTTGGTACAGTGCCTGTGCACGAAGGCAAGGTATTGTTGTGCAAACGCGCAATACAACCGCGCATCGGGAAATGGACTTTACCCGCAGGATTTATGGAAAACGGCGAATCCAGCCTGCAAGGCGCGATTCGGGAAACCCGGGAGGAAGCTGGCGCAGATGTAAAAATTGAACCAGATAGCTTGTATACACTGTTTAACTTACCTGCAATCAATCAAGTGTATATGTTCTTCAGGGCCGAACTGGCACATCTCGATTTTGACCCAGGCATAGAAACGAGCGATCTTGGTCTATTTGCGGAAGACGAAGTGCCGTGGGACGAGATTGCTTTTCAGGTAGTGCGAAGTACTCTCGAGCACTTCTTCGAAGATCAGCGACGCCAACTGTTTCCTGTGCGCATGTTCGATATACAACATCACGAGGGGCATAACGTCACTACTCACCTCATCAGCAATAGCGAATCCAGTTAAATATTTTCCAGTGCAATCACGGAGTACGCCACTTCTTCGTATGGATGCGCAGATTTCATTGCCTGCACCACTGATTCGACAAACTCTGCGGCGCACACCAATTCCACTTTGAACTCTGCCACAGTTTCGATACTGCCCCTCTCACCGATGTGGGGAGAGGCGCCTGCCAGCGGACGGTATTGGCCCTGGCCTTGAGTTTGCCAGGCACAGCATTCGTAGTCTCCTACACGCCCTGCCCCTGCCTCAAACATTGCAGACTTTACCTGTTCGAGATGCGTGTCAGGAATATAGACTTCCAACTTGTACAAGTGGGAATCGGGCATGATTAGTCCAGCCAGCGCCGGGCATTACGAAATAATCGCATGCTGGGTGCGTCTTCCTGCCATTCAGCCGGGTGCCAGGAATTCTGGCTGGCGCGAAACACGCGCTCAGGATGCGGCATCATGATTGTCGCACGCCCATCTGCACTGCAAACGCCAGCGATACCTGCAGGCGAACCATTTGGATTGGCCGGATAAGCTTCGGTGACCTGCCCGTAGTTGTCTACGTAATTAAGTATTACGCCATTTGTATCCTGCAGTTTTTGTTTCGCGTCGCTACTTAAAAACTCGGCTTTGCCTTCACCGTGGGCAACGGCGATTGGAAAACGTGAACCCTGCATGTCATGCAAAAACGCTGATGGTGAATCGGTCACACTAACCAGACTTACCCGGCCTTCGAATTGTTCCGACTGATTGCGTACAAAGCGCGGCCAATTCTCGGCACCAGGAATCAGATCCTGTAATAACGACACCATCTGGCATCCATTGCAAACACCAAGAGTAAGCGTGGAAGGATTGTGAAAGAATTTTTCAAAAGACCGGCGTAATTCAGCATTATAAAGTATGGATTTGGCCCAGCCACCACCGGCGCCCAGCACATCACCATAGGAAAAACCACCGCATGCGACGACTACATTGAATCCGTCGAGCATGACCCTGCCTTCGATCAGGTCTGTCATATGCACATCGACTGCGTCGAAATGCGCACGGGTAAAAGCGGCTGCCATCTCAACCTGCCCATTGACGCCCTGCTCTCGCAGCACAGCCACTCGAGGTTGTTTATTGACATTGACATAGGGCGCCGCAATATTTTCATCTACATCGAAGGCAAGCGTCACACTCATGCCCGGATCGTTCTCATCCAAAAGTTGGTCATATTCCTGTCGCGCACAATCAGAATTGTCCCTGATGCTTTGCATATGAAAACTGGTGGCTGCCCAGATGCGCTGCAACTCTGTGCGATCGCTATGCACAAGTGTCTCACCCGCACGACTTATAATGACCTGATTGTCTGGGCGAATACTTGCCACAAGATGGAAATATGCAGCCAAACCCTTCTCGCTGACCAGCTTCTGCACCTTTGCCAGATGCGCGTCTTCTACCTGAATCACTGCACCGAGTTCTTCCGTGAACAGTGCTGCAATTGGATCTTCTCCCAACTCAGTGCCCAGCTCAATTTGCAGCCCGCAATGACTGACGAACGCCATCTCCAGCAAGGTGGTTAACAAACCTCCATCAGAGCGATCATGATAAGCAGCAAGCAGACCCTCACTCCGACATTGCTGGATCAACTGGAAGAAAGCTATCAGCAGTTCTGGCTTATCCAGGTCTGGCGCTTGCCCACCGGACTTATTGAAAACCTGTGTCAGGGCCGAGCCGCCCAGGCGATTGCGGGTACATCCCAGGTCCAGTAAATAGAGATTAGCCCCGGCGTTCTTGCGCAACTCCGGTGTGGTCGTAGCCCGTACATCTACAACAGGCGCAAAGGCTGAAATGATCAGGGACAGCGGCGCGGTATTACTGTGCTCGGCTCCGTCCTGTTGCCAAACAGTGCGCATGGACATGGAGTCCTTGCCCACCGGTATACAAATACCCAACTGCGGGCACAACTCTTTGGCCACAGCCTCGACTGTGGCGAATAACTTGTGGTCTTCACTCTCATAACCCGCAGCAACCATCCAGTTCGCCGAGAGCTTGATGTCGCTGATTTTGCTGATAGCACTGGAGGCAATATTGGTCACCGCCTCGCCGATCGCCATGCGGCCGGAAGCCGGTGCATCGAGCAATGCCAGTGGCGTACGTTCGCCCATGGCCATCGCCTCGCCACAATATCCATTGAATGAGGTGGTAGTGACCGCTGCATCGGCTACCGGCACCTGCCAGGGTCCAACCATCTGGTCACGAGCCACCATACCAGTGATCGTACGGTCACCAATTGTAATCAGAAAGCTTTTGCTCGCTACTGTAGGCAGCGACAGGACTCTTTCGATAGCCTGGTCGATCTGAATAGTAGATGTATCAAAGTTCGTATCCAGCGCAGGCTCGCTGTTCGCAGTGCGATGCATTTTTGGTGGCTTGCCAAACAATACATCCATAGGCAGGTCGATAGGATCATTGCCAAATTCGGAGTCTGATAGACGAATATGCTTTTCATCAGTAGTACGGCCAACGACTGCAAATGGGCATCGCTCGCGACTACAGATTTGCTCAAATTGTTCCAGGTCTTTTTCCAGCACCGCGAGGACATAACGTTCCTGAGCCTCGTTACACCATATCTCGAGCGGAGTCATCTGCGGCTCAGCATTGGGGATTGCGCGTAAGTCGAATCTGCCACCCCGACCACCATCCTTGACCAGTTCCGGCAAGGCATTTGACAGGCCGCCTGCTCCCACATCGTGAATGAATTCAATCGGGTTTGCAGCGCCGCGCTGCCAGCATTGATCGATGACCTCCTGGCAGCGACGTTCCATTTCGGCGTTGTCGCGCTGCACTGAGGCGAAGTCCAGATCCTGGTTACCCTGCCCCGCTGCGACTGAAGAAGCTGCCCCGCCACCAAGACCGATCAGCATGGCTGGTCCACCAAGCACAATAAGACATGCACCCGTTGCGATTTCACCCTTCGTTACATGTTGCTCTCGTATGTTGCCAATACCGCCAGCGATCATGATGGGTTTATGATAGCCACGTGTTGCATGAACGCCGTTGCCATCAGGGTAGGACATCTCGAAAGTTCTGAAGTAGCCACAGAGATTGGGCCGGCCGTATTCGTTATTAAATGCGGCGCCACCAATTGGTCCTTCCAGCATAATATCCAGCGCCGAGGCGATATGGGCAGGTTTGCCGAAGTCCATCTCCCAGGGCTGAGGCAATTGCGGTATTTTCAGATTGGATACGCTAAATCCGGTTAATCCGGCCTTGGGTTTGGCACCCGTGCCTGTGGCACCCTCATCACGAATTTCTCCACCCGAGCCTGTGGAAGCACCCGGAAAAGGAGCGATGGCCGTAGGATGATTGTGAGTTTCCACCTTCATCAGGATATGTACTGGTTCTGTGTGAAAACCATAGCTTTGATTTTCAGGAGATGGAAAGAATCGTTCGCTATCATGCCCTGCCATTACTGCAGCGTTGTCAGCGTAGGCTGACAATACTCCTTCAGGAGACACTTTATGTGTATGTCTGATCATGCCAAACAACGAATCGTCCTTGTCTACGCCGTCGATTGTCCAACTGGCATTGAAAATCTTGTGTCGACAGTGCTCAGAGTTCGCCTGGGCAAACATCATCAGCTCAATATCATTGGGATTGCGCTTTAATTCAGTAAATCGCTCGAACAAATAGTCGATTTCATCATCCGCCAGCGCCAGGCCCAGCGCAGTATTTGCGGATTCGAGTGCTGCGCGTCCTCCACCTTTTATATCAACCGCACTGAGGGGCTGCGGTGCCGCGTTCTGGAACAACGCAGAGGCAGCATCGACGTCGTCCAACACAGCCTGGGTCATGCGATCATGAATGACAGACTCGACCACTTCGACTTCGTCTTTACTTAATTGTTCGGCTAGCTGAAATTCAAAGACAACGCCGCGCTCAACCCGGCGCACGGATTGCAAACCACAATTATGGAAGATGTCAGTCGCTTTGCTGGACCATGGAGATATTGTGCCCGGTCGTGGTGTGACAACACGTACCAGGTGGGGAATCGAAGCAGTCGCTGGCAACGGCTGATGGGGGGCGCCGTACCCCAGCAAGCCATCGATATGACCGATGGCCTCTCCGGTTAGCTCCTCAGTATTATCCAACAGGTGAACATACTGGGCAGAACAAGCGGTAATCGACGGGATTTTAGCCTGGAGATTGTCTAGCAACTTGGAAGTTTTGAAGACGGAAAGGGCTGATGCCCCAAACTTCACTAGCATTGAATCTAAATTCCCTGGCACGTTGGCAGAAGCGCCATCGGCAGCTCCTGATTGGAGGCGTAATGATAATGGAATTGCCGCTGAATTTCAGGCAAAAATGAACACCTGGAAGGATTATTCAGCTTTCAGGGTTATAGCGACCTTCTTCTCGCGAGACAATTTCGTTACCCTGCGCATCCTCGATCCAAAAATCCACATAATCAAGATTGGTGATAGACCTTTCAACGGCATCGAAAACGGGCTGGGCCCTGACAAGGTAACGACCACCAGCGCGCGCATTAAAACGCAGCGTGCGACTCATGGTCTCGCGCGTAGAAGCATAATTGACCAGCGCGGGCGCCAAGCCACGTTGGCTACCCAGGTCCCATGAGAAAAACACACGGACGTCGTGGTACCCTGGAGCAACATGAACGACCCGGTGTAACTGAGGGTTCTCTATGGGCATATCATCCACGGCGAGAAATCTGACGCTGTCGACATAGTTATTGATAAGATCGCGACGCAAATAGCCACTACCTTCAATGACGGCAATCTGGAGAGTGTCACGTACTTCCCCACTGTAAGCTTTGTATGCACGACCCAAATCAGACGCACATCCTGACAACGCGGCAATTAATGCTGCGATGACAAGGGTACGGGCTGTAAACTTAACACCGTTCATCTGATTCTGGTGGGGCCTCCGGCTTCGATATTCGCCAATTATTGGCGCATGTTACTCCAGCTTTACTTTTTCGCAAGCCGCTTGGCCCTGAAGAAGCCTTGCACCAGATCAGCGCAAGCCTCCTGACACACGCCTGCCAGATAATCTACTTTGTGATTATAGGCAGTTGAATCAAGTAATTGATGCGCGCTGACTACAGCTCCCGCTCGGGGTTCTCTTGCCCCAAAAACCACTGTCTGAATGCGCGCGTGGATCATTGCCCCCACGCACATGGTGCAAGGTTCAATCGTCACGTATAAGCGGCAACCCGGTAACCGATAATTGCCAAGCGCATCCGCTGCTGCTTTTAACGCGCGAATTTCAGCATGACCCGCTGGATCATGCATTGATATGGAGACATTATGCCCGCGCGCGATAATTGACCCGTCCAGGACGACGACGGCTCCCACTGGAACCTCTCCGACAGACATTGCCTTCTGCGCCTCGTCAAGAGCCGCAGCCATGAATTGCTCATGTAACGCGAGGTCTGATTCGTCAGTTGGCGTTGTCATAGGTTCAAATTTTTATTGCTTGATAATGCACCCACTGTATAAAGCCCCACGGAAACAGCCGGACCAATACCCAGGGCGAACAATACGGTACCCATCCCCACAGTACCACCAAGCAACCAGCCCAGTACAACCACAGTGATTTCGATGGAAGTACGCACACCGGCTATGGGAAAACCGGTGACGCGTTGCAAGCCTGTCATCAATCCATCACGTGGACCCGGTCCCAGGTTGGCAATCAGGTAGATGCCGCTACCAATACCCACCATCAGAATACCGGCCACCGTCTCCAGCAATTTGAGAGTATAAGCCTCCGGATGGGGAAGATAAGGGAGTGACAATTCCAGAGCTGCCGCAATCAGTATGGCATTCATAATGGTCCCAAGACCTGGTTTTTGGCGCAGTGGTATCCAGAGGAGCAGCACAAGTATTGAAATCAGAAAAGTCGCCCAACCGATACTCAGGCTTGTACGCAGAGCGATGCCCTGGGACAAAACGGTCCAGGGACTCACTCCTGCGCCAGCGGCAATCAACAGGGCTTCGCCAATACCGAAAATGATCAAGCCAATACAAAGCAGGCAGAATGTCACAAACTGGGGTCTGAAATTCAGCGGCTGCGCGGAACTCCAGGAAGCTACGGGAACTCCTTTGACCTTTAACGCATGCCACATAGGAAAAGTCACTCAGGGGTGAAGTTAAAACTGAATTGATTCAGGCGTAGAAACAAATCTTGTTGCCATCGAGGTCTCGCACGTACGCCGATTGATGCTCGCTTCGAACTCTCGGCTCGCCTTCATCACTGCCACCAAGAGTCAGTGCAAGTTTATGGAGACGATTTACTTCTGCATCACTCTCGACCTGAAAACCAAACATGGAGCCATTACCAGTTGAGGCCGGGTTGCCGTCAAATGGTTCAGCCAGTGCAAACATGAAGCCATCTCTGACCCACATGGTCATGCGATCTTCGCTGTAGATTTTTTCGAATTCGCTGCCTTCCAGAAGTCGGTCGTAGAAAGCTTCGGCTGCCGGCCGATCATTGGTGCCTAAAGTGATGTAGTTGATTCTCATGGTGCGTGTTCGCTACAACTATTCCCACTCAATAGTGACGTGTATTAAAAGTGTTGCTACACAAAGCTCTGCAAGGA
>CAYOND010000023.1:0-53084 GCA_964405225.1 uncultured Pseudohongiella sp.
CATCGCTCGACGAGGTCGTAGGTTCAAATCGAACGTACAGCGCGTTGCAGGCGATGAGCGAGTCGAGGAGAGAGTGCTATTGATTTAGCATCGATCCCATCGCTACCAGTTTGATCCGGACCCAGACTGCAGTCCGGATTTTTGTTTAGCCAAGCTCCGGTCCGGCTGTGACAGCCATACCAGGAGATTTTGAAAGTGGGCCTTGTGCCCATTTTTTGTATGTAGCGGATTTGCAAAGAGGCTGTGAAAAAGAGCATTGCGCTGTTAAAGGATCTGATCGAGCCGACCATCGAAGCGCTTGGCGTGGAGTTGTGGGGTATTGAGCATCAGAGCCAGGGCAAGTTTTCAACCTTGCGAATCTATATCGATGCGAGCGAGGGCATTGATATTGACGATTGCGAGAAAGTCAGTCGTCAAGTAAGCGCAATACTCGATGTTGAAGAGCCAATTGGCGGTGAGTATACCCTTGAGGTTTCATCTCCGGGTTTGGACAGGCCATTGTTTACAGCTGAGCAGTTTGCCAAATTCAATGGTAATCAGGTGAATTTGAGAACACGTACACCAATAGAAGGTAGGCGTAAATTCAAAGGCCAGATACAGGAAGTTAGGGAGAACGTAGTTTGTTTGGATGTGGATGGTACTTTGTATGAGATACCGCACACTGAAATTGAAAAAGCAAACATCGTCTATGAGCAGCAAGACTCAGCCGGTTAATGGTTAACCGCACGCTTTGAGTATGGTGACAAGATTATGATGAGCAAAGAAATATTAATGGTTGCAGATGCCGTCTCTAACGAGAAAGGCGTTTCGCGTGGTGTGATTTTCGAAGCGATTGAATCTGCTTTGGCTACCGCGACCAAAAAACTTTATGACGACGAAGAAATCGATTGCCGAGTTGCAGTTGATCGTGAAACGGGTGAGTACGAAACTTTCCGTGTGTGGACCGTTGTCGATGAAGAAGAATATGAAGAGGAAGGCGCGCAGTTCACGCTTGAACAGGCTGCTGAGAAGGACGAGTCCCTTGCTGTAGGTGACACCTATGAGGAAAAGATCGACAACGTAGAGTTCGGTCGTATTGCTGCACAAACCGCCAAGCAAGTTATCGTGCAAAAGGTACGCGAAGCCGAAAGAGAGATCGTCATTGCAGAATACGAAGACCGGGTTGGCGAACTGGTGGCAGGCACGGTCAAGAAAGTAACGCGTGACAATATCATCGTAGATCTGGGCAATAACGCAGAAGCACTGTTACCACGCGATCAGATGATCCCGCGTGAAACATTTCGTATGGGCGATCGCATGCGTGCATTGCTCACTGACGTACGTTCAGAGCAGCGCGGACCACAGTTGTTTTTGAGCAGAACATCACCAGCCATGCTGATTGAGCTGTTCAAAATCGAAGTGCCAGAAATCTCAGAGGAAGTTATTGAAATCAAGGCAGCAGCTCGAGATCCTGGTTCGCGAGCCAAAATCGTAGTTAGTACCAACGATGGCCGCATCGACCCTGTAGGTGCTTGTGTCGGCATGCGCGGTTCGCGGGTGCAGGTTGTATCCAACGAATTGGCCAATGAGCGCATTGATATCATTCTTTGGGATGACAACCCTGCGCAATTGGTAATTAATTCCATGTCGCCAGCCGAAGTTGCGTCAATCATTGTGGACGAAGACAGTCATACGATGGACATTGCTGTTGAAGAGGACAATCTGGCGCAAGCCATAGGTCGCAATGGTCAGAATGTACGCTTGTCGAGTGAATTGACTGGCTGGACCATTAACGTGATGAGCGAAGAAGATGCTGCATTGAAGCAGCAGCAGGAAGCTAGCAATTTTATCCAGATGTTCGTGGAAAAGCTGGACGTGGATGAAGATGTTGGTGAAGTTCTGGTACAAGAAGGCTTCACTTCCATCGAAGAAATTGCCTATGTTCCTCTCGATGAAATCATCGCTATTGAGGGTTTCGATGAAGAAGTGGCTAATGAATTACGTAACAGGGCAAAAGATGCCCTGCTAACCCAGGCTATTGCGTCTGAGGAAGACTTGTCGGCTGCGAATATTGCCGACGACCTGCTCAATATGGAAGGCATGAATGACAAGCTGGCACTGGCAATGTCCAAGCTTGGTATACACAACATGGAAGATTTGGCCGAACAGTCCATCGATGAATTGATGGAAATAGAAGGCATGGATGAAGAGCAGGCTGGAAAGCTGATAATGACCGCGCGTGCCCCATGGTTTGAGGAATAAGAAAGCGCGGTAAATGGGAGTTGTTTGAATGGCAGATGTAACAATAAGTGAATTGGCCGACGTTGTCGGAGTATCAGTTGATAAGCTGCTAACGCAGGTGAAAGAGGCAGGCCTGCCCCACACCAAAGCAGATGAACTGATCTCGAACGAAGACAAAAACACTTTGTTGCTGTTCTTGCGTCGCAGTCATGGCGACCGCGAGGCAACTGGTGCTGCTCCAAAAAAGATTACGCTGAAACGCAAGACACTGGCTACTTTGAAGTCGGCGTCTACTCATGGGCGTGGTAAAACCGTAAACGTAGAAGTGCGCAAAAAGCGTACCTATGTAAAACGTAGCACGATTGAAGACGATGCACCGGAGCAGGAATTACCAGAAGAAGAAAAGCTGGAAGCAGCTACCGAAGATGCGGTAGTCGAAGCGCCTGCTACTGAGGCAGCGGAAGACAAGCAGGAAGCCAAAGCCGAGGCATCGGAAACTGCTGAAAAAGCTGAAGACGAAAAGACCAAGACGGAAGGTCCGGCAGTAGAGGTTGTTAAAGATATACCCGATGCCGAAGCTGAACTGGCACGGGCTGAGAAAGTCGGCGCCAAGCGCAAACCCGCACCCAAATCAGACGCCGATGATCAGGATGAGAAGCGCAAATCGAATCTTCGTGGCAAACCGCGAGCCAGCAAACGTCCTCCCAAGCATATCAATGTCAATGATGACTTCGTGCTGGAAGGCGATGATCTTGAAGGTCTCGGTGGGCGTCGCCGTGCCGGAGCGCGCAAGAGCAAAGCAAAGATGTCTGCCCAGCAGCACGCTTTCGAGAAGCCAACAGAGTTTATTGCCAAAGAAATCAAGATTGGCGAAACCAATACCGTGGGTGAGATAGCGGCTCAGATGTCTATCAAGTCAGCGGAAGTGGTCAAGGTACTGTTTAACATGGGTGTAATGGCCACTATCAATCAGGTATTGGATCAGGACACGGCCACACTATTGATTGAAGAAATGGGCCACAATGCCAAGTTCGTTTCCGATGACCACATTGAAGAACAACTATACGAATCTCTTGCTGCCGAAGTAGGCAAGAAAGAAGTTTCCAGAGCGCCAGTTGTCACAGTTATGGGTCACGTAGACCATGGTAAAACATCGCTACTGGATTATATTCGAAAGTCACAGGTTGCCTCCGGTGAGGCTGGCGGGATTACCCAGCACATTGGCGCTTACCATGTGAATACAGATAAAGGCATGATCAGTTTTCTCGATACGCCTGGCCACGCAGCATTTACTGCCATGCGGTCACGTGGCGCCAAGGCTACCGACGTCATTGTGCTGGTAGTAGCTGGCGACGACGGCGTGAAGCCTCAAACTGAAGAAGCTGTGCAGCACGCCAAGGCAGCGAAAGTGCCAATGGTGGTTGCCATCAACAAGATGGATAAGGAAGGCGTCGACCCGGAACGCGTCAAGAATGAGCTTTCAGCGATGGAAGTGATTCCAGACGATTGGGGTGGCGATACCCAGTTTATTGAAGTTTCTGCCCATAGTGGCAAGGGCATCGATGAACTGCTGGAAGCAATTTTATTACAGGCAGAACTACTGGAACTCACGGCTTATACCGATGTGCCGGGTCAGGGCGTAGTGATTGAATCGCGCCTCGATAAAGGTCGTGGTCCTGTTGCTACAGTGCTGGTACAAAATGGCACGCTGCAGCAAGGAGACATCGTGTTGGTTGGCCATGAGTATGGCAAGGTACGTGCGCTGGTCGATGAGTTGGGCAAGAACGTTGATTCGGCAGGACCTGCCATACCGGTGGAAATTCTGGGTCTCAATGGCGTGCCTGAAGCTGGCGATGAGTTTGTCGTGGTGAGTGATGAGAAGAAAGCGCGCGAAGTCGCCGAATTCAGAAAGAACCGACTCAAGGACAACCTGCAGGCCAAGCAGCAATCCAACCTGGTTGATTCCATGTTTGCGGGCATTGGTAAAGAACATGTCAGAGTCTTTAATGTCGTACTCAAGGCAGACGTGCGCGGATCACTGGAAGCAATCACGGCTTCATTACAGAAATTGAGCACCGATGAAGTCGAAGTAAATATAGTTGGAGCTGGCGTAGGAGGTATATCAGAAACTGATGTTCACCTGGCCCAAACTTCAAAAGCCATGATCATTGGTTTCAATGTGCGCGCTGACAAAACTGCGCGCGATATCGTTGAAAACGAAGCCTTACAGATGCGCTACTACAACGTGATTTATGATGTAGTAGACGACGCCAAAGCAATTATGGGCGGCATGCTGGCACCGGAGATTCGCGAGGAGATTGTCGGGATCGCCGAAGTGCGCGACGTATTCAACTCACCCAAATTCGGCCAGATTGCTGGCAGCATGGTGATCGAAGGCACGGTCTACCGTAGCAAGCCAATCCGTGTATTGCGCGACAATGTTGTGATCTACGAAGGTGAACTCGAATCCCTGCGCCGCTTCAAGGATGACGCCAATGAAGTTCGCAACGGTATGGAGTGCGGCATCGGTGTACGTAACTACAACGATGTGCAAGTAGGAGACAAGATCGAGGTATATGAGACCACCGAGGTTGCGCGAAGCCTTTAACAAGGTTTTCTTGCGGAGGATTCCAAGTGTCTGAAATGTCATCCAGAGTGCAGCGGGTCGCCGATCAGATTCAGCGCGAGCTGGCGACTCTGATTCAGATGGAAGTTAGTGATCCGCGTGTTGGTATGGTTTCAGTTACTGGTGTCGAGGTGAGTCGAGATTTTTCCCACGCCAGGGTATTTGTCACAGTGATGAATACGTTGACCGATGATAGTGATGTAAACCAGTCCACCCTGGCAGAGCCGGGGAGTCTGGACCAGTTGGAGATCGATGAAAACCTCAAGGCCTTGAATAAAGCCTCAGGGTTTTTGCGAACACTCCTGGCCAAACGGTTACAGATTCGCTCTGTACCCAAATTGAAGTTTCATTACGACGGCAGTGTACAACGTGGCCAGCATCTGTCTGAACTGATCGACAATGCGTTGGCCGCTGATCGGAAACACGAATCCTGATCGCGGGCAGTTTGGGGAGATACGTTGGGAAAGCGCCGTAATAAAGGCAGGCATGTTAACGGCATTGTGGTGCTGGACAAGTCTGCAGGAATCACTTCGAATCGCGCGTTGCAGCAGGTTAAGCGCCTATTCGATGCCAACAAGGCAGGCCATACCGGCAGCCTTGATCCATTGGCAACCGGGGTTCTGCCTCTGTGCCTGGGTGAGGCAACCAAGGTGTCCCAGTTTTTGCTGGATTCCGATAAGCGTTATCGGGCTCGCATCAAACTTGGTGTGCGCACGGATAGCGGAGACAGCGAAGGGATTGTAATCGAGAGCTGCACTGATTTTGCAGTGACCGAAAAAGCATTACAGGAAGCGCTGAATAGTTTCAGGGGGGAGATCCAGCAGCTCCCACCTATGCATTCAGCTTTAAAGGTTGATGGCGTTCCGCTGTATAAGCTGGCACGCAAAGGCCAGACGATAGAACGGCAGCCACGCGCGGTGACAATCTATCATCTGGAATTGCTGGAATTTACCGGTGATGAAGTGGAACTGGATATAGCCTGTAGTAAAGGCACCTATGTTCGCACCATTGCTGATGACCTGGGGGAAGCTCTCGGGTGTGGTGCGCATATTATCGCATTGCATCGAACTGAAGCAGGGAGTTTCACCGAGGAAGACTGTGTCAGTATTGATTTTCTGATGCAGGAGAAAGAATTGCACGGGATGGATCACATTGATCAGTATCTTGTCCCCATGGACGAGGCAATCGGTGATTTGCCTGAAGTAGTATTACCAAGCATCACTGCCAGCTGTGTGAAGAACGGCCAGGCAGTGCTGGTAAGACACCTGCCAGAAGAAGGTCTGGTCAGGTTGTATGAAGAAGAGGAGTTCATCGGCATCGGTTGTATTGACGATGACGGCAGAGTGGCTCCAAGGCGTCTGATTGTCAGTTAACCAATACGACAACAGACTTTAATTAACCGTAGTAAATCAGGAATGCTTCAGATAACTATCAATATGCGTGGTTATTCTGAGTGAAATGGATTTTTGGCGTTGTGTATCGCTATTAAGGCTTTGCACAACAGGCATTGACCGCATATTTGGAGAAATGAAAATGGCTTTATCAGCTGAACAGAAAGAATCAATTATTAAAGAATACGCACAGGGCGAAGGCGACACCGGTTCACCCGAGGTCCAGGTTGCCCTGTTAACTGCCAACATCAATGACTTGCAGGCTCACTTTAAAGAGCACGTGCACGATCACCATTCGCGTCGCGGCCTCATCCGCATGGTGAACAGCCGACGCAAATTGCTCGACTATCTGAAGCGCAAAAACGTAGAGCGTTATCTGGACCTGATCAAGCGTCTTGGTCTGCGTCGATAGTCGATATACAGAGCTTAAATCGTAAGTGAAATCAGCGACGCCTGATGAGTTGGCGTCGCATAACAAAGTAGGAATAAATATGTTTAATCCAGTAACAAAGACGTTCCAGTTCGGCGATCAGACAGTCAGTCTGCAAACAGGCAAGATTGCCAGACAAGCAACAGGCTCAGTTGTCGTTACCATGGGCAATACCCAGGTGCTAGCAACTGTCGTAGGACGCAAGCAGGCTAACCCAAATGCAGACTTCTTCCCCTTAACAGTCAATTACCAGGAAAAAACCTACGCGGTAGGCAAGATTCCTGGTGGATTCTTCAAGCGAGAAGGGCGCCCTACTGAAAAGGAAACCCTGACATCACGATTGATTGACCGACCTATCCGCCCTCTGTTTCCCAAGGGATTCATGAATGAAGTGCAGGTCATCGTCACTGTAATTTCCGCAGACAAGGACAATGATCCTGATATCGCTGGCCTTATTGGCGCCTCGGCTGCCCTGTCAATTTCGGGTATTCCTTTTGCTGGCCCTATCGGTGCAGCGCGAGTGGGTTATGACAACGAGAAAGGCTACGTGCTTAATCCAACCAACGAAATGCTGGAAACTTCCCTGCTCGACATGGTCGTTGCAGGTACGCAGGATGCAGTATTAATGGTGGAGTCTGAAGCTAAGCAACTAAGCGAAGATCAGATGCTGGGCGCGGTACTTTTTGCGCACCAGGAAATGCAGGTTGCGATCAATGCTATTAATGAGCTGAAAGCTGAAGCTGGCAAACCAACCTGGGAATGGGAAGCGGCTGCAGAAAATACTTCGCTTAAAGAAGCTATCGCTGCCAAGTTTGGCGCAGGCATTACAGAGGCCTATCAAATCTCTGAGAAGATGAAGCGTTATGACGCTATCAGTGCTCTACAGGATCAGGCCGTTGCGGAACTGGTTGATGAAGCGGCTGGCGTTTCGGAAGGCGACGTACGCGAGCTGTTCGGTAAAATCGAGAAAAGCACCGTACGCAATCGCATCCTCGATGGCAATCCACGCATCGATGGCCGTGATACCAAAACTGTGCGTGCCATCGAAGTAGAAACTGGTGTGTTACCAAAGGCCCATGGTTCTGCACTATTTACCCGTGGCGAAACCCAGGCCCTGGTTGTTACTACGCTGGGAGCGATTCGAGATTCACAGATGATCGAGGGACTGGAAGGCACCAAGAAAGATGCCTTTATGCTGCATTATAATTTCCCTCCTTACTCGGTTGGCGAAGCAGGCTTTATGGGCGGACCAAAGCGTCGTGAAATCGGTCATGGTCGACTGGCCAAGCGTGGTGTGATGGCTGTGATGCCCGCCGAAGAAGATTTCCCCTACGCGATCCGTGTAGTGTCTGAAATTACTGAATCCAATGGTTCCAGTTCCATGGCCAGTGTATGTGGCAGCTCGCTGGCACTAATGGACGCTGGCGTGCCTTTGGCAGCACCAGTGGCCGGTATTGCCATGGGTCTGATCAAGGAAGGCGAACGTTTCGCAGTTCTGACCGATATCCTCGGCGATGAAGATCATCTGGGCGATATGGATTTCAAAGTAGCTGGTACCAGTAATGGTGTTACTGCCCTGCAAATGGATATCAAGATTCAGGGTATCACCGAAGAAATCATGGAAATCGCACTGGCACAAGCTAATGCAGCACGACTGCACATTCTGGGCGAGATGAATGCGGTAATTAGCACATCGCGTGAAACTGTTTCCGAGAATGCACCAGCTATGGCCATGTTGAAAATCGATCCAGACAAGATCCGTGATGTCATCGGAAAAGGTGGTGCGGTAATTCGCGGCATCACCGAAGAAACTGGTGCGTCTGTCGACATCGATGATGATGGCAATGTTCGTATTTATGGCGAAGATGCCGAATCGCGCGATGCCGCTGTGGAAATGGTTAATGCGATTACTGCAGAAGCAGAGATTGGCAGGCTTTATATGGGCAAGGTGGCGCGCATCGTCGATTTCGGCGCATTCGTGACTATCCTGCCTGGCAAGGATGGCCTCGTACATATTTCCCAGATCTCTCAGGAGCGAGTAGAAAATGTGAACGAATACATGAAGGAAGGTGAAGAAGTGCTTGTTAAGGTCACTGACCTGGATGCAAGAGGACGTATCAAGCTCAGCATCAAGGAAATTACCGACGAAGAAAAGCAAGAGTTTGCCGCGGCCGAAGCTGGTTAAGGCTTTCTGTGAGCGAAATGAAACCCGGGCTTGCCCCGGGTTTTTTGTGTCTGCGATTTGGTGGTGCTGGAGTTAAATACCGATTTAAAAACAATAAGATAGGCTCAATCTCACCATGTTTTTGAGTGCGGCAGCTTATAGGTTAGAATGATCGCTATCCCGGTGGAGACAGGATGCCGCCATCCAGGACCCAAAAATCAATAAAGCCAAATCGTAAGTGACAATTCTGCAGCGCCGGATCAGCGCTACAGTCTGGTTAACTTACCCGGAGAGCCTGATTATGACTACTGACCGGCTTAACCAAGTCATTCGACTTCTTGCCCCACTATGTCTATTAAGTATGTTTCTGCCCCTGACAGCCCAGGCGCAGGATGAGACCGTAACATTTCACAAGGATATCGAACCCATACTCCAGCGCAGTTGCCAAAACTGTCACCGTGCTGGTGGTGTTGGCCCGATGTCATTAGTGACCTACGATGAAGTCGCTCCATTCGCCGGGTTGATCGAATACAAGACTGGCTTGCGCGACCGTGCCGGCGCTATGCCTCCGTGGTATATGGAAAAAGATATTGGCATCCAGGATTACAAGAACGATCCTTCTTTGTCTGACGAAGAAATTGCCGCAATTTCTACCTGGGCGCGCACAGGCGCTGCCAAAGGCGATCCGGCAGATGCGCCTGAGCCACTGGTTTTTGATGACAGTCTTAAATGGACCGCTGGCGAGCCAGACCTGATTGTGCGCACAAATGATGTCACCAAACTTGCAGGCACGCCTGACTGGTGGGGAGAGATTGATCGTGTGCCGGTAGGCCTTGATGAAGATCGCTATGTGAAGTCGGTTGAAATCGTCGAAGTAAACGACGTGGATTTTCAGGCTGGCACGGGTCGTGACACTGTTGGAGGTCGCTATATCTTCCATCACATGATCTGGTCGACTGCCCAGCTGGATGATAGCGGCGATTCCATTGCTGAGTCTCGTACCAGTTGGCCGGTGCATGAAGTAGGCCGAAATCCGGATATTTTCGACCCTGATGGTGGGCGCCTGTTAAAAGCGGGCAGCTATATCGTTTCGGATTCAGTACATCTGCATTCCAACGGCAAGGACACTACCGGCCATCTGGAAATCGGTTTCCGCTTTCATCCGAAAGACTATGAACCCAAATACCAGCGCGCAGTTCTTGGCCTTGGTAATGGTGTTGATATTAGCATTGCCGGCAATGAGAATGATCAAGAACTGCATGCCTACACAGTATTGCAGGAACACACCAAGATCGTCACGTTTGAGCCGCATTTGCACGCCCCGGGCGAGCGCATGTGTCTGGAAGCGATCTGGGGTTACACCATTGAAACGCTGTCCTGCGTTGGCTACGACCACAACTGGGTTAGAGGCTATGCCTATGAAAACAATGCAGCACCTTTGCTGCCGAAAGGTACGATCCTGCATATCACTGGTTATATGAATAATACCGAGACTAATCCAAATGTGCCTGACCCGCGCAATTGGCAGGGTTCCGGTAATCGTTCTGTCACCAACATGTTTATCGACCTCGGTATTCGGGTAACAATGAATGAGGAGCAGTTCATGGAAGAGATGGCCAATCGGCGTGAGGTTTTGGATCTCGGTCCGAATGACCATGTCATTGGTTGCCCGCTCTGTGGTGCACCATTGGTAGCACCAATAGCTGAAGAAGACGAAGGGGAATTAAGTAACGAAGTTGCGCTCCTCGACACCGCACAGGAGACAGAAGAGTGATGCAGTATCTGCGCAAGTTAATCAGCATTGTTCTGCTGACCACATTCGCTGTAGCTGGCGTTCAGGCTGATACCTATACTCGAGGTCAGCATGTTGAACCCGCATTTGAAGGTTGGCGACCCAATGAAGATGGCACCTATAACTTCATGTTCGGCTACATGAATGAAAACTGGGAAGAGACTCCTGATATGCCGATTGGAGAAAATAATTACTTTTCTCCAGGTGAAATGGATCGTGGTCAGCCTACTCATTTTCTGCCGCGGCGCAACCGCTTTACATTTGAGGTCACTGTGCCCGCCGACTGGGGAGACAGGGAGCTGGTCTGGACTCTCAACGTGAATGGCAAAGAGCGCAAGGCATATGCCACACTCAAGGCAGATTATCTGGTGGATAATATGGTCATCGCCTCGGAAACCGGTTCATTGGGCGCAGGTACATCCAGCCCTGAATCCCGTGCCAATATTCCACCGATTGTCACAGTTCAGGGTGATGAGTTTCGTACCGTAAGCGTTGGTGAGCCATTGCGCTTGCAAGCTCACGTTGCTGATGATGGCTTACCTACACCGGATGACCCCGTTGCCGATGCGCGCCGCTTTGCTGAATTCACTGGCGGAGCCGAGGCAGTGGCGGCAATCTCCCCACGAGCGATATTGGAACGTCGCCTGACTTCACCACCTACTCGCGTTACTGTAGACAAGGTTAACGGTTTGTACTTTTCCTGGAACAAGTATCGCGGTCCGGGTAATGTGGAATTCAATGTACCGCAAGTAAAAGTGTGGGAAGACACGCGCACCAGTGCCAATTCTCCATGGGGCGCCCTGTGGCTGCCACCGCCCATACCCGAAGACGGTATGTACGAGGTGACTGCCACTTTTGATGAGCCGGGTACTTATGTGCTGTGGGGCAGGGCAGACGATGGAGGCCTCTATCATGATGGCTACATCACGGTGAACGTCACAGAGTAACGACGATTGACAAAAAAGGGCAGCTTGGCTGCCCTTTTTTGTTTCTGGTTATAATATATTCATTCCAATTGGATATCGGGGCATGTATTAATGTTCAAAGTTACTAATAGACTTCTCCTCTCGCTGTTTTTCCTTCCGGCACTGGTTTTTGCACAAACTGCCTATTATCCTCCTTCAGGAGAGTGGGAGCGGCGCAGCCCGGATGCTGTTGGTATGGATGCAGAGGCAATTGCGGCTGCTGTGGAGCTGGCGTTAGTGAACACGGTTGTTGAGCCCAACGACATGAATGAATTTATCGAAAATTCATTCGGGCGTGAGCCCCATTTCAGCATAATCGGGCCGGTTAAGGAGCGTATTGCTGGGTCAGGCCTGGTAATCAAGGATGGTTATATCGTAGCCGAATGGGGAGATATCGAACGCGAAGATATGACTTTCAGCGTCACCAAGAGCTATCTCTCAACCATGGTTGGATTGGCGGTAGATGACGGCTTGATCGATAGTATCGAAGGCCGGGTCAAGGATGATTTTCCCCATGAGAGCTTTAATGACCGTCACAACGAGTCAATCACGTGGAGGCATTTTCTGGAGCAGACTTCAGACTGGAGCGGCACATTGTGGGGCAAGCCCGACTGGGCTGACAGGCCGGCCAGTTTCGATCCTGATATCGCACGTAATCGCGAGATGCATGAACCGGGTACGTTCTATAAATATAACGACACGCGCGTGAACATGCTGGCCTATTCGATTTTGAATATGTGGCGCAGACCGCTCGATGAAGTGTTGCGCGAGCGCATCATGGACCCGATTGGTGCCAGCGATGAATGGCAATGGCACGGTTATGAAAATTCCTGGGTGGAGATTGATGGGGAGCGCATGCAATCGCCGTCCGGCGGGGCACACTGGGGCGGTGGCTTTTTTATCAGCACGCTCGATCACGCGCGCTTTGGTTATCTGTTTCTCCGTAATGGCAACTGGGACGGTGAACAATTAATCTCCGAAGAATGGGTTCATGCGGTGCGGCAGCCATCGGAAGTCTATTCTCGATATGGCCTGATGTGGTGGCTGAATACAAACAACGCAGTTGTGCCGGGAGCCCCGACCAATGCCTTCTATGCCAGTGGGGCCGGGGGCAACTATATCTGGGTGGATCAGGATAATGATCTGCTTATTGTAATGCGCTGGGTACCGCGTTTGGCCCCTGTTATTAGCGCTTTTACCAACGCCATCAACTAGCTCGGGAATCAGACAATGCACAAATATATAGTGGCCCTACTAATGTTGACCATGTCGCCAGCTCTGCTGGCCGATGGGCATACTGCGATCGAACAGGCAGTAGCCAATTCCTCACGACCCGCAGCCGACACGGCACGGGATGTAGATCGCAAGCCAGCCGAGGTGCTGGAATTCTTTGGCATAGAGCCTGGCATGCATGTACTGGATATTTTTGCCGGGGGCGGTTATTACGCGGAGATACTGAGCTATCTGGTAGGTACAGAAGGGCAGGTTACACTTTACAACAATGGTGGCTGGGATGGCTTCGTAGGATCGGGTGTGGAGGAGCGCCTCGCCAACAACCGTCTGTCCAACGTAGTCAGTGTTGTGGCCGAAGCGAATGAAACCGGATTTGAGCCCGGCAGCTTTGACGCGGCGTTATTCATTCTGGGCTTTCATGACCTGTACTACGTGGATGATGGATGGCCTGCTATTGATACCGATGCCTTTTTGTCAGATATCTACGCAGCAATCAAACCGGGGGGTGTGATGGGCATCGTCGATCATGCGGCCGAGCCAGGCGTGAGCACGGCCGTTGCCAATACCCTGCATCGTATTGACCCGGGCATAATCCGGGCTGACATGGCCCAGGCCGGATTTGAATTTGTCGGAGAGGCCGATTTTTTACGCAACCCCGATGACAATCGCAATCTGCATATGGGCGATCCGTCTATTCGTGGCAAGACCGATCGGGTGGTACAGCTGTATCGCAAGCCGGCCCGTCAGTAACAGTCCGGTAAATTACATATTCCTGCGATATTGCCCGCCGACCTCGAAGAAGGTGTCCGTGATTTGCCCCAGTGAGCAATAGCGCACAGCATTCATTAATTCGGCAAACACGTTTTCATTGTTGATCGCAGCCTGGCGTAACCTTTCCAGCGCTTGATCACACTCACCGACATTTCTTTCCTGGAATGACCTCAGGCGTGAAAGCTGGCTTTGTTTTTCATCTTCTGTCGAACGGGCCAATTCAATTTCCATTTCAGGTTCTGGCTCATCATTGAGAAAAGTGTTCACGCCGATAAGCGGTAAGCTGCCATCGTGTTTCTTGTGCTCGTAGTACATGGATTCATCCTGAATCTTGCCGCGCTGATAGCCGGTTTCCATTGCCCCGAGCACACCGCCACGTTCAGAAATGCGTTCAAACTCCTGTAACACCGCTTCTTCCACCAGGTCGGTGAGTTCCTCGATAATGAACGAACCCTGGCTGGAGTTCTCGTTCATTGCCAGCCCCCATTCCTTGTTGATGATGAGCTGTATCGCCATGGCGCGCCGTACTGATTCACCGGTAGGCGTGGTAATGGCTTCGTCATAGGCATTGGTATGCAGACTGTTGCAGTTATCGTAGATGGCTATGAGGGCCTGCAGGGTTGTGCGGATATCGTTGAACGACATTTCCTGGGCATGCAGTGAACGACCAGAGGTCTGGATGTGGTACTTCAGTTTCTGGCTACGCTCGTTGGCATCGTAGCGAAAGCGCATGGCCGTCGACCAGATACGTCGTGCCACGCGGCCAAGCACTGTGTACTCCGGATCCATGCCGTTCGAGAAGAAGAACGACAGGTTGTGAGCAAAATCATCCACCTCCATGCCGCGCGCCAGATAAGCTTCCACGAAGGTAAAACCATTGGCCAATGTAAAAGCCAGTTGTGAGATCGGGTTCGCACCAGCCTCGGCGATGTGATATCCGGAAATACTGACCGAATAAAAATTACGCACCCTGTTGGCCGTGAAATACCCCTGGATATCGCCCATGAGCTTCAGGCTGAATTCGGTAGAGAAGATGCAGGTGTTTTGCCCCTGGTCCTCTTTCAGGATGTCGGCTTGTACGGTGCCGCGCACATTTTCCAGTGCCTTTGCCCGAATGTCCTGATACTCGGTGTCGCTGGGCGAGCGTTCCTGCTCGGCAGTGAATTTCTCCACTTGCTGGTCAATGGCTGCATTCAGGTACATGGCCAGGATGGTTGGGGCCGGGCCATTGATTGTCATGGAAACCGAAGTGGTCGGGCTGCACAGGTCGAAGCCGTCATACAGGGCTTTCATGTCATCCAGTGTGGCAATGGAAACACCAGAGTTGCCCACCTTGCCGTAAATATCCGGGCGCGGTGACGGATCGAAACCATAAAGTGTGACCGAGTCAAATGCTGTAGACAGGCGCTTGGCTTCTGAATGCTCTGACAATGCTTTGAAGCGGCGGTTGGTACGGAAGGCGTCGCCTTCGCCAGCAAACATGCGAGTAGGGTCTTCACTCTCGCGTTTGAACTGAAATACGCCACCGGTAAAAGGAAAGCGACCTGGCACGTTTTCAAGTAGCAGCCACTTGAGCAGCTCGCCGTGGTCTTCAAACTTCGGCAGCGCCACACGGGATATTTTATTGCCCGACAGCGTCTGGCGTGTCAGGCTGGTGCGAATTTCCTGATCCCTGACCTTGACCACATATTCATCACCTGAATATTGTTCCTGCAATTCTGGCCAGGTTTCCAGCAAGCGCCGGGCGCGCCCGTCCATGGCGTTGTCTTTTTTCTCAATCAGCTCATCCAGCTTGCCGTAGTCGCGGGCATCATCTCCCAGCATGACCTTGGCAGCCTGTAATTGCTGGCGCTCTCGTGCCAATTGGACCTGCGTAGCCACCTGGGTATGGTAGTCACGTACGCTCTCCGCGATTTCCGCCAGATAGCGTTGGCGCTGTGGAGGGATGATCAGAGTGCGTTCGCTGGAAGCGCGGGTTGTTACTTTGGCCAGTTTTGATTCGAAGGCTTTCAGGCCTTTGTCGCGTAATAAAGGTAGCAGCGCCTGGTACAGGGCAGTCATTCCGTCATCATTGAACTTGGACGCGATGGTGCCATAAACCGGCATGTCATCCGGCATCTTGTCGAAAGCCTGACGATTACGCTGTACCTGTTTGGATACATCACGCAGGGCATCTTCGCTACCCTTGCGATCGAATTTGTTGATAGCAAAAATATCGGCAAAATCCAGCATGTCGATTTTTTCCAGCTGGCTGGCAGCGCCAAACTCGGGCGTCATCACATACAGTGATACGTCCACATAAGGCACGATGCCTGCATCACCCTGGCCGATACCCGGAGTCTCGATAATTATCAGGTCGAAGCCCGAAGCTTTGATTGCTGCGATTGTCTCCTGCAAGCCGCCAGGTATCTCGATATTTGCATCACGGGTAGCCAGCGAGCGCATGAAGATGTTTTCGTGGCCAATCGCGTTCATGCGAATGCGGTCACCCAGCAATGCGCCGCCTGTTTTCTTCCGTGTAGGATCGATTGCCAGAATCGCAATTTTCAGGCCGTCATTACTGTCCTGTCTGAAGCGGCGAATGATTTCATCGGTAGAAGAAGATTTACCCGCGCCACCTGTGCCGGTTATACCGAGCACTGGTGTGGGTGAGCCGGCTGCCAGTTCATGTAACGACTGTAAAGCGGCGTCATCGTACTGTTGATTCTCTATAGCGGTGATTGCGCGTGTGAGGACTATGCGGTCACCGTCGGCAAGCGACGCAATTGCTGGGGGTTCGGCCCGCTGCTTGCCTTCGCTGCAGCGCTTTAACATGTCATCAATCATGCCCTGCAGCCCAATTGACTGGCCATCGGCAGGAGAGTAGATACGCTCTACGCCATAGTCATGCAGTTCGTCGATCTCACTGGGGATGATGACACCGCCGCCGCCGCCAAACACCTTGATGTGTTCTGCGCCCAATTCCTTGAGCCTGTCGATCAAATACTTGAAGTATTCAATATGCCCACCCTGATAAGAGCTGATGGCAATGGCATCGACGTCTTCCTGCACAGCGGCCTCTACGATGTCCTGCACCGAGCGATTATGTGCCAGGTGAATGACCTCGGCACCGCTGGCCTGCAGAATGCGGCGCATGATATTGATAGCCGCATCATGGCCGTCGAACAGACTGGCAGCAGTGAGAAAACGCAGGGGCCGAGCGGCCTGTGCGCCAGATGGTTCGGTAGAGGCAGGTTTTCTGAAACTGACGACGCTCAAAGTGTTCCCCCGAAGTTTGAGTGAAGCGTATTAGCCCGGTAGTTTAGCTCAATCGGCTGAAAATTGCTCCGTCTACCCCTGGCACATCTGCATAAGCGGGCAATTACCAGGAAACCGTGGAATGAAAAAAGGGCACCGTGTGGTGCCCTCAAACATCGTAAAGCGAATTGCAGCTTGTATCAGCAATTTCTGTCAGTGACATCTTCGCAGGCATCTTCAATGGCATTGCCCACGTCGCTGCCCGCTGCCTCAAGTTCTTGTGCTGCATCACGGGCCACATCTTCAGCCTGGTAGGCAGCCTGATCTATCTCTGAGCCAAGGCGCTCAGCCGGGCCTTCCGGTTCGCACGCAGCCAGTCCAATTGTGAGAGTCGAAAATAAAAGAATTCTGAGTTTCATGATGTTCATCTCCATTTCATTGGTGATTGGAAAAATTCAAGTTAATAGGCGCCACATAATCAGATTGGCGGTTTGCCTCTCACCGCATTGGAAATCAGCGAGATCAATAAAAGGACTACAAAAAGAAAAAAGATAATTTGAGCAATCCCTGATGCTGCGCCTGCAATGCCCGTGAAGCCCAAAAGCCCCGCCACGATTGCGACAATAAAAAATGTCAATGCCCATGTAAGCATTTTGCCTCCTTGAAAAATTGTTTCTTTTGGATGAATTTAATTGCGTCATATGTGCAACGCGAAAACCATGCCAGTTTCAAAAAGTATTGATGTAAGCTACAGCCTGTGGGCTATAGAGGCATGTTTAGGGAGGGTGTGATTGTTACTACTGGGTCAAGGGTAACATTAATAGCACCCAGATTGAAAATGTCGCAATAAAGTCAGGATAGATTGCATAAACCCGGTTCCTGTACTTTCCGCCGCCACTAAGGCCCGCTACACTAACAAGAAAATTCATTTCATTCGTTGCGATGAAAAGTGTTTGGAGTAATTGGTGCCATGTATCCTCGTATTCTTCCAGTCCTGGCTTTGCTGTTTATCGCAGGTTGCGCAGACGATGAAGGTCAGGCTGATTCAGTGCGCTCCTTTACTGTGCTTTATACCAATGATGAACACGGCTGGATGGAAGGTATGAGTGAGGAGCAGGGAGCTGCCAATCTGTATCAGTTATGGCAGGACAGGGAAGGCTACACTCCGGAAGGTGATTTCCTGATACTCAGTGGTGGGGACAACTGGACAGGACCCGCCGTTTCCACATGGACAGAAGGCGAGAGCATGGTCGCGGTGATGAATGCGATGCAATATGATGCGTCGGCTGTTGGCAATCATGAATTTGACTTTGGTCTGCAAGTCCTGTCTCAGCGCGCTACTGAATCCGCGTTTCCTTACTTGAGTGCTAATATTCGTTACAGGGAAGATAACTCCAGACCTGTTGATCTCGGCATACTGCCTCACACAGTGACAACTGTGAACGACCTTCGCGTGGGCATTATCGGCTTAAGCACGACCAGTACCCCCGCGGTTACTCATCCACTCTATGTAGAGCCATTTGAATTTCCTGAATATGAAGGCGCATTGCGTGCAGCTTACACTGAACTTGATGCGCTGGATGTCGATGTCACGCTGGTAATCGCGCATGTGTGTATGGGGGAGTTGCGCGAGTTAGCCGAGCAAGTCGCTGATCTGGATATCGCCATGATGGGTGGTGGACACTGCAACGAACTGGTGGCCCAGCCCTGGGCAGAAACATTATTGTTGGGCGGTGGTTTTCACTTCACATCTTATGCCAAAGCCTCTTTCGCATTCGATGTAACCAGGGGTGAACTGGTCGCGCGAGATTATGCCACGGAGCAAAACAGCGGAGCAGCGGCTGATTCGATGGTGTCTGAAATCGTCGCAGGTTGGCTGGCAGAAACCGAGGCATTTACTTCGGAATATGTTGCCTACAATGCCGCCGAAATGCCGCGCTCCGATCTCCGGTTCAGTCAGGCCATTATCGACTCATGGTTGATTGCAGACCCAACAGCCGATGTGGCCATCACCAATGCGGGTGGCTTTCGTATCTCACTGCCAGCAGGGGAGATCACTATTGGCACACTGGTCGCATTGATGCCTTTTGAAAATACCATAGTGGCGTTAAACCTCAGTGGGGCGGAGCTGATTAGTGCCGCGAACAGTGTTAATCGACCAGTGATCGCAGGTATAGAAGAGCTAGGCGGGGTGTGGGTAGAAACCTCGACAGGTGCCAATGTTGATCCGGAAAAAATCTATCGTGTACTCGTTAACAGCTTTATCTATGCGGGTGGTGACAACTACGACATGCTGCGAGAGTATGACCCTGACGGTTTCGACACGGGCATTAACTACAGGCAGCCTTTTGTGGATTGGCTTGTTGCGCAGGGAAGCACACCAGATCAGCCACTAGACTGGGAAACAACTATTCCTTGAAGTCACTCAGCAGGCGCGCTTTGTACCCCAGTTCCTTGAGTCTGCCCAGAATATCCTGCGTCTGGGTGGCGTCTCTGGTTTCCACCGTCAAATAAAGCTCAGCGCGTTTGATCGGCACGCTGGCAAACATGCGCTGGTGCGAGACGTCGAGAATATTTCCCCCATACTCGCTGATCACCGCAGCCACTTCGGAAAGGCTGCCTGGCGAGTCATCCATTTCGATGAGAAACTGCACGATTCGACCGAGTTTAACCAGGCGTCGCATCAGTACCGATGCCAGGATGCGCGAGTCGATATTGGCGCCGGACAGGATCAGGCCAGTCTTGAGACCGGCAAACACTTCTTTGTTGTGCAGTGTAGCCGCCAGGGGTGCTGCGCCAGCACCTTCGCTGACAGTCTTCTCGATACTGAGATATAGGTTTCTGGCTTCTTCAATTGATTCTTCATTAACAATCAGTATGTCATCTACCAGCCGGTGGATGATTTCAAGTGTGTGCTTGCCAGGTTGCTTGACTGCAATACCTTCGGCAATTGTCGAACCACCTGTATGTTTGTCATGGTCATGCAGAGCACCATGTACAGATTGATAGGCCTCAGCCTGTACGCCGTATATTTTAATATCCGGTTTCAAGGCTTTGACGGCGATGGCAACACCAGCAATGAGTCCACCACCACCAATACGTACAACGATAGCGTCGAGCTCAGGAACTTGTTCAAGCATTTCAAGTGCCACAGTACCCTGTCCGGCAATGATGTCTGGATCATCGAAAGGATGCACAAATACCAGATTTTCTGCTGCTTCCAGTTCGCACGCATGCACTGCCGCGGCATCTACTGTCTTGCCGAACAACACCACCCTCACACCAAGGCTCTTGGTATCCTGCACTTTCACGTTTGGAGTGTTAAGCGGCATAACGATAGTGGCTTCGATTCCGAGGCGCTGGGCATGATAGGCCACTGCCTTGGCATGATTACCGGTTGAGACCGCAATTACGCCGGTAGACAGCCCATCTTCCTGCAGGCGCAGTAGTTTATTGAGCGCGCCGCGGTCCTTGAACGAGGCAGTAAATTGCAGATTCTCGAATTTATTGAATATTTCAGTGCCAGCGATATCAGTCAACGTGAAAGATTTTTCACAACGTGTATTGCTGACGGCCTTTCCAAGGCGCAGTGCGGCTTCTTCAATGTCTTGCAGAGTGATAGTCACGATCTGTTCGCTGTATAAGTAAGCAAAGGCAAAGATTATACGTTATTCATTGCGCTGCGTAGTCAACAGGTGCAAATCTTTATCGGGTCGATTACCCTAGCGTCATAAGAATAATGGAGCAATGACGGGTATGTGGATCTGGCTGGAGAATACTGACCTGGCCATGTGGGTAGGGTTGTCGCTCTGGGCCTATCCGTCACTATTGGCACTGCATATTGTGGGTCTGGCAGTTGTGGTGGGCATCTTCTCCATGCGCGACCTGAGATTGCTGGGACTCACCCGTGGCTTGCTTCCAATTGATTTTATCCTGCCCGTTCGATTTGCCCTGGCTGGTTTCGTCCTCAACGCAATTTCCGGGTTTCTACTGTTTACTTCCCAGGCTTCCGTTTTCGTCAACAGTACCAGCTTTCTGGTTAAAATCAGTTGTATCACGCTGGGGATGCTTCTGGCCTGGCGTATTCAGGTGCGCTTGTCGGCGCGCATGGATCAGGATCGTGTAACTCATACAACCCGGCTTCTCGCTTTTGTTTCTTTACTTTGTTGGGCGTCGGCGATTGTTGCCGGGCGCCTGATTGCGTATCTGGGTTAAATGCTGATGTGGGAAGCCCTTGCCAATCTCGTAAGTGATACTGCCCTGGCGCAATGGATACAGGCCACATACTGGCTATGGCCGGTGCTGGAGATTCTCCATTTTATTGGTCTGTCACTCCTGTTCGGTGGTTTGTTGATTGTAGATTTACGCATGCTGGGGTTTTTCACACAGATCAATCAGCTCGCGACTCACAAATTATTGCCGCTGGTTATCGGTGGCTTTGCGCTCAATCTTATCACAGGTGTGTTGTTCTTCTTCGGCGATCCCATGCGCTATTCAATCAATATCGCGCTCAAGGTCAAGATGTCGCTGGTTGTCCTGGCAGGACTAAACGCCTTGTTTTACCATTTCAAGGTTCAGCCTTTGGGTCGAGAGAAGAACGATTTTAGTCTTGAGAAAATATCCGCGGCTGTCTCTTTGATTGCATGGACCGGGGTGCTGCTGTTTGGCAGACTAATACCTTATATCGGTACGGGCTAGTCAGATAAACATAAAAAAGGGGCCAGTTAGCCCCTTTTTTAATGCTGTAGATCAATCAATCAAACCGCGATGGAAAGAATCGCACGGAAGCTCTTGCGGCTTCCGGATCGCAGTCATAGGGCTGCAAGCGATAGTCTGCACCGGCCCTGATCCAGCGCGTGGTGTAAGAGGCGGGCGCCTCGAGGAACATGGGATCTTCAACGGTGAGGGTCATGCGCAAGTCATCGCCGTCCATCCAGTAGCGCTCGGTAACGACCTTCTGTGATGAAGAGGGAATGCCGTTATAGTCATCGAATCCGGCAATGTCGAAAGCGAAGTGGCTCGTACGCACATGCAGCGCGCCATCCTCGTAGTATCCGGTGGAAAATCCCTGAATGCCAAAATCTGTAGCAGCCGGCTCACGTCCATCCAGCCATACTGTGCGTAATTGATCGTCTTTTTCATAGCGAAACAACACACGATCGGGCCACTGGGTTACCTGCATTGCGTAGGGATCATACTGAATGGCCGGTGAGGAGGCTGGTTGGCAATCATATTTCGGCGCCATGATTTCTTCCCACACTTCCTGGTAGGCGCGAGCGCGGGCATTTAATTCCGGGAAATTATCTGTACCCCAGGGTACGTTTTCCCCATTAACAGGCCTGGCTCTCGGACTACCGTCCCAGATTCCTGACAAATCGGGAATAATTTCCGACTGTGCAGTGCTTACTGAGACGTTTGATAGCAGTGCACAAATGGCAGCCATGCCAGTGAGTAATGTAATTCGGCCTGACAAGTTTTTGATTTTCTTCATAGGAGTTCCTGCTTATTCGTAGGCTCGAGACGCTGCGTTATTGTTCTTCTTCTACACGACCACCCTCAAGTACTGGCCTGCCATCGGGACGGGTCATGCGTACGCAACAAACGCCGAAAGAGCCTTCTGCACGTGAGCGTTGGCCCGAGACTTTGACTCTTTGTCCAATGGCGAGGGTATCGGGGGTCCATCCGGCACGCCTGATGCTGACTGGCGCACCGAGCTCAATCTGCCATTCGGTCACAGAGCCGTCGGAGTTTTCTACATCAAGGAACAAAAAGGCATGGGGGTTACGAAATACCCAGCGCGTCACAGTGCCTTCGAATTCAACCCGGGATTCAGGGTCATAAAAAGGCGCACTGGCGTGATGTGCGAGAGCGGGGGCAATAAAGGCCATGAATGTAGAGACGGAAATGGCGGCTGTGAAAGCTGCCCATCGGCGCGTATTCATACCTTCCTCCTGTAGTTTGTTGTTATTAGGTAACAAGGTAGCTGCAAGGAAGAATATAGGCTTCTTTGGGACAAGTCTATTGCGCAGCCTGATCGCCGGCAGATTCTCGCCCACGTGTTTAATTACGCACGCACGAGCATTGCTGTCTACACTGAAAGAGTGATGGCGCAAGCATAAAACCCGGGTATGGAAGCCGAGCAGTTAAAACACCTTTTCAGTTCTGAAGCGCTAAACCACCAGCGTTTTAAATCTTTCGGATCGACAACCCTGGTGCAACCCTTGACGACGAGCTTGCTCTCGGCGTTATTGGCATTGATCGTGGCAGTGGCGCTGTTATTTATGGTGGTCGGTGAGTATGCCAGAAGAGAGACTGTGGCTGGTTACCTCGAGCCTGAGTGGGGGCTGATTCCCGTTTATCCATCGTTATCGACAGCAACCTTGACCGAGATTTTTGTGGAAGAGGGAGAGCATGTACAACGAGGAGAATTGCTGGCGCGCTTACGGGCCGATGATGTGGCAACGAATAACAAGTTGCGCCAGGAATTCCAACATCAATTATCCGGGTTGGAATACCTGTTACAGAATCTCGATACAACCAAAGCATTACAACAAACTCAGCTGGATCTGCGTCTCGCGCATCTCAATAAGCAGATTCAGCGATATGACCATATGCAATTTGTACTGTCGCGCCGCAGCAAATTGCTGGAAGAGCAGCTTGATGCTGCCACAGTGTTATTAACGCAACGCGCTGCCAGCGCTACCCAATGGTCACAGGTTGCGCTGCAACGGGACGATGCCGAACATGAAGTCATTAGCGCGGCGTTGGGGCGGGAGCAGCTGGAAGGTCAGGTTGCGCAGCTACAGAAGCAGATGGCGATCCTGCATGCTACAACTGCTGCAGAACGGGCTCGCCTGCAGCTGCAGCAATCGCAAGTTGTGCAGGCGCTAGCCCAGCACGAATCCCGCACCTCTCAGCAAGTGCGGGCGCCACTGGCGGGTAAAGTCACCGGGATTCAAAAACAACTTTTCGAGAGTACGACGGCTGATCAGCCTCTACTATCACTGGTTCCGGATGATTCGGAACTGGTAGGCAGATTATTGATTCCCGGCAGTGCCATCGGGTTTGTGGAACCCGGGTCATCTGTGAGGCTTTCGGTCGATGCCTTTCCGCAACAGGAATTTGGCACGGTGTCAGGACAAATTCTCACAGTGTCTCAGGCACCAGTATCGCCAACTGAACTGGATAGCCCTGTACCTGTGGCCGGCCCGGTTTATATCGCAACGGTGCAACTGCTTGCGCAAGCGATCGAGTCTGATGGTCAAATACATACCTTGCTGCCGGGTCTGCTGGTGCGGGCTGATCTCATCCTTGAGCGCCGCTCGCTTTTGGCGTGGTTACTTGAGCCCTTGTATGTTCTGCGCGGGCGCACCCAATGAAACTGGATTTCGGTCGTCGCAATGTTCTGCCGATCCTGATTCAGGCGGAAGCGGGTGAGTGCGGACTGGCCTGTCTGGCAATGATTGCCTGTTACCACGGCAGCCAGGTCTCTCTGGCGACTTTGCGGCAACAGCATCTGATGTCGAGCCGTGGCGTCAATTTACAGGCAGTAATTGATATTGCCAGTCACCTCGGGCTCGCGAGCAGAGCGCTGCGCCTGGAAGCAGGCTCACTGTCTCAGCTTGGCTTGCCCGCCATCCTGCACTGGAACTTTGATCATTTCGTTGTGTTGAAAAAGGTCAGCCGAAGAGCTGCAGTGATACACGATCCGGCGGTCGGTGTGCGGCGCTACTCATTGGGAGAAATCGCCTGTTACTTTACTGGTGTGGCACTGGAATTGACACCGCGCGTTGAATTCACTGCACAGAACAAACCAATGGGGCTGTCGTTGCGCAGCTTCTGGACAGGTGTACGCGGTTTGCGACGGGCATTGCTGCAGTTGTTTTTCCTGTCGCTGCTGATTCAGATCTTTGCGCTACTCACACCGCTGTATTTGCAGACAGTGGTGGATGATGTGCTGACCCGGCGCGACACAGAAATTCTGTCGTTGCTGGCACTTGGGTTTCTCGCTGTGACATTATTGTCAGTGCTCAGCAAGGTAGTGCGGGGCTTCGTTGGTTTGTATTTGACCAATCAGCTGTCTTTTGTGATTGGTGATGCAGTGATGCACCATTTGCTGCGCTTGCCCCTGAGCTATTTCGAAAAGCGTCACATGGGTGACATCGTCTCTAGGTTTCAGTCATCCCAGGCGGTCCAGCGATTTATCAGCGAAACCAGTGTCATTGTCGCTATCGATGGAATACGGTCAGCGTTGACTCTGGCTCTGATGTTCGCCTATTCGCCCAAGCTTGCCACGATTGTTATTGCGGCTGTGGTTCTGTATGGCGGATTCCGGCTGGCCCAGTTCCAACCATTACGCGAAGCCAGCCTGTCGAGGATTGCAATCAGTGCCTCGCTCGAATCCGTATTTATGGAATCTTTGCGGGCGCTGCAAGGCATCAAGCTGGCGAACAGAGAGATGGCACGACTTGAAGTGTGGCGTAATCAATTTGTTTTGACTATGAACGCTGAGGCACGGGTGGGTCGTCTGGCCATCGGATTTGAAGCGTCCAATGCACTGATTACCGGTGTCGAATATGTATTGCTGATTTATATGGGCAGCCAGCAAGTTCTGGCTGGCGCACTATCAATTGGGATGCTTTATGCGTTTGTAGTCTATCGCGCCCATTTCTCTGGCGCGATGATTTCGATGGTTAACCAATGGGTCGAGTTCCTGATGTTGCGTATGCATCTGGATCGTCTGGAAGACATTACCGGAACTACACCAGAAATCCGGAGCTCTGATAAGAATTGTCTGCTGCTTCCTGTCAAGGGTGACCTGGCACTTAAGGCAGTGAACTTTCGGTATTCGGAATTTGAACCGGCAATATTTACTAATCTGAATCTGAGCATTGATGCTCGCGAAACCGTAGCGATCTTTGCGCCATCAGGAGCGGGTAAAACCACTTTGTTGAAAATATTGATGGGTTTGCTGGAACCGACCGATGGGCAGCTATTGGTAGATGGTATTCCCCTCAGCCAGGTTGGTTTGTTGTCCCTGCGTAGTCGCATTGCAGCGGTAATGCAGAATGACAGCTTGCTGAGTGGTAGTTTGCGCGAAAACATCGCTTTTATGGATATGCTGCCGGATGCTGAAAACATTGTCGTCAGTGCCAAACTGGCATGTATACATGATGACATCATGCAGTTACCCATGACGTATGAAGCCCGCATCGGTGACATGGGTTCGGCGCTCTCGGTGGGTCAACAACAACGACTGCTGTTGGCGCGCGCCCTCTATCGGAAGCCCAAGGTGCTTTTTCTCGATGAAGGCACCGCGCATATAGACGCTTTTACTGAAATGCAGATATTCAAAAATCTGGGCGGCCTGCCAATAACCTGCGTTTTTTCCACCCACAATCCCGCACTGCTCAGGTTGGCCGACAAAGTCGTGAACTGGAATGGCGCGGGTTTTGAAATCTCCAGGCAAAACGTCACAAAATAACGAATAATCAATTAGTTATAGATTTCCATAAGCCTTGAATCGACTTCAGCATGCTTTACATTCGCGGTCGATAAGACTACATTTTGTCCATAGTTAACCAATCATAGCTGAGTTAAAAGCTGAACAGACTGCAGCAGTTGGAATCGCGCTGCAGTATCAGGGGGAAACATGACACTCAAAGCAACAGTGCTAAGTCGTTTCAATTCAATCACCGCAGTGACCGCAGCATTGGGTCTGGCGTTTACTACTGCATCCGGTATTTCATTGGCGCAGTCAGCCGACATTCCGCAATTAACGGGTACCTGGACCAATGCCTCCCGTACATCACTTTCCCGCCCGCGTGGCGTGGAAGAGCTTGTAGTGTCTGCAGAGCAGGCGCAACAGATCGTGGCGAACATGTCCATTGCCGGCATCTCTGCGGAAAACGTTGCACAAGGACCGGCAGTTGATCCGGAAACTGGCGCACCTCCGGCTGGGGCCCAGGATTTTGGACTACGTGGTTACAATCTGTTCTGGACTGATCCGGGTGCGACGCTGGCCTATGTAAAAGGGGAATTCCGCACTTCATTGATTATCGACCCACCGAATGGCCAGGTGCCACGCAAGGAAACACCCACCTGGGATTTGCAGCGTCCCAATTATGGCGCCCGCTACCTGACCGGAGTGGGTGATACGCGCGGACCCGAAGCCATTCCATTGGCTGAACGCTGTCTGATCGGCTTCGGTAATACAGCGGGCCCAGGCATGATGGGTACGCTCTACAACAGCACCTATCAATTTGTGCAAACCGATGATTACGTAATGATTGCGGTAGAAATGGCTCATGATGCGCGCATCATTCCATTGTTTGATTCGGCCGAAGAAGCCCGTGCCAATACTCGTCCTGCTTCTCATTCACCGTGGTTTGGTGACTCGCGCGGTTGGTACGAAGATGGCAAGCTGATTGTGGAAACGGTAAACATCAATCCGTTGCAGATGTCAGAGAGTTCGATTCCGATTTCTCCAGAAGGGCGCATTATCGAGACGTTCGAGCGCTATTCAGACACTGAGATCGTGTATCAGTTTACGGTTGAAGATGATCATCTTTATCGTCAACCATGGACCGCCGAGCTAAGCTACCATCAGATGGATGGGCGCATGTATGAATACGCCTGCCACGAGGGTAACTATGCGATGCCGGGAATCCTGGCAGGTGCGCGTATTCAGGAAGTTGAAGCGGAGGCCGGCGAAGATTGAGAATCTCAATCAACAACCTGTAGCAATTAAACCTTTAGCAAATAAAAGGGCGATGAGTTTGATTCATCGCCCTTTTATTTTGCACCACTTATGGCGAATTGTTTGTCTGATCATTTTGAGAAACTAGTTTTCAATATCCAGTAATTCCAGCAATACTGTTCTTGGAGTGGAAGGCTGACCAGTGCAGGTCTCGTTATAGGCCAGAATTGATATGCCATACGAGACACCGGGCTCGAGGTTGGCAGTTGCTTCCGTAAGATTGCCAATATCCGCCGATTCAATAGGGATGTAGCCTTCCTGCGTTGTAAATAAAACCCGATAGCCGTCCGCGCCAGTTATGTCGTTCCAGTAAAAGCGCACCTCAGTTTCGCCAAGTCTTTCGAATTGTAAATTCGGTCGACGTGGGCACGATTGGTCAAATAATATTTGAGTCTCGCTTTCGCTTACAAAATTTTCGAGGGCATAAACTGACGCGAAGAAGTTGTAAAAAGATGAATTGCAAAAAGGCACACCCGAGAGATATCCAGTAGCCGCAACTATTCCTACCTGCACCAATTCGTCATCTATATTTGCAATTATCGGAGCGCCTATATCTTCGTAACACGCATATGCATCGCTTGAGCTTGTATCAAGATACAGGAATAGTGGGTATGATGAGAAAGGGCCGCTGTTTTCGTGTATTGGAAGATCAGGTATTTCATCTGTATTCGGATCAAGGACGGTGCCATTTAATTCTCGAAAGAAAAAACTGTTATAGATCGGACCTAATACGTAACAAATATATCCGTTATTGAAAAAATCAACGCCATCTATATTGCAGGTTGCATTTCTTGTGCTCAAAGGATTCAGGAAAGCGTGTCCGATACCCGCTGATTCCAGATAATTGTAGATCTTAACTGTTTCGCCAACCAGCTCTGAAGGCGTTGAGAAATTCATTGGTATTGGTTCTATATCAGTAGGGGAACTCAGCCGAAATAGAGCAAAAGGGCCATCGCTGGAAAATTCGAAATCATCGATTTCAAGGGTCGACTTTGTTCTGCTCGTTATTGCTATGTACTCAAAATCCTCCTGAGTGGAAACATTTCTTCGACTACGAAAGGTATCATCAAAACAAAAAGACGAAGTAAGAATCCAGCTTTCATCAATGATCGAACCCATACAAAACAAATACAATTTCTGGCTTACATTGCCTTGTAGATAAATCGTTACAAGCCAGTCTTTGTGAGTAATATCTGCTATCCCGGGTGAGACCAGACTTTTGCCCGGTTGGCCAATCGTAAGTAAAGCAAGCATGCAGAGCAGTTTGACAGTGCGCATTATGGAACCTCTATCAAAACTAATCTGGATGCGGAACTGGAGCAATGTGTATTGTTGGCCTGAAGGCTGATATAGAAGCTCAGGCCACTGGTGAGCTCACCACTCACTTCTCCCAGCGGCGCATCAACGGTCACAGACCCGAGAAAATTATCGATTGCTGGAAAAGAGGCGTAACGTATCGTGTGAGAACTAACGTTGGCATTTACATCCCAGGAAATCCGGACGTTGCTGTTGCCATTGGCTAATTGTGTGTAGTTAATGCTGGGTGTAACAGCTTGCGGGCAAAGATCACTAAAGCCTAATGAAAGATCTCTATTCTGCACTTCTTCGATGAAATCAAGAAAATCGGGTACTCTGGTATATGCGCTTGCAAGTGTTTCACTTATGCAATTATTGGAAAATGTGAAGCTGACAACACCAGCATGATAGAGCATGCCTTCTTCTTCGAAAACCAAGGGGCCTCCACTGTCGCCAAAGCAAAAGGAAGCCCCTAATTCTTCTTCCGTTATTGCGCAAATAATAGGAAATTCTTCAATAGTAGGGTATTCGTCGTCGGAAAATTGATTGCCCACAAGGTCCACAACAAGTTGGGCGCACTCTTCGTGCGGCAAGAGGTTCTGTTCGAGTTGTTGAAGAATAGCTTCTCCTGAGCGTGCAGAGGGATTGCGGTCATCCACAAAGCAGAAATATGAATCTGTATTTATGTTGGCATTATCGAACTCGAATTCGCAATCAAGAAATTCAGATTGTGTTTGCCCCCAGCCATAAATCGTCACCTCTGATTCATTTTCAAGAGCGTCAGTATAGCTGGTTAGAAGTGCCAGAGTTTCTCGGTCACTCGGTGCAACAAGCTTTAAAAGGGCAATGTCATTTCCGCTCACCACATTGGAATAATGTGGATGCCGGACAATATGACTAATCTCATGCAGGTCACCTGAATCACCGTCAAGGTTTGAAGTGCCAATCATTACTTCAATGCTGTCCGGAGACGTTGAGATCACACAATGGGCGGCTGTCAAAACCCATTCGGCATCAATCAGTGCTCCACCGCAGAACTGCAAACTGCTTTTAGGCGTGCTGCTGTTCGATTTTTGCAGCAAAGCTACCATCCACGGTTGGCCGTCTTCCGGTGCAGCTGTGCCGTTAACGATGGGGAGTGCAACCTGGCCTTGCGGCAGATTTTTCGAGTCGGCGAAAAGCGAGGGAATGCTGCCTGACAGCAGGAGTAGCATTAACGCGGAGAATCTGGCCGCGTATTGCAATTTGTTGCTCCGGGAAGAGCGATTGATCATTGTGAGTACTTCCTGTGCCGGTTTGCCGACAGCGGAGGTGGCCTGAACAATGCCGACTATTTCAACGCAGTCTACTTCAGCAGAAATGCGGTAATCAACGATTTTCGTGGGATTTGTCCTGGGGATTATAGATCGGGCGATCGACAAGCAGTAAGTCACGAACTGCTTTCAAGGCTATTTTTTACTGCTGGCGCCATATCATTCATGCATGCATTCAGGGCACATGGTGTGGCTGAATTCCGCTTCACTGTGGTTCTGGATATAGCCTTCCACCGCTTCCCAGTTATCGCCATCCTCTCTGCGAATTTTCTTGCACGCCGCACAAATGGGAATATATCCACTTAAAACCTGAGTCAACGCTTTCGAGAGGCGCTCCTCGGTGAGTTTGAGATCGGTGACATCGGAGATAGTGGACATAACCCGTTTCGAGCGTGCTTCATTCGCCATGATTGGATTCATCATGTAGTAAACCCAGCGCATGCCCTTTGCAGTTTGCACTGGTGCATAGTTACGAAATTGCAGGGATTCGCCTTTTTCAGCGCATTCACGAAAGCGCTCAATGATGGCGTTGACGCGGCCAGCGGGCTTGAGGTTGATTTCACTGAGAAGTCGACCTTCGAGAACTGACGATGGCACTCCGTAGAACTCTTCCGCCGCCTTGTTGATCGAAAACGCAGTGTATAAGCCTCCGGATTGTCGGGCACAAACACTTCATCATTCATGGCCTGAATCTCAACCAGTTGCCGGGAAGTGCCTGCGAGTTCTGGCGGTGGCATAATCTGTTCTACGGGTGCCGTGCAACTGTTGAAACCCATAATGATGAACATGAGTAGCAACAGAGGTATGGGTGCGGATATTTGCATGGGTAGAAATCGCCTGGTGAATATCAATGAACAAATTCTATCACTGATTCATGAACTTGTTACGCCGCCGCTTGCAGCTCCTGGAATGAACTTCAATCAGTCTGCTGATTGCTGTAAATTTTTCACGACAGAAAAGTTAGTATGATCGGATCCCGCATGCGGAATTGAACCAGAAGTAGCCCATCAATCCTGAAGCCATTAAAAAGGTAATACCATGAGCAGTGCTATCAACGAACTCGTCGACAAGATCGCCAAACTGGAAAACCAACTGGTTGAGGAGATCAAAAAGCAGGAAGAGGAATTTCAGTACAAGCTGGAGGGCAAGAAGATCAAGTTTGAAGCTGCAGTTCTGCAAGCCCATCGCAAACTCAAGATAGCCATCTTGCCCTGGCTGGGTTCAGCCCCACTACGTAATATTGTTTCGGTACCTTGCATATATGCCATGATTGTGCCCCTGGCATTGCTGGATATTACCGTCACACTTTATCAGCATATCTGTTTTCGCCTTTACGATATTGCCAGAGTCAAGCGCGCGAAGTACGTGGTGATGGACCGGCATCAACTGGCATATCTCAATGGCATTGAAAAATTCAACTGTATCTATTGTGGTTATGGGAACGGTGTTATCGCCTATGCAAGGGAAATAGTCGCGCGTACAGAACAGTACTGGTGCCCGATTAAGCATGCGCGCAAGGTTGTTGGCACACATAAGCGGTACAATAAATTTGTTGGGTACGGTGATGCGGAGGGTTATCAAGCGCAATTGATAAATTTGCGCGATGAGCTGAAAGAACCAGAACGCAAAAACGACTAAACAATCTCGAGGTAATGACTATGACATACCTGGACGGGTTCTTGTTGCCGGTACCGGCAGACAAGATGGATGAATATAAAAAAATTGCCAGCATCGCCTTCGAAGTCTGGAAAGAGCATGGTGCCCTGGACTATCGCGAATGCCAGTTGGATGAAGACAATATCGCCCATCTGCGATCGATGGCCAATACTGCCGATGCGAAAGAAGGCGAGACCGTGATGTTTGCCTACATCCTTTACAAGTCCAGGGAAGACAGGGATGCAATCAACACGAAGGTGATGGAAGATCCGCGGATGGCGCAATTCAGTTCGGCAGATATGCCCTTCGATGACAGCCGTATGGCAATGGGTGGCTTTCACACGATTATCGAGTAATAAGACCAAAAAGCTTGCTTAATCGAAACACCGGGTCAATTGATGTTCGGAAATTCCGATTAAACACATCGAAATTAGTCATTTTACTGATAATAGAATGGTGACTATAATCTTTCCCCGTATTTTGTAACTAATGTGTAAAGGGGTAAGGACTATTATGTACAAGCAAACTATTGCTGTAGTAGCTGCACTGGCAATCGGAATACTCCCGATGTTGGCAAGTGCACAAACTGCTTCACCAACAAACGATTACTGGTGGCCAAATCGACTTGATCTGGATCCATTGCGTCAGGATACAACCGGCATTAGCCCGTTGGGCGCTGATTTCGATTATGCAGAGGCATTCGAAAGTCTCGACCTAAACGCAGTCAGAGCAGATCTGGAAGAATTGATGACCACTTCCCAGGACTGGTGGCCTGCTGACTTCGGGCACTATGGTCCTTTCTTTATTCGAATGGCGTGGCACAGTGCTGGTACCTATCGCACCCTTGATGGTCGCGGTGGCGCAGACGGCGGCATGCAGCGTTTTGCGCCACTTAATAGCTGGCCTGACAACGCTAATCTCGATAAAGCCCATCGCCTTTTGTGGCCAATCAAGCAGAAGTATGGTCGATCAATTTCCTGGGCCGACCTGATGATCATGGCTGGCACAGTAGCTATGGACTCTATGGGTTTTGAGACATTGGGTTTTGCCGGAGGGCGAGTTGACGCCTGGCAACCGGAAGAAGTGAATTGGGGCCCGGAAGGTGAATGGTTGGCGGCAGATCGCCGCAATGGTGCTGGTGAGCTGGAACGTCCATTCGGTGCGACGCAGATGGGTCTGATTTATGTCAACCCGGAAGGACCCGGCGGTAATCCCGACCCACAAGCAGCAGCCGACGCTATACGCGAGGCTTTTGGCCGAATGGCGATGAACGATGAAGAAACCGCAGCGCTAATTGCGGGTGGACATACATTCGGTAAAGCCCATGGTGCTGCAGCTCCTTCGGAGTATGTTGGTTCTGAGCCCGAAGGCGGCGATATCGAAGACATGGGGCTCGGCTGGAAAAGCAGCTACGGTTCCGGCAATGGTGCAGACACCATAACCAGTGGTCTGGAAGGTGCATGGACTATTGATCCAGCGTCGTGGACACACAATTATCTGGAGAACCTGTACAACTTCGAGTGGGTACAGACGCGAAGCCCTGCTGGTGCTATCCAGTGGGAGCCTGCAGGTGGAGCCGCATCCAACCTGGTACCCGATGCTCATGATCCATCACGACGTCACGCGCCGATGATGTTTACTACTGACCTGGCATTAAAGGTAGACCCCATATACCGCGAAATCACGTCGCGCTGGTTGGAAAATCCCGAAGAGTTTGAAGACGCGTTTGCGCGAGCCTGGTTCAAGCTGACACACCGAGACATGGGCCCAACTTCACGCTATCTGGGCGACATGGCTCCTCGTGAACAATTTGTCTGGCAAGATCCAATTCCCGAAGTGGACCATACTCTGGTGAATGCCGATGACGTGGAGAGTCTCAAGGTTAGAATCCTCGACTCTGGTTTGTCGACCGGTGAACTGGTTCGCACGGCATGGGCTTCTGCTTCAACTTATCGTGGCACTGACATGCGTGGCGGCGCTAACGGAGCACGAATTCGTCTCGCCCCGCAAAACGAATGGGCAGCGAATGATCCGACTGAACTGAATCGCGTGCTGAATACTTTGGAAGGTATTCAAGTCGAATTCAATAGATCCGCATCTGGTAATAAGCGCGTGTCGCTGGCTGATCTGATTGTTCTTGGAGGCGCAGCCGCCATCGAACAAGCTGCGATACAAGCTGGAGTCGATGTGAAGGTACCTTTTGTTGCTGGCCGCATGGATGCTTCACAGGAGCAGACAGACGTCGATTCATTTGCCTTGCTTGAGCCTGTTGCAGATGGATTCCGCAATTACTTTGCTAGCGGCAACGATCGTTCCCCTGTGGAGATGCTAATCGAGAAGGCAGCGTTTCTGGACCTGAGCATACCGGAAATGACTGTTCTGGTTGGGGGTATGCGTGCGCTGGATGCCAACACAGGTGGTGCTGACCACGGGGTCTTCACAGACCGACCTGGCACGCTGAGCAATGATTACTTCGTTAACCTGATTGATATGTCTACCGAATGGACACATTCAAGCTCTGACGAAGGAATTTATGAAGGTCGTGACCGTGCTACTGGGACTTTAAAATGGACTGCTACACCCGTTGACCTGATATTTGGTTCAAATTCAGAACTACGCGCAGTTTCTGAATTTTACGCTGCTGATGATGCGCACGAGGATTTTGTGCAAGATTTCGTCGCTGCCTGGACCAAGGTGATGACTCTGGATCGCTTCGATATAGATTCGTAAATCGCCCTGAGCACAAGTTCTGGTGGAAGCGGCGGCATACATTTCTTTGTATGCCGCCGTTTTTTATGTGATAGCCTATTGCCGCAGGATTCAGTAGCTAATCCTGACGCGCTCATTCTATTAAGGAGGATTAGATGAGTAATTTCCGCACGTATGGAGTTGCCTTGCTGGCAACCGTTACCTTTCTTTTCTCTAGCGCTGCTGTAGCTCTCACTGTCGATGACCTTGTCGGCACCTGGAATATGACCTATGACATGGGGCAGGGTGCCATGTCGGGCACAATCGTCATAAGCATGAATGACGATGGTTCACCGGCCATTTCCCTGAATACCAGCGGCGGGGGCAGCAGTCAGGCCAGCGATATCGTGATCGAGGGCGAAGAGATTAATTTTAGTCGTTCAGTAAGTGCGCAGGGCCAGAGTGTTGGCGTGGACTATACGGCCACACTGGTAGATGGCAAGTTGGAAGGTTCTTTTGAACTGGATCTCGGTGGTGGCGCTACACCCTGGACTGCAACCAGGCAGTAGTCACTCAATCTGTGGCGCGGGGTGCTTCCCGGTATCCCGCGCCATAGCTTCAGGCCGCTGTTCCCAGCGGCTTGGTAATTAAAGCCCCAATTTACCCGCCTTTTGAACCCCGTTCCACCTTCGCCACTTTACTGCTTGACAAGAACTACATTTGTAGTCAATATCGGCTACAAATGTAGCCAAACCTGTGACAAACAATAACAACGGGTTTAAGGAGGCAAGCAATGGCAACTCTTCTCTCAATATTTGACTGGCAGCTCATGCTGCGCTTGGTGCTACAGGTTACTGTGCTCACAACCCTGGTTCTGCTTGTGATGCGGATCATCAAACCTTAGGCAGCATGGGTTTATACGATTGCCTGGTGGACTCTCGCCTCCGCAGGATTGTTAGCAGGTGTTTCCGGCTTACAGCAATCGAATCTGGAGTTTCGTACCCCGCTGTCTATTGAGCTGCCCGTGTCTAACCAGGTCATACAGGACCTCGCTGCCATTGGTTTTTTCTCTCAGGAGGGGCGTGAATTTCAGATGACGCCACCCCCTGAAGCCGAGATGGATTTTACCGAAGCAGGTCAATCCATGCCGGTTGGCGGTATTGCGCAGTCACAAAATGGCTGGTTCGTTTTACTGGTCATGTCTGCGCTTATCCTGCTTTGGTTTGCGGGCACTATATTGTGTTTCGCGCGACTCCTTCTTGCCGGTTGGCGCCTCTATCGTTTGCAGGTGGAAGCCGCAGAGGTTTCGCCGCGGATGCGGAAACGCCTGGACCGGATAATCTCTCAACTGGGCTACCAGTCAGAAGAAATATGGATAGGCGCAAGCACGCGACTGGCGACGCCGGCACTGGTTGGCTTCTTTCGTGCGCGGATTCTATTCCCCAATGCTGTAATCCAGGCGGCTAGCGATCAGCAACTTGAAGGTGTACTGGCTCATGAACTGGCACATTGGCGGCGGCGTGACAATCTCGCCAATCTGTTGCAGTTAACCGTCGTGGCATTGTTCTGGTTCCATCCGTTGGTGCGCATGCTGGATCACATCGCTTATCAGAGTCGCGAGGAAATCTGCGACAACTTTGTTCTCAGCATGCAGGACCCGCTTACTTATAGTGAGACATTGCTGTGGGTCGGTGGCTTGCGACAACGCAATAATTCATTCACAGCAAATGCAGAGCAGCAATTGGTAGCGGGTATCGTGAGCGACAGCTGGAATCTTGAACAACGAATCAAAGATCTCATACAGCACAACAGGGAGAAAACCATGCGACTTTCAAAACTCTCAGTCTATGGTGTGCGGTTTTTTTGTTGACTGCAGGTTTGACGCTGGCATCTATGGTTATCGTACCGGTAAGTGACCCTGTGATTGCACAGACTACCCAATCAACTGCGGATCAGGATACCCAAACACAAGTCCGAACCCCTCCTCAGGCGAGGACAGCGTATACACTGAGCGAAACGATCATGGAGGCTATTTCCGAGATCCAGGATCTGATGACAGCGAACGGAGAGCAAGAGGAAGTTATACAGAATATTGAGGCAGCCAAAGCACAACTGGATACACTTTACGAGGCAGAGTTTGAAAGTGCCAACCCGTTCGAGAGAAGCACGATCCTCAATTTCTACACCAACTATTATCTGAGAATAAGGGATTTTCCAGGAGCGCTGCGCATTTTCGAACAACTACTGACAATCGAAGATCTGCGGGAAGATATCAGATTGCGCGCATTGCGTTCACTGGGCCAGCTATATAGTGCAGAGGAGCAGTGGCAATCCTCAATCGACGCCTTCGAGAACTGGCGAGAATTGGCAGAGGAGGAAGACCGTGTCGTCTATCGCGGCCTGTCATACGCCCACTATGAGCTGGAACATTGGCAACTCGCTCGAGATTTCTGGATTCAGTATCTGGCAATGCTGGATGAGGAAGAAATTCAACGGGATGACCTGGCATATCTCAATGGGCTGCATTTCACGCTCGAAGATTTTGATGCGGCGCTTGAGCTGACGAAAGAAATGATTCTGAAGTTCAATCAACAGGGCGACTGGGACAATCTGGCAGCCATCCACAGCAGCCTGGATGAACGCGACGAATTGGAAGATCTGGAGACCGAGCTTGGCAGTGTGCTGAGCATTAGCAACGGCCAACCCGAAATAGCGTTTGCGTCGGTAGTACCAACAGATGGTGATTATCTGCCTCTGTTGGCTGTTGCGCCGCAGTACCCCACTCGCGCGGCTGAGGAAGGTATTGAAGGCTGGGTACTTTTAAGTTTTACGGTAAATGCTGCAGGGGATGTGGTTGAGAGCAGTGTTGCGGTAGAAGATGCAGAGCCGTCCGATATATTCAATCGTGTTCTGCGATCCGCGCTGTCAATCGCTTCAAGTTTCAACCGCGCATGATGAGTGGTGAGCCAACCGAAGTGCAAGGTGTTGAGTACCTGTTCCGCTACAGGCTGGAGGATGACAATGCCTAGTGCCAAATCAGGAAGTAATCAGGCGGCGCTGCCGCATTTATCGCGGGCGCAAAGAGAAGTGATGGAAATCATCTGGGATGAAGGTGATGCCAGCGTATTGACAGTCACTGCACAGTTGAACAAAAGGAAATCAGTGGCCAGGAATACAGTACGCACGTTGATGGAGCGCATGGAAGACAAGGGCTGGCTGACGCATCGTCAGGAAGGGCGCAGCTATGTTTATTCTGCCACTGTGCCGAGAGAAGAAAGCCTGGGGCAGCGCGTTATAGACATGGTCGACAAAGCCTGCGGGGGTAATCCGGAGAAACTGATGATGGCGCTGCTGGATTATCGTGGTCTTAGTGATGAAGAAGCGCAACGCATTCGCAAAATGCTGGATGAAGCCAGGAAAAATTCAGCGGAGGATTGATTTCATAATGACTGGAGCTTGTTTGTACAAGCTCCAATCACGTTGCTGAAAATCAGTCCTCGCCAGCTTCCTCTGCTACTTCTCCACGTCTTGCTCCAGCCAGTATCGCAGGCATGGCGTAATTGCCTTCATGGCAGGCGTACTCATACAGTCCTTCAGCGGTATACATGGGCATCTCGCCAGTCCAGGGTTCTGTGTAAAGCTCCGGGTCATCAAAAGTGAACGAGTAGTGAATTTTGTCATCACCCACACGCCAGAAGCGTTCGGTCAGTGTGAGGTTCGGAGACGTCATGCGTTCTTGCGCAACCTGCCAGTCATTGAAGTTTTTCGTTACAACTACCAAAGCGCCATCTTCATAATAGCCGATTGAGTCCCCTAACCATTTGTTATAGGGGTGGTCGCGGTGCTCCTGGTCGATCTTTACGATGCGGGCATCGTGAGCCATCTCGGCCAGCAGTACCACGTGAGTGGGTGACTGAACGATCTGCACGGTGTTGTTATACAGACTGCTGAGGAATGGTGCAGTTGAGGCAAAGCTCTTGAGGCAACGATCTGACAGGGTGCGACCTTCAGGGCCGTCGCTCTCAGCGAAACCCATGATCTCCAGTTCACTCTGCTGTTGGCGACGCAAGGCCTGGCCACCCTCACGCCAGGGGATCTGGCCATCTTCTGGATGCACCACAATGGAAGTGCGAAACATACCGTTCATCTGTGCCAACGCCAAGCCGGGGCTGATCCAGAAGCCGTTATAGCCGCCGACATTTTCAGGCCCAGGCGCTTCTGCACCGGTGGCTTCCAGGAACGCGATATAGTCCGGTGTGGATACCATGGTCTCCAGCATGGTGGCTTCGTCGATCTCCAGCGCACCTTCATAAACCTCAGGCCGTTCAAGGCTCGTGCGGTTTTCATAGTTCCAGGTGCCCTGCACATCGGGTACGCCCCATTCGGTGAGTGGCGCTTCATAGTTGGTGTCTTGTGCGTTCGCGCCGCAAACAAACAGGAATAAACTGACAGTTGTCAGGAATGTACGGTCTTTTCCAAGCATGGTAATGCCCCCGCTGGCTGTAATTGATAGTTTCCGAATCTTCCCTGATCACGAGATGTTGAGCGTTTTGAGGATATTGAGAGTAAAGCAAGGCAAGGCAGGAATAAAGCTTAAATGAAGAGGTCTGCATAGGAGATGCTATATAGAAGGTGCCTGCATAGAGGCCCTGTTACAGGCTGTTTGTCAGGCACCCCGCTTTTTGCGCTTTCAGTAGCAGCGTTGTGCCAAACTTAGTAGTCTTTGCCAATCTGTATTTTTCTTCTTATGGGAACCTGCCATGCCAAGTTTTGCATTTGCTCAACCTTATTTGTTCCAGAATATTGCTCGCGCAATTGTTTTTACCGCACTTTCGTTCCTGCTCGTGTTCAAGGCCAGTGCACAGGAAGCATTCGAATACTGGCCTGACGCTGATTACGACCCGGCCATTCCCACTATTGAAGAGGTGCTTGGGCATGAGCCTGGCGACCGTATTACCTGGCATAGCGATGCCATCAGGTACTTCGAGGCGTTGGCAGCCGCGGCGCCAGAGCGCATGTCGATTACTGAATATGCTCGCAGTTGGGAAGGGCGTGAACTGGTATATGCAGTGCTGAGTTCACCTGAGAATATGACTCGTATTGATGAAATTCAGTCAGGTATGCAGGCACTGGCCGACCCTCGCACCATTGACGAGGATCAGGCTGAAGAAATCATCGCATCACAACCAGCAGTCACCTGGTTGTCCTATGGCGTGCATGGCAATGAAATCTCGTCCACCGATGCGGCAATGCTGACCGCCTATCATTTATTGGCCTCTCGAGGCGATGAGCGTGTGGATGACATCATGAGCAATTCGGTTGTGGTGATTGACCCGATGCAAAATCCCGATGGGCGTGACCGATTCATTCACGGTTTCGAAATCGCCGAGGGGCTGGTGCCGGATTCCGACAGACTCTCAGCCGAGCATGATGAGCCATGGCCGGGTGGTCGTACCAACCATTACCTGTTCGATCTCAATCGTGACTGGTTTATCCAGACCCAGCCTGAAACCCAGGGCAGGGCGGCAGCTTTGTTGGAATGGTATCCAGTGGCTTTTGTAGATGCCCATGAGATGGGTTCGGATGGCACCTACTTTTTTGCACCGGAAGCCATTCCTTTTAATCCGCACCTGGCAGAAGACCAGCGTAATAGTTTGCAATTGTTTGGTCGCAATAACGCGCGGTGGTTTGATGAATTCGGTATCGACTATTTCACACGCGAAGTCTACGACGCGTTCTATCCGGGCTATGGTGCCAGTTGGCCCTCTTATTTTGGTAGCGTGGCGATGACCTATGAACAAGCGTCGACTCGTGGCCTGGTTTTTCGACAGTATGATGGAGTTGAAGTGCATTACCGCGACACCGTACGCAATCATTTTGTCACGTCGCTTGCCACAGCAGAGACCGTGGCTGTAAATCGCGCGCAGTTATTACAGGATTTTTACGACTACCAGGTTTCAGCCATCGAAGAAGGCGAGAGCGAGGATGTCAGGGCATTCCTGGTTCCCACGCAAGCGGACCAAACTGCTGCTGACAAGATGGCAGGTTTGCTGAGTCGGCAGGGTGTCGATGTGTTACGCACGACGGAGTCGTTCAGTGCTTGCGGCGTAGATTACGATACTGGCAGCTATGTAATCCGAACCGACCAACCCGCCAAACGATTTATCCGCACTTTGCTGGATGACGAGGTGCCGATGGAAGAAGATTTCCTGGTAGAGCAAGAACAGCGTCGTGCCGATAATCTGCCCGACCAGATTTACGATGTAACGGGCTGGTCGTTGCCGCTGATGTTCAATATCGAAACCAACACTTGCAATCGGGCGCCCAATGTTGACGGCGAACTGGTCGGAACCGATCTGTTTGTGCCGGGTGCAGTAGTTGGCGGTGAAGCGACAGTTGCCTATATCGTACCCTGGGGTACTGCGGCTGCGGCGCGTTTTATGACAACAGCTATGCGCGAAGGCTTGACGCTGAAGAGCAATGATCTCACGTTTACCAATCTGGGCAATGAATATCCGGCTGGCACGTTGATACTCGATGTGGCGGATAATCCTGCCAATCTGTTTGCTACCGTAACACGACTGGCAGCAGAGACTGGCGCTGACGTAGTTGCCGTGAACGACAGCTGGGTAACTGATGGTCCCAGTTTTGGTAGTGCCAATGTCGTACGTATGAATCCGCCGCGAGTGGCCATGCTATGGGATGAGCCGACTGCGGCATACAGCGCCGGCAACACCAGATTTGTCATCGAACGCCAATTTAATTATCCAGTTACAGTGATACGCACGGACCGATTGCGCAGTGCGGATTTGTCTCGCTACCAGGTATTGATTTTGCCGTTAATGAGCGGCGGTGGTTATAAAGGTGTGCTGGGTGAAGCGGGCATTGAAAACCTCAAGGGTTGGGTGAATCGTGGTGGCGTGGTCATATCGCTTGGAAATGCGACGCGCTTTCTGGCTGACCCCGATGTTGACCTGCTCTCTATCCGGCGTGAACAGGCAGTCATCGAGCTGGAGGAAGTGCCGGAGGTAGAGCAAGATTCTGCAACGGTCGATGGTCAATACCTCACCTCTATCGATGAATATGAGGCGCAAACCATCGCACTGGAAGACGATCCCTATCCAGTGGCCGGTGTGTTGGTTCGTGCCGATGTGCATCCCGAACACTGGTTGAGTGCCGGGGTTGCGCCCACGTTAAATGTGCTCGTACGTGGTGCGGATGTCTACACCCCGGTGCGCATCGATGAGGGTATAAATGTGGCGCGTTTTCAGGGCCCTGACGATCTGGTCGCCAGCGGTTATCTGTGGGAAGAAAACCGCCGCCAACTGGCATTCAAGCCCTTTGTAGTGTCAGAAGAACAGGGTGCGGGGCAAGTCATCGCCTTTACTCAGGACCCTACAGTGCGGGCTTATCTGGATGGCTTGAATGTCATCCTGATAAACGCAATTTTCAGGGGTGCTGCACATGCCAGGCCAGTGCGCTGATCTGCAGCGCAACGGTCTGGACATGCAACCTGACAGGGTTTAGTTTTAATTTCTAACTTCACGATAACAATGACAACATGAACGGAGATCGGTCATGAATAAATATTTGCAGGTTCTGACTCTGGTATTTGGGTTCATCGGTTTTTCTGGTTTTGCGGTAGCGCAGAATTCACTTACGCTACTGGGTTCGGATTGCACACCTGCGATGGATGCGCCAATCATAGAACCGGAAACTGGCCGTACTTATATACTGGACTATCCTTGCGACCTGCAGGCTGGCGATGATGTCACGATAATTCTTAATCTCCATGGTGGTGGATCCAATACGATTTATCAGCACGGCTACTTCCCGGCCTTTGAATACAAGGAGCAGTACAATCTCGTTGTTGCCACGCCTTATTCTCCAATCAGGCGTTGGACTGAGGATGATGATGCTTACCTGCAGAATATCGTGACCGATGTGATTGCAGCAGTGGGTCACGATAATGTGCGCACGTTTTGGCTGGCGGGACATTCTCAGGGTGGCTCTACTTCGCGCAGGCTGGTTTGCACAGATTTTTTCGAGGACAAGGTAGATGGCTTGTTGAGTTTGTCCGGAGGTCGACTCGGTGGTTCGCCTGAGCGCGCGCCGGATGCCGGACGCCCAATACAGGCCGATGACCCCGAGTTCGGCACGCCGCGCGAGCCGCGAGCGCCGCGACCGGAACTGGAGCAGCCGGACTGCGACTTCTCGCATATCTTTGCCATCGGCGAATATGAAATTGTTGATCTGCCGGATAATTCTTCCTGGGCCGAGCGCTATAACTGCGACGCGCGCTTGCGCCGGGCTGATGTCATCGACATCGAGGCGGGTTATGTGCACGACAGTGGGCACCAGAATCCTGCGTCAAAGTCCTGGGGTCGTCTGCCTGCAGGTGGCACTTCTGAAGTTTATGAATATCCCAATTGCGATGATGGCCGCCTGGTCGCCGACGTGGTGCGTATCGATAAGGGTCACACAGAGGGTCTGGAACCGGTAATTGTAGAAGTCATAGTCGGCATGATGGTACGGGCCAGCGGCGGCAAGATCCGCGGTAATTAACCTGGTCGTTCATTGATTAGGCTCAAACAAAAGATGTTGAATAGGACTACCCTGAAACAACCAGAAATTAGAACCTGACAAGGTAGCGCAGCCTCAACTATGTTTGAAACCATAATTCACCCAAACGACTTAACCGAAACCAGTCAAACAGCGTTTTATCACTCGCTCAAACTGGGCCTGCTGGCACATTCCTATATTACGGAACTACATATTACTGAAAAAAGTGCTCGCAGTGGTGCGGAAAAAATTTCAGTTCGCCCCGTGCTCGCAAAATGGGGTTTATTGCCCGCTGATGCCTCCCGTGGAGATGTGAAAAAACTTAACATTCTCCTCGCCAAAATCGCTATTACAGGGACCCGTCCAGTTTTGGAAGTAGCAGAATATCTGCGCGAGAACCCATGCGATCTTCTGGTCATGGCGCTACATCAACGTGATGGCTGGTTTCAATCTTCCGATGCCGAAAAAATTTCACAAGATGCAAATACCGCCACATTGTTCATTCCCGATGGTGTGAAGGGCTTTGTGGATGGAGCCAATGGCAATATCTCAATGCAACGTATAGTGATGCCAATAACGGGCGAGCCTGAGCATCACGCAGCAGTTCGGCGGCTCGCGCGCCTCATAGAACTGGTAGGCTTGGAAGGCATCAAGGTGGACTTTCTACATGTTGGCACACAGGCAACTCTTCCTGCAGTAACAAATGATTTGCCGCTGCAAGCGAGTGTGGAGACAGTATTAAAGCCGAATGAGACAAATGTCGTGGGGGAAATTCTTGCCCATTGCGAGGCGGTCAAGCCTGATTTGTTGGTTATGCCGACTGCTGGCAGAAATGGCTTTCTGGATGCTCTGCGCGGCAGTACAACCGAACAGGTACTGAAAAAAGTTGCCTGCCCGGTGCTGGCCGTACCGGCTGCTACAAATTAGTTATTCGTGGTCAGGCTCGGGGAAAACCCGATAGTCATTCTGACTCCGCCGCCCGTCTTTCCGCTTCGCGCTCACCACGCAGCACATTCAGCAATCCATAATTACCTTCCTGGCAGGCATATTCGTATATCTGCCCGGAAGTTTTGTTGAATGTGGTGATAGCGGAGATTTTATCGGTAAAGGTGGAAGGGTCTTCCAAAGTCCAATCATAAGTAATGGTATTGTCGTCAATCCGGGTTAGGCGCTCGATGAGCTTCTTGTCCCATGAGGTGCCAAATGAGCCGAAGCTGTGTGACATACCATTGAAATTGCGTGTCTCGATAACCAGTGTATCGCCTTCCCAGTAACCAATCGAATCACCAGTCCATAGCCGTATATCATCAGTTAGAGGTGCATTGTTTTCGAGGCGAATGATGCGCGCGTTGTGGTTCATCTCAGAAAGCATCACTACGTGGTCACGGTTCTGGACAATCTGGATATTGTTATTATAGCGATTGGGTTGATGCGGCGGCATCTCGTTCATTCCGACAATACAGCGTTCCGACAAACCGCGATCCTCAGGCCCGTCCTTGCCTATTCCCCCAACGGTAAACCGCACCGGGCGTTCACCATCGGTATCCTGCAGAAAACCGGAGCCCGAGACTGGCGCACCTTCTTTGACGCGGGGCATGCGCCCATTTTCCGGATAGTAAATACGAGAGGTGCGCAGTGCTTCGCCGATGCTGACATTTTCATACCAGAAATTGTCGTAACCAAACACGAAGCGCTCGCCTGGCTCCGGCACGCCGCGTTCGGCAAGATCCGGATCAGGCTCGTTAGCGGTGTCATTCAATGCTGCTTCCACTTCGGCCTGGATTTCGGCAACTTCTTCCGCAGTCAGAAACTGGCGATCGCCATACTGGGAAGATCGCTGCAGCGGTACTTCAGTCGTGAAATTCCACACGCCCTGCAGATCAGGCTGGCCCCATTGTGTGCGAGGCGCGTCATAGTTTGTATCCTGCTGGGCAATGAGAGCAGTGCTCAACGCCGATAGCGCGGTGCAGATCAATAACGAGGATGTTTTGAAATTCATAGTTGCACCAGATTTTCCAGTTTATATGCGTCTAAAATAGCCAATTCATCCGCAGCTTGCCAGCGTGGCATTGTAACCAATAGTAATTTTGCTAGAGCAAATGCTCGGTTGCGTGCCTGTCCCGTGACGTGAAGTATTTTCAAATATTAAGTATGGCTTGCATGATTTGCCTGCGTTCAGCGATTGGATCGGCTATAACCTGGCTCGAATTATTGAGCACCATCGTAGCTCTGGTGTTGGCCTCGTATGGCGTCCATTCGGGCAACATGCCGGTATTTGGATTACCTGTGCGTGCAAAATGAATAATAGTCTCGCTGACTTTGTCTGCCAGAGCCTGGGCTTCTGTGCTCCCTCTGGTCAGGCGTGACGCATTCACATTATCGAAAATTAACGGGATGTCGAGTGTGTGAGGACTCTTGATGCGGCCTTCATCTGCAGGAGATTCCCAGGCGAGATAGTAAAGATAGGTATTGGCGCCTTGCAAAGCAGCACGACGTTCGGCAATTGTGATGGACGGCATGACATAGCGTTGGTCACTGAAAATGAGGAAGTAGATTTCCGAAGCAGAAGCACCGGGATTTCCATCTCGATAAATCTCCAGTACTTCATCGAGATGGTCTGCACCAACAATCGCGGTTACCCGTCGTCGCATCGTAGCTTCATCCATATTGAAATCGGCTTCCGGTGCGAAGTAAGTCATCTCGGTGCGATTGGCACCTACTATGACCGGTACATCCGGATTGATAGGCGAAGCCTCCGGCCAGAATGGATGGAAAGGTATTTCCTCGCCTTCCATCGTAGGTGCGAAAGTACCACCGCCCATTTCAGGTGCTGCCGCTGCAACTTCGAAATAGGCGCTCATGAGTCGATTTAAGGGAACTTGTTGGATCTGCCGTACATTACCTGGTGCGATCTCCAGATTTTCCAGCAGCATTTCCGCAAGGATGTTGGCCTGCTCTCTTTCCGGTAAGCGCAGCGTTGCGCCACTCTCAATGACTGCGCCATGAAACAGCCCGTCCGCCTCTGGCATAGCCAGCAGTGTCGCGACTTTGCGGCCTCCGCCAGATTCGCCGAAGATCATCACGCGCTCGGGGTCACCGCCGAAGTTTTCAATATTGTCGCGAACCCATTTCAGCGCATGGACGATATCTTGCATTCCGACAGTTCCGGATGACTTGAAGTCTTCATTGATATCCCCCAGATGCGTGAATCCGAGCATATTCAGGCGATGATTGATGGTGACAACCACTACATCACCGCGCAGGGCCAGATTGGTACCGTCGTACAGTGGTGACGAACCCGACAGGGAAGTGAAACCGCCACCATGACACCAGAACATAACCGGACGCTTGCCGCCATCATTGGTGCCACGTGACCACACGTTCAATACGAGGCAGTCCTCGCTCTCGTTGCCATCCTGCTGCCGACCACTGGCTGGATTGTTTTGTGGTGCAGCCGGGCCGTATTCGAATGCTTCACGATATTCACGCCATGGCACAGGGTCACGCGGTGGCATAAAGCGATTGCTGCCGCCCGTGCTGGCCCCATAAGGAATACCCTTGAATACATTGACGCCATTCAGGCGCCGGCCGCGGACTTGCCCGAATCGTGTTTCTGCGTCGACAGTGCTCTCCTGGCCGAAGCTGAAGCCCGAGGGCAGCAGCAGGCCGGATGTCGAAGCGAGTTTGAGAAAATGGCGACGGTTCATGGGAGCAGTTTTCATTATTGGACTCCAGCGCAGAATAATTTATATGTCCTTTCTAGCGCGGAATTTCCGCTCAAGTCAAATGGCGAATACGCGATCCGACCCGGCCCTGCATGGCTTTTGGCTTTGCAGTCGGCTCTCGACAGATTGGCTTCTGATATGACAAGCTTTCGCTGTTATTGCCAATAAGCTTGAGGTTCGTGCCATGCCAGCGATTACCAGGAGAAGCTCCACGTCATATCCAGTCAGCATACTGCTTGCTGGAATTTTCGCATTCCAGCTCGCTGGCATCCACGCGGCTGAGCTTTATTTTCCGCCTGAAGACGGGGAATGGGAAACAGTGACGCCTGCCGCAGTCGGTTGGAATGCCGAGTTACTCTCGCAAGCACTGGATCTGGCTGGCGAGCGGGATTCTTCCGGTGTCGTGATATTACATAACGGGCGTATTATGGGAGAACGTTACTTTTCGTCTCCTGACAATGCCGTATACCAGAACTACCTGCAGGGCTACGATGCAAGAGGTGCGGCAATTGAGGATGTTGCTTCTGCGCAAAAAAGTGTCATCGCCGTATTAACTGGCATGGCACAGGAGCGGGGCTTTCTCAGCATCGAAGATCCAGTGAGCGACTACCTCGGGGAAGGCTGGTCCAATGCGAGTGCGGCGCAAGAGAAAGCCATCACTGTCGAACACCTGCTTTCCATGAGCAGTGGCCTCGATACGGAATTTGGCTATGTTGCCGAGCCAGATACTGAATGGTTGTACAACACGCCTGTTTATCATTCGCTGGCGCGCGTGTTAATGGCGGCCACTGGCCTCGAGCGCAATGAGCTGACAATTAACTGGATAAGCCGACCACTGGGGATGACGAACACGTCCTGGACACCCAGGCCCTGGGCTGCCGCGGCCATTGCTGTGGGGCTCTCCACTACGGCGCGTGATCTCTCCAGATTTGGATTAATGATTCAGGCCGGTGGCAAGTGGGGAGAGCAGGTAATACTCGGCGATACAGAATATTTGCATGACATGCTGGATTCTTCACAGGCAATGAATCCAGCGTACGGTTACTTGTGGTGGCTGAATGGCAAGGAATTTGTCCGTAACGACGGCTCCAGTGGTGTCCTGATTGAGAGCGCGCCGGATGATCTGATTGCCATGCAGGGAGCCGCAGATCGCAAGCTGTATCTTGTGCCGAGCCTGGGCCTGGTCATCACACGACTCGGTTATGCCGGTGGACTACCAGGTAGCAGTTTTAATGACGCATTTTGGGAAGCGCTAATACGCGCTGCGCCAGAATAGAGATGCATCGCAATCGATCTTCAGTCGGGTAACCCTGACGCTCACTCCGTTCTACTGACGAATCCAATTACTCTGGCCGGTGCTCCCGAGCCTTCACCGATCTTCATGGGCGCCGCCAGCACGTAGGCGCCGGCGGCAGGTAATGCAGCCAGGTTAGTCAGATTTTCCAGCGCTGGAATTTCATTGGTGGCCAGCACCACATGAACCGGAAATGTGGTAGTCAGGCCATAGTCGATTGATGCAGTGTCGATTCCCAGCATGGCGATGTCGCGGCTTGCCAGTAACTCTGCGGCCGCCCCACTAATGCCCGGGAAACTCAGATTGCTGGCATCACCCGGCGTGTCGTCTCCCAGGTAGGCAACTGGTTCAGGCCAGAACCGCGACCAGTCTGTGCGCACCAGAACAGCGCTGCCAGGTTGAATTCTTCCATAGATTGATTCGTATGCTTCGATGTCCTCAGGCAGCAGGCGGTAGTCACGATTCGCATTTGCCTGATCAACGATATTGATTACGATAGCGGGCGCATACAGTTCATTGATATCCAGCTGGCCAACGGTGCGGGCGCCTTCGGCAAAATGAATTGGTGCATCCAGGTGCGTGCCGCCGTGTTCTGGTGTGGCAAAGGTATAGGCTGAATAAAAGTAGCCGTTGCCTGACGGCCCATAAGCCAACTCATTGTGTTCGAAATCGATAGGCGAGGTGGGCCAGAACAGTGTTTCGTCATCATAGGCATGGCTGAGATCGATCAGATTCACCTGATCAAGTCGCGGCAATTGTTGGCTGTAGATGGCGGTACTAAATATCAGGACCAATCCGGCGACAAGCATATTTCTATAGAAATTCCCTGTGCTTCGCATGTTGTCCTCCATTTTCGCTAGAAAGTTTCTTGATCTGATGTCAGTAACTGGCAAGTACTGGCAGGTACTGAAAGATTAATGCACGAGGGGCAGAAAGTCTGTACTCCCTTCAGGCTATTTCAGTATGCGATTTGCAGGGTACTTGCGTACCTTCCAATCAGTGCGAACTCTCAGCTTGCCATGCAATTTGCTCTGCCTGAATTGCTGTGCCTAAACTGCTATCCTGTGCGCTTCTATTGTAATACCAGCCAGGAGAAGACATCGCGTCATGAACCTGATACCTCGACCCACCCCAGTTTACCGCCGATCATTCAAGCACATACTGGTACTCAGCGCCGTTATGTTTGGAATAAGTATAGTACTGTCTTCTATTGCCAATGCCCAGTCTGCCGAAAGGCCCAGAGCCCGGGATGTGGGTCTGGAAGTTGGTATTTTCGATCCGGGCCCGTTCAATGCCATCACTGATGTCGAAGGGGTACTGGTAGGTCACGAAACCGTGATCCGGGGCGATGATATTCGCACTGGCGTCACGGCAATCATTCCGGCTCCGGGCAATCTATATACCCACCCTGTACCGGCCTGGGTCCATGTAGGCAATGGTTATGGCAAATTAATTGGTGAAACCCAGGTGCGTGAGTTCGGCGAGATCGAAACACCGATACTGCTCACCTGTACGTTATGTGTATGGAGCGCGGCCAATGCACTCAAGGACTGGAGCTATGAGCAGCCAGGTATGGGCCAGCACACCATCAATCCGATTGTCGGTGAGACCAATGACGGCAGGGTCAATAATATGTGGGCTGATCCTGTACGGCATGAAGAAGTCTATTCAGCACTGAATAATGCCAGCAGCGGGCCGGTTGCTGAGGGCAGTGTGGGAGCCGGTACTGGCACGCAGGCATTCGGCTGGAAAGGTGGCATAGGAACCAGTTCGCGTGTACTACCGGAATCCCTGGGCGGGCATACAGTCGGGGTGCTGGTGCAAACCAACTATGGCGGTATCATGTCGATCAATGGTGCGCCCGTAGGTCGAGAGTTAGGCACTTATTCTTTCCGTTATCAGGTACAAGCAGAAGATGACGGAGATCGCGACGACGGCTCGATCATGATTGTGGTGGCAACCGATGCGCCGCTTAGTGCCCGCAGTCTCGATCGCCTTGGTACACGTGCCATAATGGGGCTTGGTCGCACTGGTTCATTTGCCAGTAATGGTTCAGGCGATTACGTGATTGCGTTTTCCACTCACCCGGATGTGCGCAAGCCGCGCACAGGTCAGATTGTCGATACACCAGTGGTTGTCAATGGTGCTATGTCGCCGCTCTTTGCTGCCACAGCAGAAGCCACTGAGGAAGCAATTTACAACGCGATCTTCAAAGCCACTACGGTGAGCAGTGCTAGAGGCGAATTGTCAGCCGTGCCAATTGATGAACTGATTTCGATTCTTGAAAAACATGGTGTGCTGAACTGGGCTACCGAAATATCTGACTAGGATAAAGGGAGTGAGTTAAGGTGGACAAGAAATTTGACATTATTGTGTTCGGCGCCACCAGCTTTGTTGGCAAAATACTGAGTCATTACCTCGCAAATGAACACCATGAGCCTGACCTGCAATGGGCGATGGCGGCGCGCTCGCAAAGCAAACTGGATGCACTGCAAAATGAACTCGGTGCAGATGCGCAATCGATTCCCTTGATACAAGCCGATTCCAGTAATGAAGCGGACATGCAGAAATTATGTGAGCAGGCCTCGCTTATCATCTCCACTGTTGGGCCCTATGCACTTTATGGCGAGCTACTGGTCAAGCAGTGCGCCGAAACCGGTACCGACTATTGTGATTTAACCGGAGAGGCGCAGTGGATCCGGCGCATGCTGAATAAGTATGAAGCTACCGCGCAGGCCAGTGGTGCGCGTATCGTGAACTGCTGTGGATTCGATTCTATCCCCTCTGACCTCGGCGTGAAATTTTTGCAGGATCAAGCCATGCAGCGCTTTGGGGTTCATTGTCACAAGATCAAAATGCGAGTGAAGACCATGAAGGGTGCTGCCTCGGGTGGCACTATCGCCAGCGGTGTGAATCTCTATAAAGAAGCGGCAAAGGATCCGGCGCTCCGTGAGGAATTAAAAGACCCTTATTCGATTTGTCCCAATGGGCATGGCTTCTCTGCTAAACAACACACGGTGGCCGCAGAGTTTGATGAAGATTTCGACTCCTGGGCCGGCGCTTTTATCATGGCGGCGATTAATACCCGGGTGGTTTTGCGCAGCAATGCGTTGCTGAAACCCCCTTACCACCCATCCTTTCTCTATGACGAAGGTACGCTCACCGGTAATGGCGACAAGGGCAAGAAACGCGCAAAACGCCTGGCCTCAGGTCTCAAGATGGGCGCCGTGGTCATGAGTATTGCGCCGCTACGCTGGTTCGTTACCCGGTTCTTCTTGCCCAAGCCTGGTGAAGGGCCGAGCCCGAAGGAACAACTGGAAGGAAACTATGACCTGCGCTTTCTGGGGCGGACCGAGAACGGTGATGAGATTAGAGTACAGGTAACTGGAGACAGAGATCCGGGTTACGGATCCACCGGCAAAATGCTGGCGCAGGCAGGCATCAGTCTTTGCAAGGAGGTCGGCCGCGATATTACGCCGGGCGGCTTCTGGACTCCCGCGACAGCTTTTGATGAGCGCATGTTGGATCGATTGCGCGATCATGCGGGGATGACATTCGAAGTGATTGACTAGATATCGAGTACCGGTAATAAAAGACATGAAAGCTGCCACTATCGTATTGCAAGTGCTCGGCGTGCTTGTACTGATACCCGTTGTCGCACTGGGCACAATGCGCTTCGAGAATCTTAACAACGATGGCCCTTCTATTTTATTTCCAGGTGGAGAACTGGTGTCGGGTGAATTGTATACGGGCCCGGAGCCCGACTGGTCATTCACCGACAACATTGCCACCGTGGATCTGCAATTGGAAAACCCCACACGTTCCAGGCTGATCTGGATCGAAGAAAACGACGGCAGAATATTCATCACCTCTGATTACATGGGCACCTGGCTGGGCAGACTTTGGAAGCACTGGGCAGTGCAGGCCTACGAGGGCGATGGTCTGGCGATCGTGCGTATTGACGGCGTGCGTTATGAACGCAAACTGATTCGGATTCTTGACGGGCCTGAACTCGAAGGGGTGATCGCCAAGAAGATTCAGAAATATAGGTCGCGGATAACTCGAGAAGCTATCGACTCGGGTGAGACCTGGGTTTTCGAACTGGCACCGAGAGAGGAAATTTAACCGGGTGAAAGCCAAAAACTATTTGGTTCTTTGTCTCGCCATAACAGCAGTTGTGTCGCTGTCCATTTTGTTTGTGCCGGGTCTGCCGGAAGCTATCGAAACATGGTTGTTGGGATTTCTCGCCAGGACTGCTGCTGTCTGAACAAGTAGCGAAACGCAAATTCTTTTTATGTGTGCTTTGCCAGATAGCTATCCAGCGCATTGGCAAAGTTGCGCTTGTCCGTTTCATTAAGCTGCGGCGGCCCGCCGGTATGTACGCCACTGCTGCGCATGGTGTCCATGAAATCGCGCATATTGAGTTTTGCCTTGATGGTGTTGGCCGAGTACATTTCACCGCGCGGATTAAGGGCCAGCCCACCCTTGGTGAGTATTTCATCGGCTAGCGGGATGTCGGCAGTGATAACGAGGTCGCCTGGTACTACGCGGCGCACGATTTCATTGTCTGCGATATCAAAACCGGCACTGACCTGCACTGATTTAATATTGGGGAAGGGCGGCGTTTGTAGCGGCTGGTTTGCGATCAGGACGAGTTCTATGCCAGTCCTTTCGGCCGCACGAAACAGGATGGACTTGATCACATTGGGACAGGCGTCGGCATCGACCCAGATCGTTGGCTTTGGCAAGGATTCATTAGACTCAGGCATGCCACATTAAACCCGCGTCTGAGAAATATGTGAAGCCCTGTTTAGCCTGCCCGTCAAGACAAGAAGATTGTTCTGAATCTGTAACGCGAGTCATGTAGAATCCGCGCAATTGATTCGCAGTGCGCTTGCAAAAGAACCCAGCCCGCGCCTTGTTGCAAATGAATCTGGGTCACTATCCCGATGATGCGCTGAG
>CAYOND010000024.1:0-1640 GCA_964405225.1 uncultured Pseudohongiella sp.
AACATTTGGCTCTGGTTCAGGTTCAGGTTCAGGCTCAGGTTCAGGTTCAGGTTCAGGTTCAGGTTCTGGTACATTTCTATGTTCAAAATACAATTGCCAAGTACATGTTATTGTAGGTTCCAGGGGATCAGATGAGAATTGGAAAAAGTATATTTCTCCCAAGAATGGTCCTACATCAGTGAGTGTGTCTGTAGTCCATGTTATTCTAAATTTTACTTTATCTGTGCCGTCCGCAGAAGCCTGATGACCAGAATATCCTCTCTGACTGGTGAAATGGTTGTTGGTGTCAAGTGAGTACAGTTGATATACTTGATTAATATCAGTGAAAATTATATCAGAAAATTGTGTTGCACTAGAACTATTCCAGTCAATAACTATCGGATTAGAAAGACTATCACCATTACCATCATTTAAAGTATCACATATAACTCCATTACATTCATATGGATTAGGTTCAGGTTCTGGTTCTGGTTCAGGTTCTGGTTCAGGTTCAGGCTCTGGTTCTGGTTCAGGTTCAGGCTCTGGTTCTGGTTCAGGCTCAGGCTCTGGTTCTGGACAATCAGCTAAACTACAACATTCAGTATTTAATACTTTAAGGGTATAGGTTATATTATTCTGTGAATAACTTGTTTGTTGGTTCAATGTTTGTGCATTAGTAGGAATAGTAATACCTGTACCTGGTGTTTCGGAGTCTGAGAAAGTTCCACCAAAAAAGGAATTCTGATTAACATTAACTGACTGTGTTGACCAATTGCCTCTTGTATCTGGTAGCGCCATATGTTTGTATTGTGAGCTACATGCGTCTTGATAATATAAGTAAGCAATAACTAAAGTCTGTTCTAGATGAGGGTTTATGGGGTCATTTGGGTCATTTGGGTCATTTGGGTCATCTGGAAGTGGTGTAATATCAATTACAGTCTTATACATGTAATTTACCTTAATACAATTTTCTTCACAATCAGGTAAAGGTTCCGGCTCTGGTTCAGGTTCCGGCTCTGGTTCAGGTTCCGGCTCAGGCTCAGGTTCAGGTTCAGGTTCAGGCTCAGGTTCAGGCTCAGGTTCAGGCTCAGGTTCAGGTTCAGGCTCAGGCTCAGGTTCAGGCTCAGGCTCAGGTTCAGGTTCAGGCTCAGGTTCAGGCTCTGGCGGACATTCACAACATGTTGCACTTATCAAATTAAATACAATATTTTCATGATATAATGTTGCTGGAATGTGATAACTATGTGCCTGTGGTGGGTGCGTATCAACAAACACGATGGGCTTGTCGAGGTCACTACTGTTAATAACCAAAGATGATGATTTTCTTACTTTAATAATATGTGAGTTATTACTGTGTTGTGGTAGGGGGATGGAACCACTTTGGGCAGCCTCGCATGCAGCAGGTGTAAAATGTAACATTAAAGGTGGTACAATTGTATTAGAATCAGTAAGTTGTGGGATAATAGTATCATCTTTATGTTGCCATGAACTAGTAAAAGTTAATTCTATACAATCTTCTGGACAATCAGCTACAGGTTCAGGTTCAGGTTCAGGTTCAGGTTCAGGCTCAGGTTCAGGTTCAGGTTCAGGTTCAGGCTCAGGCTCTGGTTCAGGTTCAGGCTCTGGTGCAGTACATGTTATTATATTACCCGTCCATGGAA
>CAYOND010000024.1:1740-46252 GCA_964405225.1 uncultured Pseudohongiella sp.
GGTTCAGGTTCAGGCTCTGGTGCAGTACATGTTATTATATTACCCGTCCATGGAAATTTAACAATTTCTTTAAAAGAGTTTTTGTACTGCTCAGTCACTGTAGATGATGCATTAGGATTGTAGGTTTGGTTTTCAAAACTTGAATGGAATTCAATTGTATAGTCTTGATATTGTAGGTTACCATCTTCAGATTGGTCAAGTAACGTAATTAAACAATAAGGGGAAATTGAAGTATTACCTATTGTTATGGCCTCAGGGTGTGTAAAAATAAAATCATACAGTTTATCATCGCCCTGTCTATTACACCTGGTAGATGCTGGAGTTGTATGAATATTAACTACCTCAATAGCATCAACTATGCTATATGATTCGATATTTATATTAGGATTTAATGTTAGACCCCAACAACCATATTCCGTAAACTCCCAATTATCAGGACATTTAAATTTAAGACATTTACTAGCTATACATATAGATGTATTAACAGCAGCTATTTGAGTACTAGTTGAAGCAGGATTATACATCCACCATCCATTAGTTAGTATATTTGATATAGGTGCGTTAGTACATAATGAGTAAGCAATTAATGGACATCTTAAATGAATGATTTCAGGTTCATCAGCTATACGATGAATATCTATACCAAAAGTATCACCATCAGATGTAGTTGGAGCTTCTAAAGCAGCAGTATTAGTACCTACTTCGAAATTTGCCGTCAAAGAAAGAGTTGAACTCTCTAATTTAAGTATTTCATCCCCTGGTGGTGGGTCATCAATTTCAGGTGGGTCTATTACGGGTTCAGGTTCAGGTTCTGGTTCAGGCTCTGGTGGCGGTTCATTAAAATCGCTAATGAAATTATACTTTACCTCAATACATTCTTCACAGAATTCATTTACCTCAGGTTCAGGTTCTGGTTCAGGCTCTGGTTCAGGTTCTGGTTCAGGCTCTGGTTCAGGTTCTGGTTCTGGTTCAGGCTCAGGTTCTGGCTCAGGCTCTGGTTCAGGTTCTGGTTCTGGTTCAGGCTCTGGTTCAGGTTCAGGTTCTGGTTCAGGTTCAGGCTCTGGCTCAGGTTCAGGTTCTGGTTCTGGTTCAGGTTCAGGCTCAGGTTCAGGTTCTGGTTCTGGTTCAGGTTCAGGCTCAGGCTCTGGTTCAGGTTCTGGTTCAGGCTCAGGTTCTGGTTCAGGCTCAGGTTCTGGTTCAGGCTCTGGCTCAGGTTCCGGTTCATCATCTTCAGGTCGGCAAACTGGATTGTTGGAGTTTATTGCGCAGTCAATAGTGCCATCGCCGCTGGTTTCATTCGGGTTTGTCTGAATGCCATTGGTTTCCTGACCAACCTCGATACCGGATGCGTCAAATCCTGTCGTTGCCTCCAGGTCAACCGGTGTGGGTTCTGGGGAGTTGTTTATGTTGGCAAAGCCCGTAAATGTTCCATCGTCGTCGGTTCCGCCGCCGTTGCCACCATCACCTGCGCCACCAGCATTGCCACCGCCACCTGTATTACCGCCGCCAGCAGCGCCACCTGCGTTACCATTGCCGCCACCAGCAGCACCATTGTTATCTGGGTCGTCGTCAGCACCGTCATCATCAGGAATCGTTACTGTGAGAGTAGCGACTACGCCCAATTGTCCAGGTTGCAGTGTCAGACCTACAGGAGGCTGGTTCGGGAAGACGGCGACGTAATCAAAGTCCTGTCCCACACCAATGCCGAGTGCGCCGGCAAGGGTCGAGACATCAGCAGTGCCTTCAAAGATACCGGCATAGACTTGGTCGAGGGGGATCGGGTTGCCAGCACCATCAAGGACAGGGTTGCCGGCAGGGTCGAGCTGTAAGGGGATAACAACGGAGAAGTCCGTGCCGCGAATACCAAGCGTCGCAAATTCTGCTTCAACTGAGTAGGCATCGGGATTCTGTTCCCCGATGGCGCCTGTTATGGTTCTGAATCCCCCATGTAATAACCTTAAGGCAGATACATCGCTTGTAGGGTTTTGTTCATACGTGTATTCGACGATTTCGAATCGAGTAAATTCCTGAAGAGAAATAATTGCGCCATCTTGCATGCGCAATTGCGCGAACGCACCATCTCCAGTTCGAATGGTATCTCCAACATTTACTGTAGACCGACGAGCGAGTTGTCTCGAAGAGCCGCCTAGATCAATAGCCTCGACGGCTCCCCGAGCTGCTATGACGCGCCCGGCTATATTCTCCTCGGCAGCAAAATTGGCAGGCGAGTAAACAGCAACACAAAGCAGAAAGTAGTAGTAACAGATTTTATTGATAAAGCGCTGGGATCTTAGTCGCATAGTCTTTGTCCGTACTCTGCCTGTTGCGTGAGTCAGAACTGGTAGCGTATGCCCGCCTGATATTTAAATCGGGAATAATCAAACAGCGGAATATTGCTGCTGTTATCTGTATAAGTAGCTTCAGCAGTGATCGTCAGACTGCGTTGGATCTGCCAGAACCAACCGGTGGTGATGGATTCCTGATCGTCATTTCGAGTCGTGTTGAAAAACACAGGATGCTCGCTGTCGTGCTCAACATCCTGCAGTGTGGCTCTGACGAAAGCGGTATGTTCACCAGTTACCCGATAGAGAAAACTGTAGGCCAGTCCGGTGAAATTACGACCATTATGTTTGCCGCCATTCGGGTTCTCCGGGTCTTCATCGGCATGATAGAGATTAAAGGTGTGGGTAGCTGGGCCGGAGATATTCGTGAGGCCAGCTGTGAATAAAATCTGGTTAACATCACGCAGGTCGCTCGAAGGGCGCCCGTTACTAGTATCGTAGCGAATCTGGCTGTAAGAGGCAGAAAGTGATTGATACCAGCCACTATCACCGGCGCGCTGCCATGAGGAATTGAGGGCGGTTGAATCCTGAAAGCCGTCGCCGTCAAGGTTTACCTGGGTAAACGAGATGCCGTGCCTGAAACGGTTTACCTGGTTACCCCAGTTATAGTTGACAGCGCCGCGGAGGCTATCTATATCGAATTGATCGGTAGAGAAATTATCCAGATGCACAAGGCTCACATTGGCGCCGATGGAGCGATTGCGCGTGAATGGGTAGTTGTATGCCACCCGCAGTGTCGTATTCATAAAGCTGTCATCGGTTTCCTGACCATTCGGGTCGAGTTCGATCTCACCAATTAGCGGGGTATCTATCAAGCTGTTGCTCGTGGCGCTGTTGATATTGTCATCTGACCCGATAACCGAACTGATTGTGCCGGTCCACGTGGGAGCCTGGGTTTCTCGCCGTGCGTCTATTAGCTGCAAAAAGGCCTGGATGTTTTGCTGCACATTGGCGGGAGGATTGGTAGCGAGGACCTCATTAAACAGATTTTCCGATGCGGTGAGGTTATTGGTCAGGAAATAGGCGCGAGCCAGTTCCAGCCGTGCTCGGCCGCGCAGGACTCGATCATTCGTGGTGGCAGCAGTTCGTTCAAAGGCAAAAACAGATTCATTGGCTTCACCAGATTCAAGGGCTGCCAATCCGTAGAGAAAATCAAATTGCGGGTCGCCTTCCCATTCTTCAAGGGATGCCCGGGCCAGGAGGTAGGCCTCTTCGTACTCACCAGCTGTTATCAGTCTATCCATTTCGGCATTTGGAGATTCGATTTCCTGAGCAAAAACAATAGCTTGCGAAATACTGGCCGCTAGTAATACGACCCACAGACCCGATTTTTTCATATTAATTTCTCATTAGGTTTTTGTGTGCAACGAATTACCCGGTACAACAAACACGAGAATCAGGGATTACGCCGCCTTGAGACCAAATTATTGTATCAAAATCAGGCTGTCTGTCTTACTTTACGTGAGAAAACTCTTCCTGCCATTGCTAATTGTGGTTGGTTAATGAAAATCGAGAACCAGTTCAAATTCAGGTGCACTTGAATGGGGCGAGAACGCATCGGATTTGAGTTAAAAGCACACCCGGAATGTCAATCATTGCGGGTTCCATCATTGTGTCACTGCTGTCAGTATGTCATAGAGCAAAAATTGCAACTCAAACTTGAAGAGCGCAGTTATTCAGAACTACTTAGAACGGTAAATGTGAAATTATCAGAACTCCAGATACCAACTGCTTTGTATAGCAAGTGCATTGGTTTGCTCACTTTCGTTACTCTGTACTGGCCAATTACTGCGCTGGCACAGGAGCCTGCGCCATGGGGACATGCTTTACACCTTGGCGGTTTCTACAGCAGCGGCGACTACGGTGAAGGGGAGACTACGGAAATCGTCTATCTGCCATTGAGCTATGAGGCGTCCCGGGAGGACTGGACATTTCAATTTACTGTCCCGACGTTACGCGTTAGCGGACTTGGCAATGCCCTGGTCAATATCGGTGGGGTGACAAGAGCCGTCGGCAGTGCGGAACACACTTCTGAAACCGGCTTGGGCGATCTGGTAGCCTCAGCGATTTACCATCTCCCGGCCAACAATGATTCCGGCCCATTTATTGATCTGCGTTTCGATGTGAAGCTGCCAACAGCGGATGAAGCTCGCGGCCTGGGGACAGGAAAAACTGATTACAGCCTGCAGATCGATCTGGCTCAGGGGCTGGGGGACAACCTAGTTTTCGCCACTGCAGGTTACACTTTTAGAGGGAACACAAGACTCTATCCGGAATTACAAAACTCAGCATTTGCGCAATTGGGGTTCGCCCGAAATCTGAACGAGGTGCTCAGTGCCGGGTTCTATTACGATTTTCGGGAAGCCGTATCCAGTTTCACTGCGGAATCCCATGAGCTAATTCCTTATTTTTACTGGCGACTCTCTGAGCGCTGGGAATTTACCGGTCTGGCTGTTTGGGGTTTTACCGACGCGAGCGCCGATTACTCGGTGCTGGGTCAGTTTAGTTACCGCTGGTGAACGGCAAGCTTAGAGTTTCAGGGGCTTAATGCGTGGCGGCAGGATAGCGGCGCGCTGCACTGGCCTGATTCTTTGCACCGGGGGTAACTCAGGGCGTTTGATTCGATCTGGTCTGGCAATACGGTCCGTATCTTCTGTAGAACTTGCCAGCTGGGCCTCTGTCGCATTTGGCTGACCATCCTGCAATAGCCTGGCGAGGTCTGCCCAGGACACTTCTGCCGTTTGTGTTTGTCGGTCAATATCTCTTGCGTGTTCAATCGGGGGCAGGGGGGTTGATGCCTGAGTCTTCTCTATCGTACGAGCAGGAACGGTATCCACAGTTGAAATTTCTTCGCGCAAGCGCGCCAGTATTAATGCGTCGCTCGTTAGTTCGTATTGTGTTGCTTCGGCAATAGAGATTTCTGCAGAATCACGCGTAAGATTCCTGTCTGCAATCACTCTCACTGGAGGAGGCAGTGGGGCATCCTCAATTAATTCTGCGGGTACGACATGGGTGTTGCTTGCCGCTAAATTGCTTATGGATTTATCACGCTGCACAGGATCGAAGAGGACTTCGAGTTCCTGTTGTTCATTGAGACCAAGGAAGGGGCGAAGTCCGGTGCCACCGAAACCGCTCTCATTGCCTGGCACTGCCATGCGGCCGGTCCCTCCGAGACCACTACCTTCATCTTCCTCACCGCCACGCACGATGCCGGTACTGTTCGAATAATTCCAGAGCGCCACCAGTAGCAACAACAGGGCCATTAGCAAGCCGAGTTTCTGCGACCGGGATTGTTGCTCGAGTACCTTAATCATGCGTGCTATTCATTGTGTTGATTGTCGATTAGCTATTCTGAATCTGGTTTGCGCAAATTGTTGTAGTTGAAAACACCGAAGTTTATGCGATATACGGAGTCTGTATTGCTCTGATCTGATTTTTGCAATTCCCGTGCCTTTTTATTCAGGGTTGTCAGGGCGTCCATTCCCAGTGAATCGGCCAGTTTTTCTAGCTCTATAACTGAGCTTGCCGTCAGTTTGTCATAATAAACACTTCGATCGAAAAATGGGCGGTCTCCACCCAAAATATTGTGAGAACTGGCAGCGAGATGATCCTGGGTATTTTTCCCAAAAAAGTACAGCTTTTCATCCATCCCATGCTTGGGTGTAAATGCACCGCTATTGAGTACGATCAAGTCTTCTTTCAGGGTCGCCACACCGAGTCGTATCCATTCATCAAGGATGACCCGGGGTCGAATATCCTGTTTCACCACAGACTCCACCAGACGTGCGAAGTCCGGTGAGCCCGGATCTTCTGCCTTGAAGGGAAGTGCCACAGGTTTGCCTGCACTGTCCAGGTAGTCAGGGTTACCTAGCCATTCACTGACTATGCGTGCGCCTGTCGGTACATTCTCGGGATGGGAGGGGGCTTGGGGTGATTCTGCGCGCAGGCGCTTTACATCTTTACGATGAATACCTGTCAGCAAATTAATACGGCTGTCGGATTGGCGCTTACCTGCAAGGCGAAAATCTTCATCTGCCACATCCACATATATTGATTTCAGCAAATTAGCCAGTATCGGGAATGTGATTTGAAAGGAAATAAGCAGGCGTACCAGTGGGCGCAGCAGCTTCTCCGTGGCTGACAACAGCGCTGGTGGGGGCGATCCGGGATTATTGGATTCAGTGCTCATGAACGCAGTATAACCAACTCTCTGATCTCGCTTGCCAACACCAGGATGTTACGAAGCGACTGATTGACGTGGGAAATATTCCCACGTATTATGAAGATCATTGTCGCCCTGTCAACCCAGGAAGGACCGCAAATGCTGAATGGCCCGGCTCTTAACCGATTAATACCGGAACAGTCAAGCACCCTGCGAGTTGCTGCCAGCCCTGGCGGTTTAACTAAAACCAGCCGCGGCGCGTCAGGTTTCGAACTGCCCAACGGGATCAACCTGGCCAGGGAAGAATTTGGTACGAAAGACGGCTTTCCGGCATTATTTTTCCCTAATAGCGGCAGTTCCCGAATCGAGGCGGCATTTTTCCATACCTGCGCCAAACGGCATGGGTTTCGCCTTATTGCAATAGATCGGCCTGGCATCGGGCAATCTGACTATTTTCGCTACAGCAGCACTGTAGAGTATTGCCAACAACTTTTGCTTCTGGCCGATTTTTTGAAGTTGGACCGCTTTTGTACAATGTCGCTGGGTGCGGGAGGCATTTTCGCAGTGACATTGGCTCACCTGGCACCTCGGCGCGTTGCGCAGCAAATATGCATTGGTGGTGTGCCTGGTAATGTTTTTAATGAAAGTACTGAACATAGTGCGGTCAACACTCTGATAAACCGCTTTACTCCGGCATGCATCGATTATTCACTGCGCCTGAGTCATGGTGTGTTTTCGCATTCGCCGGAAAAGATGTTAGGGCGGTTAAGGGAATATCTCGGACCCTGCGATCACAAGGCGATGGATGACCCCAGGGTGCTTCAATTGCTGCAATTGGATCAGCAAGAGGCGCAGCGATACGGATATAAGGGAATAGCACAAGACCTTGCAACCTGTTACCGCAAGCTGGAATTTAGTCTACAGGAACTGGAAGTTCCGATAATAGTTTGGCGGGGGGCGGCAGATCGCCTGACCATGCGATCTGATTGTGAGTACCTGGTCTCTCATGCGCCGAGAGCGAGTCTGCACCGTATCCCGAATGCCGGCCACTTCTTCTTCCTGCAGCGTATGGATGATATCTTCTCACGCCTGCGCAGCTCGCTGGTGAAACCTGCTACTGCGGCTTGAAATAGCCGTTTTAGTGTTTGTGCAAATCGACGTCGCAGGGATGGTGGCTATAGCCAGTGCCAGTGTTTTCACCGGGCAGGTTTTCGGCATTTATGCACTGAAATACCTGCGCATCGATAAAGACTTCTACAAGGTCCCCATCCAGTAATCCTTTCTGGGATTCATCCTTGAGAATATCGATTGCCCGTTCCATATTCATTGCTGGCTTGTAAGGGCGGTCTGAAGCTGTAAGGGCGTCATAGATATCGCAGATCGTCATAATCTTTGATTGGGTTGGTATCTCTGCAGCGGACATACCATAAGGGTAGCCGCTGCCGTCCAGTTTTTCATGATGCGCAGCAGCGATGCTGGGGATGTTGCCTAGTTCCTTGGTCCAGGGAATATGCTCCAGAAAATTTTGTGTATGTACTACATGAGATTCGATTTCTTTGCGCTCTTCAGGAGAAAGGCTACCCCTGGATATGGTCAACAATTTGAATTCATTTTGAGAAATGATAGTGAGATCGTCATCCTGACTCAGTCGATACGCACTAATGCGTTCGAGCATGTCGCGGTTATCCTGCTTCAGCACAGAGGGCTCATTAAGCTCAACAATAGACTGATAGAATTCGTTGAGTAGTTGCAGATCATTTTTCAGTTCTGCATTGATTTCCTGTATCTCGGCATCATTAACACGACCATTTTGGTGCAGTAGTAATTGTCGATTTAAAGCTTTTGTACGGAGTTTTTCCTGAGCCAGTTGAATGCGATAGTTAATATTTTCCAGACTACCTGCAGTGAGTTTCTTTTCCTTCACGAGCACCGATTCGCGCACACCGACTTTGCCAAAATCATGTAACAAAGCGGCATACTTTAATTCCATGACTTCGGTGTCGTTGAAACGAATATCGCGCAATCGAGTTAGATTGGATTGCGATACAGACGCAGCTAACCCTACACACAGATCCGCGACTCTGAATGAGTGGCCGCTAGTGGTTGGGTCGCGTTGTTCAATTGCTGAGACTGAAGCGTTCACGAAACCTTCGAAGAGGTTTTTGATGTCGTTATAGAGAATGGTATTTTCGATTGCAATACCGGCCTGGCTGGCTAGTGCCTGGAGCAGGATGTTGGTGTCCCCCTCGAATGCCTCAGTATATGCATTGGCGGATTTTTCGTCAGTTATCTTCAGAGACCGGGCCTTTTTCTTGTTGATGAACTCCAGGACGCCAATTACTTCTTTCTGCTTGTCTTTTAACGGAATTGCAATAACCGATTTGGTTCGGTAGCCAGTTTTTCGGTCAAATGATTTGTTAAAAACATAAGATTCATTCTGTGGAACCAAATAGGCGTCATGAATATTCAGCTCTTGGCCGGTCAGAGCTACATGCCCGGCAATAGAATCATGGTCCAATGCCACCGTTTGCTCTTCAAATGGGAAGTCCATCGAATCATTTTGAGTCAGCTTGAATACCAGCTCGCGCCGGTCGTGTGTAAGTTCGTTCATCAGGAAAAGTGATGCAGCGTCACAACAGGCGATATTCTGACCTTCACTCAATATCTTGCGCAGCAAGGTGATCAGATCATCTTCAGATGACAGAGAAATGCCGATTTCGGCGAGCTTCTTCAGGTAGCGGCCCGATGATTCCTGCAGATGGGCGCGCTCTGCCTTCTCATTCTTGGTCACCCATTGATAACAGGCCATCTCAAGCATTTTGCAAGTTTGCTTGTATGGCAGATTATTGGACAGAATAAGGTCGACATCCTCATCCATTGATTCGGTAGCCAGATAGATAGCGCCGGGGAATTCTTCGCGCCATTTTTCAAGCGGCATTTCGCGCAGAAGGTGATGGTCCAGCAGAATCAGGCCAGGGTTATAGCGTTTGGCAGCTGCTGTCGAGACTATTTCGGTCGGGATGATCAATTTGGAATTGATGTCCTTCCAGATTTCGCTCTTGGCGAACCCGGGCCCGTAACCGATTGTTATCGAGTGCTGAGTATTGGCAAAAGAATTCATGACAGCATGCATGCTGAACGAAAGGATAAGCCATGTTACCCCAGTAGCCAGTGTCTTGGCGATAGGTTGCTTGGCAGTCCGGGCTTTTCCTTAACAGGAAAATGCAGGCTTCAATGAAAGGTCGGAAGTATTACTTGAGGCGTTGTTCCAGATTCGCAAGGAATTGCTCCAGATTGCTCTGAGCTTCGGATCGATAGCGAAAAGGTCCAATATTTTCGCCTTCCCGCGTTTTGAAATACCAGAGATCTTCATGAGTAAACAGCATATCGTTTTGATCCTGGAGGTTGGCGTCTGAAGATTTTTCGAAAGGGAATTGCGACATAGCTTCTTATTTTTATGTAGATGAAAGCTGTTGTAAGGAAGAGACCAAATGGTCTCCGCTAGCTTAAGGTTGCCATGGACTATAACGTCACATCTGCAAAAAGCAAAGGGGCAACCTTAAGCTAGCGAGTGACCAAAATTTTATACGAGAATTGGTGATTGAAAAGAGCGCAAAAAATATGCCATAGAAAAAAAGTTGTGACTGCAGTGAGAGACTGGACTGTGGTGGGAAAGATGTTGCAAAACATGAGTTTACTGGCTGTTTTGAAAAACCGTGTGATTGCAATTTGTAAACACTGCCAATGAGATACGAAGCAATCTTAATGGTGGAAAATTTTTTAATTGACCATTTTTTAAACAAGCGAAAATCTTCTTCTCCCAGCCCTGGATAAATTTCATGCTGCCATCCTTCGCAATTCGCCACTGAAGTTTTCAGGGTTCGAGAGATTTTTGAGTGGCGTTGAGTTACCTGGTGATGATTCAATTAAACCGTGATGGAAGCGACGCTGTTGCCAGACACAAAACCTTATTGGTGGGATGATTGAATGTGCCATGGCGATATGGGAAAATCGCGACCTTCGCGAATCCTCGATCTCAGTTAAGCCGTTGAATTTATTGAGGTTCAGCCAATACCGACAGGCTCTATATTCCATATTGGCGACGCGGGATCCCAGAAACAGATCATAATTATTTTTATCGAAGCAACATCATCACGGGCTGATTGCTCCGTGATTGAAGAGGTATAGCATGCAAGTTTCAGTGGAAACGACTCAAGGACTTGAAAGAAAAATGACGGTGGCTGTGCCGCGTGAGCAAGTAGACACGGCAGTTACTGCACGTCTCCAGCAAACTGCAAGGAGCATCCGCCTCAATGGTTTCAGAAAAGGCAAGGTGCCTTTCAAGGTGATTAAGAGCAAGTTTGGCAAAGAAGTCCGCATGGAAGTGATCAACGAGCTCATGAACCAGACTTACTTCGAAGCCCTGAATCAGGAAAATCTGAAACCCGCTGGTCAACCTCAAATCGAACCCAATAGGCTGGAAGATGAATCGGCCGATCTGGAATTCACGGCTACATTTGAGGTTTATCCAGAAGTGGAACTGCCTGATTTTTCAAAGGTAGCAGTCGAGCGAGTGGTAGCAGACGTCACGGATAGTGATATCGATGAGATGATTGAGACCCTGCGAACCCAGAGGCAATCCTGGGAAGTTGCCGACCGTCCGGCGGCTGATGGAGATATGGTGAATATCGACTATGTTGGCAAGAAGGACGGTGAAGAATTTGCAGGCGGCAAGGCTGAAGGTAGCAGTGTCGTACTGGGTTCTGAGCGCATGATTTCCGGCTTTGAAGCGGGCATGCAGGGTAAAGTGGCTGGCGATGAATTTACCCTTCCATTGAGTTTTCCGGAGGAATACCACAATGCCGACTTGGCTGGGCAAGAAGTGGAATTCGGCATCAAGATCAATTCAGTGAATGAACAGGTGTTGCCAGAATTAAACGAGGAATTCTACGCCAGTTTCGGTGTTGATGAAGGTGGTGAAGAAGCATTTAGAACTGAAGTCGCCAGCAACATGAAGCGTGAGCTGAAAACTGCCACGCGCAATAAACTGAAGAACGCGATCATGGATGCGCTGGTTGAGAAAGTTGATTTCACCATACCGCAGTCACTCATCGCGGCAGAGGTTCAGCAATTGCGCCAGCAGGCGCTACAACAAATGGGCGGTGGTCAGAACATAGACAGCAGCATGCTGCCGGATGAGCTATTTGCTGAGCAAGCGCGTCGCAGAGTGGTTCTCGGCCTGGTGCTGGGCGAGATCATTCAAATTGAGGCGATCAAGGTTGATGCAGCTCAGGTAAGAGAGCGCATTGAAGAACTGGCGTCGACCTATGAATCACCCGAGGAAGTCGTTAACTGGTACTACGGCAACAAGGATCAACTGGAAAGCATAGAGAGCGGTGTGCTGGAAGATCAGGTGTTTGATTTCATTATCGAGCGTGCCACGATCTCCGAAAAATCAGTTCCGTACCAGGAAGCGATTGCGCCCGAACCGCGCAAGGATTCCACACCTGAGCAAACAGCTGACGATTCCGAAGGCGGCGCATAGCGGTATTTAAGCAATGCCTGCCACGGCAGGAAATTAAGGAACAGTAGATGACACAATCCAAAGTAGAACCGACCGCAGCACTAGTGCCCATCGTTGTCGAGCAAACGGCCAGAGGCGAGCGTTCCTACGATATTTATTCTCGGTTGCTCAAAGACCGGGTGATTTTTGCGACTGGACCAGTTGAAGATCATATGGCCAATCTGATTGTGGCTCAGCTGTTATTCCTGGAGTCTGAAAATCCGGATAAAGATATACATCTTTATATCAACTCACCCGGTGGGTCGGTGACGGCCGGATTGTCGGTTTACGACACCATGCAGTTTATTCGGCCTGACGTAAGCACTATGTGTATTGGTCAGGCTGCCAGCATGGGAGCACTATTGCTCGCTGGCGGGGCGAAAGGCAAACGACTGGCGCTACCGCATTCCCGCATGATGATCCATCAACCTAGCGGTGGCGCTCAGGGGCAGGCCTCTGATATTGAAATACAAGCTAATGAAATCATTAAGATACGCGAAAGACTTAATGTATTACTTGCAAATCATACTGGACAAGATATTGAAAAAATTGCGCGAGATACCGAACGCGACAACTTCATGAGTGCCGAAGAGGCCTGTGAATATGGGCTTGTAGATAAAGTATTCAAGCAAAGAGTAGATAATAAAGATAAGCAGGGCTCAGGTTCAGACTAAAAGCTTAATCTGGACTTGCAAATACCCCCCAATGCCTTCATTTTAGGCATGTACAGGGGTTCATGGGTTGTTAACACCATGGGTTCGAAGATTAATCTTGGGTCTATTGTGGGGCTGCCTGTTATTACCGGTTGGCGTTTGAAGTGCCTTGGCACTGGTGAACATCATAGAATTACCAGATATTAGTTCCACGTAGGTATTGAGAAAGAGCCCAAATGTCAGATGATCGTTACAATAAAGGGGATGATAACGGCAAGTTGCTGTATTGTTCCTTCTGCGGCAAGAGCCAGCACGAGGTACGCAAACTTATTGCGGGGCCGTCTGTGTTTGTGTGTGACGAGTGCGTGGATTTATGCAACGACATAATCCGCGAAGAGATCCAGGAGAAAGACTCCGACTCGACTACGCGTAAGCTGCCAATTCCGGAAGAAATCAAGAATACCCTCGACGAATATGTAATCGGTCAGGAAGCGGCCAAAAAAGTGCTTTCTGTCGCCGTTTATAATCACTACAAGCGCCTGAACTACGACAAAGGCACTGATGAGGTCGAATTAAGCAAAAGCAACATTCTCATGGTTGGCCCCACGGGAACCGGTAAAACGTTGCTGGCGGAAACTCTGGCTCGCTTGCTCGATGTGCCATTTACTATTGCAGACGCTACTACACTCACAGAAGCAGGTTATGTGGGTGAGGACGTTGAAAACATCATCCAGAAGCTACTGCAGAAGTGCGACTATGATGTGGAAAAAGCCCAGATCGGTATCGTTTATATCGATGAAATTGACAAGATTTCGCGCAAGTCTGACAACCCCAGCATTACCCGCGATGTGTCCGGTGAGGGCGTACAGCAGGCGTTATTGAAGCTGATCGAGGGCACAATTGCCTCCGTTCCGCCTCAGGGCGGCAGAAAGCATCCGCAACAGGAATTCCTGCAGGTCGATACCTCTAATATCCTGTTTATCTGTGGTGGAGCATTTGCGGGCCTGGACAAGATTATCCGTGATCGCTCCGAGAAAAGCGGTATTGGCTTCTCGGCAGAGGTCAGAAGCCCGGACAGCGAGCAAAAAGTTGGCGAAACCCTGCGTGCGGTGGAGCCAGAAGACCTGGTCAAATACGGATTGATTCCGGAATTCGTCGGCCGCCTGCCGATGATTGCTACCCTGGATGAACTGGATCTGGATGCGCTGGTGCGGATTATCCGCGAACCTAAGAATTCGCTGACCCGGCAGTATGCCAAGTTGTTTGAAATGGAAGGCGTGGAGATTCAGTTCCGCGAGGACGCATTGAAAGCCATTGCCCGTAAAGCGCAGGAACGTAAAACCGGTGCACGTGGTTTACGTTCGATCATGGAGTCGGTGTTACTGGATACCATGTACAACATTCCTTCACTGGAAAAAGTGAGCAAGGTTATTATCGATGCAGCTGTGATAGAAGGTGAGTCCGAACCTTTGCTGATGTACGAAAACATCGACCAGCCCAGCAAGTCCGCAGTCGACGAGTAATTTACTGCTCCACAAGCCTTGAAATAGCGGGGTTTGGCACAATCTGTACTAACTAAATTCGATTTCACGAGTAGCTCTTACATATGTCTACCACCCTATCTGGTAATAGTGTCTTCCCATTACTCCCTTTAAGGGACGTCGTGGTTTATCCCCAAATTGTGCAGCCGCTGTTTGTTGGACGCCCGAAATCCATCAAAGCACTCGAAATGGCAATGGCCACGGACAAGCAGGTATTACTGGTTGCCCAGCGCAATGCTTCCGATGATGAGCCGGGAGTTGACGATCTTTTTCAAATCGGCACAGTTGCCACAATCCTGCAATTGATCCGACTGCCAGATGGTACAGTGAAAGTGCTGGTAGAAGGCATAAGCCGTGCCCGTATAAAGGACATTGAATTCGCAGACGAACATTTCAAGGCATCCATTCATGAACTGCAGCCGGAAGAGATGGCGGACAAGGAAGCCGAATTACTTACGCGTTCGCTGTTGTCCCAGTTTGATCAGTATGTGCAGTTAAGCAAGAAGATCCCGCCTGAGGTCGTGACTTCCATTTCCAGCATCGATGAGCCAGGGCGTCTGGTAGACACTATTGCCTCGCATATGTCGCTGCAGCTCCAGGAAAAGCAAAATCTGCTGGAACTGGCAGGTATGCAGGCCCGTATCGAACATCTTATGGCATTGATTGAGGCCGAAATCGATCTTTTCCAGGTCGAAAAACGTATCCGTGGTCGCGTCAAAAAGCAGATGGAAAAGAGCCAGCGTGAGTATTATCTCAATGAGCAAATGAAAGCCATCCAGAAGGAAATGGGTGAGTTGGAAGATGTTCCCAATGAGGCGGAAGAGCTCAAACAGAAAATCGACAAGGCAGGCATGCCCAAGGATGCCAAGGAAAAGGCCTTGTCTGAACTCAACAAACTAAAGCTAATGTCGCCCATGTCCTCCGAGGCTTCCGTAGTGCGCACCTATCTGGACTGGATGGTAAGCATTCCATGGAAAAAGCGCAGTAAAGTGCGATTGGACCTGAACAAAGCTGAGGGAATTCTGGAAGCCGATCACTACGGCCTGAAGGAAGTAAAAGAGCGCATTCTCGAATACCTGGCAGTGCAGAAACGGGTCAAAAAGCTCAAAGGTCCCATACTTTGTCTGGTTGGTCCCCCGGGCGTGGGCAAGACCTCGCTGGGTGAGTCAATAGCTCGCGCGACCAACAGGAAATTCGTTCGCATGGCACTGGGTGGGGTGAGAGACGAGGCTGAAATACGTGGTCATCGCCGTACCTATATCGGTTCTCTCCCGGGCAAATTATTACAGAAATTATCCAAAGTCGGTGTGAAAAACCCGCTGTTTTTGTTGGATGAAATTGACAAAATGGGAATGGACAATCGGGGTGATCCGGCATCGGCGTTGCTGGAAGTACTCGATCCCGAGCAGAACAACAGTTTTAACGATCATTATCTGGAAGTGGATTATGACTTGTCTGAGGTTATGTTCATCTGCACCTCAAATAGCATGAATATTCCAGAACCCTTACTTGATCGTATGGAAGTCATTCGAATTCCAGGATATACCGAAGACGAGAAAGTGAATATTGCTGAACGTTATCTTGTACCCAAGCAAATGAAAAACAATGGTGTGGAAGAAGACGAACTGGAAATCAGCGAGGAATCTATCCGTGACATGATCCGCTACTACACACGTGAAGCGGGAGTGCGAGGACTGGAACGAGAGATATCCAAAGTGTGCCGCAAGATCGTCAAGGAGCATTCACTCAAGGATGCTACGGATACCATCAAGCTGGACTCGGAATCCCTGGAGAAATTTTCTGGTGTCAGGAAATTTGACTACGGTAAGGCTGAAGAAGAGAACCAGGTCGGTCAGGTGAACGGGCTAGCCTGGACTCAGGTTGGTGGCGAATTATTGACTATTGAAGCCATTGCAGTTGAAGGCAAGGGTAAGACGATCAAGACCGGCTCTCTCGGGGATGTAATGCAGGAGTCAATCCAGGCAGCATTCACCGTAGTCAGGAGTCGGGCCAGTACGCTAGGTCTGGATGCCAATTTTCATGAGAAGTTCGATTTGCATATCCATGTGCCTGAAGGTGCCACCCCAAAAGACGGCCCCAGCGCTGGTGTCGGGATGTGTACGGCATTGGTCTCAGTGTTAACTTCCATACCGGTGCGTGCAGATGTTGCAATGACCGGGGAAATAACCTTGCGAGGACAGGTACTTAGAATTGGTGGTCTCAAGGAGAAATTGCTTGCGGCACACCGAGGTAATATTAAAAAAGTCCTTATTCCTGCCGATAATGAAAGAGACCTAAGTGAAATTCCGGACAATATCAAAGCTGATTTAGAGATTGTTCCTGTGAAATGGATCGACCAGGTATTGGAACATGCTTTGCAGTATCAACCGACTCCATTGAGCACAGATAAGGAAGCAAAGGAGAAAAAGGAAGCAAGTAAGGAAGACATTGATAAAAGTAGTGACGAAAAGCACATAAATACCCACTGATAGCGCGCGTTTTCAGTTGACACAGCTTTCCGGCACTTGGTATAAAGACCCGGTCATACGGCAGGTATGATGGCCTTAGGGAAACGATTTTTTAATCAATTTCGGGGGCCAGAATCGAATTTTGAGTTTGGTATTTTAGAGTTCTTCATTAGTCGGTTTTGTGCATTCTTTGATAAAAACAACTTCAAAAATTTCAAAAAGGGGATAACGTGAATAAGTCAGAATTAATAGATGCTGTTGCTGAAAGTGCCGACCTTCCAAAAGCTGCTGCTGGTCGAGCAATTGATGCCATGATCGAGTCCATCACTGCTTCGTTGAAAAAAGACGATCCAGTAGTATTGGTTGGCTTCGGTACATTCGCTACTAAAAATAGAGCTGCCAGAACTGGACGCAATCCCCAAACTGGTGCGCCAATTCAGATCAAAGCGGCACGAGTGCCAAGCTTTAAAGCAGGCAAAGCACTGAAAGATTCGGTAAATACTTAAACCGAAACGCCGACTTTATACTGCCAGGTTAAAAACCCTGTTGGGGTGGATAACGAATCAGAAGTTTTGATTCGATTGAGGCTTGGGATGTAAAAATCAGGCATTGGTATCAGAGTTTCGGTATAAATTTTACGGTGCTGCCCAATTGGTGGTAGCGAAAAAAATTACCGGCACAACACTGGGCGCATCATTCGATGCGCCTTTTTAGTTTGTTTTTCGGTTAAAATTGGATCTGGAAAACTGGTTAAACGGTAGGGCGATTGCCCCAATCCTGGATAAATTATGCTGCAAGATATAAGAGACAATTCGCAGGGCGTAGTCGCCAAAGTCATTATCGGGCTGATTATTGCCGTATTCGCCTTGTGGGGTGTTGAAGCCATTATCGGGGGCTTCGTGGGGTCGCCTCCTGTCGCTGAAATTAACGGTGAGGAGATCACTGAGGCGCAATTACAAGTAAATACCCAGATTCTGCTGAACTCTCTTGGAGCTAATGCAGGGTCTCTGGACCAGGATTTACTGGAAGAAATCGCGCTCAATCAACTGATAGAGGAAATGGTGCTCAGGCAATCAGCCGCATCCTACAACCTGAGCGTCTCAAGCGACGCAGTGGACCGCACCATAGTTCGGTCGCCACAGTTTCAGATTGGCGGGGAGTTCGACCCGGAACTGGCAGTACGTACCATGGCCAGTCAAGGCTACAGCGTGCCTTTGTACCGGGAGCAGTTGCAGCAACAAATGGTGCTCTCCCAGATAGCCAACGGTTATTCCAGCTCAAATTTCATCACGGACGCAGAACTTGAGGCATTCGCCAGATTATTTGGCCAATCCCGTGATTTTCGTTATGTTTCAGTAACCATGGGCACAAGAACCCTCGACACGCCTATTACTGATGCTGAAATCGAGCGCTACTACACTGGAAACCAGGAGCAATTTGCTGAGCCGGAATCTGTGGTCGTTGAATACGTATTGCTGGACAAGAATGCCATAGCCAATGAAATTTCTGTGCCCGAAAGCGATCTGCGGGCCCAGTTTGAGAGTGAAAGATCAGAATTTGAGGGTTCGAGTGAAAAGCGTGCCTCGCATATCCTGTTTGCGCTGTCAGGTGATCAGAATGAAGCACAAGCCATGGGAGCTGCCAACGCCGCAGCGGCGCGACTGGCATCCGGGGAAAGCTTTGCTGCCCTGGCTATGGAGTTATCCAGTGATCGCGCGTCAGCCGAAGAAGGAGGCGATATAGGCTATTCCGATGGCTTCGCCTTCCCACCTGAAATTGAAGAAGCCCTCGAAGGTATGTCACAAGGTGAGGTTTCCGAGCCGATATTAACGGATTTCGGCGTGCATCTTGTGTTGCTGACTGAAAGTAACGAAACCGAGTACCAGGATTTCGAAGAAGTGAGAGATCGCATAGAGCGCGAACTTAAATCTGCAGAAGTCGAACTAGCCTATGGTGAAAGACTCGCAGACCTTTCTAACCTGGCATTCGAAACGGGTGACCTGACAACAATCTCAACAGAGTTGGAGTTGGAAACCCAGTTAAGCCCGGCTTTTAGTCGCCAGGGTGGTAATGGGCTGTTTGCTAACCCGAACGTCATTGCGGCAGCATATTCCGACAGCGTGTTCCTTGACGGCAATAATAGCGATGTAGTTGAGTTGTCCGATGACCAGGCCATGGTTTTGCGTATCGCTGAGGTTAACGAAGCCAGCATTCGCCCACTTGAAGAAGTGCAAACGGAGATCGCCGTACTGTTGCGCACTCAAATGGAACGGGAAGCTGTGCAGAATATTGGCAGCGAGCTTTTAAGCGCAGTTGAGAATGAGGAATCTGTCGACGAACTCATGGCCGAGTACGACCTGAGTTGGATAGAACACGAAGATGTATCACGCAATACCTTTGTGGTTAACCAGCAAATATTGCAGTCCGTATTTGCCATGCAGGCGCCTGAGGGTGAGTCGAGGGTCGATACCGTGACCCTGTCTAATGGAACGTTTGCGCTTATTGAGCTTACCGCCGTTAACCCTGGCAGCCTTGCCGATCTGGGTGAGACTGAGAGAGCCGAGCTCAAACAACAGATGTTAGGTGATTTGGGAGGCAGCGACTTTCAGGCATACCTGGCAAATCTCAGGGAATCAGCTGATATACAGGCAAGGGTAATCGAAGACGACTTCTGAGCCCGTAGTTGCAGTCCTAGTCCGTTTGATCCAAAGAACCCATGGCGGTTGTGTTGAAACCGCCATCGACATAAAGAATCTCACCGCTAATTCCTGACGCCAAATCTGAGCAAAGGAAACTGGCGGCATTACCCACTTCATCAATGCTCACATTACGGCGTAGTGGGGTTTGACGCGCATTGTACTCGAGCATCTTGCGAAAGCTTTTGATACCAGCTGCGGCAAGAGTTTTAATAGGTCCAGCGGAAACAGCATTTACCCTGGTACCCTCAGGACCCAAACTTGATGCGAGATAACGTACGTTGGCTTCAAGGCTGGCTTTTGCCAGCCCCATAACATTGTAGTTAGGTAGTGTTCGGACAGCGCCAAGGTAACTCAGAGTTAGCAGTGATCCATTGCGACCTGCCATCAAGGGCTTGGCCGCCTGTGCCATAGCGCCAAAGCTGTAGGATGAAATCTCGTGCGCAGTTAAAAAACCTTCCCGAGTGGTGACATCCACATAATTTCCATCGAGTTCGTGCGCTGGTGCGTATGCCAGACAGTGTACGAGCCCATCCAGACCGTCCCATTGCTCTGACAAGCTGCTCATCAGGTCGGCAATTTGCTGATCAGAGGTTACATCACAAGGGAAAACAAGAGAGGAATCCCAGCCTTCGGCGAATTTCAGCACACGATCCTTGAGCTTGTCATTCTGATAAGTAAACGCAAGTTCAGCACCTTCTCTGTGCATCGCGGCAGCTATGCCTGAAGCGATGGAAAGCTTGCTGGCAACGCCAAGCACCAAGATTTTTTTTCCGCTCAGAAATCCCATTGATATTCCCTTTGTGAGTGTTCGTGGAGCGAGATTTTACTCGAAATTACGAGGAATTTCCCACGTTCGTCTCTTATCTTATGCCGTGCATAAAATGTTTCAGTACGGGCGTCAGAAAAATTGCCACGATACCTATTCCAATGCTGTACCAGCCAGCAGAGCTGTAGACGTCCATATAAACATTGAGGGCCGCCGCTGGATCCACTACCTCTCCACCTATGGTATCCGAGCCAGTCATTGCGGCAATCGTACCCGAGACATAGTTACCGGCCGCAGAAGCGAGAAACCAGCAACCCATCATCATGCCAACCACTTTTGGCACAGAGAGTTTGGTGGTCATCGACAGACCAACTGGCGAAATACACAGCTCACCGGTGGTATGAAATAAATACAACAGCACCAGCCAGATCAGAGCCACCTGGGTAGGGTCAGTAGCCAGAGTTGCGCCATATACAAGAAACAAAAATCCCAGGCCTAACTGAATAAGCGAAAGAGCGAATTTCATTGGCGTTGATGGTTCCCAGCCACGCCGGGCCAGGGCCAGCCAGGTCATGCTGAATAAAGGAGCCAGGGTGATAATGAAGAAAGCATTCACTGACTGGAACCAGACTACTGGAATGGTAAATCCACCGATATCACGATCTATATTTCGATCCGCCATCAGGTTCAGCGAGCTGCCGGTTTGCTCAAACAGGGACCAGAACAGAATCTGATAATTCATAAGAAAGAAACACACAAGCATACGGTTTCTGTCGTGTGGCTCACATTTAGTAAAGGCGTAGACAATGACAATAAATGCCATGATTACAAGTGTGCCACCGAGGATTCCGCCTACCACAGTGCGATATTGCATGAGCTGCCAACATACAATGACACCGCCAATGGCCAGAAAATAAATCATCCATTCGCGATTGACTCCCGGGAACACAATTTGTTTGAGGAATTGTTCGTCGCGCGGCAGCGCCGCCTGACCAAAGTGATGTTTGCCTCTGAGAAAAACCACAAGACCGAACAACATGCCAATGCCAGCAGCACCAAAGCCATAGCTGAATCCGTACACTTCAAGCAGGTAGCCGCACACAATGGCGCCAAAGAACGAGCCCATATTGATGCCCATGTAGAAAAGGGTAAATGCGCCGTCCCGGCGCGGATCGCGACGTTCATAAAGCGAGCCGACCAATGTCGATATATTGGCTTTGAGGAATCCAACGCCCATGATAATCAGGGCAAGAGATAAGTAGAAAATTTGCAGGTAGAAGGGGTCACGTTGCACAAATCGTTCTCCCTGCACAACCACTTCCACAGCCTGGCTGCCTTCAATGGCCATGCCAAAATGTCCTGCTACCAGCAGGAGTGCTCCAAATACAACAGCCTTGGCTGGGCCAAGATATCGATCGGCGACAATGCCTCCAACTACTGGCGTTATATAAACCAACGAAATGTAGGCGCCATATATGCCTGCAGCCATTTCATCACTGAACAGGAAATGCTGAGTCAGGTAAAAGATCAGTAAGCCGCGCATGCCGTAGTAACTGAAACGCTCCCACATTTCTGTCAGGAAACAGACGGCTACTCCGCGAGGATGTCCGAGAAATTCTTTAGGGGCAGGTTGGGCAATCGAGGTATCGGTCATTTATTATTCTCTTGCGGAATTTGGCTTGATACGAATTTTCTGTCCAGGATAGATCACATCGCTACTGGCCAGATCATTTAACCGGAGAAGCTGGTCGATGTCAGTCTCGAAATACCTGGCAATGGTGTAGAGTGAATCGCCCCGGCGCACTAGGTAGTGCGCAGTGTCGGAGACAACCGCTACTTCTGTTTCCGGTAGCGGGCTGTTGGCAAAAGAAAAGTCCAGCACTTGACCCGGCATCAGCAAGGGGTCGGGTGACAAGTTATTCCATCTGACGATGTCGGCGCTGTAAAGCTGGTAACGGTTAGCAATTGACCACAAATTATCACCGCGTCGCACGGTATAGGTCTGCGGCACACTTGGGGCTGATGTATCCGCTATTACAGGAATACTGTCTATTGAGTAGCTACCGGAACGGGGGATCAGTAGCGATTTGCCTGCTACGATTCTGGTGCCTTGCAAGTTGTTGGCCTGTTGTAGCACGTCAATGCCTGTGCCCAGTTTGCGCGCGATGCCACCCAATGTGTCACCAGGCTGTATTTCGTAGCGATCCCAGGTAACGAACTGATGAGGATCAAGTTGCGCCAGCGCCACTATAAAATCATCTGCAGCTGTTGCCGGCAGGTAGATATATTGCGGTGCATCGGGATGTGTAGCCCACTGGCGATAGCCCGGATTCAGAGATTTGAGATGCTCGCTAGTGAGTCCAGCTAAATCTGCAGCCCGGGACAGATCGATCTGAGCGTCAATATTGATTTTGTTCACTGGATTTGCATTCGGAATTTTCGGCAGTTCTATTCCGAAGTGCTCCGGTGCGGCAACAATTGCAGCCAACGCCAGAAGTCGCGGTACATGAGAACGGGTTTCGCGGGGCAGTCGCAGTCCCCAGAAATTCCCCTTATTACTTCGTTGCAGCGCTCTTCGCACATTGCCTTCGCCAGTGTTATAAGCGGCAATAGCCAGGAGCCAATCGTTATTGAACATTTGCTCAAGTGATTGCAAATAATCCAATGCTGCCGGTGTGGCGGCAAATGGATCCCGTCTGGCGTCGTACCACCAGTCTTGTTGCAGACCAAAACTTGCGGCAGTTGCCGGGATGAATTGCCACAAACCTACAGCATATTCCTGGGATGCAGCCCGGGGATCAAAAGTACTTTCGACGATTGGGAGCAAAGCAAGTTCTAACGGCAGGCCGCGCTGCTCAATCTCTTCAACGATGCTAAACAGGAAAGGGGCAGCGCGTTCCGCTACCAGATCGAATAACCTCTGGTTACTGGCATAACGCTGAATTTGGTTCTGCACATCAGGGTGTTCGTACTGGTCTTGCAGCTTGAATCCGACAGTTATCCGGTCCCACAAATTATCCAGGGGTTCTGAAGCGGGCGCGATGACTTCAGACACGGCCTGTTGCCGCATTGTTGATTCGGTCTTGTTGATATTGGCGTTTGTAGCAATCACCGGGCCAGCGGAAGGAGTGGGAGTAACGCTGTTTGATTGGCAGGCTGCCAGTGCGATGGACAGTGATACTACTGCCAGAGTGCGACTGTGATGAATTAGGGGCAGGAAAAGTTGATGCAACATAAGAGTCGGCTCAGAAATTATCTTTCCAGCGCCGTAACGCGGCAAATACTTCAGTTTTTGAGCCGCCAGAATTTCCGGTCAACGATTCAATGCTTTGTATAACTTCGGCGGAGTCGCAACGCAGGAAAGGGTTGGTGGCAAGTTCGAGCCCGATTGAGGAGGGCAATGTGGGCTCACCTTCATCCCGTTTTGATTGTTCTATTGCGACTCGCTTCTGAAGCGTAGTGTTGTTGGTTTCAGCAGCCAACGCAAATTTAAGATTCGCCAAAGTGTATTCATGCGTACAATAGACTTCGGTTTCTGGAGGCAACACAGCGAGCTTCTGCAGTGACTGCTGCATCATTTCTGGTGTGCCTTCAAATAGGCGGCCACAACCTGCCGCGAATAGTGTGTCACCACAAAATAGCCAGGGGGTGGCTGCCTGGTTTGCAGCGTAATAAGCGATGTGATCAAGCGTGTGTCCTGGCACCTCAAAAATAACGAAGTCAGTGCCAAACAAACTTAAGCTATCGCCTTCTTTGACATATGTCTCGATGCCGGGGATGTTACTCCCACTCGGGCCAAAGACTTGTGGTTGGAACTGTTCGATCAGGGCGCCCAGACCGCCAGTATGATCCGGGTGATGATGTGTAATGAATATGGTGCTGAGTTGCAGATCTTGAGCAGAGAGGTATTCAATAACCGGACTGGCATCGCCCGGGTCTACTACGCATGCTAGCCCCTGATTGTCATCTATCAGGGTCCAGATATAGTTGTCGGTGAACACCGGTATGGGGTGGATACGCGAAATCATGCTCAAGTCTGCTTCAGGTAAACCCGACATATTAATGGGTAACTGGTTGATTACAAGGAAATTCCCACATTTATCCTGAATCAATCGCCGGGTGGACTTAAATTTGTGGGAGAGACTCATTACACTGTGCAATCGATTGCCAAGAGCTGTGAGAAACCGTTGTGAACATTCTTTCAAAACATGCAACCCGCCGCCGCCTGATTCATGGCATGCCCGATTCCAATGTGCTGGCAGGGATGATCAGTCGCTGGTTTGAATCGCCTCTGGGTGCGGCAGTTCTGGAAACAGAGCGCCAGATTGCCACTCCCATTCTCGATCGCCTGTTTGGATACCATATTCTGCAGATTGGCTGTACCGAAGATCATTCACTGATTGCAGATAGCCCTATAGGCCATAAGATAATTTTTGCACCGGCATATCGCAAAGGCATTCGTTTTCCAGTGGCCAGCATCGAAGAATTACCCCTGGCAAGCGACAGCATCGACGTGATCGTATTACATCATGCACTGGATTTTACCGAGGATAGTCACAAACTATTACGTGAGGCGACTCGAGTGCTGCGCCCAGGCGGACAGATGCTGATTATCGGTTTCAATCCGGTAAGCACCTGGGGTATATGGCGTCTGTTTCACCGTCGGGTGCACATTCCCTGGCGTGGCAGATTTATCTCACGTAATCGCCTTGAGGACTGGTTGAATCTGCTTAGCCTGCAGGTTGATCACAGCGACTCCGCTGTGCATTTCCTGCCAGTACGGATTGGCAGATTATTGCAGAATACACAGCGCTGGGAGCGCCTTGGGCAGCGCCTGCATAGCCCACTGGGCGGCGTCTATTCATTCCTGTGTGTAAAGCAAGAAATTCCTGTTACACCCATTGTGCCGCGCTGGAGACCATTGCGGGCGCATCCTGCGGTGCTTCCTGCGGCTAAGAATGTCCGGGCCAGGATCCACTGAGGAATAATTTAAAGTGAGTGAGTTGCAGGCCTCGAGGGTCGAGATGTTTACTGATGGTGCCTGCCGGGGAAACCCAGGCAAGGGTGGCTGGGGAGTGTTACTCCGTTACGGTGACAAGGAGAAAACCCTGCACGGCGGTGAGCCCATGACTACCAATAACCGTATGGAACTTATGGCCGTGATTGAAGGACTGCAGGCCCTTAACAAGACCTGCCAGATTGATCTCACTACTGATTCAAAATATGTGCTCTCAGGTATCACCGAGTGGTTGCCCAACTGGAAACGTCGAGGATGGAAAACGGCCAGCAAAAAGCCGGTATTGAATATGGATTTATGGCAACGACTGGATGAGTTGGTGGCCGGGCATGAGATAGAATGGCATTGGGTAAAAGGGCATAGTGGCCACCCGGAAAATGAAATTGCTGATCAACTTGCTAATCGGGGTATTGATGAATTGCCCTGAACACACTTTAAACTGAGAGAAACCACTGCATGTCGCGACAGATCGTCCTGGATACTGAAACCACCGGCCTGGACCCGAAACAAGGGCACCGCATTATCGAAATCGGGTGCGTTGAGCTGATTAATCGCCGACTTACCGGAAAGCATTTTCAGTATTACATTAATCCCCATCGCGACATTGATGAAGCCGCCGTAGAAGTTCACGGCATTACCTCCGAATTTCTGGCAGACAAGCCCGGCTTCGATCAGATAGAAGAAGAGTTTATTGAATTTGTACGAGGCGCGGAACTGGTAATACATAATGCCCCATTTGATATGGGATTTCTTGACAGTGAGATCAGTAATACCAAATCTGCGCATACAGATCTTTCGTCGCTTTGTCGCGTGCTGGATACCTTGCAAATAGCGCGGGAAAAACATCCTGGCCAGCGCAATAATCTGGATGCATTGTGCAAGCGCTATGGGGTCGATAATACCCAGCGTGACTTGCATGGCGCATTGCTGGACGCGGAAATTCTTGCGGATGTCTATCTGATCATGACCAGTGGCCAGTCCAGCCTGTCACTAAAGGCTGGTGATGATGAAGTCGATGCGACTCGCGTGATCACCCGCACTATTGATCCTGACCGCAAACCCTTGCCTGTGCTGCAAGCCAGTACTGAAGAACTGAATGCCCATGAGCAAAGATTGCAGGAGATTGCCAAAGCGTCCTCTGATGGGTGTCTCTGGCAGCAAATCGAACTCTCCAACAGTTCCTCATGACATAAAAAACCCGCATCGAAGTTCGACGCGGGTTTTTTATACATGCCCAAATTCAGAGCGTTCCGGGAATATCAGCCAGCCTGCTGTTTATCATCATATGCACGATGATGCTGGCGACATAGCCAATAGCAATTACCGGCGTCCACTTCAGGTGCCCGAAGAATGTGTACATGCCGCGGGCCTGGCCCATCAACGCAACACCGGCAGCCGAGCCAATTGAAAGCATGCTGCCACCAACACCAGCCGTTAGCGTGACCAGCAACCACTGCTGATGATCCATGGCGGGCTCCATCTGCAGAACTGCAACCATAACAGGGATATTATCCACGATAGCTGACAGCACTCCGACGAGTGTGTTGGCGATGGTTGGACCAAGGTCGATGTACATGAATTCGCTGGCCATTGCGAGATAACCGATAAAACCCAGGCCACCAACACACATGATCACGCCGAAGAAGAAGAGCAGAGTATCCCACTCGGCGCGTTGCACCTGGCGGAAGCTGTCGAATGCGCCGACATCACCTACCATGCCATACTCTTCTGAATCATTGGGGTGAGGTTTGTGAGTCTTCTTCAGGTAATATCCGTAAATTTTCAGATATCCTAAACCTGTCATCATGCCCAGGAATGGCGGCAAGTGCAGGAAGTTATGGAAGCTTACGGCAGTCACGATAGTGCAGCCAAACAGGAACACAATGGTGAAGGCACCGCGCTTGATGCGCACACCATCGTCGCTCGCTGCAGGAATTTCATTTGGCACTGCAAACCACATAACGGCGGCAGGGATCACGTAATTGACCACCGAAGGTATGAACAGGGCGAAGAACTCAACAAATTCCACGTGCCCTGACTGCCATACCATCAGCGTTGTAATATCGCCGAAAGGTGAGAAGGCACCACCCGCGTTAGCCGCGACTACGATATTGATACAGCCGAGACCAACAAACCGTACGTTGTCTTTGCCCACTGCCATGACAACTGCGCACATCACGAGTGCTGTAGTGAGGTTATCGATAATTGGAGAAAGGAAAAAACTGATAACACCGGTGATGATAAAAAGTTTGCGATAACTGAAACCGCGGCTAACCAGCCAGGTGCGCAGGGCTTCAAATATACGGCGCTCAGTCATGGCGTTTACATAGGTCATGGCGGCCAGCAGGAAGAGGAATAGTTCACCAAACTCAACCAGGAATTCACGTACAGCCACTTCAGTCGTATGCTCTATGCCAGCCTGTGCATAGGCAATGCCGATCATGAACCAGATAATGCCGGCTGCGAGTATGACCGGCTTGGATTTACGCAGGTGAGTAAATTCCTCTGCAATAACGAAACTGTAGGCGATTACAAACACGAGCAGCGAGGTGTAACCCACCCAGCTCTGGGTGAGATCTAACATTTCCCCAAAGTCTCCTGCTGATGCGGCCCATGCCAGCATCGGTACCATCATGAATAGGGGGAATAACAGGATGTGTTTTAATGGCTTGCTCATGGCTGCGACTGTTCTCCTTCTTATATATACTGCGAATTAATGTGGTGACGCTCGCCAATTGCCCGGGCGAGGTGAAACCAAGAGCGGAAAATAGACTTTTTTCCAATTGGGGGCAAGTAAAACCGAAGCGAAGCCACAGTTCGTGACATTGAGAGCAAGCATAACTAACATGAGTAGTATTCTTCAGATATCACAAGTCCGCCCCGATGACAGGTTGATCATTTTCCAGGAACAACGCGTTGTTATCAGCGATAACAAGTTTATCTGGCGTTTCGAAGAATTAGGCGTGCTCTCTGAGCCTGACAATAATCTTCTGGTAGTGGAATCGGGTAATGAAGGCCGGCTTCTGGCCTGGCATACGGACCTCGAAATCGCGTCCCTGCTGCAGGCCGAGACGCGTTCGTTGCGTAGTTTGCTATTCCTCGAAGATAACAGCCAGTTCGTGCAGGCTGGCAAGGCCTTTCAGGTACTCGAATGGTATCTGGCGCATCGCTATTGCGGTCGCTGTGGTGCCATTACTGAACCTGGCCAGGAGAGCAGGGTATTGGTCTGTTCAGAGTGCAAGACACAGTTTTTCCCGCGTATTAATCCCTGCGCCATTGTGCTGGTTACGCGCGGCGAACAGGTATTACTGGCCCGTCACTCTCGTTATGCTTCCGATTTTTACAGCTGTCTGGCTGGATTCATTGAAGTTGGCGAGACGCCAGAGCAGACGGTCCAGCGCGAGGTTTTTGAAGAAGTCGGACTGACTGTGAACAATGTTCGCTACCACAAGAGTCAGGCCTGGCCGTTCCCATCTCAGCTAATGTTGGGTTTCTATGCAGACTATGTCAGCGGGGATATCACGCCAGATGGAGTGGAAATCGATGATGCGCGCTGGTTTAAACCCGGAGAATTGCCCAAGATCCCATCCAGCAACATCAGCGTGGCAGGAGAGCTGATTCGCGACTTTGCCCCTGCATCTGGCTAGTGGTTGGGCAGTCAGCCCGGCATGATTTTGATAAACGCTGCTAAAAACGGCAAAATGCCCTACTTTTTCATTAAATTCAGGAGTTAATCGCTTGGAGTACCTCATTGAGTACGGCTTGTTTCTGGCCAAGGCGGTAACGATAGTCGTTGCTATTATTCTCGTTATTGGCGCTGTGGCTTCCACAAGCAATCGAGACAAAGGTAAAGAAAAGAAGGGGCGTATTCGCGTTACTCGCCTGAACGAACATTTCGAAGATATGAAGAAAAGCCTGCGCGAGGCTGTACTGCAAAAACCGCAACTGAAGCAACTTGATAAGGAAGAGAAGAAGCAGGCGAAGGCTGAAGCAAAGCAAGCCAAGGCGGATGCACAGCAGAAAGAAGCCGACGCTGAACGCAAAAAGCGCGTTTATGTTGTTAACTTCAAAGGCGACATTGCTGCGCACGCTGTGACTTCACTCCGAGAAGAAATCACTGCAATCCTCGCGCTGGCTGAACCCAGTGATGAGGTAATTTGCCGTCTTGAAAGCCCGGGTGGGATGGTGCATGCCTACGGTCTGGCGTCATCACAATTGTTACGTATCAAGAGCCAGGGCATTCCTCTTACTATTTGTGTGGACAAAGTGGCCGCCAGCGGTGGTTACATGATGGCCTGCCTCGCTGATAAGTTAGTCGCAGCACCATTTTCTGTCATCGGTTCTATCGGCGTGCTGGTTCAGGTGCCAAATTTTCATCGCGTGCTACAAAAGCATGACGTTGATTTCGAGATGATCAGCGCAGGTGAATACAAGCGCACGCTGACTACTTTCGGCGAGATTACGCAAAAGGGCCGGGACAAGGTCAAAGAAGATGTCGAGACCATTCACGGTATATTCAAACAGTGGGTAAAGGAGCACAGGCCCAGTGTTGATATCGACAAGATTGCCACTGGTGAAACCTGGTTGGGGACTCAAGCTAAAGAGCGTTACATGGTTGATGATCTTCGCACCAGTGATGAATGCATTGTCAAAGCCTGTGATGATGCTGACGTATTTGAAGTGGAATATGAAATCAAAAAATCCATTCAGGACAAGTTAGGTAAGGTTCTGCAGGATACCGTAGAAAAAGCCTACGGCCTGGTTTTCGAAAAGAATCAACCAACTAATTTTCAGTAGTCACGGGGTTAGCAATCAACATGAAGTTCAAGGCCTTTCAAGTTTCCGAAGTCGCGGAGAAAAAATTCGAATCCAGTGTGATAGAACGGAACGTTGCAGACCTTCCCGCAGGTGACGTGCTGATTGAAGTCTGTTTTTCTTCCTTGAACTACAAGGATGCGCTGTCTGCTGCGGGTAATCGCGGAGTTACTCGAGAGTTTCCGCATACACCAGGAATAGATGCAGCAGGAATAGTCGTCGAAGACAAATCCGGCACTCTGGCTGCTGGTACTGAAGTAATTGTGACTGGTTTTGACCTCGGCATGAATACAGCTGGTGGCTTCGCCGAGTACATCCGCGTACCGTCTGACTGGGTGGTTAACTGTCCCGATGGACTGAGCCTTGAAGAGAGCATGGTGCTGGGTACAGCGGGACTTACTGCAGCACTTTGCGTCGATAAACTATTGCAGCAGGGATTACAATCTACAGACGGCCCAGTACTCGTCACCGGTGCAACCGGCGGAGTTGGCATTCTGGCGGTAAGCCTGCTCGCCAAACTCGGCTATGAAGTTGTTGCGAGTACCGGTAAAGCTGATGCCCATGAACTGCTCAAGGAATCAGGTGCCCAATCTGTAATTGATCGCAATGAATTATCCGAAGCAAATTCGCGGCCGCTCTTGAAAGAACAGTGGGCTTCAGCAGTTGATGTGGTCGGCGGGGCAACGCTGTTTAATGTCATCAAGGCGCTAAAACGTGGTGGTAGTGTGGCTGCCTGCGGACTGGTGCAGTCACCTGTGTTTGAGGCATCGGTGCTACCGTTCATCTTGCGAGGCGTAAACTTGCTTGGTGTTGACTCAGTTGAAATTCCACTGGTTAAAAAGTCCGCCATGTGGAGCAAACTGGCCAATGAGTGGCGGCTTGAGGATGCGAGTAATATTAGTCGACAAATTGGCTTTGGTGAATTACAGGAGAGCCTCGACGCCATACTCAAAGGCAGTGCCAGAGGCCGTCTCGTTCTGAACCCCAAAGCTTAGTTTTAGTCCCGCCGCAATTTCGGATTGAGGCCAATCGGCGTGGGGCAATAGAAAACCACGATATAAGACGATACCAGGAAGGTGAGGATCGCAGCCCCCTGTATCGTTAGCGAAGCCAATTCGGAAATCATGCCTGATTGGGTCGCTACAAAAGCAATCAGCAACGAAAACTCGCTAATTTGCCCCAGTCTTAGTCCTGCATCCCAGGCCAGGCGATTCCTTTCGCTGAAGCGCCGCAGCAGGTAATGAAACACGACGGGTTTAATGCTCAGTGCCACGATGCCAAGCATCAGCGCAGGGGCCAAAATTTCCGGCAATAGGGAAATATTGAACTGCGCGCCTAGCGAAAAGAAAAACAGAATCAGAAAGAAATCCCTTAACGGTTTCAAGTTATCTGCCATATACAAAGAGATAGGGCTGGTGGCTAGTGCTACGCCGGCAATGAAGGCGCCAATTTCTGCACTCAACCCCATGGCTGAGGCCAGAGCGGCCAAGCCAAGACACCACCCGATCGCCAGTAAAAATATATATTCCTTGAAATGATCGAACCGGGCGACTAGGCGGATAAGTAAATATCGAGTGGTGAGGTATGCGAATGCCAGAAGTGCCGGAAAGGCCAGTAACACACGCAAGGCATCGGCTTCATCTGCGCTGCCAGAATCCAGGAATACCAGAAGGAAGATGGCTATAAAATCCTGTAGCAACAGGATGCCTACCATCAATTCACCCATGTGTTTTTGATGTAATACCGTGGTAGGCAGTAGTTTGATACCGATGATAGTGCTGGAAAAAATAAGGCTGAAACCTATCACCATGCTGTCGGTTTGGCTGAAGCCAAAGAGCATGCCTGTACCGAAACCCAGGCTGAGGAAAATAGTGGAACTGGCCAGCGTAATAAGAAAGGTTTTCTTCAGGGTACTTACCAGCTTGCTGGGCTGCATATCCAGGCCAAGCAGGAACAACAAAAACAGAATACCGAACTCCGCAATATCAGCCAGCAGAGATTCCTCAGAGACGAGCCCGAAGCCATGAGAGCCAAGCAGAATTCCGAGGAAAATATAGGCAACCAGTAATGGTTGGCGGAGAAATAGCGCCAGCGTTGAGAGCAGGGCGGCTCCACTGAAGATCAGGAAAAACGAAAACAGTAGCGTATCTGGTTCCATAGCTGCCAGATTATGCGGCCAGCATTAAAATAGCCAGCTTGAATTAGCGTCGGCGAAACAGCGGAGTTGGCTCCAGCACAGTTGAAGCATAAGTGTTGTGGAAATCATTAAAAGCGCCGATGCAGGCTTCTGCATCCTGGTCATGGCGTATTTCGAAAGCATCGAAGCCGCAGCGAGACATATAGAAAATCTGGTCCCTCAGTACATCACCAATGGCGCGGACTTCACCTTTGAATCCCAGATGTTCGCGGAGTTCGCGGGCATTGGTATATGAACGGCCATCGGAAAATACCGGGAAGTTGAGCGCGACCAGTGGCAACTCATGCAGGCCCGGACCTATATCATTCACGTTCTGTGAGCTATCCAGCCAGATTGCGATCTCGCCTGCATAGTCCTGCAGCTCTGACTGATAATCACGCCAGAATTGCATGGGTACGATCAGATTCTTGCCGGGAATCACCTTTAATACTTCAGGATCAGTGGCTTCTTTCAGCACTGTCCAGCGGTCCGATTCCAGTTGTCCGTTCTTAATCAGCCTTGACATAAACTGCTTCCTTGAATGGATCCATACCAATACGTCGATAGGTGTCGATAAACGTTTCGTCGGTGGCACGTTGCGATTTGTACACAGACACTATCTTACTGACTACTTCGGGTATTTCTTCCTGAGCAAACGCCGGGCCAATGATCTTGCCCAGACTGGCAGAGTTTTTCGAAGATCCGCCAAGCGAGACTTGATAGAATTCCTCACCTTTTTTGTCGACGCCGAGAATGCCGATATTACCCACGTGATGATGCCCACAGGCATTCATGCAGCCGGAAATATTAACAGCCAGGTCGCCAATATCGTCCAGTTCAGCCTGATCCGTGAAGCGGCGCTGTATCGATTCGGCTATCGGGATCGATTTGGCATTGGCCAGGGCGCAAAAATCGCCGCCTGGACAGCAGATGACATCAGTTAGCTGACTGAGATTGTGACTGTGCAGTGATTGAAACTTGAGTTGTTGATATAGCGCGTGCAATTGATTCTGTTGCACATCGGCAAGAATGACATTCTGTCGATGGCTGATACGAATCTCGCCAAAACTGAACTCTTCAGCAAGATCCGCGAGTTTCTCCAGTTGCACATCGGTAACATCACCCGGTGCCACTCCAGTTTCTTTGAAGGCAACACTGACGATCGCATATCCAGCCTGCTTGTGCGGGCTTACATTGCGTTCATACCAACTGGCAAATAGCGCATCCTGCTGTAATCTGGATATTAGTTCGGCGGGCTCATCTTGTAATGCCACATAAGCAGGATCGTGAAAGAAGCCTTTACACCGGGCGATTTCCGCATCGGTGAGTATCAGGTCTGTCTCTTTTAGCTGCTCCCACTCCTTAAGTACCTTGCGCTGGAATTCTTCAACGCCGGTTTCCTTAACCAGTATCTTGATGCGGGCCTTGTATTTATTGTCGCGTCTGCCTTCGCGGTTATACACCCGGAGAATTGCCTCGAGAGCAGTCAAAAGTTGCGGCGTTTCAATAAACGGGAAGATTTCCTCACCGATCACCGGAGTGCGACCGAGTCCACCGCCGGCGAGAATCCGGAATCCGGTCTCACCGCTGGCATTTTTTACAATGTAAATGCCGATATCGTGAACCTGGGTTGCGGCCTGATCGATTGCTGTGCCACACACCGCAATCTTGAACTTGCGCGGCAGGTAAGCAAACTCAGGGTGGAATGTTGACCACTGACGTATGATTTCGCACCAGGCACGGCTGTCTTCAGTTTCATCCCTGGCGACACCGGCAAACTGATCAGTCGTGGTATTACGAATGCAATTACCGCTGGTCTGAATGGCATGCATTTCCACCTCTGCCAGGTGGGCAAGTATGTCAGGCACATCTTCAAGCTCTGGCCAGTTGAACTGAATGTTCTGGCGCGTAGTGAAATGCCCATAGCCTTTGTCATAATTCCTCGCTATAAATGCGAGCTTGCGTAACTGGGTGGACGAGAGCATTCCGTAAGGCACGGCAATTCGTAGCATTGGAGCCAGGCGCTGGATGTATAAACCATTTTGCAGACGCAGAGGCAAGAACTCGGTGTCGGAGAGTTTTCCATCAATAAAGCGATCCGTCTGATCGCGAAATTGTTGTACGCGGTCAGCCAGCATTTGATGATCATATTCGTCGTATCTGTACATATCCTGCTCTAAATCCCATCAGGGATTTATTTGATTGGAAGTCCCCTGAGGTTACTTAAATTTCGAGGTCGGCCATTGTAAACAAAGACCGGCAAATTGTCCGCACCATTACGCGAGGTTGGGAGATAGCAGTTTGGAAAGATCTGCCACTGCCCATCCTTTACGTGCCGCAAGGTCTTCCACCTGCTCAGTGGTGATTTTGCCCACGGAAAAATAGCGCGAGTCAGGATGGGAGAAATACAGACCGCTAACACTGGCGGCCGGTGTCATGGCATAGCTTTCTGTAAGCTGCACTCCGATAGCATCTCTGGTGTCCAGTAACTGGAACAAGGTCTCTTTTTCGGAGTGGTCGGGGCAAGCCGGATACCCGGGCGCAGGGCGGATGCCTTGATATTTCTCGCGTATCATCGCTTCGGTATCCAGGTTCTCATCAGCTTGATAACCCCAGAATTCCTTTCTCACTCTTTCATGTAGATGCTCGGCGAATGCTTCAGCCAACCTGTCGGCCAGGGCTTTTAACATGAGCGCAGAGTAGTCATTATTGTCATCGACATATTTTTTCGCCAACTCTTCAGTGCCGAACCCGGTGCTGACAGTAAAGCCACCGATATAGTCATGCACGCCGCAGCTTTCCGGCGCAATAAAATCTGCCAGACATAATTGATGCAAGCCATTTTCCTTGGCGATTTGCTGCCGCAGGAAATGTAGCGTAGCAATCGGCTTCGAGGAACCATTGGTCTGGTATAACTCGACGTCGTTGGCACCTTTGCGATTAGCCGGCCAGAAACCCAGAACGGCTTTGGCGGTTAGCAACTTGTTCTCGATTATATCTTTGAGCTGCGCTTGCGCATCTTCAAACACGTCTCTCGCTGCTTCACCTACTTTTTCATCCTGCAGGATCGCTGGATACTTGCCAGACAGCCCCCAGGTGACAAAGAACGGCGTCCAGTCTATATAGTCCACCAGATCTTCAAGTGGATAGTCATCGAACACTTTAGTGCCAGTGAACTGCGGCTTGGTAGCAGTAAAGCCATCCCAGTTGCCAACCTGCGCATTGGCATTGGCAGTCGTAAAATCCAGAAGCTTGAGCTTGTCACCACGTTTGGCAGTGCGCTCGCGTATAGCCTCATATTCCTCGCGCACACCGGACACAAATGCTGTTTTGTTGTCGGAATTAAGCAGAGTACTGACGACAGATACGCTGCGCGAAGCATCAGGCACGTACACAGTGGTGTCGTTGCTGTAGTTCTGTTCGATCTTCACTGCAGTATGAGCCTTTGATGTAGTTGCGCCACCAATCAGCAATGGAATCTTGAAATTCAGACGCTGCATTTCGCTGGCCACATGCACCATCTCATCCAGTGATGGAGTGATCAGTCCGCTCAAGCCAATAATATCGACATTCTCATCGCGGGCGGTTTGCAGAATCTTGTCACAAGGCACCATTACTCCGAGATCAATAACGTCGTAGTTATTGCAGCCCAGTACGACGCCCACGATGTTCTTGCCGATATCGTGTACATCGCCCTTGACTGTGGCCAACAGAATTTTGCCTTTGCTGCTAACGTCGCTGGGGTCTTTTTCTGCCTCAATATAAGGCAGCAGGTAAGCTACTGCCTGTTTCATCACGCGGGCGCTTTTTACCACCTGAGGGAGGAACATCTTGCCACTACCAAACAGGTCGCCAACTTCATTCATACCATTCATCAACGGCCCTTCGATTACTTCGATAGGGCGAGTTGCTTCTTTTCTGGCAGCTTCGGTATCTTCCTCGATGAACTTGTTAATGCCTTTAACAAGAGAGTAGGTAAGCCGTTCCTGGGTATTTTTGGAGCGCCATTCCTGGTCTTGTTTGGCCGCTCCGGTTGAATCAGAGCTGACAGACTGTGCTACTTCCATCAAGCGCTCGGTGGCTTCCGGATTGCGATTGAGCACAACATCTTCTACAGCAGTTTTCAGATCTGCAGGAATATCGTCATAAACTGTTAGCTGGCCGGCATTGACAATGCCCATGGAGAGGCCGGCTTCGATGGCGTGGTACAGGAAAACGGAGTGTATAGCTTCTCTGACATTGTTATTGCCGCGAAATGAAAAGGACACATTACTGACACCACCCGAAATCAGGGCGTGGGGTAACTCTGCCTTGATATAACGACAGGCATTAATAAAGTCCACAGCATAGTTATTATGCTCTTCAATGCCAGTAGCAATGGCGAAGATATTGGGATCGAAAATAATGTCCTGTGGCGGGAACCCAACCACATCAACCAGCAGGTCGTAGCTGCGCTTGCAGATTTCTTTTTTGCGCTCGAAAGAATCAGCCTGACCTTGTTCGTCGAAAGCCATAACGATGACAGCGGCGCCATATCGTCGGCACAGATTGGCCCGCTCGATAAATTCGTCCTCTCCTTCTTTAAGACTTATCGAGTTAACTATACTTTTACCTTGCGCGCACTTGAGCCCGGTTTCTATGATCTCCCACTTGGAAGAGTCGATCATCAACGGTACACGGCTGATGTCGGGCTCCGATGCCAGCAGTTTGAGGAATTTCTCCATCGCTGCTTCGGAGTCCAGCATGCCTTCGTCCATGTTGACATCAATTACCTGCGCGCCAGCTTCCACTTGTTCCAGTGCTACTTCGAGCGCCTCATCGTAGTTTTCTTCCTTAATGAGGCGGGCGAAGCGGGCAGACCCAGTGACGTTTGTGCGCTCGCCCACATTAACGAACAGCGAATCAGCAGTGATATTGAAAGCTTCCAGTCCGCTCAGTCGGCAGGCCTTGTCCAGTTGCGGAGGTACGCGTGGTTTGATGCCCGCCACGGCATCCACAATTGCCGCAATATGTTCGGGTGTGGTACCGCAGCAGCCGCCGACAATATTTACATAACCATCTCGAGCAAACTCTTTAATGATGGCTGACATCTCTTCCGGAGTCTGGTCGTATTCGCCAAATTCGTTGGGTAATCCACAGTTGGGGTGAGTCGAAGTCAGGCATTCGACGATACCGGACATTTCCGCAACATGGGGGCGCAACTGTTCCGCACCCAATGCGCAGTTGAATCCGATTGAAAGTGGGTTGGAATGGATAACTGAATTGCAAAACGCTTCGACAGTCTGGCCGGATAATGTGCGACCGCTGCCGTCCGTAATAGTGCCCGACACCATGATCGGAAGACGAAAACCGATTTCATCAAACACATTCTCTATCGCAAACAATGCTGCTTTGGCATTGAGAGTGTCGAATGCTGTCTCGACCATGATCAAGTCGACTTCGCCCTCTATCAAAGCACGGGTTGAGTTTTCGTAGTCATCGACGAGTTCATCAAAACTGGTATTTCTGAAACTCGGATCATTAACCTTGGGTGATATGGAGGCTGAACGCGTGGTAGGCCCCAGTACGCCGGCAACGTAACGAGGCTTGTCAGGAGTCAGTGCAGTGACTTCGTCACAAGCCTTCCGCGCAATACGAGCCGATTCCAGGTTTATCTCATAACTCAGTTCTTCCAGCTTGTAGTCAGACTGCGACGCGCGTGTCGCGCTGAAAGTATTGGTTTCAATAATGTCTGAGCCCGCATCGAGGTAGGCTCTGTGTATGGTTTTGAGTTTTTCCGGCTGAGCGAGGGCCAGCAGGTCGTTATTGCCCGACAAATCATGTGGGTAGTCTTTAAACCGCGTGCCACGAAACTCCGCGTCAGAAAGCCTGAGCGACTGAACCATCGTCCCCATAGCACCATCAAGGACCAGAATTCGTTCCTTCAGTGCCTGTCGGATTAGTTTTTCAGAATCGCGTTGCTTCATCATTGCTTGCCTTGAAATGTCTGTGGCGGCCAAAAGGGCCGCAATTCTATCAAAACCTCGGGTGGAGGCCATATCTGCTGTATATCTGACTATTTCACTCAGGTATTCTCAATATGGCCTGAATGCAGTATCATTGGGACAAATACCACGATTGAGAGTACACAATGGTCACTATTACCGAACCCGCACAGGAATACCTGAATCAGTTGCTTGAAAAGCAGAACGTTGAAGGTATATCAGTGCGAATTTTCATTCTGGATGCAGGTACCCCGCGTGCTGAAACCTGCATTTCATTTTGTCGGCCGGGGGAAGAAAAAGCCGACGACGAAGTGAAAGAGTACGAAGGCTTCAAGGCCTTCATTGACCAGCATAGTATACCGTTTCTGGAGGATGCGGTAGTCGATTTTGCCAAGGATTCCATGGGAGGCCAGCTCACAATCAAGGCACCCAATTCGCGACTGCCCAAGCTTACTGACGAAAGTTCACTGGCAGATCGGGTGAATTATGTGCTCTATAACGAAGTCAATCCAGGGCTCGCCGCACACGGAGGTAATGTCACATTGGAAGAAATCCATAACGAGAACATTGCAGTATTGCGTTTTGGTGGTGGATGCCAGGGCTGTGGCATGGTAGATGTCACACTAAAGGACGGCGTTGAGAAAACCCTGCTATCCCAGATCCCCGAACTCAAAGAAGTGCGCGATGTCACCGACCATACGGTAACGGAAAACGCTTACTATCAGTAATTGTTGGCCCGATTTGGGCATCAGGTGCTGGCAGGGTAGTGTGAAGCCAATGCCTGGTAGATTTTTTCCTGATAATCGGGTTCGTTTGCATCCAGGTTATTGATAATTTCCACCAGATATTCATTGTCTTCCCGACCATCCCAGGTCTTGAGGTATGTGCCTTCTTTGTAGCCATAATCCTGGCGAAAGAAATTCAACACATTTTTGCCCACATACTGCCGGTACAATTCCAGCCAGCTTAATTGGCAGTCAATCATGATAGTGGCGAACACATTGAGTGCCAGTTTGCGTCGGGCTGAGACTGCAATCAGCAACTCCAGCTTGTCTACAAGATGCAATTCGTCAAGAGCAATGTCTGTACCGTCGAACTGGTAAATATTGTTCGAGCTGTTTTGCAATGCAGTCTGCAAATCTGTTTGTGCCAATTCCTGATTGCCGTTGCGGCGTAGCAATATCTCGGACAGCAGGAAGTGCCATATATCAATGAGTTCCATTTGCAGCTGAGGCAGGTCCATATCCTGCTTCTTCCACCATTTCCAACCGTGATGTTCGATGGCTTCAGAGCCTTCTATAACCACTGCACGCAAGTAGGGGTACCGCGCCTCCACCCATGCCGGGTCAACTTTGCTGTTCATTCCGGCTTGTAGCTGGAGCATGGTATTGAGTTGGATTTCTGAAAGCATATAAACGACGTGCCTCTGGTCCTTGCAATTCGCAGGGAGGATTATTGATCAGGTATTGCAGACTGGGTTGGTTACTGGAGTTTGGCCTGCTTCGCAAGGGTGCTCAGCATTTCCCTGCGGCTACGCAGCATGTCATTATATGACTTGCGCGCAGCCGTGACCTCTGCATCATCCTTGCCAGATGATTCCAGCTCTGCCAGCCAGTTTTCGAGAACTTCGATTTCGCTGGTGAGTTGGGCAGTGCCTTCCTCTATTAGTTTCTGATCGATGCTGATACTACCGGCTTGAGCCGAATTTTGCTGTTCGGTCATCACTAGATCCCGCTTGTTCCTAGGCCATTTTTTAATTTTTTGTATCTGGGCGGTGTTTTTATTGTTGTCGTACGCCCAACACCAAACTCTGAGCACCTCCAAGGTTCCCCCAGAGCAGCAGTTCAGCATGTCATAGAGCGACCAATCTGGTCAAGATTCAATCAATCCAGGCTGTTAACTACCGTATTCCACCATTCCCGGTGGAATTGGCGTGGCTTGCTGTGGCCGTTGGGGCGCCCCCACATTTCTTGCATCAGCTTGATATCGCCTTTGCGTATCAGGCGCAGGTGGGCATAGCCAAGCTCTCTGTAGGGCATTTCCAGGTCTGCCGCCTTTTCAGTTTCAAGCTGACGTAATGCGCTCAGGGGCAATTTGACATCATCAACTGATTTATCGTGAATAAATTCAGCCGTGGCTGCAGTCTGGTAAAGCTTTTTCAGGCGTTCCTGCTTTTCTTCGGGGCTCAGGTCAGCCGACTTCAGTTCACTGCGCAACAGTATGCAGGCCTGGTTGTAGGCGCTCCAAAGCGGAAATTCTTCCTTGCAGACTGCCAGAGCCCCCAGAATGTCACCCATGCGTTTGAGCTCCATGACTTCTTCCTGCCAACTGAGGCTGGATGTGTCCCGGGCTACTGCGGATACGGTATTTGCGGGTGAGGAGGCTGCGCTGGGTTGTTCTGCAGCACTATCGGCCGCTTCTGTATCTGGTGGATTTTGAAGTGGGGGCAGAGGGGTGCTGCGGTCGACGCTAACTTCCATTTCCATGGTCTGATAGCGGTGTAATGCGAATACGGTCGCACCCAGGAGAAGTAATGCCAGTACTATGGAGAAAAATGCAACCACCTGGATAATCCTGTAGTGAAACTACGCTATTAGATGTAATTCAATTCGGCCAGATATGGCCACCCCGGCTTTTATACTGCATCAATCAGCTATTTTAACGTGGGTCTGCCACTGCAACTGGCCGTTGTAGATGATTAATCCCGTGCCTGCCCGTGTGATTATTATAGAAGCAGGATCGGACATTAGAACACTATGGTCGTCACAGTTAAGGATTGTGGCAGGCTTGCGAGGGCAATTCAATTTCGCCTTCTGGCCAAAATGCGCTTGACTGCCATCGTCAAGATTCTTAGAATCCCCCGCTTCCTAAATCAGCCACCGCGCTGATTGTCTGTCCCCTTCGTCTAGAGGCCTAGGACACCGGGTTTTCATCCCGGCAACAGGGGTTCGAAACCCCTAGGGGACGCCATCTTTTTTTAAGCCCGGCTTCGCCGGGCTTTCTATGTCCGGGTAGTATCGGAGTTGCCAATACGTGGCGCAACCGAGATACTCGTGCTGCATTTAATCAGGTATCAGACGCCGCATGACCATCGCTATCGCTATTGAAGATTTACACAAAACCTATGCCAATGGTTTTGAAGCCCTGAAAGGGATTTCGTTGGAAGTTAAAAAGGGTGATTTTTTCGCGCTTCTGGGCCCCAATGGTGCTGGCAAATCGACCACGATCGGGATCATTTCTACGCTGGTGAACAAATCGGCCGGCCGTGTGGAAGTGTTTGGTCGCAATGTCGAAACTCATATATACGAAACAAAGCTCGATCTCGGCATTGTGCCCCAGGAAGTGAACTTCAGCTTGTTCGAACGGGTCAGGGATATCGTAATGACCCAGGCAGGCTATTACGGCTTGCCGCGCAAGCTGGCCGCCGAGCGTTGCGAGAAATACCTGCGTAAGCTGGGCTTGTGGGAAAAGCGCATGGATCGCTCTCGCTCACTTTCTGGAGGGATGAAAAGGCGTCTGATGATCGCCCGGGCGTTGGTCCATGAACCGCGTTTGCTGATTCTCGATGAGCCTACGGCAGGGGTGGACATTGAACTGCGCCGCTCCATGTGGGAATTCCTGACTGAGATCAATAACAATGGCACTACTATTATTTTAACAACCCATTACCTGGAAGAAGCGGAACAACTTTGCCGCAATATTGCCATTATTGATGAAGGCCGCATCATCGAAAATACCAATATGAAAAAGCTCCTTGCCGAACTGGATTCGCAGAGCTTTATTCTGGACAGTCGCAATGAAGTAACCCAGGTACCTGATTTGGCCATGGCAGACGCAACACTTGAATCGCTGGATAGCCACACCCTGGAACTTACGATGGGGAGCGGACGAGACATTAATGATGTGTTCGAAATGCTTAATACTGCCGGCATTTCCATCAAGAGTATGCGGCCGAAGAGTAATCGGCTGGAGCAATTGATGATGTCGAAATTGCAGGAGGCCGACTGATATGTTCTCCAATCACAAATACATCGCATTTGAGACCATCGTTGTAAAAGAAATTCGCCGCTTCACCCGTATCTGGCTCCAGACTCTGGTGCCGCCTGCTATTACGATAGGTTTGTATTTCGTTATCTTCGGCAATCTCGTTGGTCGCCGTATTGGTGAAATGGGTGGCTACCAGTACATGGAGTTCATCGTGCCAGGCCTGATCATGATGGCTGTAATTCAAAACTCTTATTCCAATGTTGTGTCTTCGTTCTTTAGTCAGAAATTTCAACGCAGTGTAGAGGAATTGCTGGTTTCTCCTGTACCGAATTATGTAATTCTCTCGGGCTTTGTGGTTGGCGGGATGGCACGGGGATTATTGGTTGGGGCAGTAGTAACAGCAATGTCGTTTCTATTTGCCGACCTGCAGATACAGCACCCAATAATAACTATTAGCGTTGTTCTACTGACATCGATAGTGTTTTCAATGGCCGGTTTTATTAATGCTGTTTTTGCGAATAGTTTCGATGATATTTCAATCATTCCGACCTTTATACTAACCCCCTTGATCTATCTTGGTGGAGTATTTTATTCCATAGAGTTGTTGCCGGGCTTTTGGCAGTTTATATCTGCATTGAATCCGATTTTCTATATGGTGAATACTTTCCGTTATGGCATTCTCGGAACGTCAGATGTGGAGATCGTATGGGCCTTCCTTATTCTGGGAGTGTTTATTGTTGTGCTCTATAGTTGTTGTATCTGGTTACTACGTCGCAGCACAGGATTGCGCAGCTAGGAACTTACGATGAGTGATAATCCACTTGGCGGCCACACCAGTTATCCCAAAAAGTATGCCCCGGAAGTGTTATATCCAATTCCGCGATGGCCAGCTCGTTCTCTGCTGGATATTGACAAGAAAATCCGTATGTACGGCATCGATCACTGGCGTGCCTATGAGTTGTCATGGCTCGACACTACCGGTAAACCACAGGTAGCTGCAGCCGAGTTCTTCTTCAACTCAGAATCGGAAAATCTCGTTGAATCCAAGTCGTTCAAGCTGTATTTGAACTCAATAAACAATGAGCAATTCCCTGATAGCGAAGCGGTAGCAGAAGCGTTGCAGAAAGATCTGTCGGCACTAAGCAAATCTGAAATCAAAGTAGTTATAAGGTGTCTGGAGGCTGCCGGGGATGAGGTTGATTTTACCCGTCGGGGAATTAATCTGGATGTTCTGGATCTGCAAACAAGACGTGACATGCCTGATGAGTCGATCTTGCAGACTGGCGAGGGCGAGGCAGAAGATGAAATCGTCTATTCGGATTTGTTTAAATCAAATTGTCCGGTGACTGGACAGCCAGATTGGGCAAGTGTGGAAGTACGCTATTCAGGCAGGCAAATTGATCACGCAAGCCTGCTGTCATACCTGATATCGTTTCGAAACCATCAGGCCTACCACGAAGAATGCGCCGAACGTGTTTTTCGGGACATCACCAATCGCTGTGAGCCGACCGAGTTGTGGGTAGGGATGAATTATTTGCGCCGGGGTGGGCTGGATATCAATGTGTATCGCAGTACTGTTCCGCTGACATCCGATATGGTGAGCGCGAGACTCGTACGGCAGTGAGTGGCTTGTATTAAGACAGGGGCTGGGCTAGAGTACGCGCCTTAAAAATTCTGCATTTAAGTAGTTGACGATTTGTATCTGTTCAGCAACAGATACTTTTAAGAATTTAAGCTGTCTACGCGTCTGGTTCAGTGCATATAAGGTAGCGGGTTATGGTGTCCGAGTGGTTGAAGGAAAAACCGCGTTAGTGAGGGATATCTGTATAGTGGATCAGTTGTTACGATCTATTTAACTACGATCACCTGGAAAGTGTGTATACGGCAACGTATCGAGGGTTCGACAAGCGCGAAGCGCGAAGGACGCCTGCAAGGCGCCCCGAAGGGGTGAGGAATTCAGCTTAGCTGAATTCTGAATCAATCCCGACCGGTTTGGAATACAACTCTTGCTGGAGTGAGTGTGGTTTTTAAAGAATTGAATTAATGGTGAGGTGTCCGAGTGGTTGAAGGAGCACGCCTGGAAAGTGTGTATACGGCAACGTATCGAGGGTTCGAATCCCTCCCTCACCGCCAAACTAAACAGGGTCCCTATGGGACCCTTTTTTAGTTTGGTTGTATGGGAAGGTTGAGAACCCTCGCGTTTCGACGAGCGCGAAGCGCGAGGGACAGCCGTAGGCTGCCCCGAAGGGGTGAAGAATTCAGCTTAGCTGAATTCTGAATCACTAATTGCGTGAGCAATTTGGACGCCTGGAAGGCGGCCGAAGGCCGAACAATTTGGC
>CAYOND010000025.1:0-36339 GCA_964405225.1 uncultured Pseudohongiella sp.
AACACACTTATTTACAGACCTGAACTGCCGACAGTATAAGGATACTGGAAACATCAGCAGTATGGAAAATTATGGACAATATCAAGCAATCCAACAAACTTAGCGAGGTCTGCTACGACATTCGTGGACCAGTACTCGAGCATGCAAAAAAACTCGAGGAAGAAGGCCATCAAATTCTCAAACTGAATATCGGCAACCCGGCACCTTTCGGGTTTAACGCGCCAGATGAAATTTTACATGATGTGATTCACAACCTGGTAAACGCCCAGGGCTACAGTGATTCCAAAGGCTTGTTTTCAGCGCGCAAGGCGATTATGCAGGAATGTCAGAAACTGGGTGTCAAAGATATAGACATCGAAGACATCTATCTCGGCAATGGCGTCAGCGAACTCATCACAATGTCCATGCAGGCATTGCTTAATAATGGCGACGAAGTTCTGATTCCGGCACCTGACTACCCCTTATGGACAGCATCCGTCAGTCTGGGTGGCGGCAAACCAATCCATTACATCTGCGATGAACAGTCAGACTGGTTTCCCGACCTGCAGGATATTGAAAGCAGAATTAGCGAGCGTACTCGTGCGCTGGTATTAATTAACCCGAACAACCCAACCGGTTCCGTATACAGCAAAGAAATCTTATTGCAGTTGATCGAACTGGCCAGAAAACACGAACTTATTCTGTTTGCTGACGAGATTTACAGCAAAATTATCTATGACGATGCTGAGTTCACACCACTGGCGTCTCTTTGCGACGATGTGTTTATCGTGTCTTTTAATGGCCTTTCCAAATCCTATCGCCTCGCCGGCTTTCGCTCTGGCTGGATGATTCTGAGTGGCCCCAAGGAGCACGCACGTAGCTATATTGAGGGCCTCGACATCCTGACCAACATGCGATTGTGCGCCAATGTACCGGCGCAGTTTGCAGTTCAGACCGCACTGGGTGGATATCAGAGTATAAATGAACTGATTCTGCCAGGCGGCAGATTAAGGCAACAGCGCGATGCCGCATGGGAAGCGTTAACGCAAATCCCCGGTGTGTCATGCGTTAAACCCAAGGGAGCGATATATCTCTTCCCTCGCTTGGATCCAGCAGTCTACAAAATAAAGGATGATGTCAAACTGATACTGGATATCCTGGAGCAGGAACTTGTATTGCTGGTGCAGGGTAGCGCTTTCAATATTCAGGATACCAATCATTTGCGCATCGTGTTCTTGCCACGCGAAGACAACCTGAAGCAAGCCATAACGGGTATCGCGCGCGTGCTTGAGCAATATCGCTAACCGGATCGTCGAGGACTAATCTACTGCAAAACCCAGCGCACGCAGTATGTGGGCTTTGGCAGTATCATTATCTGACAAGCGCACAGCTTGCTGGCTGAATTCAACCCGTTGCACCAGGCTCTGGCGCAGTTCATCAAATGCCGTTGGTGCGGATTCCTTGGCTATCTGCGCTTTGAATCTCGCAGAAAGATCCATTAGGGGCAATGCGACTAATGGTGCCGCCCACGGATTGTCTCCAACCTCTAAAGCCACTGAAGTATCTGAGTCGACTCCCATGGCCCCCGGTGTGTCTGCCAATTCACGCATGATCTGATCAAACAACATAAAGCTGGCCATGGCCTTGGCATTAGTGCTGTAACCGGCGATATGGGGTGTTGCGATATCGACTTTATTTACGAGATCCGGATTTACTCGCGGCTCGTTCGCCCATACATCTACCACGCTCGTTACACCCTTGTGGGTGTCAAGATGACGCACCAGAGCGGTCTCATCGATCACTCCGCCACGACAGGTATGTATCAAGAGGCAGTTTTCCGCCAAAAGTTCCAGGTTGTTGCTGCTCAATAAATCACGGGTTGGAAAATCCCCGGCATTGGTTAGTGGCACATGTAGAGACACTACATCACACTGCAATGCCTCTTCGAGCGACACATACTCATTTGTCTGACTGCTTTGCGCGGCTAATGGCGGGTCGTTAACAAGGCATGAAATACCCAAGGCGTGCAAGCGCTGCTGCAATTTTTTACCGACAGCACCACCACCAATTATCCCCACGCAACTCTGCATAATATCCAACCCCTTCTCCATAACTGCGTACGACATGGCACTCAGGCAATAATCGACTACTGCATCAGCATTGGCGCCGCGCGCATGGAACAGCTTGATGCCAGCGCTTTGCAAATATTCTGTATCTATATGATCCAGGCCGCTTGTTGCTGAGCCGACCATGCAAACCTTGCTGCCATCAAGAAGAGCGGCATCGACAGCAGTAATCGACCGCACCAGGAGGATTTCGGCATCACCAAGTGTCTCGCGCCTGATTTCTCGCCCAGGCATTACAGTGATATCACCAATTTGGCTGAACAGGTCGGTAGCCGCAAGAATGCCGCTGTCAGCCAGAACTTTCATGGCTGGATCACCCTGCTGACCGCTGCGAGCAAACGACTTCGATCGGATGCTGAAAACCGATATGTTGCGAGGAAATCCTGAAATTCATCCGCCAACACGGGTTGGCGCGCCAACTCAGCAATACAGGAGCTACCAAAAGATTCCTGCGCGTCTTCGACTGAGACTACAATAGTTGCAAGCTTCTTACTGAGTCGCGCCAGCTCCTGATGCTCTGCCAATTTATTCGCCAGACCTGCGGCTCCGCGCAAAGGTAAGGCGGCGACTTTATCCAGATTGGCATAGACATCTTCTAAAGATTTAAACTCCTGTAATAAGGCTTTGGCTTTGACCGGACCAACTCCCGGCACTCCACTAATACAGTCCACATTGTCCCCGGCTAATCCAAGAAAATCCGGCAGCTGTTCCGGGTCAATGCCCAGATCTGCGCGCAAATCAGCACGTGAACGTCGTGTGTTCTTCGCGTAGTCCCACAGGCAGTCAGCATCGGCCTGCAATAATTGCCCTAGATCCTTGTCTCTTGTGAGAATTGTCAACGCTGTATTGCCCTGCGCCTCCTGACGGATTCTATTACTCAGCGTACCTATGATGTCGTCGGCTTCGAAAACCCGACTGGCGAAGGCCGGCAGCCCCAACAGTTCGCACACTTCCCGACAGGCACGCAGTTGCATCGCCAGATTCTCGTCCGGCAGTTCGCGATTGGATTTGTAGTTTGGGCACAATTCATGGCGAAAACCGCAAAAGAGGCTTTCATCCAGAGCTATGGCAACGTGGGAGGGTTCGCTGCGCCGCAGGAATTGCAACAGGAACTGTGTAAATCCAAACAACGCGCTCAACTCTCCACCGTCATCATCATAACACTCTACATACTGAGAAAAATGGGATTGAAAAATATAAATAGAGGCATCTACCAGATAAATTTGCTCCGGAAGTTGCTCACTGGTATTCAAGGATGGGCTCCGCTCACTCGACATTCAGTCGGCAGACTTACGAATCAGATACTGGTACTTGTCGCCAGTTTCACTGGACTCCAGCAGTTCATGTCCAAGGTAGAGGCAAAATTTTGGTACATCACGTGTAGTTGAAGGGTCAGTCGCCAAGAGTCGTAACAATGAACCCGGAGCCAGATCCCTGATCTTATTATGCAATAGCATTACTGGTTCCGGGCAATACAGGCCGCAGGCATCCAATTCTTCGGCTACACTGCCCTGCCCCTGTTTTGTGTCTTCTTCTGACATAGCGCCTTCAAATCCCGCGGCATAGTCTCCAGCGGATTTTATACCTTTTTATCAAACAGATGACAGGTCTGGGAATCAGGATCGAAATCAATCCCGACTTCACCTTTCTCCAATTGGCGACGTACCTGTTCAACTTTGGTATCCAGTGATATTTCCACAGCACCATATTCGGTGCCTTCTCGCGAAACAAATTCTTCTATGATCGCGCGAAGCGCGTCGCCTGACAATTCGCTATAGGGTATTTCCACTCGCCAACTTCCGCGTTATACCAGTTCCACAGCTGGCAGTTTATTACTACTGTCGGCGACACGCAGGTCGCTGAATGGAAACAGGTTAGTGTCAGCCAATTGTGATGGCTGAACATTACAAATACTGCGGAATATCGTTTCTATACGACCCGGGTGGGCCTTCTCCCATTCCTGTAGCATGCGCTTGATAACCTGACGTTGCAGGTTGCTCTGGGAGCCACAGAGGTCACAGGGAATAATAGGAAAGCCGCTCAATTCGGCGTAGCGTTCAATTTCTTTTTCCTTGCAGTAGGCCATAGGGCGAATAACCACATTGCGCTTGTCATCGCTAAGTAACTTGGGCGGCATCGCTTTCAGTTTGCCGCCGTAGAACATATTCAGGAACAATGTCTCGACGATGTCATCACGATGATGGCCCAGTGCAATTTTGTTCGCGTTGATACTCTCTGCATAGTTGTACAGAATTCCGCGGCGCAGCCGGGAACACAAGCCGCAGTAAGTTTTACCTTCTTGCACTTTATCGGTCACTATTGAATAGGTGTCCTGTTCGAGAATTTTGAAATCGACACCCTGCCTGGCCAGATACTCCGGTAATACATGTTCAGGAAAACCTGGCTGCTTCTGGTCCAGATTGACTGCATGGAGTTGAAAACTGATCGGTGCATGCTTTTGCAGATTTAGCAGAATATCCAGCATCGCATAGGAATCTTTCCCACCAGAGAGGCAGACCATGACCAGGTCGCCGTCTTCAATCATATTGAAGTCTGCGATTGCCTTGCCTACATCCCGACGCAGATTTTTGCGCACGCGATTTAATTGAAATTCCTGCTTCTGTGCATTCATTAGCTAAGCCCGGTACCGAGTTAAACTCGCTCCAATATTGTCGCAATGCCCTGCCCCAACCCAATACACATGGTCGCCAATCCCAGCGTCGCATCACGATCTTCCATGTTGTTCAACAGCGTCGTTGTGATTCGCGTACCCGAACAACCCAGAGGATGCCCAAGGGCTATCGCACCACCTTTGAGATTTACTTTACTATCCACAACATCCAATAGATTGAGATCCTTCAATACTGGCAAGGACTGTGCCGCAAAGGCTTCGTTTAGCTCTATACAATCAATATCAGATATCTGTAGGCCAGCCTTTTTCAGAGCCTTCTTGCTGGCTGGTACGGGGCCGTATCCCATAATCGAAGGATCAACGCCAGCATAAGCCATAGACTTGATGCGCGCCCGGATCTTGAGGTTAAGTTCCTGGGCGCGACCAGCAGACATTATCAACATTGCAGAGGCACCATCTGAGATTTGTGATGATGTGCCAGCGGTCACAGTGCCGTTGGCCGGATCAAACACCGGGCGCAGCTGTGCCAATGCCTCAACATTGGTATCTGGACGAATGGTTTCATCTTCCTCAACAAGTACTTTGATGCCAACTTCATCATGTCCTTCGATAGGAACGATTTCCGCTTTGAATCCACCGTTACTGCGTGCATTTGCAGCCAGTGTATGTGAACGCACAGCAAACTCGTCCTGCTGCTCACGACTGATTCCGTGCATCTTTGCCAATACCTCTGCAGTGACACCCATCATCCATGCAGCTTTGGCAATATGTTTCGATGCGCGAGGGTTGGGATCAATGCCATGGGTCATTCCCACGTGCCCCATGTGTTCGACGCCGCCAACAATGAACTGGTCCCCATTGTCACTTAGTATTGCCGTAGCAGCCGTATGCAAGGCCGACATGGAAGATCCACAGAGTCTGTTTACGGTTTGTGCGCAGGTAGAGTGTGGCAACACACTCATCAGTGCAGCATTACGAGCCACATTCCAACCCTGCTCCAGGGTCTGGTTTACGCAACCCCAGATCACGTCTTCTGTTGCCGCCGGGTCGACACCAGCATTTCTTGCAAACAGGGCATTAATAAGATGAGCCGACAGTTCCTCTGCACGTACATGTTTGAAGGCGCCGCCTTTTGAGCGCGCCATGGGGGTGCGTATTCCGTCAACTATTACTGCATCTCTGGCATTCAGGGCCATTGCAAATTCTCCGGTAAATTACTTGTAGTACTTGGTATTGTCAGCAGCCATCGAGCGCATACTGTCGGTTGGATGGTATAGCTCACCCAGGGCGGCGTATTTATCCGCCATCTCGCAAAATGCGGCCATTCCCATACTATCTATATAGCGCAGTGCGCCACCCCGGAATGCTGGAAATCCAAGCCCCAGTATCAGCCCCATGTCAGCCTCGATTGGCGTAGCGACGATATCATCTTCCAGGCAGCGAGCAGTTTCAGTGCACATCGCCAGCATCATGCGGTCGACAATCTCCTGGTCTTCGAAGTTACGCTTACTCTCTTGCACACCCTCGATCAGTGCGTCGATTTCCGGGTTTGGCAATTTCCGCTGCTTCCCTCGCTTGTCCAGTTCATAGAGGTAAAAGCCGCTGCCAGTTTTCTGGCCGTAATTTCCTTTTTCATAAATCTTGTCAATAGCACTGGAGAAGTCCAACGCCATGCGATCAAAGCCTTGCGCCATTACCGCCTGTGCGTGCACCGCGGTATCCAATCCAACAACATCAAGTAAATACGCCGGACCCATCGGCCAACCGAAACGCTCCATTGCCTTATCGATTTGCCTGAAGTCGGCGCCATCGTGAATGAGCTGGGAAAATGCACCGAAGTAAGGGAATAAAATACGGTTAACCAGAAAGCCCGGACAATTGTTCACGACGATCGGCGTCTTGCCCATTTTTTTGGCGAAGGCCACGGTGGTCGCGATAGTCTCATCACTGGTTTGTGCCCCTCGAATAACTTCAACCAGAGGCATGACAGGCACCGGATTGAAGAAATGCATGCCACAGAATTTTTCTGGCCTGCTCAGTGCAGTTGCAAGTTCATCGATGGAAATGGTCGACGTATTGCTGGCTATGATTGCGCCTGCTTCAATCTCGCCTTCGAGTTCCGCCAGCACTTTTTTCTTGATATCAGCATTTTCGATAATGGCCTCGACAACGATATCTACCTGCTCAAATCCAGCATAGGTTAGCGTTGGTTTAATGGCACTCAGCACATTAATCATTTTCTCATTGTCGATCTTGCCCTGCCCCAATCGCTTGTTGAGCAATTTGCGGGCTTCGCCCATACCCAGATCCAGACCCTCCTGGGCAACATCCTTCATTAAAATTGGCGTGCCCTTCAACGCGGACTGGTAGGCTATTCCCCCGCCCATAATGCCAGCACCCAGCACTCCCGCAGAGCCGATATCACGTGCGTTTGCGGCGTGCTTTTTGGCTTTACTGCCGAGATACTGATCATTGAGGAACATTTGCACCAGATTCGCGGCCACTTCTGTCTGTGCCAGCTTGATAAACCCCTGGTGTTCGATCTTCAGCGCAGCATCACGATCACATCCAGCGGCATCTTGCATAACCTGCACGGCAGTAAGTGGTGCCGGATAATTGGGGCCAGCTGCTGCTGCGACCATACCTTTGGCTGTCTCGAACGCCACATTCAGCTCGATCGGTTGCAGCGTCAGTGGTGAGGTCTTGCGCTTTCTTACCGCGCGAAAATCAAGTTTCCCTGCATTACACTGGGCAATCATTTTTTCCGCAGCCTCGACCAGCTTGTCTTCTGCGACTATCGCGTCAAACGCACCTTCATTTAGCGCCTGTTCGGCATTAATGTGAGACCCGCTACTTATCCATTGGTTTGCATTATCCGCACCAATTAACCTCGGCATTCTTACCGTGCCTCCAAAACCCGGCAGGATTCCGAGCTTCACTTCAGGAAAGCCCACTTGCGCTGAAGGCGTACCAATGCGGTAATCGGTAGATATTGCCAACTCGAAGCCGCCACCCAACGCAAATCCATTGATCGCTGTGACAGTTGGCATGTCGAGATCCTCAATACTGCTGAAAATGCCGTTCGCCTCAACCAACCAGGCTTCAATCTGTTCAGAAGATTGACTGAACATGCCAGTAAATTCCGTAATATCAGCCCCCACAATAAATCCGGCTTTGGCTGATGAAATCGCCATACCAGTAGCGTCGCTCTCGCTGATCGCCTTCACGGCATTACGAAGTTCTTCCAGCGTAACCCGGTCAAACTTGTTGACTGAAGACCCTTCCCGGTCAAATACAAGGTGGGCGGTGCCCGTGGTCGCGAGGTCGACCTTCAGGGCTTTTCCTGAGAAAATCATCTACATACTCCAATTAGCAGGTGGGTCTGTCCACTGACCCGGGGAAACGCATTATAACGCCGCAGAAGTACTATAAGAACCCATACCACAAGATGCTTATCGAACCACTGCCTTGTTACTGGCCCCGAAAGACGCAAGATATACTATGAAACCAGCATTATTCCTTGCAGCCCTCCTATTAACGAAACTGGTGATTGCCCAGGACGATGCCCGTTTTTCCAGTGGTGTCATCACCGTATATCATCACGTAGCTACTGACACTCCCCCATCAACAAGTATCTCCCCGCAGGATTTCAGAGCACACCTGAATTATCTGCAGGAAAATGATTTTAATGTCATGTCGCTGACCGACATGGTCGAGGTACTAAGGGAAGGCCAGGAAGTACCCGACAAGTCCCTTGCTATCACCTTCGATGATGGTTACATATCGATTTATGAGACGGCTTTTCCCATGCTGCAGGAATTTGGCATGCCATTCACGCTGTTTGTCAGCACTGAACCCGTGAACAATCGCCAGCCGGGCTATATGACCTGGGCTGAGATTCGCGAGATGTCAGATGCTGGAGTCACTATCGCAAATCATATGGTGACCCATCCGCATATGCTGGAGCGAGCCGCGAGAGAGTCTCGCGAGCAATGGCTGGCTCGTCTTGAAGCAGAATTACTTGCCGCTGAAGCTACGATTACTGAAGAAACCGGTCAGTCCCACCGTTACCTTGCGTATCCGTATGGTGAATATGACCCGGCCATCAAGGCTTTGCTGAAAGAACAGGACTTTACTGGCTTTGCCCAGAATTCAGGCGCGCTGGGTTGGCATTCTGATTTTCTTGAGCTACCGCGCTATCCGCTGGCATCGATATACGCCAACCTTGAAACCGCTCGCACAAAAATGGAATCGCTGGCTTTCAATGTTACCCAGCTGGAACCAGCCTCCCCTGTCACGACAGACGCCAGTCCGCGAGTAACCCTGCAATTTGATACCAACCGCTTTGATATCGGCCACCTCAACTGCTTTGCCAATAGCCAACCCATAACCATGACCTGGGAAGACCGGTCTGCGGGGATTGTCACACTGGAGCCCCAGATGGAGTTCAATACACGCCGCTGGCGCTATATCTGTACCGCTCGCGCCAACAATAGCTCTCGCTATTTTTGGCATTCAGTGCAATGGATAAATACTTCGTTCCCGGAATAGGGAATCAGTAATGGTGGTCGTGACTTGTCAGGTCGTTCTGGACAATAATCGTCTGAATCTCATCAATATAATGATCGCCTCGCTGCGAGTAATTCCCCAGCCCATATGCTAATTCAAACGAATCGAGCGTCCGTTGCTGACGCCTCATTTGCGCCCTCATCTGACGGAACAATCGATATCCAGGATGAGTATTAAGGTTCATGAAATAGCCGTGCACCGTTTCTGTCAATGTGTCAAAGGCCCTGACTTCGTGAGTCGCTCCACTGGGGCGCCGGCGAGGCACGATCCCGCAGCCCTGCTCGTAACACCACTGACCGAAAATATTAAGCCCTTCAATCGTAAACCGCGAAGTACCCCAGGCTGACTCGTTGGCTGCTTGCGCAAGCACTAAAGACGCAGGGATCTGATCAACTCGAATTAGTAGCTCATTGACTATCTCCCGCTCAGTTTCAAAGCTCTCAGGAATATCGAAGTCACTGGCTATCGCCATGAGGACATTGTGTTCTGAAGGTGAAAGCGGAGTGCTGTGTTGAGTCAATTCATGAAATTCCAGTATGGATTGGCGAATTACAGCCAATTCCTGGTTTTCTGCGGCGATATATTCCTGCAAATAATCAAAGAATTGCTGTTTCCGTACATCGATGTCATCGACTACAGAAAAGTCAGGGAACACCATTATTGGCTCTGGCGCCATGACCTGAATTCGGAGCGCGCGGTCTTCCCGGGCTATCCAGTCAACCCAGGTGATCATGAGCACAAGGCACATTGCAGTACTAGCTGCAACGAGAATTTCATTCCTGCGAGAGCGGGAAAAAGCCCTGAGAGTCTGCATTGCAATTGACCAATGACACGTTGATAAGTAAAGCAATTTACCAAGAACTATCGGTAAAATTACTCAGCCCAGGCAGCTTTGAAGCCTGCGTATTTCAACCCCGGCTTACTACTGTATCGACCGGATTTGAGCTTAGCATAACCTGGTAGACGGACTGCTTTGCAGGTCGCAAATTTACCCTTTTCTATCTGTTTTATCCTGCACTGCAAGCACTCGATGAATCAGTTCGAACCACCAGCGCAGTCCGGAGAAGATGGCACTTTTTCACTGGAAGCCTGCCATTCGTCCGGGCTGAACAAGTGCAACGCGAGAGCATGGACGCCGTTATCCAGCTGCTCGGCCAAAATGGCATAAACCTTTTGGTGCCGGGCAACTCGGGACATGCTGGCAAAGCTCTGCGCCACTACAGTTAATTTATAATGGGACTCTGTAGCCGGCCCGCCATGCATATGACTCTCATTTTGGATGTGCAGGACTTCCGGCATCAGTGCATTTTGTAATTTTGACTTGATGATCGAATCAGTGGGCATCATTAATTTCTGTCTGTATGAATGTGAAGCGAGTGCTTGTTAAATCTTTTTCAAAAAGATCCAGTGGAGCGGCGGCAACTCTATGTTCGTGATTTCTGGCTCATTTTTTCAATAGAAGCTGTTAGACTGCCGCCTCGCGAGAGGCTAATTATGACAATATCCTGGTTCCCAGGCCACATGAATAAAATGCGCAAGGAACTCAAACGCCAGGCGCGTGACACTCGTGCTGTGTTGGAACTCCTTGACGCCCGCGCGCCTCTTGCCTTTGCCAACCCTCTGCTGGCCGACCTATTCAAGGGCATACCACGCCTGTGTATATTAACCAAACCTGATCTGGCTGACGCAGAAATCACCAGACGCTGGCAACACCATCTACAATCTGTCGGCAATGGCTATGGAGCCTGCCTAATCAATAACCCTGCCTCGCCACTGGACAATGACAAAATATCCAGGGCACTCATTAGACTCATTCCTGACCTGCCTGCTGCTGGACGCGTACAAGTGTTGATAACCGGCGTGCCAAACGTGGGTAAATCAACGCTGCTTAACCAGATCGCCGGACGGCCAATCGCCAATACCGGCAATGAGCCGGCTGTAACAAAACAACTCCAGCGTCATGTTCTGAATGACGCATTCGTTCTCGTCGACACTCCGGGGATGATGTGGCCAAAGCTGGCTGACGAAAGGCAGGCATATCTGCTGGCGATACTTGGCACTATCAGAAACACCGCGGTGGATCAGGATGATATCGCCTGGTTTGCCGCCGAAGAGCTATTAACCCGACACAAGACCCAGGTTTCAGCTCGCTTTCCTGAATTTGAGTTGCAGTCACAACCGGAAGCGCTACTGGAACACATTGCTGTCAAGCGTGGTTGTCTCGTGAAAGGCGGGCGTCCGGACCTCTACAGGGCCGGAGAGCTGTTACTAAACGACCTGCGCTCAGGTAAACTTGGCGCCTTTAGCCTGGAATCACCGCCGGAATGACAATTCGGGATTCCGGCTTTTTTGTAAATCCTCAATTCAAGCTCCAGCGAAAAGGTAGTAAGTAGTGATGACACGAGCCGATCTGCGCCAATCGACAACTCAACAAGAGCAAGGACACCATCCGGCTTTTACCAGTATTCGCAGCGAATTTATCCCATCCCTGAATATTGAAATCCAGCAATACCAGCACCGCAAGACTGGCGCTATGCATTTCCACCTGGCAAGCGATAATCCTGAGAATGTTTTTCTCGTGGCATTCAGGACTGTCCCGATGGATTCAACCGGAGTGGCACACATACTTGAACACACTGCGCTCTGCGGCAGCAAGAAATATCCAGTCCGAGACCCATTCTTCATGATGATTCGCAGGTCTCTGAACACCTTTATGAATGCTTTTACCAGTAGTGACTGGACGGCATATCCCTTTGCCAGCAAAAACCGTAAAGACTTCGACAATTTGTTGCAGGTGTATCTGGACGCGGCATTTTTCTCACGTCTGGATGAACTGGACTTTGCCCAGGAAGGACACCGGCTCGAATTTGCCGAACCCGAGAACCCGGATTCAGAATTGCAATACAAAGGTGTCGTTTTCAATGAAATGAAAGGTGCCATGAGTTCCACAAATAGTGTTTTGTGGCATACGATCTGCAGTCACCTGTTCCCAACAACTACATATCACTATAACAGTGGTGGCGAACCGCGCGATATTCCCAGTCTGAGTTATCAGAACCTGCTCGATTTTTACAAATCCCATTATCATCCCAGCAACGCAGTCTTCATGACATTTGGTGATATCCCGGCAAGCGAACATCACCAAAGGTTCGAAGAACTGGCGCTGTCCCAGTTTTCCGCACTAGATAACAAAATCTCGGTGGGCGACGAGCAACGCTATACAACTCCAATCAAGGTCGAAGAATCTTATGTTTCGGAAGCCAGCGACAATCCGAAAACACATGTGGTAGTCGGCTGGTTGTTGGATAAATCAACCGATCTTACAGAATTGTTTGAAGCGCAATTGTTGTGCGGTGTGCTACTGGACAACAGCGCCAGCCCATTGCTGCGCGCACTGGAAACGAGTGAGTTGGGACAGTCGCCCTCCCCTATGTGTGGGTTGGAAGATTCCAACCGTGAAATGTCATTCATGGCCGGGCTTGAGGGTTGCGAACGTACTGCTACCGAACTTGTTGAAACGCTTGTGTTGGAAACATTGCAGAATATCGCCGCCGAGGGTGTGCCCCATGAACAGGTGGAAGCCGCCTTGCACCAACTCGAACTCAGTCAGCGCGAAATTTCCGGAGACAGCTACCCCTATGGTCTGCAACTCATTCTGACGGGTCTTTCTGCCGCGGTACATGATGGCGACCCCATCGAGCTGCTCAACATTGACCCTGTGTTGGACCAGCTTCGGCAACGCATCAGCGATGACAACTACATACCATCACTTATACAGAGGATGTTGTTGGATAATCCCCACCGGGTCACGCTTACGCTGCAACCTGATGCGGAACTGGGACAACAACGGGTTGACGAAGAAAAGCAGAAACTTGCGCAAATTCGATCGCAACTTTCTGCGGATGACGAGGCCAGACTAATAGATCGGGCGCGCGCCTTGAGCGAACGGCAGGCGTTAAAAGACAATCCCGAAATTCTACCCAAGGTAACGCTAAAGGACGTGCCAGCCAGGATGACGGAGCCGGAATCGCAGGCGTCAACGATTGGTCAAAGCAAGCTATCTGCCAGCCTTTTTCAGCAGGGCACGAATGGACTGGCGTATCAGCAAATTGTCTTTGAACTACCAAATCTCCCCGCAGACCAGCTTGCTGTGCTGCCACTTTACACGAGTTGTCTTCCGGAGCTTGGAGTTGGCGATAGGGATTATGCCGAGGTGCAGAACTGGCAGGCGGGAATTTGCGGCGGCATCAACAGCTTCAGCAGCATTCGTAGTCATATGGATAACGAACAGCAGTTCCATGCCAAATTGACTTTTTCTTCGAGAGCATTGGTTGATAACCACGCCGCACTGACTGAGTTACTTCATACCACGCTGCATAAAATCAGGTTTGACGAGCACCAGCGGCTGCGCGAACTGGTCGAGCAAATCTGTGCACGCAAAGAAAACAGTATCACAGGACAAGGCCATTCTCTGGCCATGAATCTCGCATCCAGTCGCATGAGCCCCACAGCTCAATTGAGTCACTGTTTTGGTGGACTCGAAGGTATTCGACGTTTGCAAAATTGGCGCGACCTAATGCGCGAGCAGACCAATGTAGAAGATTTACTGCAACGCCTGCAGCAAATTCACGCACAGGTTATTAGCGGTGTACCAGAATTCTTACTGGTAGCGGAACCACAATTCGCCGAAACAGTGCGTGGCGATATAAATTCAGTGTGGAAAAACTGGCAACAACCGGAAACCAGGGCAAGCTCATTACAACTTCCCCCTCTGAGGGAGAACCTCTGCGAAGCCTGGACCACAACTACCCAGGTCAGTTTCTGCGCCAAATCTTTCGCGACAGTTGCCTCCAGCCACCCCGATAACGCGGTGCTGCATGTTCTGGCGGGATTTCTGCGCAATGGCTTTTTGCATCGCGCCATTCGCGAGCAAGGCGGCGCTTATGGTGGTGGCGCGAGTCAGGACGCCAACTCAGCATCATTCCGCTTTTTCTCATATCGCGACCCGCGGCTAACCGAGACACTGGATGACTTCGACCGCGCCATTGAGTGGGTGATTTCAGACAAACACGAAGAACGTTTATTGGAAGAAGCTGTGCTCGGCGTTATTGCCACTTTGGACAAACCCTCTTCGCCTGCAGGTGAAGCCAAACAGGCTTTCTATAATCGCTTGTTTGGGCGCACGCTGGAGGCACGAATGGCTTTCAGGGAGCAAGTATTGGCCACAAATATCAGGGATTTGCGCCGGGTAGCAGAACGTTATTTGACGCCGAAAAACTGCAGCATCGGGCTCATTTGCAACCCAACAATGGCCGAAAGCCTCGAGATACCAGGGCTCGTTATTGAAAATATCATTTAATATCAGATAATTACGCCATTTATCTAAGAAACATTATTTTTTGAATATTTTTGAACCGCCTTGGAACTTTCGGCTCCAGAGACAGTCTGAATATGTGTAGGTAGATGTAAGACAAAATTGTGGGTTTTGTTTCATTTATCTCTCCCTTGATAGTATATTAAGCCCGGCTCCAAAAGATGCCGGGCTTTTTTTATCCCCTCTCAGCGCACATCGGCTTCGCATTAAAGTCATCGCCACATATCTGAATGAACTCGCAAAACGCCAGACATGAAGCCACCCGCGTCACACTGATAGGCATGTGTCTTGATCTGCTGCTTTCAGCGGGAAAAATCGTCGGTGGGATTTTCACCAATTCATTCGCACTCGTCACTGACGGCATCCATTCACTCACTGACGCCATTACAGATGTATTCGTAATCGTTATGGCCAGGGTCGCGCACACAGCGCCAGACGCAGAACATCAGTATGGTCATCGCCGCTTCGAAACCCTGGGTACAATTGCCATGGGTATCGTGTTTTTTATTACAGCAGGGATCTTGCTATACGACAGCGTTAAGCGACTAAGCACCATCGACTCAATTCCCATTCCCGGTATAGCAGGGATTTTTATTGCGGCAATCTCGATTGGCAGTAAAGAATGGATTTACCAGTATACGATGCGCGTCGCGCGACGACTCAATTCAAACCTTCTGCGTGCTAACGCCTGGCACAGTCGCAGCGATGCCATCTCTTCTATTGCCGTTTTGATAGGCATATTCGGTGCTCAGCAGGGCTGGGTCTGGATGGATGTCGTTGCCGCCATGTTTGTCGCACTGATTATCGCCAAGATTGGCTGGGAACTGTGCGCCGACAGTTTACGCGAACTGGTGGATACCGCTATCCCTCCGCACCGACGCGCCCTGTTGGAATCCAGCATCCTGGAAACCGAAGGCATTCAGGCTATAACAGAACTTAGAAGCCGGCTGTCTGGAGGCAAGATTATTCTTGAGGCAAGGTTACAGGTGAATCCGCGCATCAGCGTTTCCGAAGGGCACCAGCTTGGTGAAATGGCCTGTGCTGCACTCATGGGAAAGTTCAGTGATATAGAAGACGTGGTATTTCATATCGACCCGGAGCCTGTCAGTGGAGAATCTTTTCGTGATGAGCCCGGGAAGAACCTGGAGCTATTTCCGGAACGCTCGGTGATTCTGGCAGATATCCGGAGCCATTGGGAAAATCTGTTGGACGATGCAGACATTGACCGTATGGATCTACATTATCTGGACTATGGAGTAGAGGTTGACCTGACCCTAAAGCGAGATGGCCTTTCTACCGACATGATGGAAAAGCTCAAGACTGCAGTTTCTGAACTGGATTACATCATCAGTATCCGGGTATTCCGCAAAGTCTATGAAAGCAAGGTGGATCACGCGCTATCCTGAATTGCATACAAACTGTCCAGGATTCCCTATACTCCGGAATTAATGGAACTCCTGCGATGCTCACAACTTGCCGGTAGTAAAGAATAATAATGAAACCAACAGATATCACCGATCCCAATTATTTCCATAAGGTCGTTGACTGCCAGTGGGCCTGTCCAGCGCACACTCCCGTTCCTGAATATATCCGGCTGATCGCTGAAAAGCGTTACACCGACGCCTATATGATCAACTGGTATTCCAATGTATTTCCGGGAATCCTCGGCAGAACCTGTGATCGGCCTTGTGAACCTGCCTGTCGCCGTGGTCGCGTCGAAGAGCAACCCGTTGCCATATGTCGACTAAAGCGAGTAGCGGCTGACTACAAAAGCGATATCAAAGCCTTCTTGCCCCAGGTGCCAAAACAAAAAAACGGTAAACGAATCGCCCTTATTGGAGCTGGACCTGCCTCGTTGACTGTTGCCCGCGATCTCCTGCCTCTGGGTTATGAGATCGTGTTGTTTGAGCGGGACGCCGTGCCTGGCGGCGCCATGCGCACGCAAATCCCCCGCTTCAGATTGCCTGTAGAAGTTTTGGAAGAAGAACTGAATTACATTATCGATATGGGCGTCGAATGCCATTTTGGAAAAGGCATCGACTCCATGAAGGCACTGATGAAAGAAAACTTCGACGCCATCTTTGTCGGCACAGGGGCACCATTGGGCAAGCATCTTGATCTGCCTGGATATGCAGAGGCTGCTGAAAACATTCATACCGGCATCGAGTGGCTGGCAAATGTCGCTTTCGAACACACCAACTCCATTGGCAAGCGCGTACTGGTACTCGGCGGTGGTAACACGGCCATGGATTGCTGCCGCACCTCCAAGCGCCTTGGCGGTGAAGACGTCACCGTTGTCGTGCGTAGTGGCTTCGATGAAATGAAAGCCTCACCCTGGGAAATTGAGGATGCCATGAATGAAGATATCCCCATACTCAATTTTCACGTCCCCAAACGGTATGTGACAGAAAACGGCAAACTCGTCGGCATGGAGTTCGAGAAAGTTCGCAAAGAACTTGATGAAAATGGCAAACGCCAACTGGTTCCTACTGGGGAGGATCCGGTTATTTTGCCTTGTGACGATGTGCTATGTGCCATTGGACAGGAAAATAGTTTCCCCTGGATCGAAAGAGACATAGGAATCGAATTCGACAAATGGGAACTACCTCAAATCGACAAGAACACATTTCAGTCCACCCATGAAAAGGTATTCTTCGGAGGAGACGCCGCGCTAGGTCCAGATAATATTATCACCGCTGTTGCCCACGGCCATGATGCGGCAGTATCCATTCACCTGCTGTGTGAGAAACAGGACATAAGGAACCGCCCCGACCCGCTGACCACCCTGGCCAGCCAAAAAATGGGAATACACCAGTGGTCATACGATAACGACATCAGCAGCGATGTACGTTACGTGGTGCCTCATGCCGCAAAAGAACAAACTCTCAATGATATCAACATGGAAGTGGAGCTCGGCTATGATGAAGAGCTGGCTTACAAGGAAACCATGCGCTGCCTTAATTGCGACGTGCAAACTGTCTTCACTGACCAGTTATGCATTGAATGTGATGCCTGCGTCGATATTTGCCCGACTGATTGCATCACCTTCACCACCAACGCAGATGAACCTGAGTTACGCGAGCGCATGCTGGCGCCTGCCAACAATACTGAGCAGGATCTCTACGTGTCGGACAAACTGATGACCGGACGCATTATGGCCAAGAATGAAGATCTTTGCCTCCATTGTGGCTTGTGTGCTGAACGCTGCCCGACCAATGCATGGGACATGCACAAATTTCTGTTTAATACTGCAAAGGCGGCTGACGCATGTCCGAAGTAATCCAGTCTTCCAAAGTTGACAGCATGGCCAAAATCAATGACTTCGTGGTCAAGTTTGCCAACGTCAATGGGTCAGGCTCCGCCAGCGCCAACAACATGTTCGCCAAGGCTGTGTTCAGGATGGGCATTCCTGTCAGTCCCCACAATATTTTCCCGTCCAATATTCAAGGTCTGCCGACCTGGTATGAAGTTCGTATCAGTGAAAAAGGTTACCTCGGCCGTCGCGAAGGCGTCGACCTTATGGTGGCGATGAATGAGCAGACGCTGCAAAAGGATATTACTGAAGTCGTTCCCGGCGGATATGTTCTGTACGATTCTTCGAAAGCGCTGTCTCCCAAACTCATGCGCGATGATTTGCACTACCTTCCTATCCCGCTGAAAGATATTTGCCTGCGTGAATTTGAAAAACCCAATCAACGCCAGCTATTCAAGAATATCGTTTATGTAGGCGCGTTATCAGCCTTTCTGAATATTGATTTCAAAGTGCTTACCGGATTGGTAAGTGATCAATTCCGTGGCAAGGAAAAACTGATATTACCCAACATCCATGCACTCGAGCTTGGGCATCAATACGCCAGTGACAATTTTAAGTGCCCACTCGCCCTGCAACTGAAAACATCCGACAAGACCCAGAACAAGATTTTGATTGATGGCAATACGGCAGTAGGACTGGGCTGCATCTACGGCGGCGCTACCGTCGCTTCCTGGTATCCGCTAACGCCGTCAACATCTGTGGTCGACGCCTTTGCCAAATACGGTGAGCGCCTGCGCATTGATCCCGGTACCGGTAAAAAGAAATATGCAATTATCCAGGCTGAAGATGAATTGGCGGCTATTGGTATGGCCATAGGAGCCGGCTGGAATGGTGCCAGGGCCTTTACTGCCTCCAGCGGGCCAGGGGTTTCCTTGATGCAGGAATTTCTGGGATTGGCGTATTTTTCCGAAGTTCCAGTGGTGTTGTTCAATATCCAACGGGTTGGACCATCTACGGGTATGCCCACTCGCACGCAGCAGGGTGATTTACTGTGCTGCGCCTACGCCTCCCACGGCGACACCAAGCAGATACTCCTGTTCCCTTCCACTGCCAGGGAATGCTTTGAATTCGCAGCTGATGCGTTTGATATCGCCGACCGGATACAGTCTCCAGTAATCGTGATGAGCGACCTGGAACTTGGCATGAATGAACAGGTGTGCGATCCATTGTCATGGGATGATAAACGCCAATACGATATGGGCAAGGTACTCTCGGCTGAACAGTTGGAGACGACCGAATCTTTTGGTCGCTACCGTGATGTGGATGATGATGGTATCCCTTGGCGCACCTACCCTGGTACTCACCCGGATAAGGGTAGTTACTTTACCCGGGGCAGTTCTCATGATGCCAACGCCGCCTATACTGAAGACGGCAATGTCTATGCCGAAGTGATGGACCGCATCGCCAAAAAATTCAGAACTGCGCTGAATAATTTGCCAGCCCCCGAAATATCCACCGGCAACAGGTGGGGAATGATTTTCCTCGGAACGACCCAGAGCGCCATTCAGGAAGTATTGGACAACCTGGAAAAACAGGGTCTCGTACTGGACATCATGCGTATTCGCGCATTTCCTTTTCACAAAGAGGTTAGCGAGTTTATCGACACGCATGAACTCAATTTTGTAATAGAACAGAATCGGGACGCTCAACTCAAGAGCCTGCTAAAAATTGAATGTAATGCACGAGAGGAGCAGATGCATTCCATTTTGAATTACAACGGCGTGCTGATTACAGCACAGCAGATAGAAAGGGAGATACTCGCTAAATTAGCGGTGCTGGACACCCCTGATAAGCCTGTATAAGAAGCAGATCAACCAGAATACCGAGCCATTAGATGAGTTATATTAGCAAGCCAAAATTTTCTCACCCCGACCTGCAGCGTAATGAGCTCGGTCTCACCCGGCGTGATTACGAAGGAACTTTAACCACTTTGTGTGGTGGCTGCGGCCATGATTCCATCAGCGCCGCCATCATTCAGGCAGCAGCAGAGATGTCACTGGAGCCACACCGTGTGGCAAAAATTTCCGGCATCGGTTGCTCCTCTAAAATACCATCATATTTTCTCAGCAAGGCGCACGGGTTCAATTCGGTTCACGGCCGCATGCCATCGGTTGCCACAGGCGCCAATCTGGCCAATAAAGAGCTTTTTTACGTGGGCATCTCGGGAGACGGCGATAGCGCGTCTATCGGCCTCGGACAGTTTTGCCATATCGTGCGTCGACGTATCAATATGCTTTACCTGGTCGCCAACAACGGTACTTACGGGCTAACCAAGGGGCAACTATCGGCGACCGCCGATCTCGGCTCAAAGACCAAGTCCGGTGAAGAAAGCGAATTTGACAACATCGACATGGCCACTCTGGCGATCGAACTGGGAGCGAGCTTCGTAGCCCGGAGTTTTTCCGGTGACAAGGATCAATTGGTGCCGCTTATCCAGGCCGGCTTGACGCACAAGGGCTTCGCATTTATCGATGTAGTCTCGCCCTGTGTCACGTTTAACAACACCGATGCCTCAACCCATGGCTACAAAAACACCTGGGAGAACCATGTGGCACTCAGCGGTGTGGACTTTGTGCCGATGCGCAAGGAAATCACCACCCGTTATGAGGCTGGCAAGGAAAAGGAAATCACGCTGCATGATGGTTCAGTGATTCATCTTCACAAGACCAATAATAACTACGACCCGTATGATAAAGAGAACGCCCTGCATCATATTGCACAGCACAAAAAGCGCGGAAAAATCGCGACCGGACTGCTTTACATAAATCAGGACGCGTCAGATCTGCATGAAGTCATCGATACTGTCGACAAGCCCCTCAACACCCTCTCCACTGCCGACCTCTGCCCCGGCAATGAAGTATTGGCAGATATCAACGATACGTTTCGCTAGTACTCGTCTATGCAACTATTCAGCTGCGGCTGGATTTGATCAATTCATAAGCGGCTTTGATGGCCTGGGTTTTCTGCGTAGCGATATCAATCATCTCCTCTGGCAAACCTTTGGCTACAAGTTTGTCGGGGTGGTGTTGATTCATTTGTCTGCGATAGGCACGTTTTAATTCTGCTTCATCACACGACTCATCAATGCCCAGTAATTCATATGCCGCTGCCAACTTCTCTTGCGTGGTCTCGGTTCCACCAAAATGCGCCTGCCCGCTCACCCGTTCCAGCAGCGCCTCAAAAGCGGCATCATCAAATCCCAGGTCTTTAGCCAGCTCCTGCACAAGCCGCTTCTCACGCGCATCAAACTGCTGGTCCGCAAACGCTGTGGCGATAATGATTTCCAGGAACATCTGCACCAGATTTCTACGCCTGCCACATTCCTGTTTGAACTGGGCCAACACCTCATGAACAGGAAAGCCCGGTTTTTTGCCCTCATTAAACAGGTTAATAGCAACCTTGCGCTGGTTATCACGCAGACGCATCTGCCGCATTACGTTCTCGGCCAGAGCTATCTCATCCTGGGTGACACGGCCATCAGACTTGGCGACATACCCCATAATGGAAAAAACAGAAGCAAAGAACACTGACTGCACTCGCTCTGTTGCACCAAGGCCCAATGAGTCATCCAGATTGACTCTATCCAGGCCACCATCGAAATAGTTGCCCAGTGCGGCCCCCATAATAGCGCCCAGCGGTCCGGCCATCATGAAACCAAAGGTCCCACCCAGAACTTTTCCCCACCAGCTCATTGGTTCAGCAATTCCTTATTTAGTGAAATGATTGACTACAGAAATGACCCGATCTTAAAACAACAAACGCTGAAACCAGTTTTTGTCCAGCTCGCTGCGACAGCTATCGAGTTGTATGGCAAACCTGTTGGCATTGGCCTGTACCTGTGCGGCAGCGTCCAGCAACCACCTCTTCTCCCGATATGTACCGCGCTGAAACCCACCATTGCCTTCATGATAGGCAAGATAGAGGTCTCTCGCATTGGAACTCGCAATGGCGCTTTGCCGCACTGAATTGGCGTTGTACCACGCCACGAAGTCGATGGCATCACCAAAATCCCTGCGTGAAGCGCGCCTGTTACCAGAACGGGCTTCGTATTCATTCCAGGTACTATCCAGTGCCTGAGCGTAGCCATAGGCCGATGAAGGTCGCGGTCCAGGGAAAATCCAGAGAATCCTGCTGCGTTCTGGCCTGGCCCGGGCACGAAAAGCAGACTCCTGATAGATAAACGCCATATTAACGGCAATTGGTACTTGCCAGCGCTCCTCAGCAGATTGTGCGGCTCGATACCAACTGCGACGGTCCTCAAACATGGCGCAGACGTTGGCTACATTATCCGGAGGTGAACTCACACAACCGGATAGCAGCAGCAAGGTTAATGCTAGTGTTACGAGCGCTCTCATAATGGGTAACGAGTTATTGAGTTCCAGAGTTTTCGGTGTTTTAAGGACTTAGTTGCTTCAGGCGCTGCAAGAATTCTTCTTCATCAATCACTTCGATGTTTAATTCTTCTGCTTTCTCAAGCTTCGAACCTGCACCAGGTCCAGCCACGACACAATCTGTATTACGTGACACACTACCAGCAACTTTTGCTCCCAGCGCAATTAATTGAGCCTTGGCCTCATTGCGCGTCAATTGCTCAAGAGTGCCTGTCAACACATAGGTTTGTCCAGTCAGTGGTTGTTCAGCGGCAGACACCTCTATATCTGGCCACTTCACTCCGCTTGCCTGCAGTGCGTCGATAAGCTTGAGGTTTTCGGTGTTGTCGAAAAAAGTGGCTATGTGTTGAGCCACTATCGGACCCACATCGGGGACTGCTTCCAGTTGCACTACATCTGCTTCGATTATGGCAGCTATGTTACCAAAATAATTGGCCAACCCCTGCGCAGTCGCCTCTCCCACTTCACGAATGCCTAATGCATAGAGAAAACGTGGCAAAGTTGTTTGTTTGCTTTTCTCGATAGCATTCGCAAGATTTTCGGCGGACTTCTGACCCATGCGATCAAGATCCGCGATTGTTGCTGTGTCCAAAGTAAAAATATCGGCGACGTTCTGCAATACGCCACCATCCACCAATTGCTCAACCAGTTTATTGCCGAGGCCTTCAATATCCAGCGCCGTTCGCGACGCGAAATGCCTGATGGATTCCTTGCGCTGCGCCGGGCAAATAATGCCCGCGCTGCATTTAAATAACACCCCTTCTTTCTCAACCGGTGAATCACACGCAGGACATTTGTCAGGCACCTTGATCGCACTGCCTTTTTTATTGCGCGCCGATTCAATAACCTTGACCACCTTGGGAATTACATCCCCTGCCCGCCGCACAATGACTTTGTCGCCGATGTGCAAGCCGAGTCGTGCAATTTCGTCCATATTGTGCAATGTAGTATTACTCACTGTTACACCACCGACGAAAACTGGCTCCAGCCTGGCCACTGGCGTGATCGTTCCCGTCCTGCCTACCTGGAAATCCACGCTCAATACCCTCGTTGATTTTTCTTCCGCCGGAAATTTGTATGCCATGGCCCAACGTGGGCTGCGCACATTCGTACCCAGCTCCTCTTGCAGCCCACGCTCGTTGACTTTAATTACCGCACCGTCGATCTCATAAGCGAGGCTCTCGCGCTTATCCAGTAAGGCCATGCAGTAATCGAGACTTTTGCTGATGCCTTTACAAGTAGCCCTGTCGGGATTTACAGGCAAACCAAGTTTCTCGAGCAACGCAAAAGTCGCATCCAGTTGTTCTGGTAATTGCAATCCATCAACGCGCCCAACACTGTAGCAGTACATTTGCAGCGGGATTTTGGAAGTGTTTCGTGAGTCCAGCTGACGCACCGCGCCGGCGGCAGTATTGCGAGGATTTACAAAAATCTTGCTACCTGCCACCTCAGCTTTTTGATTGAGCCGCAAAAAGCCTTGTTTGGATAAAAAAATCTCTCCCCGGACCTCGAACGCTGCCACTTTCTTGAGCCCATCCACAACTAGCGGAATATTACGAATCGTCTTTACATTATGCGTGATGTCCTCGCCCTTCACACCATCACCACGAGTAGCCCCGCGTACCAGAACGCCTTGTTCATACAGCAGGCTGACGGCTACACCATCGATCTTCGGTTCACAGCTATATACCAAGGGGCCATCGCTATCGATACGTTTCTGGATCCTGGATTCAAAGTCTGTAAGCGCCTTGGCATCGCTCACCTTATCCAGCGACAGCATTGGTTGTTCATGGATGACTTCGCGAAACTCACCCTGCGGCGCACTCCCGACGCGCTGCGTCGGAGAGTCTGGTGTAATCAGGGAGTATTCTTCTTCGAGAAATTGCAGACGCGACATTAACTCATCGTAGTCTGCATCGGGAATTTGCGGAGCACCTTCGGTATAGTAAAGGTGGTTGTGCTTGTCGATCTGTTTACGGAGCCGGGCGACTTCCTGCTTTACCTTTTGCGGTATGCTCATGATTAATTATCAATGCTTGCCCCAGACGGGTTATCCAGCCCGCGAGCGTAATGCCTTCAAGCGCACAAGTTCGAAATCCCGTATTCGCTGGCGGTAATGCTCAAAGGTCTGCGCAGTCATGATGTTGCGATGGTCATCCCTGATTTCACCATCCATAGAACCTTTGATGTGCTCCGCCATTTTCATCATCTGTTCAAACGCATCAAGATTGTTTATCGGAGACGGCAAGGCCAGAAACAGGCTAACGCCAATTGTTGAGAATTCGCTCATTTTATTAAGATCAAACGTCCCCGGATTGAGGATATTGGCCACACTGAATACCACCGGGCCATTGGTTTGCCCGCCAAGTCGATGGTGAAAAATCTGCATATCGCCGAACTTAAGACCAGAAGCGATGAGTAATTCAAGCAAATCATGACCGGCAAACTGCCTGCCATCTCTGGCCATAACATTTATCACCAGCACTTCTGAAGGCTCTGGTGCTGCATTTGACTCCGCCCTCGAATCGCTAGTTTGCGGAGTGATTTCTCGCGCAGGACTGGATTTCGGTACACGAATGGCTTCAGGTACTTCGTCTTGATCCTGATTTACGGGTTCAATGTAATCGTCATTGTCGAAATCCTCATCGAGGGGCTCCGGCGCCATTTCCGTGTAGCTGTCTGCGATTTCCTCCGGGGTTTCGTATTCTGCTTCCTTGACTGGTTTACTTCTGCGGAACATAGAGAACAGAGAACGCTTGTTAGCCTTACGTGATGCAGACTCTTCTTTAACTGACTCCATCTGCTCATCATGCGCCAGATCATCGTCGCTCAATTCCTCCACTGCACTAAACATGTCTGATTGTGCAACTCTCGGTTTCTCGGGTGCATCAAACCCGATCCGCTCTCCAGCAGTCATGGAAAAATCATCGAATTCGTTGTCTGGATCCCCAAGTTCAGGCTCTTCCCGGCCAGTGTTGTCTTCATCAGCTTCCGGCAAGTCATTTACTGTGGACTCTTCTGTCTCGAACTCATCAGGATAAGCAACCTCAGAATCCTGCGAATCCTCATCTGGGCCCATCTCGGCATGATTAATATGGGTGCCGGCAGAATAATACTCCTCAGCACTTGCTTCAGCGCTCTCGTCAGCATTTTCTGTATCTTCATCAGCTTCATAGTCTGGCGCGACCTGGCTCAAGTTGTCGGTTCTACTGCGTGCCGCATTCTGTTCTGCATTGCGCGCAATGCTGACTGATTCGCCATAATCCAACAGTACATCATCCGGGCTTTCTGTCCCTGAAGTAATCTCTTCGGTGTCGAGGCCTGGGCCTTCTTCCTCGAAGTCACCACCTCCGCTTTCATAATGGTCAGTTGAGTCATAGTCATCTTCAGTATTGTAAGCTGCAGTTGCGCCCACCCCTTCGTTCTCTTCATTCTCTTCGTTTTCATCGGAGACTTCGGCCCGGGCAATCTCTACTGTATCCATCAGAATTGGAATTTTCTCGTCTTCATTCTGCTCGCCCAAATCGAGCGTCTCCGCGCGCTCCTGTGCCTGTGTGATATCGGTAGGGGCACCTGAGCGGGTAACCACCCGCGCGCCGCCGCCAGGCAACTCGGCGAGTTCGAGCGCATCCAGGTCGACATCTCTTGGGATATTTTTATCGATAGCAAGCCGGATTTGGCCGCGACGGGCTCGCATGGCCAAATACAGTCCACGCAGGATGACGGCAACAATTGCCAACCCCAATATCAAGATTATCAGTTCCCTGGTATCCATAAGCTTTTTTGCATGTAGTGGCAACTTGCCCTGAAGAGAAAACTGCCTGAGAGAATATTAGAAAATTTTTAATATTATCTTGCGTTTAGTACATTTTCTTTAATGTAGATATGCAAGAATAAAGGGGTTACGAGGCGGCGAGTTCTGCTGCTTCGTCGATATCGACCGCCACAATACGGGAAACCCCCGCCTCATGCATGGTAACACCCATGAGTTGATGTGCCATTTCCATGGTGATCTTGTTGTGGGTGATAAAGATAAATTGCACGTATTCGGCCATTTCCTTAACCAGATTGGCATAACGGCCTACGTTGGCGTCATCCAGCGGGGCATCGACCTCATCGAGCATACAGAATGGTGAGGGGTTCAGATGGAAGATTGAAAAGACCAGTGCAATGGCTGTCATGGCCTTCTCTCCACCGGATAACAGGTGGATGGTGCTGTTACGCTTACCTGGGGGACGCGCCATGATGGCAACACCGGTATCAAGCAAATCCTCACCAGTCATATCCAGATAGGCATGACCACCGCCAAAAACCTTGGGAAACAGGTTTTGCAGGCCATCGTTGATCTTGTCAAAGGTATCTTTGAAGCGAGTGCGGGTTTCCTTGTCAATTTTACGAATTGCATTGCGCAAGGTATTGAGCGCTTTTTCCAGATCTTCGTTTTGCCGATCCAGATAGATTTTGCGCTCAGACTGCTGTTTATATTCATCGATCGCGGCCAGGTTGATGGGCCCCAGGCGCTGAATTCTGTTGCCGAGTTTTTCCAGTTCCGCCTCACAGGTCTCTACATCGAGGTCCTCTGGTAGCCCGGCGATAACTGCATCCAGTTCAAACTTGTCCGCTGCAAGTTGTTCGATTAGACCCTCGCGCTTGACGCTGGCCCCTTCACTCTTAAGCCGATTTTCTGTGACTGACTCACGAATCGAGCTGATCTTCTCCTGAATTTCATTGCGTTCCTGTTCCAGAGCGCGCAGCTCGTGCTCATTGGCTTCCACATTCGCTTTGGCGATGCCGAGTTCTTTCTCCACTTCCAGACGTTGTTGTAACAGGGATTCCAGGTCGCTGCGCATGGCTTCAAGCGGTTGGTCGGACTTTTCAATCTGGTCAGTAAGCGATTCAATCCGCTCTTTGGAACGCTGTACCTGACTCGCCATTCGGTCCATGGTTTCGCGGGTAGATTTTAGCTGCGACTCTACGGATTGCTGGCGCAGTGCAAGATCGTGCACCTCGTCCTTGTGCTCCCGCGCCTTGCTGCGGCTGCTTTCCAGAGCCTGTTGGCTTTCTTCGCGCTTGATCTGCAGATGTTCCCGATTACCCACATCGGCTTCCATGCTGTCCAGCGCCTGCTGTAAACGAAGTCGCGACTGTGCGGTATTTTCCGTCTCAATCTGCACCTGCTGTTCCAGTTCAGCCAGCTCGAGTTCAATGCGCTTGCGCCGCGCTGCGGCCTCTTCCGTCTTCGCCTGCAGGGCACCCAATTCCGATTTCAGCTCGCTGAGTTCCTCGGCGGCCTTGCTGGCGGCAGCCTGGACCTGTTCGCGCTCCTGCTCCAGATCATGGATGCTGGCTTTTAGCGTTGCTCTTTTTTGAGAAACAACATCACATTCTATTTCTTTCTCTCTGATTTTTAGCGATATTTCCTCAATCAAGCTCTTGCGTCTGATGGCAGACTCTGCGCCATCTCCGCTCTGCAACTGGATCCAGCTCTTACCAACCCACAAGCCGTCGCGGGTGACAATTGATTCGCGATGGCGCAGTTGCGCGCGCTGACTCAGGGCAGCGCCAAAGTTCTCGGCTATATAGATGCCAGCTAGCAGCTCACCCAGATTGGCGTCGCATCTGACCTGTTGCAGCAAAGGTGTAAGCGCTGATACTTGCGGCTCGCTTGTTATGGCAGCATTCATATCCAGCAACCCAAGTCGGCCAGCAGGAATATTGGTCAGGGCATCCTGGACATTGTCCAATCCATTGACGCAAATACTCTGCAAGGAATTGCCCAGAACCGTTTCAACGGCCACTTCCCAGCCATCATTGATGCTGAGTATTTCCGCCAGGCGTTTGTTATAACCAAAGCCCTTATCTGCGAGCCACGTGTTTATCGCTTCGTCATCCTGACCGAGCGCTGCCTGCTGTAATGCTTCAAGCGAAGCCAACTGTCCCCGCAATCGCTGTAACTCGCTGCGCGCCTGATCCTCTTCGTCAGCTAACCTGTCAGACTGACTGCGCATGCCGATTAGCTGCTGACCCAGATCGCTATTTCTGGCGCGCTCTTCATTAACCTTTGTTTCAAGCTTTGGCACCTGTGCCAACAAATCCACGTCGTCCTGTGGCACTTCAATATCAGCCAGTTCCTCCAGTTCAGCTCGCAATTTGCTGGAGCGCGCATGACTGCGCTCGACGATTTGTTCCAACTGCTGAATGCGGGTTTGCTCAACCTCAGCTGTCTGCCGCGGCTCCTCGGCACGCTGATTAAACTCATCCCATTCTTTTTGCCAGTGCTGCTGCGACTGTTCCGCCGCATCCAGTGCCGCCGCTGATTCCTGTTCGGCAACCTGTGCCTGTTCCAGCAACGGCGAAATTTCCCTGAGTTCGGTGTCCAGTTGGGTAATTTTCTTCAGATCAACATCGAGTTCTTCTCTGGTCTGATTCCATCCTTCTTCGGTCTCGGTCAAATCCAGCTTTAACTGCCCTACTCGTTCCGTGTGATGCTCAATCGATTGTTCGATGCGCGCAATGTCGTTGCCAAGACTGTAGTAACGCGCCTGGACCTCACCCAGTGCATCAGTCAGCTCTGTGTTATCTGACAAATGCTGTTCGATACTGGCGTCGACGCGGCGTTTCTCGGCGTTCTGGGCTTCGATCTCAATCTCAAGACGGCCGACTGCTTCCTGATTATGTCTGATCTCTGCGTCCAATTTCTGCCAGCGCAAGGCCGCCAGGTTAGCCGCTGTCTGGCGTTCCTGCTGCTTTAATTCACCGTATTTTTCTGCTGCCACCGACTGGCGTTGCAAGTGATTTAATTGGCGCTCCAGTTCATCCCGTATGTCCTGCAAGCGTTCGAGATTCTCTCGCGTTCGCTTGATGCGACTCTCGGTTTCCTTGCGCCGCTCCTTGTATTTGGAGATGCCTGCAGCTTCTTCAATGTAGACGCGCAGTTCTTCTGGCTTGGATTCGATAAGGCGCGAAACCATGCCCTGTTCAATAATGGAGTAGCTACGTGCACCGAGACCCGTGCCGAGAAAAATGTCGGTGATGTCTTTACGGCGACACTTGGCACCATTGAGGTAATAGGTAGAGATTGCTTCACGATCCACTTTGCGCCGGATCGAGACTTCCGCATAGTTGGCATACTCGCCGGTGAGTTTGTGGTCATGATTGTCGAATACCAGTTCGACACTGGCCTGCCCCACCGGTTTGCGCCCACCGGAGCCATTAAAAATAACATCCGTCATCTGTTCGCCACGCAGATTCTTGGCAGAGCTTTCTCCCATTACCCAGCGGACAGCGTCGATCACATTGGATTTGCCACAGCCATTAGGGCCAACAACGGCGCACAGATTGGAGGGAAAATCGATGGTTGTGGGGTCTACGAAAGACTTGAAGCCAGATAATTTAATACATTTCAGACGCATTGGGGCCTATAAAATTCCGTCTTGGTTGCGCCGCTGTGAGAGTCTTTCATTATTCAGACGTGTACGACTTCTGCTACCGATGATTGTTTGAATTCTGGGTGTGGTTTTGAGGGTAAGAGGACCCTGCCGCACCAAGGCGAATTCTAGCGGAATTCATATTTGAATGACAGCAACACACGGTACCGCACTTACATTTAATTGCGCAGGTTTGAGGCAGCGCTGAATACAGACAAGCGCAATCCTGCTTGCGCGACTGACAAAATATTTGGCGGGGGTTTGACGCTGCGCAATTGGCCGCAAGAAACGCGATACCATTTTCTTGTGTTATTCCCCACATTGTGACATTCAACAGATACCCGCTGCTTTCGTGTGGTCATTACTCAATGACTCCCCGGCCAGCATTTCACCAGGCTCTGGCAGACTGCTTTCGCCCTGTCTCCTGCCTAGATGTTGTTCACTAACGAAACAGCAATTTAAGCTCGAAATCCACGGCGCGACTCCAGACAACCGCGCAACTCAGTTGCTGCGCCATTATTATATAGGTGGGAATAAACAAATAGCTGCCGAATAATATCTTAGGTAATTTCTATATTTACTATATATCTCATTGTTTTTTATTATTTTTTCAAATTTGTTCTGTAACCAATTACTGTGATTTCATCCATGCGCCGACTCCACCTCCATGCAATTGTGGAAATAAAACCCGTTTACCTGTGATTGCGATCACCAAAAGCCGTTCTGAATTGCTAAAAAGCCACGTAAATCCGCGAAAACACTTAGATTTTACATCGTTCCGTGCTAGGTTAAATCACTCGCATGTTCCCTGATAATTGTGACAAGTATAGGCGGTCACTGAAAACGCCTAGTTAGTCGTAAATCGGCACAAAATTGGCCTTTGTAATGAGGATTTAGCGCAGAACTCAATAATTCGAATTGACCAAAAAACGTCTAGGATTTCTCAATGGCACGTTTTATTACCCCACGCTCATTTCTAACAATGCTGCTCACTGCAAGTTGTTTAACCTTTGGCACCTTCGTATCAGCGCAGCAACTTGGCTTGCTGAACAACGAAATCACAGTGCAGGATGATGATGATGATCTGTTCGACGGCTACTCAGTGCAGGTAGACAGCTCGGGCGAAATCGAATTGATCGAGTCCAGCCCGGACGCAGCCACTAACAATTTTACGCTCGGTTTTAATTTGGTCCCATCTGGAATCGCAGACGGAAACAGAACCTTCAATGTCGGGCTGGTGGTAGATGCCCAGAGCGATACCCGACGCCTGGAAATCCTGTTCCCGGCTATCATTCTTACGTTCACCAATAACGCGGGCTTTATTGAAATTACCGGCGATGTAGATGGAGTGACTGCGACCGTGCTCGGCCGCACCGGCGGCGGGACACAGGTGGAAGCGGATGTCACAATTTCTGCTGATGTCATTACCTTCAATGCCGGTGAAATGCTTATCGATGTAGATACGCTGCTGCAAAACCTCGAAGCAGGCGGCGGTGCGCTGGCAGGTATTATTGATGCCGTCAGCACTTCTGAAACCTACGACTACTGGTTCGCGCTGGACCTGACTGCAGGCACAACCTTTGATTTTGGTGTAAACCCCGGCGGACTGTTTATAGAGTTCCCCACCAATGCCGAAGACAATTTTATCCTGAACGCCGGCGGCGGCACTTTGGCCTCCAATTTCACTGACGGCTGAGTTCTCGACGGCACCCTTGACCTCTCCACACCTACTGACTCCGGCGACGGTGGTGGCGGTGGTAGCAGTGGTGGCGGTGGTAGCGGCGGCGGCGAAAGCTCTGCCGAAGAAGTTGCCGCAGCGACCACAGCAGTGAACGCTGCAGTTTCAAGTATAAACACTGCTCTGGCAGCACTCGCGACAGACGCGCCGGTTCCTCAATCGGTGATCAACGATCTGCTCTCCACCATTCTGGATGCAAGCAGTGCAGTAACCGACCTGACGAGTGGTACTCTACTTAACGATCCAAACAATGCTGAGCTGGCAGTAAACTTGCAACAAGCTGTTACTACTTTAAGCGGACTCGCCAAAAGCATTATCGCGCGCAATGGCTCATTACCCTCAGGATTGACGAGAGCTCTTTTAAATACGACTGCTACTCTAGCGGCCAACTCTACTGGATTAAGCCTCGTTTACAAAAAAGAAATTAAATCGGCATATAGGACTGCTATACAGAATTACAAAGACATTCTTGCCTTGGCGTTTTTTTCTGGAAGCGATATGCTGAGCAATCTAACCTTGGTCGCTGACTTAACGGAAAACTCGGAAGCACTGGAGGAGGCTAATGCAGCGGTTCTCGCTCTGGTACCCGAAGAACCTATCGATGAGGATTTTTATGCCCTCACAAGTTCAATTTCCCAGTTAAGTCTCCAATTGATTCTTGCCCCACTGGCTACCTTGCATGGCCGTACAGTAGTTTACGAGGATGCGGAGACCACTCAGGCTTTACTGGCAGACGATCTTGCCCTGTTTACTTCGTTGTATGTTGCGATCTCGCAGAACTTTGGGCTTGCCTTTACGCTCGATACCGATGCACTGGAAACCTTGTTTACCGATGCTGGCGTGGGTGATGTTGTAGCAGCAGGACTGGCTGAAGATCTGGCTAATAATACTCTCGCCGATACCATGGAGTTTGATACTGACAGTATTTCCGATACTGCCGATGCCCTCTTCACAGATGCCATTGGTGGCACTGGCGCGGTAATTGACGAAGATACCGGTGCCACAAGTTATGAGATCGGTACATCCGATTATGTGGCCTACATCACTGCGATTGGTCCGGCACCGGAAGCCTTCCCTGAAGGCAACTTCGTGCTAGCCGATGGGCTGAATATCCTGGTTAGCGATGGTTTGTTCTTTCAATACGCCGCGGCTCCGGTAGACATTGTCGACTTTGCCGCTGCCGTTGAAGAAGCAGCCGATGGGGATATCACCACGGAAATTGGCCCAAGCGGTACGATCACTCTGACTGACACCGTAAGTGAGGTCGTGTTGACTGGTGTATTCAGCTCCGCGCCGATCGAGTCAGTTACTGCCACCGATGCGATTGCTTTCGAAGGCGCTGTCGGTGACCCGGCCTCAATTGACTATGCCATTGTTGTGCAATTCGCGGACGGCTCACGTCAGGATTTTGTGCCACAGGTAGCCAATATTGGTTTCTATGCCACTGTTGATAGCGCCGGGTTCCCAATCGAAACTGACCGCAGCGATGGCGTTATTGATATCGATGGATTCGAATTCCGCGCTGATTTTTTCACACGCGCCAGAACCACGGATGAGATTCTGTTCCGCTTGACCAATGCGAATGAAAACAGAATCGCTATCCAGGCCGCTGATGTTAATGGCGACGGAATTACGGACTACAACGTGATCACCAGCGATGGTGTTCAGACAATTTACACATTACCTTAAAGCGAATGGGCCGGATTAGTTTCCGGCCCTTATTACCTAGTAATTAGAGTATGTTGTATCTCGAACTCATTGGTGCATTTTTCCTGACAGGTGGAACGATTCTCGCCCTCAGGCCTGCTGCTGCCAGGCTTGGCCTAATGGACTTGCCAGGCGGGCGCAAGATTCACGCCTCTGCGACGCCGATGGTCGGTGGTGTCGGTATATTTACCGGTATCGTCTGTATGACGTTGCTGTCACCGGCACTGATTACTAACTTTGCTCCCCTTCTTACTCTTTCTGCCCTGGTTTTATTTATAGGGACTTTGGACGACGCGCTGGGCCTGACTGTTCGCACTCGCTTTACCGGTCATGTTCTAATTGCCTTGTCGATGGCTGTGGTAGCCGAAGTACAATTGCAATCACTGGGTGAGCTAGTCAGTAGTACCTCCATAGGCCTCGGTGGACTGGCTATACCAATGACCGTATTTGCAACAGTCGGCGTTATTAATGCGATCAATATGGCCGACGGTATTGACGGACTCTCTGGTGGTCTCAGCATCGTAACGTTAGGTTTGATTGCCGCGGTTGCGCTATTAGCCGGGCGCATGGAACTGGTAAGTTTTATTGCCATCATTGTCTGCTCGATTCTGGCATTCCTGACATTGAATTTCCGCAGGCCATGGAAACTTCAGGCCATGGTTTATCTCGGCGACGCTGGCAGCACCATGCTCGGTTTTATTCTGGCCTGGTTACTCATCGATGTTAGTCAGGGTGAGAACGCCCTGATCACTCCAGTATACGCCCTGTGGTTTCTGGCTCTTCCCCTGTACGATACTGTGAACTTGCTGATACGACGTCCACTGTCTGACCATTCCCCATTCAAGCCTGGTAACGATCATTTACACCACTGCCTGCTTCAGCGTGGTTTTTCCGTAGAACAAGTAGTGCTGATACTTACCGCATCTGCCCTGCTTCTTGGGTTAATCGGTTTTGCCGGCTACTTGATTGATGCAAGGGAATCATGGATGTTTGCCTTGTTCATGTTTGGATTCGCGCTGTACTTCTATTTTTCTGACTGGCTCAATCCTGCTCACCAGACCGCAAAACAAGAAAGCTAAGCCCGCACAATGACACGCTATTCAAACGCGGCATAATTTCGTTCTTTTTCCCTGCCTTTTGTAAACCAATGGACGCTCTGTGCGTTGCATTGCAATAGCCGGTTTACGGAGGGGCTTCCGCATGTTGTCAAAATCTGGAACACTGATCCTTTGTCTTGGTCTACTCGTCAGTTGCAAGACTGTAGAAGAGATCACTGGCAATACACCAATCGTCGATACAGAAGGCGTCAATATGGCACGCTATGAATCGGACCTGGCAGATTGCCAGGCATATGCAGACGAAGTACAAGTAGCGCGTAAAACCACTTCAGGCGCTGTTGGTGGCGCTGTTGTTGGGTCTATTTTTGGCGCCGTCCTTGGCAACTCCAGCACTGCCAGCCGCGGTGCGGGAATCGGCGCTGTTGGCGGTGGCGCACGAGGTCTTGGCGATGGACTGCATGAACGCGAAGTTGTAATCAAACGCTGTCTTCAAGGTCGCGGTTACAGAGTACTTAATTAGGCTCAATCACAAGGTGCAGGTCAATGTGCCGTCAAGAATTCGGCATATAGGCACCATGTATGCAATCTATATAGTAAATGCTGGCAGGGAAGCCAGCGAGAGATACCGGGAATACAAGGACGTGTCCTCGATAATTGCAACTCCTACTTGCAATTGGCTGCCCCAGGATCTGTTTCATTACCAGACACTGGGGCAGCATTTTCCCTTCGTATAAAAGAATCACAGCTGAAATAATAAAACACGTTGGGATAATTTTTGATGAAAGTGGCATTACCCACTGAGACCAAACATCGACTTACTTACCTGGCATTACGCACAGGACGAAGCCCACAATTCATTGCCCACCATGCCATTCTTGATTATCTGGAGGATCTCGAAAATCGATGCCTTGCAATGGACTGTATCGCTGAAGAAGAATTAATGGAGCGCTATGATCTGGAGGAGGAAGAGTAATTGATAACTCGGATTTGGTGAACAAGAATGACTTGAAAGCGCAGCTTTCAATGCGCAGTGAACGACCAAAATCTATGATTTTGGGCTGGGGGGATTTGGGCGAAGCTGTCGCCTTATGAATTGGTCGGGATGGGTGAAAGCAAACGCTTTGGAAGCGCCAGCTTCCAGCGCAGCTCGAACCGTTGAAATCTGTGATTTCAACGTGGGGGGATTTGAACCAGAAAAGTATTGGTCGGGATGGGTGAACAAGCATGACTTGAAAGCGCAGCTTTCAATGCGCAGTGAACGACCAAAAACTATGATTTTGGGCTGGGGGGATTTGAACCTATGAGTTGGTCGGGATGGGTGAGAGCAAACGTTTTGGAAGCGCCAGCTTCCAGTGCAGCTCGAACCGTTGAAATCTGTGATTTCAACGTGGGGGGATTTGAACCTATGAGTTGGTCGGGACGGCGGGATTTGAACCTGACTATATAATTCATTGATTTATATAGATTTAGTTCGGGATTTGAATTCAAGCTACCCCCACTTCTACCCCCGTCGGAACCGCCACTCCAGCGATTTCGAACAGCCCTGCGAGATCCAACCCCAACGACAATGCCACTAGCGACAATAGCACTCGTTGCCGCCGATCCAGTCGCTCGGTTGCTGCCTGAAGGGCGTCAACCCGATCGAGTACCGGCTCTGAGGCGGCTTTAAGCTTGTCCAATTGCGCCTGCAAGGCCTCGAGTGCCTTGCTGACCTCTTCCGAGATACCAGAAGACTCAAGCTTTTGCTGCGCCACGGCCGCATAGCCAGCTCCAGCCGAACCTGCTGCTGCAAATGCGCCGGCTAAACCTTTTACAAACTTTCTCCTGGAGTCCTTCATAGCTATACCTATCAATAACTTAGAGAGCAAACCTAAACCAACATGGTATTCCAATGAGCCAATAGCCCCCGGGGGCACTCACCTTACGGAATATGAAAGATGATACATGACCCACTTGCTTGGGCAAATTTGAAGAAAAAGGCCTTGCTCTCAGAATTCACCGTGCTGCTCCCGGAAATCTACGAAG
>CAYOND010000026.1:0-20910 GCA_964405225.1 uncultured Pseudohongiella sp.
AACCTGCGACCCTCGCCTTGTAAGGGCGATGCTCTCCCAGCTGAGCTAACCACCCTCAAAGGAGACAGCGCATTTTACTGACTTAAGTCACCTTGTCAATAAATAACGGGCCTCTGGCGGCCTTATCACTTACTGGTATTCGTAAAGGCGCCATCCCAGTCTGCGGGTAATTCCATCTCGCGGTTGTCGCTGATGCGCTCGAGATAGATTTGATACAACAGCGTGTCAGGTGCTTCACTGGCCAGTTCTTTCAGGCGCTGCTCTGCCTGGTCCCAGCGCTGCGCATAATAATCATCCAGCGCGGCATGGAAGTCTTCCACGCGTTGTTTAAGCTGTGCTCCGGCGCTCTCGATTCTGCACAAGGGTTCGTAACACTTAACGGCCTCATCCTTGCCTTTTACTTTTACCTTGTCCACCAGTCGCAGCAGAATACCATCGAGACCATCGACTGTATCCTCACCTACTAACAGTTCCACGCCATAAAACTTCGTCAGACTCTCGAGTCGTGAACACAGGTTTACCGCATCTCCCAATACCGTATAGGCACGGCGATAGCTGGACCCCATGTCTCCCACGTTCATCATGCCGGAATTGATGCCGATTCCGATCCTGACCTCTGGAAACCCCTGCTCCTCAAACACGTCTGCCAGTTCATCGAGCTTGTCCAGCATATCCAGCGCTGCTCGCACAGCATTACCACGATGATCTGGATCGTCCAGAGGAGCACCCCAGAACGCTACCACCATATCGCCAACATATTTATCGATAGTGCCATGGTGATCGAAAATAATGCCCGTTATGGGCGTAAAAAAATCATTCAGCAATTTCTTCAACTGGGTAGCGCTAAGCGCTTCTGATATGGAGGTAAAGCTGCGTATGTCGGAAAACAGTACCGTCAGCTCCTTGCTCTCACCGTCGAAGCTGTAATTGTCTGGATCCTTGAGCATGGAATCAATGTGGGCAGGCGGTACATATTGATCGAACATGCCCTTGATTGTCTTGCGAGTCATACTCTCACTCAAAAATCCGTAAATCATATTTACAGTTGTCACAGCCAGAATCAGGAACAGGAGCAATACCAGCGCGAAGTCCATTTTGAAAACCGCCCAGAGCTCAAAATTTGCCCATATACTAACTGCTATAAGAGTCAGCGCGGATGCGGCCATGGAGGCTGCGCCCAGGTGCGGGAATATCAAAGCCATGGCAATGCCCAACAAGGCATTTACTGCGAACAACGCTCCAGCTTCCCAGTCCGGTTTATAGGGGAAATACACTGAATCAGCCGCCTGAAAGTCTGCAAATACCGAGGTTGTAGAAGAGTCTCCCGAACTGACTTCGATAGTCGATACGCTATTGAGCAATGCATTGAGCATATTGGCATGCACTTCGACACCAGGATACACACGCTGCAAAGGCATCGCCCGAATATCTGCCAGACCCGGCGCACTCGTGCCTATCAAAACCAGGCTGTTTTCCAGAGCAGCCTTTTCTTCATCCGACAGATTGTCACGCAACACATCAGTGGCAGAGATATACATGAAATCTTCATTCGTAGATAGAGAAGAACGGCCCACATATGGCACATTCACCTGGCCCAATCCATCTGTCGGTATTTCAAAGGCCCCTGCGCCAGTGCCGATGCGAATGCCTGTCACAACCTGCAGTTCACCATACTGCTGCGTCACCAGTTCATAATTTTCGGCAAAGTTATAAACCCTGATCATTTCCAGCGACAATGTTGGATATAGTCTGTTACCAAATCGAATGACCAATGGCACCCTGCGCACTACACCATCAGCATCGGGTTGCTGATTCATGCTGCCGTTGCCGATGGCCGCATCCTGCAGGGTTTTGATATTGCCGGTATAGCCGGACATATCTACCAGGCTGAGGGAGCGCGCCAGTTCCGGGCTGACATCAACTATGGACTCCGGTAATTCGTTATATGCCGCATCAGTTTGCGGATTGAAATTAATAGCCAGCACCACATCAATACCACTTTGCATGGCGTTGGCAAAATACTGGTCAGAATTGATGATCGGCTCAATCTCTTCCAGTGTAGTGGTGAACTCGCTGTTGAGGCTGGCCAGATCGATGGGTTCGAGCAAGTCGCGGATACTGCGATCGGGTTCGGGGAAGGTAATATCAAAACCCAGCACCAATACACCATTGTCACGCAGTTTTTCAGTGAGTTGCCCCACCTTGATGCGATTCCAGGGATATTGACCCTCCGCCTGCAAGCTGCGTTCATCAAGGTTGACGATCACGATCTTGTTATCCGGCGGTACCTCGGCCTTGGGCATGATGTCCAGCCTGGCGTCATATACCAGATACTCTACCCGCTCAATGATGCTGGAAAAAATCGCTGGCCGAGATACCTGTAACCACAGCACCAGCATTGTGGTGACAACGCCCAGCAATATCGGCAGACGCTTGCCTTGAGTAAGAAACCGCACTATGGCTCGATAGGGCATGGGCAAATTATGACTAAGATTCTGTTTTTATTAGGTTCTGATGATTATAGGCCATAGGGCGGGCGCATGACATCCGCACATCTCCCCAGGGCTTAGTGTCAGGACGTATATGGCAGCACATCCGAATCAAGTTGTAATTTGGGTGCCCGAGAAGCAGCTAAAATGGACATCATCTGGCTCTGGCATTAGTATGTGGCGCCTCTGAACAACGGGCAACCAGCAGATAATATTGTGCAAATATTCAAGGAATTCAGCTTCGAAGCTGCGCATCGGCTTCCCAATGTAGCCGCAGACCATAAATGCGCGCGTCTTCACGGCCATTCGTTTGCCGTGCGAGTCACGGTGGAAGGTGACGTTGGAGACGATAGCGGATGGGTCATGGACTTTGCAGATATCAGCAAGGCTTTCGCACCAGTCTTCGCCGAGCTGGATCATTATTACCTGAACGACATCGAAGGTCTGGAAAATCCCACCAGTGAAAACCTGGCGCGCTGGATATGGGCCAAACTCAAACCCGGCTTGCCGGCCCTGGCAGAAATAGAAATACGCGAAACCTGCACCAGTGGTTGCAAGTATCGCGGTGACTAAACAAGCAATTCAGGTTTTCTGAAATTGCGCTGGGTCCACAGTTTCATCTGCGAGGCGCTCGGGATTCACTTCAACCCCTGACTGAATTAATTGCTTGCTGGCCATAAATTCCTTTGGCCTGCCTACACAATCTGCCGCAATAACCCGACCTCCAGATAAATAGAAAAGAGCGAAACTGTTCACGTCCATATCTTCAGGATTACCGCGGCAGATACAGGTTTCATAACCACTGCTGAGCCCTGCCATCTGCAATTTGATGCCAAATTGATCAGACCAAAACCATGGCACAGGATTGTAAATCTGCTGCTTGCCACAAATATTAGCTGCTGCCGCTCTGGCCTGGTCATTGGCATTCTGAACAGATTCAAGGCGCAAGCGCATGCCGTATAAGGCACTCGGGAAATTGCTGCAATCGCCCGCAGCATAAATATCGCTTATGTTCGTGGCCGTATACTCATCAACACAGATACCGTTATCCACCGTAATCCCGCAACTCTCTGCCAGCGTTGTTTCGGGAACAACGCCCACACCCACAATCACCACGTCAGCAGGATAATGTTCGCCATTGCTACAGGTAATGCCTTCCACGTTTGCTGCGCCGTGCACCTCACTAATTTCCGTATTGCAAACGAGCTCAACTCCATGTGAGGAATGTAATGCAGACATATACCCGGACATGGCCTCGCCAGTCACGCGGTTAAGAATGCGATCTTCCCTTTCCAGCACTGTCACATTCATGCCTGCCAGGCGCATGGCTGCTGCGACTTCCAGGCCAATATAACCGCCACCCACAATAACCGCGTTGCACTTGGGCTGCATGGCCTGCTGCAAGCGTCTGGCATCGGCGATATCACGCAGGTAATAGACGTTTTCGTAGTCGTTGAACTGTTCAAGCTTTCTGACCTGCGCACCGCTACACAGCGCCAGGGCTGCATAGTCGAGACTCTCGCCTCCCTCCAGTCGCACCAGTTTGTTTACTGCATCGACTTCGGTTACACGCGCGCCCAGTTTCAGCTCGATATTCTGGTCGGCGAACATTTTTCCCGGGCGTAACAGGATTTGTTCGAATTGTTTATTCCCGGTGAGAAATTCTTTGGACAGTGGTGGCCGATGATACGGTATGTCTGCTTGGGCACTTAACAATTGTATGGGGCCGGTCCAACCTTCGCGACGAAGCTGCAACGCCAGACTCACACCTGCATGACTGGCACCGACAATGACACACGCGCCATCGTCACTTGCTTGATTAAGAGGAATTTCCTGCGACAAACTCTGTGACCTCCTCAGGTAATTGCCAGTTTATGGGCGACCTGCCCTGTTGTTCCAGATAGGTATTGGCCCGGGAAAAATGGCGCTGCCCAAAAAACCCCCTGCTGGCAGACAATGGCGACGGGTGTGGCGACTCCAGCACCAGATGTTTCGTACGATCGATGAACTCTCCCTTGCGCTGCGCATAACTACCCCACAGCAAAAACACCAGGCCAGAGCCAGCATCATTTAGCAAATGCACTATCTGGTCGGTAAAGCGCTCCCAGCCTTTGCCCTGGTGTGAGCCAGCGTTACCCGCTTCCACTGTCAGCACTGAATTCAGCAGCAAAACACCCTGATCCGCCCAGCTTTGCAGGTAGCCATGCTTGACGCGACTGAATCCCACGTCGGCTTCCAGCTCTTTATAGATATTCAGTAGTGAGGGTGGTACTGCAACACCGGGCTTGACTGAAAAACACAGGCCATGGGCCTGATTGGGACCATGATAAGGATCCTGCCCCAGTATCACCACTTTGACCGCGTCGAACGGGGTTGAATTCAATGCATTGAAAATATCGGGACCCGGAGGGAAGATGCGCTTGCCACGCCGTTTCTGCTCAAGCAAAAACGCCCGTAACTGATGCATGTAGTCTGCCTCAAACTCCTGCTTCAATAATGACAGCCAGGATTCATCCAGTTCGATTTCCCTGTCCGCTTCAGCCATCTTCGTGCTGAGGACGCATATGAGGGAATAACAGCACGTCCTTGATAGAGGCTGAATCGGTAAACAGCATTACCAGTCTGTCGACACCAATGCCCTCACCTGCTGTCGGCGGCATGCCGTATTCCAGCGCTGTGACATAGTCCGCGTCAAAATGCATGGCCTCGTTATCGCCCGAATCCTTTTGTGCAGCCTGCATGCGAAATCTTTCGGCCTGGTCTTCGGGGTCATTGAGCTCGGAAAAACCATTCGCCAGTTCGCGCCCACCAATAATCAATTCGAAGCGGTCGGTGACTTCCGGATTGCTTTCACTGCGGCGCGCCAGAGGCGAAACTTCGATTGGATATTCAGTAATAAAAGTAGGTTGATCCAGTTGATGCTCAACACACTGATCAAATATCTCCATGGTGAGCTTGCCCTTGGTCCATTTCGGGTCAAACTGCACATCAATACGCTCTGCCAATTTTTGTAGCGATTCAACAGTGGCGAAATCCGCTGCTGTGGACCCTTCACAATTGGCCAGTATGGATTCAGTAACAGTCAATCGGGCAAATGGCTGTGAAAAATCATAGCTGCTGCCCTGGTAACTCAATTCTGTTGTGCCATTAATTTCCAGCGCCAGTTGCCGAAACAGATCTTCAGTCAAATCCATCAGGTCCTGATAGCGCGCAAAGGCCTGGTAAAACTCCAGCATCGTGAATTCAGGATTATGTCGGGTCGAGAGTCCCTCGTTGCGAAAGTTTCGATTGAGCTCATATACCCTGTCGAAGCCACCAACCACGAGGCGCTTCAGGAACAGCTCCGGCGCAACGCGCAAATACATATCCTGATCCAGGGAATTGTGATGGGTGATAAAGGGTCGGGCAGTGGCACCACCCGGGATGATTTGCATCATGGGTGTTTCCACTTCCATGAAGCCCAGATTATCGAAGTATCCCCGCATAAATCTTACAATTTGCGAGCGTGTCCTGAAGACCTTGCGAGACTCTTCGTTAACAATCAGGTCAACATAGCGTTGCCGATAGCGCATCTCGGTATCGGTTAGCCCTTTGTACTTGTCAGGCAGCGGTCGCAGGGATTTGGTCAACAAGCGAAATGTGTTGGCGCGAACAGTCAATTCACCCTTGCCCGTACGAAACACTTCTCCTTCGGCACCGATGATATCGCCAAGATCCAGGCTCTTGAGCAGTTCTTTCTGCGCATCCGTATACTGTTTGTTATTCATGTAGAGCTGCGTCTGGCCACTGCTGTCTTGAATAACAACGAATGGCCCGCGCATACGCACAATACGCCCGGCCACAATAGCCTGCGCTGCCATCTCTTCCAGCTCTTCTTTTGATTTCTCGCCGTAGTCGGCTTCCAGTGCAGCGGCCAATGCACCGCGCGCGAAGTCATTAGGAAATGCATTACCCTGTTCACGCAGCGCTGCCAGCTTCTCGCGGCGCTGGGCAATCAACTTATTTTCGTCCTGGTGTTCTTCACTCATAGTGCTACTTCTTACAGCCCAGCTTTGAGACTGGCTTCAATAAATTTATCCAGGTCACCATCCAGTACGGCACCGGTATTGCTCACTTCCACATTAGTCCGCAAATCCTTGATGCGGGATGCATCGAGCACGTAAGACCTGATCTGGCTACCCCAGCCAATATCAGCCTTAGCATCTTCCACAGACTGCATCTCTTCCTTGCGCTTCAACTCTTCAAGCTCGTAAAGCTTCGCTTTTAACTGCTTGATCGCCATGTCCTTGTTCTTGTGCTGCGAGCGCTGACTCTGACATTGCACGACGATACCCGAAGGCTCATGAGTCAATCGAACTGCCGAATCGGTCTTGTTGACGTGCTGCCCACCCGCGCCACTGGAGCGGTAAGTATCAATTCGCACATCGGACATATCGAGATCAACTTCAATGTCATCGGCAATTTCTGGCGAAACAAAAATCGAAGCGAAAGATGTATGACGCCTGTTGCCCGAGTCGAAGGGAGATTTTCGTACCAGCCGATGCACACCCGTTTCCGTTCTTAGCCAACCAAAGGCAAACTCACCCGAAAAATGAATGGTGGCACTCTTGATGCCAGCCACATCACCGCCGGATACTTCTACCAGTTCGGTGTCAAAGCCCTTGTCTTCTCCCCAACGCAGATACATGCGTAGCAGCATCTCCGCCCAGTCCTGGGCCTCGGTGCCACCGGAGCCGGCCTGAATGTCCAGATAGGCACTGGCATCATCCAGTTTGCCAGAAAACATACGACGGAATTCCAGCTTTTCCAGCTGCGCTTCAAGTGCGGCGAGGTCCTTTAATGCGGAATCAAATAACTCCTGGTCATTTTCATCATGCGCGAGCGTTAATAGCTCTTCAACTTCCTGCACACCTTCAGTCAGAGAGTCGATGGTATGAACCACGATTTCCAGTGCCGAGCGCTCCTTGCCAAGCTCCTGGGCAACTTCCGGCTTTTCCCACACGCTTGATTCAGCCAGTTCCAGTTCGACTTCGGTGAGCCTGTCCTTCTTCACCTCGTAGTCAAAGATACCCCCTGAGGCTTGCGGTACGCTCTTCCATATCCTTGAGAGTTGCCAGTGGAGTATTAATTTCCAGCATTGTGTGGGTCCTGCCTCATCAAAAGTGCGCATTTTAGCCTAATCGCCCCTGTACAGCGAACCTCCATGGCCAATGTCGATACTAAAACAGGATCAAATGCCTGCTTTCAGTTTTCATCTCATGCTGATGTAATTGAGTCATGAAGCTGGACTATGCGGATATTGAGTGGTTACCGGATGGACAATTGCGCTCGCGCACGTTTGACGACGTGTATTTCTCGCGCGTGGATGCACCCGGCGAGTCCCGGCACGTGTTTCTTGCTGGCAATGACCTGCCCGAGCGCTGGGGTACACACCCTGGCGAAGACTACGCCATTGCCGAGATGGGCTTCGGCGCCGGCCTGAATTTCCTGACTACCTGGCATGCCTGGCGCCAGGCTACCAATAAACCGGCTCGACTTTATTATCTCAGCTTCGAAGCACACCCTCTGCGGCCGACCGACCTGCAACGCATTCACGCCCAATGGCCTGAATTGGCACCCCTTGCTGAACTGCTTCAAGCCAACTATCCCGCCAACCTGAAAGGCTGTCATCGCATCATTCTCGATGACGTGTGCCTCGACCTGGTGTTTGCTGATGCCAGGGAGTATCTGGGCAGTTGCGATCCCGGGCACAGACCGCTCATCGATAGCTGGTATCTGGATGGCTTCAAACCACAATCGAATCCGGCGCTGTGGAATGCAGATCTGGTCCACCTCATAGCCGGGTGCAGTCACGCTCACACTACACTCAGCTCTTACTCCGTGGCAGCAGCAATTAGGCAACCGCTACTCGAAGCAGGCTTTACGGTTGAAAAGCGGCCTGGACATGGACCAAAGCGTCATATGTTGCATGCCACACATACCGACCACGATCCTGTGCCTGCACAGAACAAACCCGGGCGCGTTGCCATCATCGGCGCCGGCCTGGCTGGCCTGTTCTCTGCCGCAGCATTAGCGCGTCGTGGCGCCGCTGTAGATATCTATGAGCGTGGACCGAAGCCAATGACCTATGCCAGCGGTATCGGCTCCCTGATACTGCGTTGTCGCCTGTTCAAGACCTCTGGCACACTGGCTGAATTTTATGTGCGTGCCTATCTGTTTGCGCTACGACAATTACGCCAACTGGCGTTACACGACAAGTTGGATTGGTATGAAAGTGGCGCACTTTTACTTGATAGTTCTTTCCCTCGCCCGGGGCATCAATTCGACACACATTACCCCGAGCAGATCCTGCGCCGGGTTGATTTGAACGCAGCCAGCGAGATCGCTGGTTTGCCATTGCTTGAGGCGGGGTATTACCTGCCCTGCTCCGGCTGGCTCGATCCGGGCTCACTCGCTACCGCATTAATAAATCATGAACGAATCAATCTGCACACCAATGCGGAAATCAAGAAGCTAATCCCGGAGAATGACACCTGGCGCTTAATTTCAGAAAATAAATCGCCACCCATTGACTACGAGGCAGTCATCATTGCCAACAGCGTCGCCGCCAATGATCTGGGACTGCCAATGGAACTTCCACTCCAAACCGTACGCGGTCAGCTTTCCACCATCCCTGCCACCGCTACCAGTGCAGCACTGAAGACGATAATCTGTGGCAAGCGAAATTTATTGCCGGCGCGACAAGATACCCATGTACTGGGTTCCAGCTACCAACGCAAGTATGACAATCTGCTACCGGATCAGCTTGCGGATGCGGAGTCACTCGCACTAATGGGCGAGTCTATCGGGCCCGAATGCAAACTCGGCTCCCCTGCCACAACCAGCCGTGTCGCCATACGCAGTAACGGGCTGGATCATCTACCGCTGATTGGTGCGACGACCCAACAAGGTTTGTATGTATCTATCGCTCATGGCTCTTCGGGGCTGGCCACAACTCCCATCGCCGGCGAACTACTGGCGAGTGAAATCTGCGGTGAGGCCTTGCCTGTGAGTGATGCGGAGCGCGAAGAATTGAGTCCGCAGCGTTTTGCACGCCGCACAGCACGCAAGTCTCAGGAATAAAATTGCGTAAGCACTGTGGCGAGCATGTGCGGATCGTCAGCACCGGCCAATTCGCGAATGGAGTGCATGCCGAAAGTGGCCACACCCACATCCACAGTCGTAACACCCAGCTCGGCTGCGGTAAGTGGACCGATGGTGCTGCCACATGCCATATCACTGCGCATGACAAAAGACTGATACGGCACATTGCAACTTTCGCACAGCGCCTTGAAGCGTGCTACTGACTCGCTGTTACTGGCGTAGCGTTGATTGGCATTCAACTTGATGACAGGACCACTATTAAGCAGCGGCTTGTGTTGGTCATCATGCTTGTCCTGGTAGTTGGGGTGTACACCATGGGCGTTATCCACCGACAACATAAGCGAATTCGCAATCATGCGCGTCATCGCGTCACTGGAACCCGACTGACTGTCAATAATGCGACGCAACGCGCTTTTCAGGAAGGGTCCCTGCGCGCCACTGGCTGTCATACTGCCTACTTCTTCGTGATCGTTGCAAACCAGTACGCCGGGTTGATCAGGATCGCCATTGATCAGGGCCTGACAAGCGGCATAGCAACTCAGCAGATTATCCAGTCTTGCTGATGCGATGAATTGTTGACGCAGCCCAACCAGCGCCGGCGGCTGCACATCATAAAAATACAATTCATGAGCCAGCACCCTGTCGATGTCGACACCCGAGGCTGCGAGCTGGTCGGCGAGGAAGTTGTCGAGTTTAAAATCGTTCGCATCATCTTGCTGCAGAATAATCGGTACCAGTTCCTTTTGAGGATTGATGGTGCGATTTTCGTGCACAGTACGAAACAGATGTATCGCCACGCTCGGAATCGTTGCAAGAGGCTGTTCGCAATTGATTAGCTCAGCGCATACAGCGCCATTCTTGTCCAAGTAGTCAACACGGCCTGCCAACGACAAATCGCGATCAAACCATGGGGCAAGCAATGCGCCACCGTATACCTCAACACCCAATTGTACGTAACCGTTGCTGGAAATTTCCGGGGTAGGTTTAACCTTGAGGCACGGGCTGTCGGTGTGAGTGCCGATGATATGCACACCCGATTCTGCCAGGTCCTGCTTACCTGTGCGAAACGCAACCAGCGCAGAACGATTGCGCACAACATAATATGCTTTGCCGGGTTCAAGCTCCCAACGCGACTTCTCATTGAGCGCGGTAAAACCGGCAGCATCCAGCGCCGCAGCCATATTGGCTACGGCATGGAATGGTGTCGGGGATTGTTGCAGGAAGGCGAGTAACTCGCGGTTAAATGCCGTGCTATCCATTACTCGTTATAACTCTGAGACAAATAATCTTGCTGCTTATCGAATTTCCAGTAGCTCTACATCAAATATCAAGGTGGAATTTGGTGGGATAGCTGGTGTGGGAGAACTGGTACCATAGGCCATGTCAGGCGGGATAAATAAACGCCACTTGTCTCCTACTTTCATTAATTGCAGCGCTTCCGTCCACCCTGAAATAACCTGATTCAATCCAAATTGGGCTGGCTCACCGCGCTCTACACTGCTATCAAACACCGTGCCATCGGTGAGCGTGCCGTGATAGTGCGCTAGTACTGAATCAGAAGCGGCCGGGGATGCGCCTGAGGCGGGCCCGGATTCGAGCACCAGATACTGTAGACCAGAGTCCAGTGCGACCACCCCATCCTGCGTGGCATTTTCAGCCAGAAAAGCCTCGCTGGCAGCCAGGTTATCATTCAGGGCCGACTGTGCCTCTTCCATCATGCGCTGTTGGAAAGCCTGCAATGTGGCAATGATTTCGTCTTCAGACAGTTGTGCCGCGCCGTCAACAACATCACGCATACCGGTAAAGAATGCTCCGGTATCGAGACCCTCAATGACCTGCTGCTGCATCAGTGTTTGACCAATGCTTACCCCAACTGAATAAGAGACGCGCTGATCCTCATCTTCCAGGTCAAGGTCGGCTTGTGCCAATACCTGGCTGGAGCCAAGCAAAAGAGACACAAAAAGCGCTGCAAACGCCTTTCGAGAAAACATAGACATAAAATTTTCCTTTGATTTATTAGATAGTTACGGGGGCAAAATCGACCAGCCCGCAGGATACGATGTGAAGCAGATACTAACTGGGATATGATTGAATTGCTAGGCCACGGCCACGCAGAATATCGATCTGAACGCATAATAAAAGTACCACTATCATGTCGCAGAGAAGATCAGGTTCATCGTTTTTATTACTGGCTGCACTGGTATTTTCAGCCTGCTCACAGCCTTATGCTGTTTCTGTCAATAGTCAGGCAGTGTACGACCCTAAAAGGCGTTTGCTCGGTGCCGGTGCAGTAGAAGCAGACCTGCAGGGTTGTATAAACATTGCATTGCGCCAGCAAGGCATTCAAAACCCCACTCAGCTAACGGTCTTGTCCTGCGCCAATAGTGAGATCCGCAATCTCGAAAACATCAGTACGCTGACCCAACTGCGCTTTCTCGATTTGGCCAACAATGCGATTACCAACATCACACCACTGGAAGGCATGACTGCACTCAGCGGCCTCAACCTGACAAACAATGCCATCGAAGATATTGGCCCACTTCTCAATATACCCGGACTGGCTTCGGTAAGCCTGGTGGGTAACGACAACATTCCCTGCAGCCAGTTACAAACACTGCAACAGCGCCTGGGCGGCAATCTGGCACGACCGGATAATTGCCGCTAATCTAATAAAGTCTTCAGGCGGGAATGCCGCTATGGAAACGAAACTCAGTGTCTGGTGAACTGATCAATTCTGCTTCGACCCCGCCCAGTATCGCCACCCGGGCATGAATATCCTCATCAGTATATGCCTGCGCCAGGGCAAGATAGTCCTCGTAGTGGCGCGCCTCTGACCGCAACAGGCCACGATAGAATTTTTGCAATTGCTCATCGAGGTGCGGTGCAATGCATGCAAATCGTTCACAAGAACGCGCCTCAATAAATGCGCCGACAAGCAAGGTATCAGTCAACTCATGTTCAGGCTCCTGCCTGATATGTTCGCGCATTTTGCCAGCATAGCGCGAAGGACTGAGTCTGACATAGTCGATGCTTCGGCCAGCCATTATCTCGACCACTTGTTGAAAATGCAGCAACTCTTCCCGCGCAAGTTGCGACATCTTCGCTAACAGATCTGTTTTGCGGGTGTGCCGATACATGAGGCTCATGGCAGTAGCGGCCGCTTTCTTTTCACAGTTGGCATGATCGATCAGCAGCACGTGCTCATTCTGCAATGCAGCTTCGATCCATTGCGCAGGAGTTTTGCAGAGGAGAAATTTTTCTATTTGATCAAGCATGTGAGTCTTGCGGAACAATCAGTGACGCGTCTTTTTATCAGCATCATCCAGGCTGTCCTGCCCACCTTTGTCCTTGGGACCGGGTAACGATGATTGCTCATCGTTTTCCAGCGCACTGCCTACCACTTCGGACTTATGCTGTTTGGAAGTTTTTGCGCCCAGCTGCTTGAGGTCTTCGGCACGCTTGATGAGATTTCCTCTGCCCTCGCTAAGCTTCTTGAAAGCATCGTTGTAGCGTTCTTGCGTGGTATTGATACTTTGCCCCACTTTCTCCAGGTCAGTGACGAAGTTAACGAACTTGTCATACAGCCGGCCGGCCTGCAGTGCTATTTCGTTGGCGTTCTGATTCTGTTGCGCCAGACGCCAGAGGTTTTGCACAGTCTTGAGCGTCGTCAGCAAGGTGGTTGGACCAACAAAAATGATATTGCGCTCAAAGGCAAACTGGTTAAGGTCCGGGTCTTCCTGGATAGCAACCGAATAGGCGGCCTCGATAGGCATAAAAAGCAAAACGTAGTCCAGGGAGTTGATGCCCGCAAGATTCTGGTAGTCCTTGGCGGAAAGCCCGCGCACATGGCTACGAATAGACTGGATATGTTGTTTAAGGCAATCCTGCCGCGCTGCTGCGTCATCGGCACTGCTGTAGGCATCCCAGGCTTTCAGTGACACTTTCGAATCGATCACAATATCGCGAGATTCCGGTAAGTGAACCACCACGTCAGGTTGAGACTTGCCGCCTTCCTCAGCCTTGAGGCTGACCTGAATTTCATATTCCCTGCCCTTCACCAGGCCGGAGCGCTCCAGTATTGACTCGAGCACGAATTCACCCCAAGTACCTTGCGCCTTGTTGTCGCCTTTCAGGGCATTGGTGAGGTTGACTGCGTCTTCACTGATTCGGGAGTTAAGCTCCTGCAGATTCTTGATTTCCTTTTCCAGAGAAAAACGCTGCTTCGACTCCTTGTCATAGGTTTCCTCCACGCGCTTTTCGAAATGTTTGATCTTGTCCTGCAAGGGAGTGAGTATCGAGTTCAGCGTTTCCTTGCTGCTATCGGTAAACTTTTTGTTCTTCTCATCAAAAATTTCGTTCGCAAGATTCTTGAATGAAGCCGTTAGCTCATTACGGGAATCCTGCAAAATCTTGAGTTTTTCTTCGGTTTGTTTGCGCTCCGAGTCGAGCGAAGTCTGCAGACGCACACCATCTTCTCGCGCAGTTTGCAGAGCCTGTTGAGAGGTTTGTAGTTCTGTTTGCAGGGTCTCAATGCGATTGGCCAGCGCCGCATTCTCCTGTTCCTTGCCTTCGAGGCGCTCCTGGGCACGTGAACTTTCGAGGCGCGCCTGTTGCAGGCGCAATAACAAAAATATGGCCGTCATGGCAGCTACCAGAAACAGCACCGCCACCACTACCAGATAAGTTGATGTCATAGTTTTATAACAGGTATGCCGTATTACGGCTCAGTCGACAGGTTTAACTGAGGTTGTCGTTAATGACTTGTAGCAGCTCAGCGCTTAGTTCGGCGCTGAGTTCATCATCGTCGACGGCTTCACTGACCACCTCTACGTTTTGTCCTTCTTCACGTAGCATCACCAGAAAACTACGCTCCTCGCGCTCTGACTCATCCCGGCCGCCACCAAAGATTCGTCCAAAGAATCCTGCCTCATCCTCTTCATCGACAATGCCTGCGAATCGCACGCTATAGAATGATCCATCGCGGTCGGTATCGATAATGTTAACGTCGGCACGCTCCAGCGACTGACGTACCTGCACCCAGGCACGTTCAATATCGATTCTCAACTGCAACAGGTTACTGCCGTCCTGGGACTCGATGATATTTGCCTTGCGCTCGGCCTCAATACTACCTGCCAGAAGACTCGCCGATGAGGCCTGATAGATATCGTTGCGATCCGCCAGGTATTGCGAAAGAGAATTCATGATCTGTAGTTCGCGATCCAGCGAAGAAGATTCATCTGGCCAGGAGACCACGACGGGAATTGCCTCACTCCGCAGTTGTTGCATGTGACGAATATAAATTTCCGAGTAACCGCTGTGTAACCCAGGCTCAATAATCACGCGATACTTGTGCCGGGTTTCCTGGTCGCTGTCGACTTCAAGCCAGGTGGTTTCCATGATCCCGATACCGGGATTCTCGTACTCCAGCACCACTTGCAAGCCCGTCCAGTAATCCCGCACCAATGGCCACACCTGCCCCGGGTTGGCGTCAATGACGATCCAGCGGCGGTCACCCAGGTTCTGGATGATCACACCTTCGCGGCGATTGGTCTCAATAGGTTTGGGAAGCGGGGTTTCTTCGAACGGTGCCGATGCCGTGGTAATTCTTTCTGGAATCACATACAACTGATCCAGTGTATAGCTGTCGAGCTCCTGTGGCACCTGCATGGGAGGAAGTATCTGGGCATCCTGATAATCGCCTACGCGATCACGGAAAATACCCTCGTCGCCGGTGAGATAATTACAACCGGTAAGAATCGTTATGAATATTAGTGCCAGAGAAAATCTAGTCAATCTGATCAATGCCTCACTACCTGTTTAAGCAGCATCTGCTGCCAATTCAATTCCAGCCTGTGCCAGGGCTGCTTTAACTTTGACGTGAAATTGCTTGTTGAGTTCCACCAGCGGTAACCGTAATCCTGGCCCGATGCGCCCCATCTGTTGCAAAGCCCACTTCACGGGCACTGGATTGGCCTCAAGGAACAGGTCGTGGTGCAGTGCATCCAGCCGTTGATTGATCTCGCCTGCCTTGTTGAAGTCGCCAGCCAGCGCGTTGGCGCACATTTCACTCATCAGTTGCGGTGCCACATTGGCGGTGACAGAAATCGTGCCGTGGGCACCTGCTTCCATCAGCGCCAGTGTTGCAGCGTCTTCACCGCTGTAAACCAGAATTTCGCTTCCGCAGCTATTTATCAGTTCGATACCGCGCGGTATATCGCCGGTTGCATCCTTGATCGCCACGATACTCGGCAATGGCACCAGGCGCTTTACTGTCTCAAGTTTCAGGTCGCAAGCTGTTCTGCCTGGCACGTTGTAAAGTATCTGGGGAATATCTACCGCTTCGGCTACTGCACGGAAATGCTGATACAAACCTTCCTGGGAGGGCTTGTTGTAATAAGGTGTCACCAGCAAGCAGGCATCTGCACCATGTTCCTTTGCCGAGCGAGTGAAATAGATGGCTTCATCGGTGCTGTTGGACCCAGTGCCGGCGATAACCGGGATGCGGCCGTTCACCGCTTTCACACAATACCCCACCAGATCACAGTGCTCTTCAACTGTCAGTGTGGCGGATTCGCCAGTGGTACCCACCACGACGATGGCATTGGTGCCGCTTGCCACGTGCCAGTCCAACAAACTGTCGAATGCGGGCAGATCCAGCGAACCGTCATCACCCATGGGAGTGATGATCGCAACAATACTGCCTTTGATATCGAATGCCATAATAAAAACCTGTAATTAAGCGGCAGACTTTACCACATCGGGCTGGTGCCAACCAAAGTGCATCACCGCATGAACCGGCGTCAGGCCGGCGTATCCTCTTCGCGCATAGTCTGCACCCTGCCCGGCCACGAATTAATAATTGCCTTGACCAGCGTTGCCAGCGGGATGGCGAAGAAAACCCCTGCCAGGCCCCACATACCACCAAATATCAGTACCGCGGCGATAATCGCCACCGGGTGCAGATTGACCGCTTCCGAGAAAATAATAGGCACAAGGACATTGCCGTCAACGAGTTGCAACACGCCGTAGGCAATCAGGACTGTGTAAAACTCTCCGCCAATCCCCCACTGCACATAGGCCACTGCCGCAACCGGTATCGTGACAACTGTCGCCCCAATGTAAGGCACGATGACTGAAAGCCCGACAAGCACCGACAGTAACAAGGTGTAGTTGATACCCAGAATCACAAAAATGACATAGCTGGCGCAGCCCACCAGGATGATCTCGACAAACTTGCCGCGCACATAGTTGGACAACTGCTGATCCATTTCCTGCCAGATACGCGACATCAATGGTCGGTTACGCGGCAAGAAATTCCCCGACCAGATTACCAGTTGATCCTTGTCCCGCATCATGAAGAACACGAGTATAGGCACGAGGACCAGAAAGATTATCCACGCAATAATGCTGGGAATACTGGCAAGGGAGTACTCGAGAATCGACTGGCCATAAGTTGCAAGCTCGCCTCGCACGCCTGCGATAAAATCCTGTATCTGCTGCTCGGAAAAAAGATTGGGGTAGTTCTCGGGCAGGGTCATAAGCGACTGTTGCCACTGGCTCAGCAGATTGGGTAATTCATTCACGAAACGGCGTAACTGATTCCATGCGCGTGGCATCAGATACAACAGCAATAGCAGGAACAAACTGATAAACAGCGTATAGACCAGGACGAACGCGATGCGCTGTGGCACGCCGCGCCGCAGCAGCAGATCGACCAGGCCCTGCATCAGGTAAGCAATGATCACGGCAGTAATCACAGGGGCGAGAACGCCGCCAAGAAACAACAGGACAATAAGCCCGCTGGTGAGCAAAATTAACAGGATGACCGATTCTTCGTCATGGAAGTATCGATCATAGAAATCATATAACAGCTTTTTCATGATGAGTTTCGAAGACTGCAGCAGTCGCTCACAGTTTCCGGATTCTATCCCTTGCGAATCCAGTAAAAATAAGATGATTCGTCTTTCTGAAAATCCAGAATCTGGTGATTACTCTGGTTGACGAACATGTGGAAGTCTTTTTCTGACCCGGGATCCGTGGCAACCACTTTGAGGACCTGGGCGGACTCCATATTATTCAGCGCCAACTTGGCTTTAAGCAAAGGCATGGGGCATTGCAAGCCGCTAAGGTCCAGTTCAATATCTGCGCTAATATCCATATGCCAATGGTATCAAGACGGACGGGTTTCTGCCTACGATACAACCACTTAAATGACCGCCAAATGGGCAAACTTGCGCAATTATTTGTGTTAAATTGGGTCTTGTGCATACATATCCAGTGAAATACGCCTGCATGCCAAAATATCTTCCCAAAGTGCTGATACTCCTGCTCCTGTTCGGAGCGGGTCAATCTGTCTTTGCGCAGCCCTCTTTGCCATCCCTGGGAGACCGCATGTCGGGCACAGTCTCTCTCGAGCAGGAGTACGAGTTGGGACAGCAATTTCTACGCGACATACGCAGAGGCGCTCCCACCATACCCGATGCGCTGCTCAATAATTACCTGGAGAATGTCACTTACAAACTGGCTTCGCGTAGCCAACTGCAGGACCACCGGCTGTCTTTCGTAATCATCGACAGCCAGGAGATCAATGCCTTCGCCGCACCAGGCGGAATTATCGGTGTCAATACCGGCCTTTTCCTTAACGCGCGCACAGAAGCAGAGTTTGCCTCCGTCATGGCCCACGAGATAGCTCACGTGAGTCAGCGCCACTTTGCACGCGGCATCGACGAAGCCCAGGCTGGTCGAATTCCCCAAATCGCCACTTTGCTGGCCAGCGTTCTGATCATGGCCACTTCCGATGGCGGGCACGGCACTGCCGCTGTTGCAGCAGCGCAAGGCATGGCGCTGGAGAATCAGTTGCGGTTTAGCCGCTCCAATGAGTCTGAAGCGGACCGCATTGGCCAGGACACAATGTACAACGCCGGTTTCGATCCTAATGGCATGTCTGCCATGTTTGAACGCCTGGTAGCCGCCAGCCGATTTACGTCTCGCCCACCGGAATTTCTTCTCTCGCATCCATTAAGCGAATCTCGTGTTGCAGAGAGCCGGGGACGCGCTGCGCGCTTTCCAAATCGTGAATATGACCAGAATCTCGAATATCAGATCATGCGGGCACGTGTGGTTGCGCACTACGCCACCGACAAGAAAGTTTTGATCGCCGAACACCAGCGGGCGCTTGAAAACAGTACATCTGAGTTCACTCGTGATGCCAATCGTTACGCCCTGGCAGTTGCTTACTGGGAAGATGAGCAGTACAACCTTGCAAGTGAGACACTTGCCCCCTTGCTGGCAAAAGAATCCAACCGTATCAGCTACGTTGTAACGCAGGCAGAAATCTACACCGAGCAAAACGAGCCACTACAGGCCATTAATTATCTGCGTCGCCACCTGGAAATAAATCCCAACAATCATCCGCTGACCATGGCATATATCGATGCGATGCTTGAAGCCAGAGCCTATACCCAGGCCGCAGAAGTGATGGAAAAGCACACACGCATCAGACCCACTGATCATCACCTGTGGTATCAGTTGGCAGAAACCCAGGGCCAGGCTGGCAATATCAGCAAAGTACACCAGGCCCGTGCCGAGTATTTTACGCTGACTGGTGATTTTCGACGGGCGCGCGAACAATTGCGCTATGCCCTGCGCATCGAAACCGAAAATGGTAGTGCGCCAGCGGAATTAACTCGCCTGCAACACAAGATTAATGAAGTGGAAGAACTGCAGCGCGAACTGGAAGATCGCTAGTTCGTGTTCTAGGCCTTGCCCCGGACCTTGAGTTGGTGGGTCGCGGCAAAATACAGCATGCGACGCAGTGGTATCATGGCCTGTTCTGCCAAATCGGCATCAACAAGAATCTCATCACTCTCATGACTTAATGAATCGTACAGATTCTGAAGCGAGTTCATGGCCATCCAGGGACAATGGGCACAACTGCGACAAGTAGCGTCGTTGCCTGCTGTCGGAGCAATAATAAAGCGTTTGTCAGGCGCCACCTTCTGTAATTTATGGAAAATACCCTGGTCAGTGGCCACGATAATATCCATCTGAGGCAAGTCTCGGGCAGCGTTGATTATCTGCGTGGTGGAACCTATTACATCGGCGATATTCAGCACCGCGTCCGGTGATTCCGGGTGCGCCAATATAGCCGCATCCGGATACATCTGCCGCATGTCCTGCAACCCACGCGCCTTGAATTCTTCATGCACGATGCAGGCGGCATCCCACAACAGCATATCCGCGCCAGTTGTCTTTTTAATATAGTGGCCCAGATGACGATCTGGCGCCCAGAGAATTTTCTCGCCCTGCTCCATCAGGTGCTCAACCACATCCAGCGCAATGCTGGATGTCACTACCCAATCCGAGCGGGCTTTCACTGCCGCAGACGTGTTGGCGTAAACCACTACAGTGCGATCCGGGTTGGCGTCACAGAAGGCAGAAAACTTGTCGATAGGACAGGCAATATCCAGTGAACAGGTCGCTTCCAGAGTGGGCATGAGCACAGTTTTATCCGGGCTGAGTATCTTGGCTGACTCGCCCATGAACCGCACGCCAGCAACGATGAGAATATCAGCGTCACACTCTTTGCCAAAGCGCGCCATTTCCAGGGAATCACCAACAAATCCGCCTGTCTTGTCTGCCAGTTCCTGCAGATCCCCATCGGTATAGTAATGCGCTACCAATTTGGCGTTTTTCTCGAGCATCAAGGCCTTGATCTTTTGCTCGAGCTCGGCCTTGTCGGCACCGCTCATTGCTGGAGGCAAAGCAGCACGGTCAAGATAGTCTTTGACTAACTTGGTGTCGGAGGCCAATGGGATGTTGTCAGGGGATTGGGGCATGACTGGGTTGGACTTGGGTTATGTTCGGGTATTTTAACATGGACTTGTGTGGCGAACGACTGGGAGGACTCTCTTGGCTTAAGAGGACTTCCTCCGCTTATGCGCATAAAGCGGGACGCGTGCACTTCTCAGCGGCTTAAGAGAATCTGTTGCTGAGTTGATCGGAGCACGGGTCGTGTAGGATTGATTCAGTCTTTGGCTGAGCCAAAGACTTCACCCGGAGGAGTTCGCTGCCCACATGATCTTCTCGTTGTGGACCACCCCAATGCTACTCGACAGCACCGGTTGTAAGGGCGGCGCTTTGCGCCGTCTGCGCTGCTACGCAGCTTTCGAACCGGGGTTCTGGCGAACCCTAGGTTCGAATCAACTCGAAAGGAGCACCAGAGTCGCGAGATGTGCAGTGCTGATTTTTGCAAAAATGGTGGGTCGTGTAGGATTGA
>CAYOND010000026.1:21010-35115 GCA_964405225.1 uncultured Pseudohongiella sp.
GTCGCGAGATGTGCAGTGCTGATTTTTGCAAAAATGGTGGGTCGTGTAGGATTGATTCAGTCTTTGGCTGAGCCAAAGACTTCACCCCTTCGGGGCAGCGCTTCGCGCTGTCTGCGCTGCTACGCAGCTGTCGAACCTCTAACGGTTCGAAAGAACCCCACAAGGTTAAATGCAAGAAGGGAAGCAAGTGCTTCCCTTCAGATTTGGTGGGTCGTGTAGGATTCGAACCTACGACCAATTGGTTAAAAGTTTTTCTCTTTATGCTTCAAATTCAACTAGTTAAAACTTATATTTTTAGTAAATAAGCCATAAATATAAATAAATGACTGCATAGTGCATATAAAATGTTAGACAGTTCCCAACCTAACCAAAACTAGGCCCTTGAGTATCTAACTTGAATGCAAGATGCGATAAAGCACGTCAGTAAATTTCAGAGCTATTGAATCCCAAGTGCACGCTGCCGTGCCGCCTGATGCTCTTCTTCTGAAATTACTCCTTCTTCAAGCAATGAATCGAGTTCACGCAGTCGTTCAGACAAGGGGGTCACTGACTCCTCCTCATTGCTAACTTCTTGTGCTAAGTCAGCCTCTCGCGCCGCATCAAGAATTTCATCGGGAGATTGCATTGCAAGACCGCACCTCTTCTGGACTGAGTTTGTCCGCAGCGCTTCATACTCTCCTTTCAACTGTGCATATTCCCCTGCATCTGGACCATCGCCGCCCTCCAACGCAAAAAGAGTTGGCCAAAACAGAATTAGACCAACCCCCATCTGCCAATTATCAGCTCTGCGCTTTGCAGCTAAACTCTGATATAGGGTATTTGTCCTTTGCCCCACATAATCCAATTCCATAGCGATCTGGTCACATTCATAGTTCGCATACTTTAACGGTGAGACATATGCTGCATCTATTGAATCCGGATTAGATGCGCAGTACGTGAGCGAAAGTATTAGTGTAACTGCAAAAAGGTATTTCATTGTTGCCTCGCTTAATTTTTCTAACTATTCTCATTGGAAATGAGGTAATAGACATCTGATGCAGCTTGGTTCAGTAGTTCTGTAATAACCTCATGTGCTAATTGGTTAATCCTTTCAGCTGGGTTTGTAGCCATAAAATATGAGTCGCCATCGCGTATACCGGAAGAATACTCCATGCTTCTTAATGCACTCCCATCAGATTTTCTTAAGTCCACCGCAATTGACACATTAACTTGCGGGGTCACAAGCATCCCTGCATTTTGTAATTGATTGTAGGCATAGGTAAATGTGCTCAAAGTGGGTGTAATTGCAACTGTGTAATTTTGGACCGAGTCAAGATCACTGGTTTGAATTACACCATTCTCAAACATCCGCTCAAACACATTGGTTGCTATTTGTTTTGTTATTAACCCCAATGGTATTTGAATTGAGCTCCCACCGCCGGTAAAGCTAGTGGGGTTGCCTTCGTATACGTAGTTATCATTAGTTACAGATGTAAATACCACTGCCCTTCCGTCTAATTGAGGGCCAGGAATTGGATTTATTCTTCCTTGGTATGAGGGGTTGTAGTTAACGGGTGTAGTGCACGATGCAACAACTAATAAGGAAATTGAAATTAGCGATAGGATTCGGAACCGACTCATGGGAAACCCGGTATTTTATTGATTTTATTGAGGTATTTTTTTCACGCAATCTTATATTCAGGCTAACCTACCAGACCCCACGAAAAAAGGGAATATTTAGCTAGGGAATTCTTCTTATACAGCACTAGACTCGATAACAAACGTGACCGGGCGGATGTTACTAGTTAGATGGAATTAAATCCTAAAGCAATGGGTCTTCAGAGATGATCTGCATCAGCTTGATACGGCTACCAGTTAACAATCTTACTGGTGAACTGGATAGGCAGATGAGCAGTTGGTGGCAAACCAATTGGTTTTAGCCAGCATTCCTGCTAGATGCAATGACCTAATTCACAGCGGCCAGTTTACTCCAGCCTATTGGCTAAATATGGGGAATCTGCGGATTGCTCATTCTTCAATCTTAATCGCTCGGTGACAGTAAACCAACTTGACGATGTTGGATTTTCAGTGATTTGCAGTCCGTTACCGAAGCAGAAATTCGAAATTGAACTAATCCGTAAGGCGGGTATTGAACTGAAGCTGACTCAACTTATAGTTCAATTCGTCTACCTAAAATATCAGTTTACTAACATTTTGTTAGTAAGTGTTAGTATTCATATTACTTTTGTGGGACAAAGGGGTCAGGTCACAGATTGTAAGTCATTGATTTAATTGGTGGGTCGTGTAGGATTCGAACCTACGACCAATTGGTTAAAAGCCAACTGCTCTACCGACTGAGCTAACGACCCAAATATTAATTTACTTCTCGCGAAAGTCTGATTTTCTGCCTTCGCTGCAGCAAATGAGCGAACGACTCGCGAAAGGCCGGTATAGTACTATCAAAATCGAAAAACTCAAGCTTGAATTGAGGTTTTCAGGCACCTGGCTGGTACTGCGTCGGATCTTCGACACCTGCTTCAGCGAAGCCTTGCCGCCGTAATCTGCAGCTATCGCAGAGACCACATGCTCTCCCCGATTCATCTGCCTGGTAACAGGATACTGTCAGGCCATAATCGACGCCGAGGCGCGCGCCTGTTTGAATAATTTCTGCCTTGCTCAGATCAATCAGTGGCGTCTCCAGGGTGATAACAGCACCCTCCACACCCACTTTGGTCGCCAGGTTGATCAACTGCTGAAAGGCGCTGATGTACTCCGGGCGACAATCCGGATACCCAGAATAGTCGACTGCGTTGACTCCAATAAAAATGGCATCAGCCTGCAAAACTTCCGCCCAACCGAGTGCATAGGCCAGAAACATGGTATTGCGCGCAGGTACATAGGTCGTCGGAATCCCTTCAGTTGCCGCCTCGGGTACTGCGATGGATTTATCGGTCAGTGCCGAACCACCAATTGCGCCCATATGCAGTTTGATGATTTTGTGATCCTGTACCTGATTGGCCGCCACCACCCTGCCCGCAGCCGCCAGTTCGGAACTGGAACGTTGGCCGTAGTCAAAACTCATGGCATAACATTCAAAGCCATGTGCCAGCGCTATGGCCAGACAGGTGCTTGAATCCAATCCACCTGATACCAGAACCACTGCCTTTTTCTTCACATCACTATCCATTAAATCCAAACCCTAATGCCCGGGTTCGTCTCCCCATATGTATTTATGCATTTGCATCTGCATACGTACCGGAAGACTGTCTTTGAGAATCCACTCGGCCAGTTGTTTGGGCTTTAGTTCTTCATGCGATGGCGAGAACAAAATTGCACCTACCCGCCCCGCCAGATCATGCTGATCTATCTGGGCTTTGGACCAAACGTAGTCATCGTGATCACAGATTACAAACTTGAGTTGGTCGCGGGCGCGCAAGCGACGCAGGTTATCCAGATTATTCCGCGCGACCTCCCTCGAACCAGGTGTCTTCAGGTCCAGCACAATAGACACCCTTTCATCTATGGCATCGATTGGCATCGCACCACTGGTCTCGATCGACACCTCATAGCCTGCGTCACACAGGGCCTTCATGAGTGGCAGCACATTGGGCTGCGCCATCGGCTCGCCCCCGGTCACGGTGACATAACGCGCACCATATGTTGCAACCTGGTCAAGTATGGCCTCGAGCGTGATTTGCTCACCCCCTTCGAAGGCATAAGCGGTATCGCAGTACTGGCAGCGCAAGGGACAGCCAGTCAGCCGCACGAATACAGTGGGCAGACCCACCGTAAGGGCTTCACCCTGAAGCGAATGAAAGATTTCTGTGATTCTAAGGCTGGGCTGGTTGCTCATAGCCCGCATTATACATGCGAGTCTAGTCTAGTGAGAGCAAACGAGTGTCGGCGAGATTGGCCACGCCAGTATTGGGGAACCGACGTTTGATATTGTTCAGGATCTGACGTGCCTGACTGATGTTACCCATGCCCTCATACGCGAGACCGAGTCCGTACATGGCATCAGGCAGCTTGGGTGAATCAGGGTAATCATCAATGATGATTTCGTATGACTGCCGCGCTTCTTCAAAGCGATCAAGATACAGATACGCCTGCCCTTTCCAGTAATGGGCATTGGTCAGAAAACGCCCCTGGGGGTAGATGCTGAGGTACTGGTCGAATTCGGCGATAGAACGCTCGAAGTTACTGTTAATTACCGAGTCATACGCCATCTGGTAAAGCTGCTGCTCACTTAACACGGCCGGTTCAAGCGTGGGTCGGCTATTCGTGCGCGCGGGCACCGGATCATTCAAACTATTACGCGCCAGACCTGAATTACCCGATGCGGTGGTATTAGTTGTAGTTGAAGAGCTGTTCGCCACAATCGGCCGACGTGTCGGGTCAGCAGCATTGGTGGCATTGTTGGCAGGGGAATTGCTGGTCGATGGAGTGGGTGTAACAGGCGGCGTGGCAGCAACACTGGATGGATTGCTCTCCAGTGAAGTCAAGCGTTCATCAAGATTGGTATATCGATTCAGGGAATCACGTTGCAGGCGTCGGATTTCAAACCCCTGCTGTTCCACCAGACCGCGCAAGGCCTGTACTTCAGCCTGCAATTGCTGGTTTTGCTCCAGTAGTAACGACAGGGCGTCGTTGTTCACTGGCGGAGCACTGCGAGTGCTGGAACTATTGTTTGCTTGTCCCAGGGTTACCCCCTGGGACTCGACAATACTACCTACCCCCTGAGCCGCAGCATTAACGCTTACTACTACTGCGGCGGTTAATATTACGACTTGTCTGGCTACGACAATAAGGGGGTTCTTCATAGTTCCTATCTGGCAACAATTTCCACTCGACGATTACGCGCGTAGGCGGATTCAGTCTGGCCACTTGCAGCCGGTCGTTCTTCGCCATAACTCACGACTTCGATTTGTGAACGTGCAGCACCATTAACAATCAGGTAGTTGAGGATACCGTTAGCACGGCGTTCACCCAGGGCCAGATTGTACTCACGGGTTCCACGCTCATCAGCGTGACCTTCCAGACGAACTTGCTTGCTGGGGTTAGCAGCCAGGTCACGCGCATGGTAAGTCAGGGTTTCCCGATCTTCTGCCTGAAATTCCGCCACATCAAAATCGAAGTAGAAGACTGTTTCACGTAGTGCATTCTGACGACGAATATCTTCCTGTGACAGGCTTCCGCTACCAGAAGTACCTGATGAAGTCGCATTTGATCCGCTGCTGGAGGTAGTGGATGAATCCATGCCCTCAGTATCGCTGGTTGAGCTGCATGCCGCGAAGGCGAACAGCGCCAAAACCATAATGCCAATTCTTAAAAATTTATTACTTTGCATTGCCACTCTTCAAGTCCTCCAAAGACTTTATATAAAATTGAGCTACTGCCGTTCTATATCGGCAGCAACTGCGAATCTTGGTACTTTTTTCAGCCCAATCGGCCTGAACTCCTGCGATAAGTCACACTTACTCACAATCAGTATCCTGCCAGTACGCGCATTATCGGATATTTGTGCAAAATTGCACTGAATTTTAGTAATAGTTGCTGCCGCAGTTCACACCGCTATCCGCTTGTATTAGCTGCTAATTCAGAAACGGAGACCAGCTAGGTTCCCGCACGTCACCCTGCGAGGATGGTAAACGGAACTTTACCCGACCGTCAATGGAGACGGCGTCCAGCACGCCCCTGCCATTGAACTTGGTGGCATAGATAATCATGCTGCCATTGGGTGCCACGCTGGGCGATTCATCCAGCGAAGTATCAGTCAGGGTAATCACCCTGAGAGTCTCTATATTCAGTATCGCAATCTGGTATTGCGGACTCTGGCGCGTTTCACGCCGTACATGCACCAGATTCACCCCATCGGGCAGAAATTTGGCCTTGGCGCACTGAAAACAGTCATATGTCAGACGCTCCACATCGAAGGCGCTACCGCCGATTTCCATCTGATAAATCTGGGGCTGACCGGTGCGATCAGACATGAACACGATTGACCGCCCATCATTGGACCAGCTCGGCTCAGTATCGATGTTGGGGTGGTCAGTTATCCGCATCAATTCGTTGGTGACCAGATCCTGCACATAAATATCCGGGCTGCCGTCTTTGGAGAGCACCATCGCCAATTTGGTGCCATCAGGTGACCACACTGGCGAGGAGTTGATATTGGGGTAATTGGTAATCTGCCGCCTTTCCCCGGTTGCGATATTCTGAATATAAATGCGCGGGAGGTCGGTTTCGAAGGAAACATAAGCCACTTCGCGTCCGTTAGGCGACCAACTGGGTGACATAATTGGTTCGCGAGACTCCAGCAACACCTGGGCGCGCGCTCCGTCGTAGTCGGATTTTTCCAGGCGGAATATGGCATCGTCTGGCCCGATGTAATCGGCCACCACATAAAGTATCTGCGTACTGAAGGCGCCACGGATACCGGTAACCTCTTCGAAGACCACATTACTGATTGCATGTCCGATATCGCGCAGTTGTGTAACACTGCCGGTCAGCACTTCGCCAGCCAGTCGCAACTCCCGGTTCACATCGAATAATTCATACTGTACTGAAACCAGCTGACTGCCCGGTGCGCGATCGATCTTGCCAATCAACAGGTAGTCCTGAGCCAGTGTGCGCCAGTCTCGATAAAACACTTCCGCCGCTTCACTCGGCAAGCTCAGCATATTATTTCGCGAGAGCGCGCGGAATTCACCAACTTGCTCCAGGTCGTTAATCACGATCTGCGAAACATCCTCACTGAGCACACCACCACTCTCTATGGAGAATGGCACGATGGCAATGGGAATCGGGTTGTCTATGCCCTGGGTGATCTGAATACTCAACTCGGCATACGTGGCCGTTGAGAAACCACAAAGCAGGCTGAAAAAGATTGTTCGTAACTTCAATTTAACAAGTCCTCTGGTTGGAAGATCAGTGACAGTGTACGGAAATTCTGATTAAAAATATTAATCGGTAAATTCTGTAGTTCTGTAAATGGTGCAGCTCGAAAAACCGCGGTTTCAGCGGATCTGTCAAAAGCCGGGTCGTTGCTTGATTCCACGATAGTAACGTTAGTCACGTCACCGGTCGGAAGCATCTGAATACGTAGCACGGCACGCATACCATTGCGTGCGCTGGGCGGACGTGACCATTGTTCCTGTACATAGCGCTGAATAATCGCTGTCGCACTTTGCACCAGTTCATATTCGGTACGCGCTGCCTGTGCTGCGGCCTCCTGGGCGGCGGCGTTTTCACGCTGACGGCGTGCTTCTGCCTCTCGCTCTCGTTGTGCCTCGGCCTCAGCCTGTTGCTGACGGCGGCGCTCCGCCTCGGCTTCAGCTTGTGCTTGCAGGTCACGCTCCCTTTGCAATTGCTCCTGCCGCAGGCGTTCCAGTTCTTGTCGTTCAAGCAACGCCGCTCGCTCTGCCGCTTCCTGCTGGCGCTGGCGTTCCGCCTCTGCCTGTCGTGCGGCCTCATCGGCCTGACGCTGCTGTTCACGCTCCCGCTCCAGGCGTTGCTGCTCGATGCGTTCTATGCGTTGACGCTCCAGGTTTTGCTGGTTAATCACCTGTGGATTCTCATCAATAAACAGCGCCTTGATCACCGTCGGTTGCACCAGTTCCAGCGCCTCGGTTCTGTTACTGCTGGATTGCCAATAGATCACCGCCGCCAGCAACAGAATGTGCAGCCCGACCGCAGCGACTACCGACAAGGGGTAGCCGTTATAGATGACCAGTTGCTGCATGGGTGAATTCATGACGATTTAAATACTATCCAGCGGCTGTGTAATGAAACTCGGACTCACCATGCCTGCCTGTTGCAACGCGGTTATAAGCGTAATCATCGCGCCCCAATTGGCATTGGTGTCTCCCTCGATCAGGACCTGAATTTCAGGATTGGCACCCAGAACACGACCGACTCGATCGGCAACAGCTTCCAGACTCAGCGATTCTCTTTCATCACCCGTGGCGCCAAGACTGAGAAAATATTCACCCTCGGAGGTAATCGACACGACCAGCGTCTCGAGGTTTTCATCGATATCCAGCGGCTCATTATTAGCCTGTGGCAGATCGACCTCTATACCCTGATTCAATAGTGGCGCTGTAACCATGAACACGATCAGCAAAACCAGCATGACGTCAATGTAGGGCACCACATTGATTTCACTCATCGGCTTGCGCTTTTTTCGAACCATGATTTCCATGATGAGGTTCCGCTAATCTGCTGTGTTAGTTGCTGTGAATCTGGCGGTGAAGAATGCTGGAGAACTCATCACTGAAAGTAATATAGCTACTCGTGATGTTTTCAACCGAGGATGAATAACGGTTATAGGCCACGACCGCCGGAATTGCCGCGAACAAGCCCAGTCCGGTAGCAAACAGGGCTTCAGCGATGTTCGGCGCTACTACCTGCAAAGTGGCCTGGGCCTGGTTGGCCAGTCCGATAAAGGCATTCATGATACCGATGACCGTACCGAACAAACCTATATAAGGTGAAACCGAGCCGACTGTTGCCAGGTAAGGCAGGTGTTTTTCCAGCTTGCCCTCTTCCCGTGAATAGGCCACGCGCATGGCGCGCTGGGTCCCTTCCATGATGGCTTCCTTGTCCACCGATCCCTGTTGCCGCAGCCGCATGAATTCCTTGAAACCGGCGCGAAAGATATTTTCCATACCCACGAGCTGGTCGCCATCTTTCTGCATCTGGGTGCCTTCCTTATAAAGCTGGCTCAGGTCCATGCCGGACCAGAACCTGTCTTCAAAGCTGAACACACCCTTCTGGGCCGCCGAAACCACCAGCCAGCGCTGGATAATCAGCACCCAGGACAACACCGACAGGCCCAGCAAGATCAGCATGACGATCAGAACCGGCAGGCTCGCGTTTAATATCAGCTCCAGTGTACTTATTCCCTGGTCCACGTAATGGTCTCCAAATCTTCAAAAGCAATGCAGTCAAAAGTATATCTTTGACAGGAAAAATCGTCAGGAAATCCGTGATTTCACTGGGTTTATTCGGCCAATTGGTGAAATAGTTTCGGGAATTTCGATTTAACGGGACAAAACTAACTACGCAAAGATCAATACCGGCAGAATGCTGGTGAAATATGGCTCAATTATGTCTTCGCTGCGGATTCCGGGTCGGTTTCCTGAGTAAAGAGGTCATCCAGTGCCTGCGAGGGCTTTAGTCCGAAATGGCGGTAGGCATATTGGGTCACCACGCGGCCACGAGGGGTGCGCATCATAAAACCCTGCTGAATCAGGTATGGCTCTAGAATGTCCTCAATAGTATCCCGCTCTTCGCTGATCGCCGCCGCCAGGCTATCTATGCCTACCGGACCACCATCGAATTTTTCAATCATGGTCATCAACAGGCGGCGGTCCATATGATCGAAGCCATTCTTGTCGATGCTGAGCATATCAAGTGCTTTTTCTGCACTGCCCAGATTGACCTGGCCGTCGCCCTTGACCTCGGAATAGTCTCTGACCCGGCGCAATAATCGATTGGCGATGCGCGGAGTGCCACGCGAACGTTTGGCGATTTCAGCGGCACCCTCCTTATCTATAGTAGTGCCCAGAATACTGGCTGAACGAATTACGATACTGCTTAACTCTTCAATGGAATAAAATTCCAGTCGCTGGATAATGCCGAAGCGATCGCGCAGCGGTGAAGTCAACAGACCTGCTCGCGTGGTAGCCCCAACCAATGTAAAAGGGGGCAGGTCTAACTTGATAGATCGGGCCGCCGGTCCCTCACCTATCATAATATCCAGCTGGTAATCCTCCATGGCCGGATAAAGGATTTCCTCGATGGCTGGACTCAGACGATGTATCTCATCGATAAACAGCACATCCCCTTCATCGAGATTGGTCAACATGGCAGCAAGGTCACCGGCTTTTTCCAGCACCGGCCCGGAAGTGGTTTTGATAGAGACCTGCATCTCATTGGCGATAATATTGGCCAATGTGGTCTTGCCCAACCCCGGAGGACCAAATACCAGAGTGTGGTCAAGGGGCTCCTTGCGATTACGAGCAGCACTGATAAATATATCCATCTGCTCTTTAACTTCTGACTGACCCACGTAGTCCTTGAGGTGTATCGGTCGGATAGCACGATCCTGCCGGTCCTCCTCCAGGTCTCCTACTGCAGATATCAGTCGTTCTTCATTCATTCATTCAATCCTGCAGGGCTAGGCCATGCTCTTGAGCGCCAGACGAATCAGCACTTCGCTGTCGGCAATGTCCTCATTGTCTTTCAATACGCCGGCGATGGCCCGGGCTGCCTGCTGGGGCTTATAACCCAATCCAATTAATGCAGTCTCGGCATCGCGCGAAAATGTGTTTACATTCGGTTTGCCATCGCCAGCAGCGACCGCCACGTCGGCAGATGCTGATGACCACTCATCGAGTCTGTCGCGCATTTCAATTATCAGGCGTTCGGCAGTTTTCTTCCCGATGCCCGGCATACTGACCATGGCATTGACGTCATTATTGCGAACCGTTCGCACAAAATCATCGGTTTCCATACCCGAAAGAATCGTCAGCGCCATCTTCGGTCCGACACCGTTAACCTTGATCAACGCACGAAACATCGACTTGTCTTTGGTGTTGATAAATCCAAAGAGCTGCTGGGCGTCTTCGCGTACGACGAAATGGGTATGCAGCAACACATTCTTGCCCAGCTCAGGCAGTTGAAACAGCGTGCTCATTGGCACGTGCACCTCATAGCACACGCCTTGCACGTCCACCATTATCTCCGGTGGATTTTTTTCAATCAGCACTCCGCGTATTTGTCCGATCACTGCTTAAATCTCTTCCTGCTGAATGAGCGGGCCCCTGACATCCGAATGAGACTTGCCTGGGTATTGGCATGGCAAATGGCAACTGCCAGCGCATCTGCCGCGTCTTCAGCTATGTTATCACTTATCTTGAGCAGGGCTTTGACCATGTGCTGCACCTGGCCTTTTTCAGCCGCGCCCGCACCTACCACGGCCTGTTTCACCTTGCGCGCAGAATACTCATCGACCGGTAGTTCATGATGCAAACAGGCAACCATGGCTGCGCCGCGCGCCTGGCCCAGCTTCAGGGCAGCGCCGGCATTTCTGCCCATGAACACTTCTTCTATGGCTGCCTGTTGCGGCGCATAACGCTCGATGACGTCACACAGTTCGGCGAAGATGATTTTAAGGCGTTCAGGCAATGACTCGATTTCAGTGCGGATGCAACCGCAGTGGACATATTCGAGTTTATTGCCGGTGGCGTTGATCAGACCAAAACCGGTCACACGTGAACCAGGATCAATGCCCAGTATAAGGGCCATGACTACCGAACCTGCCCGGCAATGAGCGCCAGTGCTTAGAGTTGAGCCGCCACCTCGTCAGAGATATGGGCGTTGGAGTAGACATTCTGTACGTCATCCAGATCTTCCAGATGTTCTACCAGCTTAAGTAGTGTTTCGGCACCATCGTGATCCAGTTCAACTTCGGTAGAGGCCAGCATGGTCATTTCGGCACTTTCCCATTCAAGGCTGGCATTTTTCAGTGCGTCCTGCACAGGTCCGAAAGTTTCCAGCGAAGTCATGACATCGATGCTGCCATCACTATTGGTCACCTGGTCGTGAGCGCCGGCCTCCAGCGCCGCTTCCATAATGGCTTCTTCATTCGCGCCAGGGGCGAAATGAATGATGCCAGTCTTTTCGAACAGGTACGCCACCGAGCCATCCGTGCCCAGATTGCCACCAAATTTGCTAAAACCATGGCGCACTTCGGCGACGGTGCGATTCTTGTTGTCAGTCATGGTCTCCAGCAATATTGCGACTCCGCCGGGGCCATAACCTTCATAAACCAACTCTTCGACATTGTCGCTCTCGCCTGTTCCTGCACCCCGGGCGATCGCGCGATCGATAGTATCGCGAGTCATATTGGCGGCCAGCGCCTTGTCGACTACCGCTCGTAAACGGGGATTATCGGCGATGGTTTCGCCACCCAAGCGGGCAGCAACAGTAATCTCACGAATTATCTTGGTGAATATCTTGCCGCGCTTGGCATCCTGCCCGGCCTTCCGGTGCTTGATGTTGGCCCATTTACTGTGACCTGCCATAGCCTACCTCGTTACCTTCCTGTTACTTGTTCCTGTGACTTATTTTGATTCGTCTGTTTCAGCCTTGGGTTGTTCCCGCAGCTTGATATTCAATTCACGCAATTGTTGCGCGGATACATTACCTGGCGCATCTGTAAGCGGACAGGCTGCTGACTGGGTCTTCGGAAACGCTATGACGTCCCGGATGGAGGTGGCTCCTGTCATCAGCATGATCAAACGATCGAGGCCGAAGGCAATACCGCCATGGGGCGGGCAACCATAGCTTAGTGCGTCCAGCAGAAAGCCAAACTTCTCCTGCGCTTCTTCGTCACCTATGCCCAACACTTTGAAAACCGCCTGCTGCATTGCGGGCTTGTTGATACGGATCGAGCCGCCACCTAGCTCGGTGCCATTGAGAACCATGTCATAGGCTCGCGACAACGCATTCTCGGGATCTGCTGCGAGGCTGTCCGCATCGCAAGAAGGAGACGTAAATGGATGGTGCAGCGAGTTAAGGCTGCCATCGGACTCCTTTTCGAACATGGGAAAATCCACAACCCATAAAGGTGCCCATCCGGATCCCACCTGATTGGTGTCCTGCGCCACCCTGAGACGCAGAGCGCCCATGGCTTCGTTAACGACGCGTGTTTTGTCTGCGCCAAAAAACAGGATATCGCCGTTTTCTGCGTTAATGCGCTTCAACAGCTCCTGCACTTTTTCTTCCGGCATGAATTTCAAAATCGGTGATTGCAAGCCTTCCATGCCGGCAGCCAGATCATTGATTTTGACCCAGGCCAGGCCTTTGGCTCCGTAAATCCCGACAAACTTCGTGTAATCGTCTATCACTTTACGGCTCAGTTCCGCCCCACCCGGTACGCGCAACACAACAACGCGACTGCCCGCATCATTAGCCGGGCCACTGAATACCTTGAAGTCCACATCCTTCATCAGGTCGGCAATGTCGATCAACTCCAGATTCACGCGCAGGTCCGGCTTGTCGGATCCATAGCGCCGCATGGCCTCGGCATAGCTCAGGCGAGGGAATTCACCCAGGTCTACATCCAGGTGCGTCTTGAATACCTGGCTGATGAGCTTTTCCATTATGGACATGATGCCCTCTTCATCCATGAATGAAGTCTCGACATCGATCTGGGTAAATTCCGGCTGGCGATCAGCGCGCAAGTCTTCATCGCGGAAGCACTTGGCAATCTGATAATAGCGATCCATGCCAGATGCCATGAGAATCTGCTTGAATAACTGGGGTGATTGCGGCAATGCAAAGAACTTGCCCTGGTGAGTTCGGCTCGGTACCAGATAGTCGCGAGCGCCCTCTGGAGTGGCCTTGGTCAACAGCGGCGTTTCGATATCGAGAAACCCGTTGTCATCGAGGAAATTACGTACGGTATTGGTTACCTTGGAGCGAAATCGCAAGCGCTCGGCCATTTCAGGACGACGCAGGTCGATATAGCGAAACCGCAAGCGCACGTCTTCGCCGACTTCGGCATGCTCATCAAGCTGGAAAGCAGGCGTCCTGGCTTCGTTGAGAATTTCCAGTTGCTTGCCCAGCACCTCGATTTTGCCCGTAGGCATATCCGCATTCATGGTGCCTTCCGGACGCAATCTGACGCGGCCAACTACCTTTACGACAAATTCATTGCGCACGCCTTCAGCGATGGCAAAGCTCTCAACGGTATCCGGGTCAAAAACCACCTGGGAGATGCCATCACGATCTCGCAAGTCGAGAAAAATAACCCCACCATGGTCGCGGCGACGATGAACCCAGCCACACAGTGTGACCTCCTGGTCCACATGAGCTTCATTTAATTCACCACAATAATGGCTACGCATACACTAATCCTGTAATTCCTGTTAATTCCCCAGCAGCCAGAACTGCCATGGTCTATTCGGCTGATTTGCTCGAGGTTGATGCGGTCTTGGCAGGCTTGGCTGCTGCAGTTTTCCCGGCATCACTCTTGCCGCTCTCACTTTTGCCACTCTCGCTCTTGCCACTCTCGCTCTTGCCGCTGTCACCCTTGTCAGAGCCTTTTGATTTGGCGT
>CAYOND010000027.1:0-18599 GCA_964405225.1 uncultured Pseudohongiella sp.
ACGGAACAGACTCTCATTGACTTGCAGTCTGTGCGCGTTAACTGATTCCATCGACTGCTCCATGTTTTCGATGCGGCCGACCAGCCCAAGCAACGTGCTGTCACCGCTATTTACCGATTGTCTAATGGACTCTATATCAGAGCGTAGCGCCTGCAATTCCTTCAAATCCGCATCCATGGCAGACATACTGGATGTCACTTGCGCCAACTCCTGGCTAAGACGATTAATTTGGGTTTCACGTGCCATCAGGGACTGGTTTGCATTGGCAATCGCCTGACTATTGTTTGCTGCAATTTCGTCCTGACCCTGATTGGCCAGTTCAAGTCGTGCAATCTCGGAGCGGATATCTTCGATTGTACGGTTATTATTGCGCCAGTTAGCCCACAGTAAATCGTACTGCTCGATGGTTTTTTCCACTTCATCCATGATTGCAACAGCAGACTCCTCCGCATCTTCACCGGTAAGCGCCAGTCGCCGCTCCAGATCACCCAGGCGGAGTTCAGTCTGTCGCAGATCGTACACGTACTCCTCATACATGTAGTATGCCCCGTAAACACCTCCAATTACGCTGGCAGTGAGCAGGAAAAGCATAATTCGCACTGGCCACGTGCTGACCCGGACCTTTTCTGCACGATATCCACCCCGCACAATTTCCTGGCTTTGGGATCTCCGGTTACTCAGGTGAGAATCCACGTCGTCGCGATCCGGCACCATGGGCGGTATGTTCTTCAAATCATCGTTATCACGCATATATCACTATTATCCTAAAAATTGCGGTCAGTAGCCAATCTTACTAGATGACTAAGCGTTCTGGCACTGATACCATAAGTCAGTCTACCTGGTACGCGAGCCATACAGTGCTGGCAGGTACAATAAAAACCAAAAATACCTAATTAGAACCAATACAAAGCATGAGGGCTCTCACATGGAATTAGAAAATTTAATCGCCTATCTGTTTCGCTGGATCCATTTCTTCGCAGGTGTTGCCTGGATCGGATTGCTGTATTACTTCAATTTCGTCCAGACAGAGTATTTTAAAGAGACCGATGCCGCTGCGAAATCCTCTGCAATTTCCAAACTCGTGCCACGAGCTTTATGGTGGTTCCGCTATGGCGCGTTGTTTACTTTTATCTCTGGTGTGGCATTAGCCGGTTTTCTTGGTAACGCTGTAAACTTCTATATTGTAGTCGGCATGTTGCTGGGTACGTTGATGTTCCTGAACGTCTGGCTGATCATTTGGCCCAATCAGAAAATAGTCATGGCATCGAACGAAAACGTGCTTGGCGGTGGCGAAGCACTGCCCGAAGCTGCAGGTGCGCAAGGTAAAGCAGGCCTGGCATCGAGAACCAACACCCTCTTTTCGCTGCCCATGCTTTTCTTCATGGGGGCCTCCGCCCATCTTAACGGCCTGGGTCGCGCGCCCATGTCCCTGGAAGGCGGTGTCAGCGACCTGGCAGCAATTATCTGTGTAGTACTTATTCTGGCACTTGAGCTGAATGCCATCAAAGGCAAGATGGGGCCAATGGCAAGCGTGGTCGGAGTCATTCACTGCGGAGTGGGTCTTGCCGCCGTTCTACTCTTGGTTATGCAATACCTATAGCGAGAACATACAGTTAGACACCGACTAAGACAACACCCGGCTCTGCCGGGTGTTTTAGTTCTGCCATTAATTCTATCGCTATTTCTATTACCATATACCGAGCGTCGCGTACTCCACCTGATATTGCATTGATCCACTGAATAGTGTTGATCCGGTGGTTTGTTGTACGCGTAAATACTGATTTTTGATTTAGTAAAAAGAGGATTTTATGAGCTTAACCCTACCCGATCTGCCATTCGCGAAAGATGCGCTTGAGCCACATATGTCAGCTAATACATTGGATTTTCACCACGGTAAACACCACAATGCTTATGTGGTTAAAGGGAGCGAGTTGGTCGAAGAGTCCGGCATAACCGGCGAAACCCTTGAAGACCTGGTCAAGGCCGCTGCTGAAAAAGGCGGCGCACTTTTTAACAACGTAGGTCAGCATTACAACCACAGTTTTTTCTGGAACTGCCTGAGCCCCAACGGTGGCGGAGCGCCATCCGGAGCTATAGCGGGCGCTATTAACGATGCATTTGGCAGCTTCGATGACTTCAAGAAGGAATTCGTTGCAGGTGGTGTAGGCCAATTTGGCAGCGGCTGGGTTTGGCTGGTCAGCAATGGCGGAAAACTGGAAATTGCCAAGAGCGCCAATGCCGAGACTCCGCTTACCGAAGGCAAAACTCCGATCCTCGTGTGCGACGTATGGGAACATGCCTATTACCTCGACTTTCAGAACCGGCGTCCCGACTTCCTGACCTGCTTTATAGAGAATCTGGTCAACTGGGATTTCGCAAACGAGAATCTGGCCAAAGCCTGATTCTCAACAGCTTAAAAAAGGCAGCCATTGGCTGCCATTTTTGTGTCCCGAGAAAAAGTACTATTTTCAATCAAACGAGAATTAGGAAATATGGGGTGAATAAAGACTCCAGGACGAGAAAGCCCGGGCTTTCTGGGCGCAATGTAGACAATCCTACATGAGCAACAAAAAGACCGGGCTGACGAAGTGATGGAGGCTTTAGGCCTCCAGAAACACGATTTTTACATCATGCCGGGCATGCCGCCCATACCACCCATATCAGGCATCGCCGGCTTCTCTTCCGGTATCTCGGCGACCATCGCCTCGGTAGTGATCATCAAACCAGCTACAGAGCCAGCCGCCTGCAGTGCAGTACGAGTGACTTTGGCAGGGTCGAGAATACCCATTTCAAGCATGTCGCCGTACTCACCAGACGCTGCATTAAATCCATAATTACCTTTACCAGCCTTAACCTTGTCCAGGATTACGGATCCTTCTTCACCGGCATTCTCAACGATTTGACGTAATGGAGCTGTTACTGCTTTCAGCAGCAGAGCAATACCTACGTCCTGATCTTCGTTATCACCCTTGAGACCCTCAACAGCTTGCAATGCACGAACAAGAGCCACACCTCCGCCAGGTACTACACCCTCTTCAACGGCAGCGCGAGTTGAATGCAACGCGTCTTCGACTCGTGCTTTCTTCTCTTTCATTTCGATTTCAGTACTCGCACCAACCTTGATTACTGCAACACCACCAGCCAGCTTGGCTACACGCTCCTGCAGTTTCTCGCGGTCATAATCTGAAGATGTATCTTCAATCTGGGCACGAATTTGGTTAACGCGCCCCTCAATTGCCTTGGCATCGCCGGCGCCATCAATAATTGTAGTGTTTTCCTTGCTGACCTGAACGCGCTTGGCAGAACCCAGATCATCAATTGTTGCACCTTCGAGGTTGAGGCCTACTTCTTCAGAAATAACTGTGCCGCCTGTGAGAACCGCGATGTCTTCCAGCATGGCCTTGCGACGGTCACCAAAACCTGGCGCCTTAACCGCAGCAACTTTCACAATACCGCGCATATTGTTCACAACCAGTGTAGCAAGCGCTTCGCCTTCAACATCTTCTGCAACTACCAGTAAAGGACGACCTGCTTTGGCCACACCTTCGAGCAGAGGCAACATTTCGCGAATATTGGAAATCTTTTTATCTACCAGGAGGATGAGAGGATCTTCCAGATCAGCCATCATATTGTCCTGATTATTGATGAAATATGCGGAAAGATAGCCGCGGTCAAACTGCATACCTTCAACAACGTCCAGTTCGTTATCCAGACCTGACCCTTCTTCAACTGTGATCACGCCTTCCTTGCCAACTTTTTCCATCGCTTCAGCAATAATCTGTCCAACCTGGTCATCTGAGTTAGCTGAAATTGTGCCGACCTGGGCAATTGCTTTTGACTCGTTACATGGTGTTGACAGTTTGCCCACTTCTGCAACCATCGCGGTCACTGCTTTATCGATACCGCGCTTGAGGTCCATTGGATTCATGCCTGCAGCAACTGATTTCAGTCCTTCATTAAGGATTGATTGAGCAAGCACCGTTGCAGTAGTAGTTCCGTCACCGGCAACGTCTGAAGTTTGGGAGGCAACTTCCTTGACCATCTGCGCACCCATGTTTTCGAATTTATCTTCGAGTTCGATTTCTTTGGCAACCGATACGCCATCTTTTGTCACTGTAGGTGCACCGAATGATTTATCCAGCACCACGTTGCGGCCTTTCGGGCCAAGTGTAACTTTCACGGCATTCGCGAGAACATTGACACCGTCCAACAGTTTCTGGCGTGCTGAATCGCCGAATTTCACTTCTTTAGCCATTTTTCCTAATTCCCGTTTTTAACTAAATGAATATTTTGGAGTCGAATAACTGGATTGTTATCAAGATTCGATAACGCCGTAGATTTCACTCTCACTCAATATCAGCAATTCTTCGTCACCGATTTTTACGGTATTGCTGGAATACTTGCCAAAGACCACGGTATCACCCACTTTTAAGTCTACAGGCTGAGTCTCACCGTTCTCCTGACGCTTGCCAGGACCTACGGCAACCACTTCTCCCTGTGCAGGTTTTTCCGCGGCCGAACCAGGTAGAACAATACCTCCCGCAGTGGTTGTTTCCTCTTCCGTGCGACGCACCACGACACGATCTTGTAAAGGCCGGATTTTCATCATTCATTACTCCTGAAACTGAGTTATCAATCAGAATTGAAAGACACGAGAACCTGGCCCCGGTGGCCCTGGATCGCGTGTTTGTCACCTTGTATTGTCCGAGACATAGTCAATATGCCGAATCACCGGACAGCCAATGTTGTCAGGTAGATGGGGATAGCCTGTGAGATTTCAATGGCTTGACGTCAAAATACCGGCAATTTTTTCTGCTTTCTGAGAGGGTTTTTCTATCTTGTTGAATTTATTAACTTATTCCTGACGCCCTGACCTATCCGAAGGATCAGACTTTTTACCGATTTCAGTGTGTGATTGGCCGGATTCATCCCTGTACTCGCCCTCGTATACATTGCCAGCGTCAGAATCAGGCTTGCGGTATCTAGTGCCACTGTAAAAGCTGAACCCGGACCGGGCTCCACCACCGGCAGCATGGATCACTCCGGAACGCATAATGCGGCGAGCCAGCGGGCGCCGTAGCGGTCCTGTGAGAAAGATAAACCCTATGGTATCCGTCAGGAATCCTGGTGTGAGAAGCAGTGCCCCGGCGCCAGCCAGCATCATACCTTCGACAATCTCCTGCGCTGGCAATTCCCCGGACTCCAGCCTGCGATTAGCCCGGGTCAGCGTGGAAAAACCTTGTCGTTTCAGTATCTGTACGCCAATGACCGCAGTAGCAACTACCAGCCCCAGCGTCGTGAATCCACCAATACGTTCGCTGACCTCAAACAGCAGCAGCATTTCGACCAGAGGAACAGCAATGAAAATCAGAAAAAGAAAGCGCACAAAAATCTCCCGGTGAGCTTATATAATGGGGGCACTCTAACACGAACTAAAGGCATTGGTTTGAGACAAGAGGAACCTGAAAAAAAGGCCCGTATCTGGCAAGTTGTTAACCAGATTCCAGAAGGCAAAGTCGCCAGTTATGGTCAAGTTGCTAGGCTCGCGGATCTTCCCGGTTATGCCAGGTATGTCGGGCATGTGATGAAGAATTTACCACCGAAATCCAGAATCCCCTGGTTTCGGGTACTGCGCAGTGGTGGACGCATTGCTTTCCCTAAACAAAGCGAGGCCTGGAAGCGTCAAAAAGCGTTATTAGAGCAGGAAGCTGTAAAGGTTTCCGATGGGCGTGTGTCTATGGGGCGGCATCAGTGGCAACCATAGATCGCTCGTGAACGCGACCTGCCCACATGGCAACCAGTATGGAAGGAATACCAATCGCTGCCGTACAAGCGAAAAATACGCCGTACGCTGGAATCAATCCAAACATCGTCTCCAACTCGTTCACAGCGACACCAGACAGTCCTTTCAGGATTTTTCCCAGAATTGTGTAAAAAGACGACAACAATGCGTACTGTGTGGCGGCATACCCAAACGTAGTCAGGCTCGACATCCACGCGATCAATGCCGTCCCTGAGAAGCCTTCAGAAAAGTTTTCCATAGACAACGCCACTGCAAAAGCACTCAATTCAGGCCCCTGCGTCGCCATGAAAGTGAGCCCAAGATTCGATGCCGGTGCCAGAAACGCGCCCAGAACCAGAGTAGGCACAAAACCGAGTCGCACAACGCAAAACCCTGCAGCCGCAACCCCGGCAATAGTCGCCCATAAGCCCACGCCAGCCCGCATAGCACCAATGGCATCATTAGAAAGCCCCAGATCCTGGTAAAACGGATTAACCATAGGACCCATAATAAAATCAGGCAGGCGATAGAGGCTGATGGCAACCAGCAAGAGCAGAGCTTTATTACCGTGTTGCTTGAAAAAAACTACGAAAGGGTTAATCAAAAATTCGTAGAGTCTGCGGGGCGTCCATTTCAATGCGGCCGGCCTGGCTGAACCATGCACGGTGGCAACCGCACTTGTTTCGCTGGAAGGTTCGGCAGCAAAAAACGCGGCCGCCACTCCCGCCATCATTAACACTGCCATTAGCACATAGGAAAATTCCCATCCCGTGCGTGCTGCAATATTGAATATGAATGCGTTGGTAATGAGAATAGCGGCACGATACCCAAGCTGGTAGGCCGCCGACATCAAACCCAGCTCTTCAGCACTTCTGGATATTTCAATGCGCCAGGCGTCGATTGCAATATCCTGCGTGGCTGACGAAAACGCCACGACCAGTGCAAATATCCCAAATAAAACCAGCCCACCTTCGGGCCCAATCAATGACATTGCGAAGAGCCCGGTGATCACACCAAGCTGGGCCAAAATTATCCAACTGCGCCGCTTGCCAAGCCGCCCTATCAACGGTATTTTAAATGAATCGAGAGCTGGAGCCCAGACAAATTTGAATGAATAAGCCAGGCCAACCCAGGATAGAAAACCAATGGCCGCCAGATCAGTGTCTTCGCTCCTGAGCCAGGCACCCAACGTGTTACCAGTAAGCATGAACGGCAGGCCAGCAGCGAAACCGAGCGCGAGCATTGCGACAACGCGAGGCTCGCGGCAGGACTTAATAATTTCTTTCCAGCCGTAAGCACTTTTGGGAGGAGTAACTGCGGGCTCAACTGTAGCTTTGGTCATTGTTGAACTGATCTCTAGTCGCGAAAATTATCGTATTGAAGTGGAATACCCAGTTTCGCATCCTTCAACATTGCGATGACTTGTTGCAGATCATCACGTTTCTTACCGGTTACTCTGAGCTTTTCACCCTGAATAGCTGTTTGTACCTTGATCTTGGTTTCCTTGATCATTTTGACGATCTTGCGCGCCAAATCCCCGTCGATACCTTGTTGAACCTTGACCGGCATCATCGCCTTTTGTCCAGTGGTGACAACTTCCCCTTCCTGCAAGCTTTTGGCATCCACACCCCGCTTTATGAGTTTGCCTCGTAGAATCTCCAGCATTTGTTGTATTTGGAAATCAACTTCGGCATTTACTTCGATATCGGCCGCATCATTAAGTTTGAAAGATGCGTCAACACCCTTGAAATCAAAGCGGGTACCAATCTCACGATTCGATTGATCAAGTGCATTATTAAGCTCATGCATATCTACCTCAGATACAATATCGAATGATGGCATTGGATCTCCTCCTGTTCTGTACCTGTTTCGGGTTTTAAACTAATGCGAGAATGGCAGTGTACCACTCCTGCGTCTGCGGCTTAATAATCTTCGAACTATTTGAAGGCGACAAACGCCTATTCCAAAGCGCATGTCATATAATGACGGCATGAATAACAAAGTCATAACTACAGAGCGGCCACTAGTAGTGAAAAAGGTAGTGGGTGCGGCGCTTGATTAGCTCCCGGCATCTTCTACTGTTGTCGGGATTGTGCCTTCTGGCAGTCGTATCTCTTGGTATCTCTCTTATGAGCGGCAGCGTCGATCTTGGTTGGCGCGACATCTCTTCAGCGCTCTTCTCTCCGGATACCAGCGTACAAACCCAGATATTGCGTGAAATTCGAATACCACGCACATTATCGGCTTTTACCACTGGTGGATTGCTGGCCCTTTCCGGCGTCATCATGCAAGTGTTGCTGCGCAACCCACTGGCTGACCCCTATATCCTTGGCATCTCCGGGGGCGCTGCTGTAGGGGCACTCTCAGCGATCCTGTTGGGCCTGGGAGGATTCTGGTTAACCAATGGCGCATTTGCTGGCGCGCTTTTTTCAGTCTTACTCGTATTCGGCATTGCCAATAAGTTCGGTCGCTGGTCTGTTACCCGGCTATTACTTACTGGTGTGGTCGTGTCTGCCGGATGGGGAGCTGTAATCAATATCCTGCTGACGACAAGTTCGACCAACAGCGTGCAAAGCATGTTGTTCTGGCTTATGGGCGATCTGTCGCAAAGTCAGGTGAATTGGGGCCATATGATATTGCTATTGGCGGGACTGGTTATTGGCTTGCTCGCCAGCAGGTCACTCAATGTTCTGATGCGCGGAGAACTCGTCGCAGCAAGCCTTGGCGTTCCAGTAGCCAGACTTCGTATTGGTCTGTATTTCGCCGCATCATTGTTTACTGCGACTGCAGTCACTATTGCAGGGTCGGTAGGATTCGTCGGCCTCGTTATTCCCCACTTGTTACGTATGGTAGGCGCCAGGGATCACAGACTGCTCATTCCCTGTTCGGTGCTACTCGGAGGAAGCTTTCTGGTCATTGCAGACAGTGTTGCACGCACTATCATTGCGCCGCAACAGCTTCCAGTTGGTGTTGTCACGGCCGTCATAGGAGTGCCTGCCTTCTTGATAATCTTACGCAGCACCATCAGAAACTAGTTATGAACATTCTCGCAACCAACAAGCTCAATTTAAGCATCGGCGGCAAGGTCATCTGCCGCGATCTCAGCTTGCAGGTGAATGAATATGACCGATGGGCGGTGTTAGGCCCCAATGGCGTTGGGAAAACCACGCTCTTGCACAGTATCCTTGGACTATATGCAGCGGATTCCGGACAAATTTTAATTGAATCCAAGCCAATGCAGGAGTTGTCCCGTAGAGAACTTGCCTTGAAAATTGGCATTTTGTTTCAACAGGCCATTAACATGGTGCCTGCAACCGTAATGGAAACCGTAATGCTGGGCCGGCACCCGCATGTTCAGTCCATTATTCAGGATACACCCGAGGACATTGCCATAGCGAAACAAATGCTCGAAGCGCTGGAACTCAATCAATTTGCCGAACGACAAATGGACAGCCTGTCAGGAGGAGAAAGTCAGCGCGTCGCATTGGCTATGTTGCTGGCACAAGCACCGCGCCTCTTGTTGCTGGATGAGCCCAGCAATCATCTGGATCTGGCATTCCAGATGAAGATGATGTCAATCCTCTCCGATGCAATTACCAAAGGCCAATCAGGCATGCTCATGGCCACGCATGACATCAATCTTGCAGCCAGGTTCTGCAATAAAGTGTTATTGCTAATGGGAAATGGTGAAACGCTACAAGGTGACATCGGGGACGTCTTGACTGCAGATTGCCTGAGTCAGGCTTATGGCTGTCAGATTCATACACTGAGCTCAGATGAAGTTACGCTTTTCTATCCTGCGTACTGAACCCTTTAGACCAGTATATGTCGAATATCGCCCAATAACTTAACCAGATAAGTTGCGAATAGCCCGCCGTCTACGCCATTGACTGCTTTATGATCATAGGCAAGAGTCAGTGGCAGCATGCTACGCGGTTTGAGTTCACCATCAATATAGACCGGTTTGGTTTGCGTTTTCGCCACACCGAGAATTGCAACTTCTGGCGCGTTGACTATTGGTATAAACCCGGTGCCCCCGATCGCACCAAGACTGGATATGGTAAAGCATGCACCTTGCATGTCTTCTCGGGATAATTTGCGCGCCTTGGCTTTGTCAGTCAGCTCGATTATCTCGGCAGCCAATTCCCAAATCGATTTCTTGTCAACATCTCGCAAAACTGGAACAACCAGACCAGCTTCAGTGGCAACTGCAACACCGATATGAATGTACTTTTTCTGAAAGAGGTATTCGCCTGAAGAATGTAGCGACACATTAAACTGCGGATATTCCTGCAGGCTTCTGGCGCAAGCCTTAAGCAAGAACGGTAAAAACGTTAATTTGACGCCCTTACGTTCAGACTCCGGCTTAAGTTGAGCACGAAAGGCTTCGAGTTCAGTAACATCAGCCTCATGGAACTGGGCCACGTGTGGCACCGACGTCCAGTTGCGATGCATATTGGCAGCAGTAAGCTTGTCCAGCTTGGTTCGCTCAACCTTTTCAACTTCGCCAAATTTACTAAAGTCGATATCAGGCATCTGGCTTGCGACACTGGTTCCCGAAGAAGCACCACTTATGCGACCCTTTACAAACTCGTGCAGGTCTTCCTTGGTAATTCTATTCCTGGCACCTGTGCCTGAAACTTGCCCCAATTCAACACCCAATTCACGCGCCAGTTTGCGCACTGCCGGGCCGGCATATACTCGTTCTCCCGATTTAGGCTCGGGCGTGGCAAGCGCCAGATCGTCAGAAGCTGGAACTGCGCCTTGCTTCGTGTCAATTTCCGCCTTGCCTGATTCCTGGGCATTTTCAGGTTGCGCTCTGCTCGCAGATTCCGTTCCCGACTCCGCCTCTTCGCTGCCTGAGGTTTCACTATCTCGGGTGGTTTTGAGCTTCAGTATTTCAGCCCCTGTTTTAACCTTGTCACCAACTTTAACCAACAAGGCAGTCACGACGCCTGCACTTGGCGCAGGCACATCCATAGCCGCCTTGTCAGATTCCAGAGTTAGCAGGGGGTCGTCAGCGGCAATGCTATCGCCTTCACTGACATGCATTTCGATGATTTCAACTTCATCATCAGTACCCAAATCTGGTACAGATACAGTCTCTTCACTGGTTTGAACTGAGCCGTTATCAGCAGCCGATTTGTCATCTGACTCTGATTTTGAATCCTTACTCTGCTCCTGCGTGTTTGCCTTTGCTTCAGACGTTTTAGGCCTATCACTTGCTGCACTGTCGCTTTCGGCACTGTCGTCGTTCTCAGGTTCTTCCTCAGCACCCTCAGTTTCCAGCGTAAGGATTTCTGTACCGGACCTCACCTGATCACCAAGATTGATAGCAATAGCTTTTACCACGCCACCGATCGGTGCGGGTATTTCCATAGCAGCCTTGTCGCTTTCTAACACTAGCAAAGAGTCGTTTTCGGCCACGGTCTGGCCTACTGACACCAGCAACTCGATGACCTCAACTTCTCCAGCATCTCCCAGGTCAGGGACTGTAATTTTCTCAGTAGCCAACTCTATTCACTCCTGAAAGTGGTCGGTCCTTAGTTTTAGCTTATCTCAACAGCGGATCAGTTTTGTCTTTTTCGATTCCGGCGCTCTTCATGTAATCGGTAATTTGCTTACTGGTTACTTTATCGCGAGCAGCGAGTTCGCTCAAAGCTGCCAAAACGATGAATTTACTGTCAACCTCAAAGAAGTGTCTCAGTTTCTCACGACTATCACTTCGTCCAAAGCCATCTGTCCCTAACACCTTATAACTGTCTGGCACATACTCGCGAATCTGGTCAGAATAAATTTTCATATAATCCGTTGTCGCAATGACTGGCCCGGACTGTTTACCCAATTGTTCAGTGACATAAGGCAGATTGGCTTTTTTGCCGGGATTGAACATATTCTCGCGCGTTACCGCCTGAGCTTCCCGTCTTAATTCATTAAAGCTGGTTACACTCCAGACATCCACCGGAACTCTAAATTCCTCGCGCAGTACTTTTGCAGCTTCCCGTACTTCCCGCAAAATCGTGCCGCTACCCAGTAATCTTATACGCTCTTCGTTCTTGGCAGCGCCGGATACCTGATGAGGTTTGGCACCGCCATCTTCGAGCAAATACATCCCCTTGATGATGCCTTCCTCGCAACCTTTGGGCATATCCGGTTGCTGGTAATTTTCATTCATCGTGGTGATGTAGAAATAAACTGAATCCATATCCACGTACATGCGCTGCAAACCGTGGCGCACGATCACAGCCAGTTCATAGGCATATGTTGGATCGTAAGTCACGCAGTTGGGAATGGTTGATGCCAGAATATGGCTATGCCCATCCTGATGCTGCAAGCCTTCACCATTGAGCGTGGTACGACCAGCAGTGGCACCGATCAGAAAACCCCGAGCCTGCGAATCTCCAGCGGCCCAGCACAGGTCTCCGACGCGCTGAAAGCCAAACATCGAATAGTAGATATAGAACGGCACCAGAGGATAGTTGCTAACGCTGTAAGACGTCGCAGCAGCCAGCCATGCAGAAAAAGCACCCGCTTCTGTGATGCCTTCTTCCAGCATTTGCCCTTTCTTGTCTTCCCGGTAAAACATTACCTGATTGGAATCTGCCGGATCATACAACTGACCAACTGCAGAATAGATTCCAAGCTGGCGAAACATGCCTTCCATGCCAAATGTGCGGGCTTCATCCGGTACAATGGGAACGACTCTTTCGCCCATCGCCTTGTCTTTACAGAGCGTATTTAGCAGACGCACAAAGGCCATCGTGGTGGACAATTCGCGATCGCCGCTATTCTTTAACTGATTATCAAAAACTTCGAGCTTGGGCACTTCGAGTGCATAGGTTTTTGAACGACGCTGCGGTACCGGGCCGCCCAGAGGCTCGCGCATCTTGTTCATGTAGCGCAGTTCGAGGCTGTTTTCCGGGGGACGGTAGTAAGGAACTTCTTCCAGTTTGTCATCCTTGATCGGAATGCCGAACCGATCCCGAAATTTTTTCAGCGACTCGACATCGAGTTTTTTGACAGAGTGAGTGGCATTCTGTGCTTCAGCACCACCGCCAAAGGCGTAGCCCTTGATGGTTTTGGCCAGAATCACAGTAGGCTTACCATTGGGCTCCACAGCCTGTGCATATGCGGCATAAACTTTGTAGGGGTCATGCCCACCGCGGTTCAGCGCCATGATGTCATCATCAGAGAGATGTTCAACCATCTTGAGCAATTCAGGATTTTTGCCAAAGAAATGCTCCCGGGTATAGGCCCCACCCCGACTGGCGTAGTTTTGGTATTCACCATCAACCACTTCATCCATACGCTGCTGCAGTAGCCCTTCTGTATCCGCCTGCAGTAACGCATCCCAATGCCGTCCCCAGATAACCTTGATTACGTTCCAGCCGGCACCACGGAATATTCCCTCGAGTTCCTGGATAATTTTGCCATTACCACGAACAGGGCCGTCCAGACGCTGCAGGTTACAGTTAATAACGAAAATAAGGTTGTCCAGTTGTTCCCGGCCCGCCTTCGCGATCGCTCCGAGAGATTCCGGCTCATCCATTTCCCCATCGCCCAGGAAGGCCCATATTTTTCGCTCAGTAGTGTCAACCAATCCGCGCGAGCTGAGATATTTCAGCAAGTGGGCCTGGTATATAGCCTGAATAGGCCCAAGCCCCATGGATACTGTTGGGAATTGCCAGTAATCAGGCATCAGCCATGGGTGTGGATAAGAAGACAGACCATTGCCGTCGACTTCTGCTCTGAAATTATCCAGTTGTTCTTCAGAAATCCGGCCTTCCAAATAAGAACGCGCATAAATGCCCGGTGACGAGTGACCCTGAAAATAAATCAGATCCCCTTCATCTTTTTCATTGGGCCCGCGGAAGAAATAATTGAAACCCACGTCGTAGAGAGTGGCTGCTGATGAGAACGTGGAAATGTGGCCACCGATACTGCCATTACGTAAATTGGCACGCATAACCATGGCCATGGCATTCCAGCGAACAATGCCGCGAATTTGCCTCTCCATAAACATATCACCCGGCATACGGTCTTCATTATTGGGAGATATGGTGTTGCGATAAGGCGTGGTTACTGTGGTGTGAGGCGCGTATCGACTCAAGCGAGTGGCATTTTCTGACAATAGCCCCAGCAGGTAATGTGCGCGTTCAATGCCTTCTTCGTCGATAACGGCATGAAGCGACTCGAGCCATTCCCTGGTTTCTTCCGGATTTACATCTTTATTCTCATCAGTCATGGTGATAACCGCTGCGTCTCCCTCGTGCCGGCGCGGCTTGTGGCCGAGCGGCAACCAATATGTAAATTAATTACAAAGCAGCGGCATTTTACTGCATGAACCGGATAATTTCTAATGATTTCTAGGTAGTTATGTAGTATTACTACATATTTGCTTCAGTCGCTAATTGTTGCCGCCAAAATTATTTTCTTATTAAAATCAACGCCCTGGCATGTTAGAGATGATCAGGGTCGTGAATCTGGCAATCATTTGACACGAAAACAGGGCCAAATACTACAATTCTCAGCACCATACTCGGGTAAATTTTGAGTAGATCGGCTCAGACTGGCTGACCCAGCATTGTAATAGTTACCGTGATTATCGCCAGAACGATCAGCCAGATAGCCTGGCTACGCTCCAGCAGTGCCAGCAAGGCCTCAATCTCTTTCGCACGCTGCTCTCGATAACCCGGACTGGATTCACCAGTAGTTTGCACGATACCAGTCAGCGCACAGGTAGAGTAGCTATAGAGGATCTCCGCATTGCGCTCCTGATCCCCGGACTCCCAGAACGAAGACTTCAGGCTTTCGAAACATCGCACAAAATTGCCGGCAAGTGAAAAAGTCACCGCAAGTAGCCGCAAAGGAACCCATTCCAGCACCATGATTACACGCACTACAAAACTGGCTTCTTCGGCAGTTGTGTCTGCATTCTTGCAGTCCCGCAACTGATAACTGATATAACTGAATAAAACAGCCAGGGGACCGGCTACGATATACCAGAAAAACATCACAAACATTCTTTCAAAACACCAGTAGATAAGTTGTCTGGCAAAATAGTCGGCAATCTCTTCTGCGTTTTCCAGGCTCGCAGACTCCTGCAGCTCCATTTTATCCCGCAAGTGAAGCAGGGCTGATTCATCATCTTCTGCTCGCCAGTGAGCCAAGAACTCTTTGGCAGAATTGCCCGGCTGAATGCGATCAAACGCGATCAATAATACAAGGATATGCATCAGCATAAGAGGCATATCGTAGGCGCGACCATTGATGGCAATCAATATGAAAGCCAACACAAGCATTGGAATACCATAGATCAAAAGTAACGCCAAAAGCCAGGCTGCCGCATTAGTCAGGCCAGCCGTCATGGCCGCCATACGAGCCCGAAAACGGAAAAACCATCCATCATCAAAGCGGTCAAAATCCTTTAACCACGCATAGTTAATAACAAGACAAATGAGAATGACCAAAAATTTCATGATATGGCTTCCTACCTGGGTATGGCTTCGAGCTCATTGATTAACTGAGACCTGAATCGACTCCAGTCGAAACAGGGACCGGGATCCGTTTTTCTGCCCGGCGCGATATCACTATGCCCTACTATCCGGCCTGCTTGCAAATTCTTGTAAGCTCTAAAAAGGGCAACGCACGTTGCCACAAGAGCGCTGTACTGCATGTCGGTGAATGGCCGGTCATCTGTACCTTCCAATTCAATCCCTATGGAATATTCATTACAATTCTCTCTGCCGGCATATACAGAATCGCCAGCATGCCACGCCTTTCTATTGAATGGTACATATTGGGTCAGTTCGCCCATTCGATCTATTAACAGGTGTGAAGACACCCTGAGATGCGAGATAGATTCAAAATAGGGATGCGCTTTGGCATCCAGGTTGTTACAAAACAATTGATCGATACAACCTGTGCCAAATTCGCCAGGAGGCAGACTAATATTGTGAATAACCAGAAGATCGACGTCGCCTGTGTCGAGGCGATCACTGCAATTTGGGCTGGGAACCTGTCGTGCAGGATGCAGCAGGTGGTTAGAGATTTCCATGCCAGCTAGCTTATCACTCAGAAATTAATATCTAAGTAGTAAATTCTAGCACACCAGCAAGGAAATGCCGGTGTCAGAACCCGCGAGTACTGCTAGTTGATGGATTTTGGAGTTGGCGCTTCCAGTAGGGTGTTTTGTGCCACAACACTCATTGCGCGCTGGTCGGGAATGCGCAATTCACCAGATTTAAGGGATATCGCAAGACCTAACCTGCTGCGAGGTACCGCCACTTTTGCAGCCTTGTTACAAATACTGAAAAGATCCGTATTTGTGGAATTCTTGCGCAAAGTGCAGGGTTTGAATTCACCACTAATCTGAAAGTCTACCCGCGCATCATCCTGCAGCATATCTATTTCCATTAGATAGTCTTCGAATTGTTTTTGTACCGAATCGCTGTCGAGTTCGTCCTCACCGCTTTCTCCGCAAAGCATCATGGCAATTTCATCCAGGTCTTCGCGATCCAGTATTTCCTCACCTGCCGGGCTTACTGACGCTTCAGCAGGTTGGGTTGCAGTAATGTTTCTTTTGACGGGGTTATGAGAATTGGCGTTAGCTTCGAATAATTTCTCCAACTCTGTGAAATAGTGCTGTTGCAACTCTTTGTTCACGTGGGTCAATTTAAAGCCATGTTGCAGTTGTTCTGTCAGCACCGCTCTCTCACTCGCACTTAATTGCAAACCGTCGTCGACAGCAGTCACTAATAAAGTAATCGTGTGTTTGGTTTCATTCCATTCAATCGAATCACAACCCCGATTGAAACCTACCATGCTCATGACAGCTCGCCATGTCTCATCAATCAGCTTCTCCAGCACAGCAGGCAGACTCTTATCCTGAATCAGCTGACAAATGAATGCATCCACCTGAGAGTCAATTTCCTGAGATTTGCCAGCATTTTCAGGTTTACCAAGCACGAGTTCCGTTAATGATTTACTGGCTCGTTGAATTTCTGTATTGCGCTTCTCGATAGCAGATGAAGAAGACACGAGTTTTTCCACAAAAGCATCATTGTCTATGTTCTTCAAAATACTGATGATCTCAGCAAAGAGCTTTTCCATCTGCAAAAGAAAGTGCTTCTCGAAAAGCTTTATAAAAACCAACCTGACTTCGAGGTTCATCGATAACAGGTTCTGAGCAACTGTGAAGGCCTCCAGTGTTGCCCTGATCAAAATATCATGAGGTATTACTGCACACTGACCTTTTTCCTGCAGGTTCTGGTCAATGCTGACTATCTGCTTCAATTGTTTGAGGTAGTGTCTCTCAGCTTTGCGTGCCATAGCCTGTAGGGCCAGATCAATTTCCAGGCTTTCGTATATAACCTCGCGCTGGCTCGACTGCCCAGCCAGATTTGTTTTACCGGTACCTTCGGCTACTTCCGCTTCCTCGATGGTGCTCATCACAGTGCGAAGGAAAGTTTCTTCGAACAAGCCCTGCTTGGTGCGAATTTCCCGCATGCAACGCAGAAATCCAGTGTCATTACCAAGATGACCTTGCTGTGTGCCTGCGAACAGATAATCATCCACCTGATCAAAAAATTCGGCGCTCAGATGCTGCATCTGAAAGCGCAGACGCTGGCGAATAGACCACCGCACTTTTGTGACGAGGTCTTGATCTGCGTTTTTTGAATGATTTTTGGTCATTGCATTCATTGTTTACGGCTCTCAGAGCACGTTTTTATCAATTTGATGCATCCTATATAGCACCGGGCAATGTTCAAAAACTTGAAGTCTTTCACAGCTTTGAGTAATAGGGAGTTTTTCCTACAATTAAGCAGGTTTGAACCCCATAAAAAATCGCAGTTTTGCGATATTTCTCACATCTTTCTATTGTTTGGCCGTTCCTTCATAATCGCTGTGATGTCCAATTCTGATGCGCATAAACCAGGCAAAAGACTCGGCCAGGGCATGCTGTTTGTCAGTTTTGCGCTGGGTCTTGGAGTGCTTACATTTTTTTTCGATGGCTGGCTGCAGAATGAAGCCAATCCCAATCGCGATCCGCAATATTTTGAGTCTGTGTCCGGAATCCGGGAAGTTGTACTCCAGGGCAACCGTCAGGGGCATTACGTGGCCAACGGTTATATTAATAATGTTGAAGTCACGTTCCTCCTCGATACTGGCGCAACTGACGTGGCCATCCCGGAACCCATAGCCAGACGCGCCGGCCTTGTGGCAGGCTATCAAGGGCAAGCAGCTACTGCCAACGGCATCGTAACTGTCTATGCCACACGTATTGATGAATTGCGACTTGGCAATATTGTACTAAGGGATATCCCCGCCAGTATCACACCAAGTTTCACTGGGGAAACCATATTATTGGGTATGAGCGCACTCAGACAGGTGGAATTTACCCAGCGAAATGACATTCTGACGTTACGGCAGATGTCTGAATTTGACTAAAATGAAATCAGCCACCTTACAACAAGCCATCACCACCGGTGTGCAACAGGCCCTTGCCGAAGATGTAGGTAGTGGTGATATAACGGCACAATTAGTTCCCGCCTCAAATCAAGTATCCGCTCGCCTCATCAGTCGCGCTAAAGGGGTACTGTGTGGCACCGCCTGGGTCAATGAAGTTTTTAATCAACTAGATCTGAATGTTCAGATTAGCTGGGAGAAACAGGATGGTGATGTGCTGGAACAAAACACCTCGATCGCACGATTGAGCGGGCCAGCTCGAAGTATCCTCACAGGAGAACGTACCGCGCTGAATTTCCTTCAAACACTTTCTGCCACTGCAACAGTCAGCCGTTACTACGCAGACCTG
>CAYOND010000027.1:18609-29606 GCA_964405225.1 uncultured Pseudohongiella sp.
AATTCGATGTGCAACTACTCGATACTCGCAAAACGCTCCCGGGCATGAGGCGGGCACAAAAATACGCCGTTAGCGTGGGAGGCTGCACAAACCATCGTATGGGTTTGTTTGATGCGTTTCTTATCAAGGAGAATCACATCACTGCCTGTGGCAGTATCGCAGCCGCGATTTCGGCGGCACGCGAATTGGCCGCCGAAAAGCCAGTAGAAGTTGAAGTTGAAAATCTTGAACAACTGAAAGCAGCTATAGACGCCGATGCTGATATTGTCATGCTGGACAATTTCACGTTGCAAGACATCAAGTGCGCTGTTGAGATAAATGCAAAGCGCAGCAAACTGGAGGTTTCCGGTGGCATCACCGCCGATTCGCTGGTCAATATCGCCGCTGCGGGGGTAGACTATATCTCGATAGGAGCACTGACCAAGAACGTACAAGCGTTAGATCTATCACTTTTACTCGATGAATGAACCCCAGAAAGTGCCCAGAATTAGTACTATGCACAATCTCACCACAAACGCAGGAGGAATCATGAAAATCAGAACATTGTGTCGATATCTGTCAATGCTGGCTACTCTTCTGATTATTCCTGTCCAGGTATATGGCCATGCAGGACCAACAGATATGAATGGCGGGCATTACTATAGAATGTCGTACCATTGCCACATGCGTGGATGCGAGATGCCCGACACTTTCGATATTGGCCGGCGAGACGGAATTTTTACTGATTACCGGGATAGAGAGAAATTCTTTAATGAAGTTGATTGGGATTACGAGCAGGACTTTGACAATGACTGCCAGTCTACACGTCAGGAAATGCTGATCCTGACCAGCCGCGCGGAAGTCAGGTTTACCAATCCGCGCAATTGTGTAGTTCGCACTGGACAATGGCTGGATGAATACACCGGAGAAACCTACAACGTAGCGACACAACTCGATGTGGATCACATAATTCCATTGATGTACGCACACACTCACGGTGGCGACCGCTGGCCGCCAGGTAAAAAGTTACAATTTGCCAATGATCCTATGAATATCATGTTGGTTGAGCGCCGAGAAATTCGACGCAAGCGGGAACGCGGACCTGATCGCTACCTGCCAAGAGAAGAATTCCAGTGCGAATATGTCAGGCTTTGGGAGGCTATCTCTGACAAATACGATTTGACGCTGAGTACACAAGACCGTAGCGAAATTCGAAGAGTGCTTGAAAGCTGTCCCGAAGATGGAATTAATAACGGCCAGTAGAATATTGTAGCTATCAGAAATAAAAAAGGCCGAACAATGTTCGGCCTTTTTTTATGATTTTAAGTCTTATGGTGCGAGGATTTTAATATCTTCCATGCCGTTATCGGGATCCATCGCAGTGTCGCCTGTAGGGAACCCCTGCTCTGACAATATATAGGCTACCACGTTGGTGTATTCATCCAGCATGAGTGAACCAGGATTATCTGCCGGCATGGTCCCCAGGATCGACTCCCATAAATACAACAATGGCTGGTTGTTCCAGGACCGCAGGGTGTCGCGATAAAACCGCATGTCGTGACAAGTTTTACATGAATTATCATACACAGTCTTGCCTGCCGACACCTGGGCTTCGGTGAAAACCCCATCTTCTACAGTTTTTTCCTGGGCAATTACTGCCGGTGCCTGACAACCCAGAGAGAATGCCAGAAGCATGAAGCCCAGACCTGATTTTACTGCTTTACTCATTTCAATTCCTCCGCGCAGTGTCGAACACACGACGCTTATATCTTCTTGATTGCTGCTATTACAAAATAAACTTGGTGCGGCTGACTGGAGTCCCGGACTACCTGGATTATTGGCCTGCCCAGAACCGGCGTAACCTTAAACTACCTCCCGCCACAGATCAAGTTGATCAACACAAAGACAGCCACTTTGTTACAAAGTTTTACCATTTATATCAAACAGTTAAACTTTGAGGGGGATTGTAGGCCCGGAATACTGAATACTACCTGAACTCCCGTTAAGGCGTAGTTTCAGTGCGATAAGCAGCGCCTAATTCTTGTCACTATCCTTGTACATCAGGGCGGTGACCTGCTCGGAAACCAGCCCAATCAGGAATACCACAACTGCGGTCATGAATAGCACTGCACTCATATTGGTAAAACGTCCGGCAGTAATAAATGTATATCCATAGTACAGCACCCCTACGAGGAAAAATGAAGCTGAAGCAGGGACAAATAATTTTAACGGTGAGTAAAGCGTGCCAACCTTGAAAATAATCAACAGAAATCGCAATCCATCTTTGAGAAGACTGATATGGCTTTCGCCCTTGCGCTCTTCTGTCTTGATCGGGATGTAGCTAACAGAATAGCCGGCGCGAAAAAAAGCCATTGTACAAGTCGTGGGATAGGAAAATCCGTTAGGCAATAAATACAGAAACTCTTTAAACCTTCTGGCATTGACAACCCGAAACCCCGAAGTCAGATCTTCCACTTTGTGTCCCGTGATGGTCGAGGAGAGCCAGTTGTAAAACCCATTGGCCATGGCCCGGAATGAGTCGGCCTGGGAGTCCCGGTCTCTGGCCCCCACTACCATGTCGTAACCTTTCTCAAATTGCTCAATCAGGCGCGGAATATCTTCTGGTTTATGTTGACCATCCCCGTCAAGAAATACGATAACGTCCCCTTCTGCCGCCCGCGCACCAGTTTTAATTGCGGCACCATTACCTTTGCTATAGGCATGGGAAATTACGGTCGCACCGTTTGCTCGACTCAATTCGGCGGTTTCATCAATTGAGCCATCATCGACTACAATACATTCTGCCTCTGGCATCGATTTTTGCAGGCGAGGCAGGAATTCCCTGAGATTCTGCGCCTCATTTTTCGCAGGTATAACGATAGATATTTTCATGATTGTCCAGCCAAGCGTCTTATCTCGATGATTAGTCATTGCATTAAACTTCTGAATTCGGATTCCAGTTGCTGAATCTGCTCTCGCCGCGACGGGGTAAAACCACCGGAAGCTGCATCTGCTGCACGCGCTCGATCTAGAAATATTAAAGCATCTGAATAATTTCCGGCAGAGGCCGTCAGTGTAGCCTGTCGAATGGGGATATCGACAACAGGCTCAATATCGAAAGCATTGCTCAATTGAATCAACGCGCCATTCAAGTCACCCAGAGCTACATAAACCTCAGAGTACAGGCGATACAAATTGGCGCGCCAATATGTTCTTTGGGGAAGCTCCAGCATGCGCTCAATCAAGGGTGGAAGCTCCGTAATATCTCCAGAATTGCATTTGGCGAGCTGTATATTCTCTATAATTCGCCGTACCAGAAGATTGCCATTGCCCTGGTAATAACTCAGTTCGCGTTGACGAGCAATCTCGCTCAGCCCAATTTGAGGCGTAAGCCCTACAACACAATGTGCGCTCCAGCTCTGCAGCATCAGAGCAAGGTCATCAGGGTTTTGTGCTCTCACAGTTTCAATTACAGCCAGGGCTTCGAGCGACCTCCCTGTGGCCGCCAAATAGTCAGCATAGCTGGATTGGGCCCGCACGGATTCAGGCTTGGACTCTGCCCAATGCTCAAATAGCCTGTCTGTATCACCCCACAGTGCCGCTTCTGAATAGGTCACGACACTCGTACCAATTAACAAAGCCACCACGGGCAGCGCCACCATCACTCTTTGGCCTGCTGTGTGCAACCTATCCCAGCATCTCGCGCCATACCAGATGAACGCAATAATGGGTCCCATGATCGCCATGTAGTTGCGATGCTCAAAATACAGCTCGAGAGGCAACATTGTGGATTCAATAAGGTGCATTCCCAGAAACCAGAATATTGCCAAAGCCAGCATTGGCTCCCGCGCACGAAGCTTGAATCCGCAATAAATAATGCCTGCCCATGCCGTGATCGCAACAATCGTCACGGCAGGGCTCAACAATCCCGTAGACAGCCCATAGTCATCATGAAAGAGGCCGTAATCCCTGCCAACAGGAACCAGAAATTTAAACAAGTAGTCAAATAAAATGCGGCTTTCAGTGAGCAACCTCTCCCATGCGGTGAAAGGACGATAAGCAAAAGCATCTAACCCTGTAATGATACGATAGAGCAGAAATACCAGCATCAATGCGCAGGGCAGGAACAACGCCAGTCGCTCCCAATATTTTGCCAACCCGGTAAAAGTAGCTTCCTTGAAGACAGTGACTCGCAATACCAGCATCAGCACCAATAGCAGCGCACCATTTTCTTTACTCAACAATGCGAGCAATGCAAAAGGAAATAGTGAAACGCACAAGAAGCATAATGCACGATGGCCGTCGCGTTGCAGGCAAGCCATTCCTTTTATGAAAAATATCAGCGCAAGCAGACCAAACAGCGCCATTAACTGGGTCATGCGTTGCACAACATAAAGTGTCGTACTGAGATTAAGCGGACTTAACAACCAGAGTGCGGCACATAACAGGCCAAGCAACGCAGCCCGGTCCTGCGCCAACCCCATGGCGCGGAAAATTAAAATTGCCGTCCAGCAAAACAACAAACCCGTCACAAGGTGCAGCATGACATTGGTGTACTTGAAGGAAGCTACTACTGGCGGCCAGTACTGGGCATCAATCAGAAATGACAACATGGCAACTGGTCGTCCCAAGGGACCGGACTCATTGCCGAGTGCAAATTGCAGCAAGTTTTGCCAATTGTTCACGCCCCCACCATTACCCAAGGTGGAGAGGTTAACGACATCATCCAGCAACAATGGGCCGGTGATACCTGGCCAATAAACCGATCCCGTAAGCAGCAACAGTGCAGCCAGGGCTGTCAGGATCAGCATATTGTAACGATTATTCATTGCATAGCTCGCAGCTGTATAAGGCTATTGGTCGTTCGTCAGTAAGCTTGAAGGCGCTTGATACCATAAATCGGCTGGCAAATACCGGCTATTAGCCACATCCAGCATAATTGACCTGAACACCCACTCGAAACAAAAAAAAGACCAATACTGACAATTTTCGTCAGTTTCGGTCTGTGGTGGCGTCAGAAAACAGCCATATCGTCAAGCTGCCCATATGCCCAAACCCCCTGCCAATACTGGCCTGCGAGGAAATAGTATGGCTTTGGCACGAATCCTGAATATATATACGTAACCGCCTTGGTCTCAGGGCGCTAAGCGTAAAAACAAATGCACTAATCCTCTACGGAGAAATGTAATGAAGACACAATCTGGTTTTACTTTGATCGAACTGATGATCGTTGTTGCGATTATCGGCATCCTCGCTGCAGTAGCACTGCCTGCGTATCAAACCTACACTCAGCGCGCAACTTTCTCAGAAGTTGTTCTTGCAACTACTCCGTACAAAAGTGCGTTTGAAGTTGCTGCTCAGGGTGGCCGTGTAACTGCCCTGGCTGATGCGGACGCTGGTACTAATGGTATTCCATCTGCTGCAGGCGCGACTGGTGTCGTAGCTTCTGTAGGTGTTACTGACGGTGTTATTACCGCAACATCTACTACTACCGACTTCGGTGGCACAGCTTATACCTATATCCTGACTCCAGCAGGAGTTACTGCCCCAATCCAGTGGACTACTTCAGGTTCATGTCTGGCACAGGGCCTTTGCTAATCGACTTGTTATCTGGTGCTCTTTAGAGCACCAGATAACTTGTTTTAACTGGTCGACAGACCGCAATTTTGCGTTCAATCAACCGAGTCTTTTTTAAATTAATAGCCAGAATTGACCAAACCGAGTTCGAACCATGAGCAAGAACCTTAATCAAAGACAGCAAGGTTTTACCTTAATCGAACTGATAATCGTAGTTGCGATTATTGGCATCCTTGCCTCCATAGCTCTCCCTAACTATCAGCGCTATACACAACGCTCCAAGTTTGCGGAAGTCATTCAATCGACATCAGTACATAAAGCGACTCTGGAAACCGCGATTCAGTCCGGACGCGTTACCAATCTGACCGCTGCCGATCATGGCACAAACGGTATGCCCGGGGCTATAGGTCCAAGCGGATGGGTTACTTCTGTAACTATGGTCGACGGTGTAATTACAGCAACTGGCAATGCCGAAGTAGACAATCACACTTACACCCTGACACCGACTATATCTATTCCAATTACCTGGACGGTTGGCGGCAGCTGCGTAGCAGTCGTAATTTGCTGATCTAGTCTGATTGCTCTTCTGTTGGCCCTGTTGACGCAGGATCAGCGAAAAAGTGATCAATCTGTCTGGTGGCTGGATCAAAGCATACATAGCCCTGATTTAGCCCGGACAGAAAACGCGCAAACAGGCACTCCGTTGATGGATAAGCCTGTAAGTCGAGGCCAGAGCGCTGTCGGACAATACCTTCTCGTCTAAATGCCTGTGCCACGTTCTCAGGCAACTCCCTGAATCGATCTACCTGCATGAACAATGGGTCTGCTGTGACCTGAGAACTGAAATACAACAGGTTGGCCTCATCTTCATCCATCGGCAGTTCTACGTGAAGCAATTTCGGATAAGACCCAGAAAAATTATCCAGCACTGCAACATCTCGATCAAAATCTTCAAACTCCTGGGCTCCCAGACTATAAAAAGTATCAAAGGCCAGCACCAGCGCTAGTGGTCGCTCTGAGTAGACAATCCAGGTACCAGCCAGCAAACAACCGATTTGCAGTGTCAGAATACAGGTCATATCAAACTTCAGGCTGGGTTTGCCAGGAGAGAAAACAATCAGTGTCAACAGCGGTCCGAGAATGACATCGACCCCTATCACCAGCTGCAATCCGGTCATCCCGCCGTCGATGGTAAACAGAATGCCTGGATACCACAGAGTCAGTATGACTGTCAGCAATGTAACGAACACTGCAACACTGGCAACCAGGTGAATGCCAAAAGCCTGCCATCGATTCATGCTTATTTCTCCCGGAATCTAATTCCTGTTAAAACAGGTCGGTCAAATTCCGCTAATCTATAATGATTTACAGTCGTCACCATTTTAAACTGAGTTTGTTAACGGGGATATGCGAGCAGCCAACTCCGCACTTAATACCGCTGCTGCAACCAAGAGCAACAGTAGCATTGAAACATGCGGCTCGCTGGATATTTCCACATTCAGACCATGTAAAAATGCTATCAAGTGTGTAAAAGCAAGTCTCATCAGGCGTTATTTCGCGCTGCCGCTACTGCAGACAGGCCATAAGCTTTATATCGCTGTCGTAGCAGAAATCGACGCCGCAGCACTTGGCGACCTGCGCTTCCATACAAATTTGGAGTTGTACCCGCTTGTTGCCGAAGAAGCGATGCTGATAGCCGCGATAAAGCATGCGGTGGGATCTGCTGAAAAGGACAGACTGAACTACCCTGCAGAGAGCAGCAGCAACCCGGAACCCTCATCGCCAGCATCTCACTCTGCAGAGTTTTCTGCTGCCACTGCCATTAATTCTGTTTTGCATTCCGCCATGCATAAGCATGCTTCGGATATTCATTTCGAACCATTTGAGAAGATGTTAAGAGTGCGTTTCAGAATCGATGGCGTGCTGTCAACACATGCGGAATTCCCGGTTACAACTGCAGGCAGAATTTGCTCACGTATCAAGGTGATGGCAGGTATGGATATCGCGGAAAAACGCAGACCACAAGACGGCCAAATCACGTTTGGTTCTGGCCAACACAAAGCAAATAATATTCGCGTGAACTCTATCCCGACAATCTGGGGAGAAAAAATCGTCTTGCGGCTACTCGATATGGATACCAGCTTACTGGAAATCAAACAGCTCGGATTAACCCGGGGTCAATTGTCGATATATAAACAGTCTCTTTATAAACAACAGGGTCTGATTCTGATAACTGGCCCAACCGGAAGCGGCAAAAGTGTCTCCTTATACTCTGCTCTTAAACTTCTCAATGGACGCGATCTGAACATCATGTCAGCAGAAAATCCGGTAGAAATCAGAATTCTGGGCGTCAATCAAGTGCAGGTTAACGAGCGTACCGGACTCGGATTCGCCAACACATTGCGCGCATTTTTACGACAGGATCCGGATGTCATTATGATAGGTGAAATCCGAGATCAGGAAACCGCAGAAATTGCAGTTAAGGCAGCCCAAACTGGTCATCTTGTGCTTTCCACGCTCCATACGAAAAGTGCTGCAGAAACTATCACCCGGTTGCTGCATTTGGGTATTTCGTCATACAACCTGGCCTCTTCGTTAACATTAATAATCGCCCAGCGTCTCGCCAGGAAATTATGCCCTCATTGTAAAACGCTTATCGATTCACCGGAAAAACAGTTGCAAAACGCTGGTTACAAGACTCCACCGGACAAAACTGTCGAAATCTATCGGGCTTGCGGCTGCCGACACTGTGAAGGCGGATATAAGGGCAGAATCGCAATATATGAAGTAGTTCCCATTTCTGCAGGCATGTCTCAGATTATCATTGAGAATGGCTCTATTCCGGAGCTGGAAACCCAGGCACGCGCCGAAGGATGCGGGGATCTCCAATCCGCTGCGCTGGCCAGAATACTGGGAGGAATGACCAGTCTGGAAGAAGCGCAAAAACTGACATCTGTAATGGATACAAGGTGTTAGCGACATGATATTATTGGGCGACTGATGCGTCTCATCGCTGGAATCTCCATCGAGGTAAGCTATGGCCACTGAAGCAGCCCAAACCAAATACGTCTGGCAGGGCACCGACAAGAACGGCAAAAAGACCAAAGGCGAAATGTCAGGCACCAGCCAGGCGTTGGTGAAAGCCCAGCTGCGCAAGCAGGGAGTTAACCCCACCAAGGTCAAGCGCAAACCCAAAGACCTCTTCGGCCCGAAGAAGCAGAAAATCACGCCCGGAGATATCGCCGTATTCACGCGCCAGCTGGCAACAATGATGAAAGCCGGTATACCGCTCGTGCAGTCATTTGAGATCGTTGGAGAGAGCCTGGAAAACCCCTCGATGCGCTTACTCGTGTTACAGATCCGTGATGACGTGGCGGCAGGTAACGCCTTCGCAGATTGTATTCGTAAACACCCGCGTTATTTTGATGATCTGTTTTGCAACCTGGTTGATGCTGGTGAGGCTTCGGGTGCGCTGGAAACGATGCTGGATCGACTCGCCACATATAAAGAAAAATCTGAAGCATTGAAGGCCAAGATCAAGAAAGCGATGAACTACCCTATTGCTGTTGTGGTGGTGGCAATCATCGTAACCGGTGTTTTGCTTATCAAGGTTGTACCGCAATTCGCCGAAACGTTCTCCAGCTTTGGCGCTGAATTGCCAGCATTTACCTTGTTCGTACTCGGGCTCTCCGACATCGCCATCGCCCACTGGTGGAAGGTGCTGATTGGTGCTGTTGTCGCAGGTTTCATATTCAAGGAAATGAAAGTCAGGTCAAAGGCATTCAGGGATGCAATAGACAAGCTTTCGCTTAAACTGCCCGTCGTGGGACCAATCCTCAATGCCTCATGCTATGCGCGTTTTACCCGCACGTTAGCTACAACCTTCAGCGCTGGTGTCCCCCTGGTAGACGCTCTGGATTCAGTAGCAGGCGCTGCCGGCAATGTGGTCTATTACGACGGTATCATGCAGGTCAAGAACGATGTGACATCTGGTCAACAACTGAATTTTGCCATCAAATCTACCAACTTGTTTCCAACCATGATTACGCAAATGGTGGGCATTGGTGAGGAGTCCGGTGCGCTGGATGGCATGCTTGATAAATGTGCTGTGTACTACGAAGCCGAAGTAGACAATGCTGTGGATGGTCTAACGGCCCTCATGGAACCAATGATCATGGCCGTTCTGGGCGTTCTGGTGGGCGGCCTCATGATAGCCATGTACCTGCCCATCTTCCAGATTGGTCAGGTGGTATAACAGCTTACTGAATGGAATCATTGCTGATACTCGCCGAATACCAGATTGCACTAATATCGACTGCCGTAATACTGGGCCTGGTGGTTGGCAGCTTCCTCAACGTTGTAATTTATCGACTACCGGTAATGATGCAGCGCGAGTGGAGTTTGCAGTGCCAGGAGTTGTTGGCCTCCGAGAATCCCGAATCGATTGATTCTGCATCTGCAGCGCAATATACGGCTTTCAACCTCGTCACGCCCAATTCACGCTGCCCTCATTGCGAAAATGCAATAAAGCCCTGGCACAACATTCCTGTTATCAGTTTCCTGCTGCTTGGCGGGAAATGCGCAAAATGCAGCACCCCAATCTCTCTTCGATATCCCGTGATCGAACTGGTAACGGGCGTGTTGAGTGGTCTGGTGGCCTATAAATTCGGCGCTACCTGGCTGACATTATGTGTGTTAGTGCTAACCTGGTCACTGATAACGATGACCATGATTGATTTTGACCATCAGCTGCTGCCAGACAGCCTTACTTTGCCCATGCTCTGGTTAGGTCTGCTGGTAAATACAATCGACCTTGGACTCGGCGTCACATTACAAGATGCGGTAATCGGCGCCATGGCTGGTTATCTTTTTTTATGGCTCTTCTATTGGATATTCAAGCTACTAACCGGCAAGGAAGGCATGGGATATGGGGATTTCAAGCTGTTGGCTGCCCTGGGAGCCTGGATGGGGTGGCAGAACCTGTTGCCGGTAATCATCCTTTCTTCTCTGGTTGGAGCAGTGTGGGGTAGTGCCATGATCTTGTTCATGGGGCGCGACAAGTCCATTCCGATGCCATTTGGACCTTTCCTTGCGGGCGCCGGGTTTATCATGCTGATATGGGGAACTGAACTGTACACCCTGTATAACAACATGTTTTATGCTTGAATAAGCAATGCAATCCAAAACCTTTATAGTCGGACTAACTGGTGGTATCGGTAGCGGTAAAAGCACTGTTGCAAAGGCTTTTTCCGACCTTGGAGTCGAAGCCATCGACGCTGATGTTATTGCCCGGGAAGTGGTTGTTCCTGGCACTGATGCCCTCAAAGAAATTGCGGCACACTTTGGCAATCAGATACTCAATACAGATGGTAATTTGCGACGCGATGCACTGCGCAAGATCGTATTCGATAATCCTGCTGAAAAAGACTGGCTGGAAAAAC
>CAYOND010000028.1:0-24834 GCA_964405225.1 uncultured Pseudohongiella sp.
CGCCACCATTGCCGCCGCCGTCAGTATCGCCGCCGTCCTGGTCAGATCCATCGTCAGTGTCAGCATCATCATCAGTGCCGTCCTGGTCGGATCCATCGTCGGCGTCATCATCATTGCCATCCTGGTCTTCATCATCTCCATCATCATCGGCGTTGGTATTCAATGGGGGTACGCCCAGTTCATTTGGCTGAACCACCAAACCTACAGGAGGTGACTCGGGGTCATTGATAATTGCAAAGTCATATTCGGCATTAATACCGAGATCGATAGATCCGCCAGCATTGTTGTTTGAGAATGTTGTGCCACCGTCATAAACACCGGTAATGACACCACCCACCGGAGTCAATACGACTTCATAATCTGTGCCGCGAATTCCGATAGTGGCGAAGTTGCTGATACGAGTCTCATAGGCATCGCGATTCTGTGAGCCAATATTACCGGTAATAGTACGAAAGCCGCCCTCGATTAACTGGAGTGTTGAAGCATCGGTTGCAGGGCTTTGCTCATATTCATATTCAAGGATTGCAAACTGGGTCGACTCTTTAAGGGCGATAAGAGCCTGGTCTTCCATCCGCAGTTGGGCACTGGAGTCTGCGCTGGTGACGATAGTATCGCCGACATAAACTGCCGCACGACGGATGAGTTCACGAGTTGCCCCCGATGGTTCAACAGCAATCACCTCGCCTTTGACAACAATGACTCGACCTGCAATCACTTCTTCGGAAGGTTGCTGTGCCATGGCAAATGGTGCAGAAAACGCAAACAATATGGAAATCAGATACGCCCCAAATCGCTGCGTGGTGCTGAATTTATGTGCCCTGCTATATTTTTTCATCGCTCCAGTTCTCGGTCTTATTTTCCAGTTTCCAGTTATCTGGCCCAACTGCTACAACGTAATGGAAATCCTACACCGACTCCTTAATTTTTGTGTGACGAATCTCACAGCGACCCCGGTTATGACCCGATTTTTTGTGACCGGGTTAGCACTCCTGGGAATAATCCCGGAATCAGGGTGAGAATTCTGCAAACCCCCTTGAATTACAGATGATACAGGCGCTGCAAGCCAAATAGACCGGGGTTTTCAGCGGGCGCAATTTTACTCTATGTGTCGTTCAATTTCACACAAAATTTCCTGTGATTTACGTAAGTTTATTCTTACAATCAATTCCCCGTATTTTAACGGGAAAAACTGGTTTACATACCACGTCAGCGCACGATAAGAACCCGGGTTTCAGGCCTCTTCTGCCTGTATCTCTGCAGCGATAGCCTGGACTTCATCAAGCACCCTAAGGAGATTGCTGCTCCATAACATGTCTATTTCTTCTTCTGAGTACCCGCGGCGCACCAGTTCAAGCGTGACATTGAAGGTCTCGGAGGCATCGCGCCAGCCTTCTATGCCACCACCCCCGTCGAAATCAGAGCTGATGCCAACGTGCTCCAGCCCGATCAGCTCCACCATGTAGTCTATATGATCGACCAGATCTCCCACGTCTACCGGGGGAGCCACTGCATTTACCTCAGCTTCCATTCGCGGTGCTGCCAGTTCCATCAATTGCGCCAGATTGTCCTGATAGGCGGCACTCTCGGCTTCGCTGAGTTGCGCTCTTTGCCCAAAACTGAGCATTTCGAATCCGATTGTTGCTGCGAGTTCCTCAAACAGCGCATTTCGCGCCGCTACGTAGCGTTCATTCTTCTCTGCATTAAGATAGCTCTCAAAGGCAACAGTCTGTACAACTCCACCATTGTCCCTGATGGCCAGCAATTGCTCATCGTCGAGATTGCGACTGTGCTCGCTTAGCGCCCGTGCAGATGAGTGTGAGGCAATCAACGGTGCACGGGTCAATTTAAGCATTTCCATGATAGCTGGTTTGGAGGGGTGCGAAACATCGATCATGATGCCAAGTCGGTTCATTTCCGCTACTGCTGCGCGGCCCATGTCACTCAGACCATCGTGCAGCCACTCATCGTCAGCCTCTCCAGTGTTGGAATCAGAGAACTGGCTGTGACCATTATGAGCCAGCGACATATAGCGCCCACCTCTGGCATGGAAGTCCGCGATATTGGACATATCGAGCCCAACCGGATAGGCATTTTCGATCCCGATCATGCCCACGAGCTTGCCTTCAGCCTGGATGCGCCTTACGTCGTCAGACGTGTAAGCCAGTTCTATGCGCTCAGGTGCGATGACCTCAGTTAGCCGGTGAATGGCTTCAAACTTGTCGATAGCGTTGGCATAGGCAGCTGCATAGCCTGCTTCGTCCAGTGGACCTTGCCCGGTATAGACAATAAACCACGCCACATCCAGTCCACCGGCTTCCATCTTGGGTAGCGTGACCTGCGTATCGAGATCCATGGTGTAGTTGGTTTCGGCAGTAAAATTGTCGGTATTGATGTCAGCATGTGTGTCGAGGGTAGTGACCCGGTCATGGATTGCCTGGGCACGGGCTATAAGTTGCGCTTCGGTTTCTGCTTGCGAAGCTGCAGTTTCAGGCACTTCAATGGATTCGGGTGCGGGTGCATTGTCGCCGCAAGCCAATAGCAAGGCTCCCAGAGACAGGCAAAGAAGAGCAGATCGGGCTGAGTAGAATAATTCGGAATTCATAAGTAAAACGGCACTCTCAAATAGATATAGGGATACAGGGTTAAACTAACACTATGCATGTTTGATGCATAGATGAGTTGTTAGCTAAAAAAAAGCTGCTGACATTGAATGTTGCCAAATGGTGCAACGGGCGGACTTATTGCTTTGCATTTATGGCTCGTGCTTTCATAGACTGTTAATACCCTGACAATGCCGGGCCGTGATAAGGATTATCAGGAGCCGGCATTTCAGTGATTTAACTGTATACCCAATCATTTCCGGGGGAAATTATGCGTTTTACTCCATTCCTGAGGACTCTGGCGGTCCTGTTATCTTTTCTGCTGTTTGCGGGCGCCTACGCTGACGGTGGACGAACTCCAGTTCGAGCCAAGAATGGCATGGTAAGTAGTGCCTCGCGTCTGGCATCAGAGGTAGGAGTGGCTACTCTGAAACAGGGCGGCAATGCTGTTGACGCGGCAGTAGCTACGGCTTTTGCACTGGCCGTCACCTGGCCTACTGCCGGCAACATCGGAGGTGGCGGTTTCCTCGTGTATTACGGCGCGGACGGGCACGCAACGACATTTGATTTTCGCGAGAAAGCCCCGCTGGCGTCCACGGAAACCATGTATCTGGGATTGGACGGAGAGGTAGTCAATAATTCCAATCACGATGGCTATCTAGCCGTTGGTGTACCCGGCACCGTAGCTGGCTTGTACAAGGCGCATCAGGAGTTGGGTAATTTGCCCTGGGAAACACTGGTGGCACCTGCGGTGGCCCTGGCAAGAGATGGCATCTCGATTACCTATGCACTGCAAACGAGTTTCTCGCGGATGCGCGGTCGATTTTCCCCTTATCCCGCGTCAATGACCAAATTCTATCGTGACGATGGTACTGACTATGCTATGGGAGATTTATGGCTGCAGCCTGATCTGGCTCACACGCTCGAATTAATTCAACAGCATGGTCATGATGGATTTTATCGAGGTGAAAATGCCCAGCGCCTTGCAGAGTTCATGGCGGCCAATGGTGGAATCATCACTGAAGAAGATCTGGCGCTTTACCAGGCCGTAGAACGGGAACCCATTCGTGGGACATACAGAGGGCATGAAATAATCAGCATGCCGCCGCCCAGCTCCGGGGGTGTGACCCTGGTGCAAATGTTGAACATCCTTGAGGGCTTCGATTTGGCCAGCATGGGGCATAATTCAGCGGATTACCTGCATGTCCTGACTGAATCCATGCGCAGAGCCTATGCCAATCGCGCTGAACACCTGGGTGATCCTGATTTCAACGAAGCAATGCCTCTGGAGCGCATGACCAGTAAAGATTATGCAGCACAGCTACGCGCCAGCATTGACATGGACCAGGCCTCTGTCAGTGAAGAAAACGGTTATGCAAATATTTATGAAAGCGAAGACACCACACACTTTTCCGTTGTCGATAGTGAAGGCAATATGGTGAGCCTGACTTACACGCTGGAATATAGTTATGGGTCCGGGATTGTCGTTGATGGTGGTGGATATCTGCTGAATAATGAGATGGGAGATTTCAATGCCGTGCCAGGTGTCACAACAAGAACTGGTCAGATCGGAACTGAACCGAATCTCATCGAATCTCAAAAGCGTATGTTGTCTTCAATGACACCTTCCATAGTGGGATTTCAAGGACGTCCGTTGTTTGCAGCAGGTAGCCCTGGCGGCAGAACCATTATCAATACTACTCTGCAAGTCATACTCAATGTGATTGATCATGGCTTTAATATCGCCGAATCGGTTGAGGCAGGCCGTATTCACCATCAATGGTTGCCGGATGTAACGGAGTTCGAGCGTATATCTTTTAGCCTGGATACCATCAGGTTATATGAGATGAAGGGGCATACGGCCGATGTAGGCGGCCAGCAAGGTTCCGCGATGGTTGTTTACCACGATCGTGAGAACGGGCTATTCGCAGGCGCTTCCGATTCACGCCAGGGAGACTCGGCAGCTGTTGGCTATTGAGTGGGTTGCTATTCTCCGGGTCTGTATGTCCTCTCGAGATTGGCCTCGATATCCTCGCGATAAAACAGCACGTCACGAAATTCGCCGTCGGCATACATCTGGGCCTGATCATCAAAATGGGGTGAGTCTGGGTCGCTATTCAGTCCGCCCACGGTAATCGCCTGAGCCCGGACGCGTTCACCAAACTCTACTGCTGCAACAAAACTGTTACCACTGGTGCCATACATGCGGCGCGTTCCCGGATAGGTGCGTGCGCCAAAGGAGGCGAGTGATCCCCATCGTCCCGAGGCAAATGGCACGGCGATACTCGGCGCATTGTCATCAAAATCCTGCACCAGGTCACCGTTCAATCGTTGGTAACGGTTCACTTCACCCCACGGCACTTGCCAGCTACCAAAGTCAGCCTGGAGTTGCTCGGCGGCTCGACGAATTGCTGTGAGTTTTTGTGCTGCGGAAGTATTCTCGGTCATGTATTGGTAAATGTTTATATTGGCGGCAGCGGCATCAGTGCGGGCGATGTCCATGAGGTGCTCCGCATAATAGACGGCCAGTGTTGTCTCAGTGGAGTCAAGAGCCCAGCGGTAGTCCCATTCGCGCAAGTGGTCGATATATTCCAGTGTTGTGGATTGTATTGATACCGGCAGGTCAGCCTGGGAATCCACCGCTGTGGTGAGTAGCAATGAGGGCACAAGATCTTCAAAGGCTGTCAGCAAAGGATCATAAGCAGCCTCCAGCAATGATTCTACGGTAAAGTCAGTGCGATCTTCGAGTACTCTGACTGCGTGAATACCGCGATAGTTTTCCGGATTGTTTGCCATATACACCGGGTAATCTTCCGGCCGCGGGCTATACTCACCAGCTGCTGAAAATGGCGTGTTGTTGGTATTTTGTATCCAGCCATTAGGCGGATTGAACAACCCGATGATTTCTTCCAACGGGTGCAGGCCCTGCCACTCAGTGCCCGGATTGCTGCCATCCAGCGGGGCATTCCAGTCGAACTGTGTGTCTCTGATCGGCACGAAATTGCCGTGATAGTAAGCAATATTGCCATCGCTGTCGGCATAGACTGTGTTATTGGATGAATTAGTCAATAACCCCATGGTGTTATTGAATTCTTCGTAATTCCGCGCTTTGGTGCGCATATAGGATTGCGTTAGCGCACGAATAGGTTCCTGCATCAGTTTGATGGCCACCCATTTGCCATCTTCTTCTCGAATAATTGGTCCGTGGTGACTGTGGTATACCGTAAAGTTCTCCTCGGCCATGCCATCGGCAGTGGCATAGGGCAGGGTTAATTCGCTTTGCTCGAGCTGGCGTTCTTCGTCTCCATACTGATAGTAGTATCCATCATCCCGCTCAATAATCGTTTCCAGATATTCATCAATGGCATCAGCGCGTGAAGAAGTGTGCATCCAGCCAGTATTTTCATTGAAGCCCTGATAGATGAAGAATTGGCCCCAGGTGACAGCGCCATAGGCATTGAGTCCTTCCTCGCTCACCATATGCAGTTCGGAGCGAAAGAAAAAAGACGTATGGGGATTAATCAGCAAAAGCGCATTGCCGCTTGCACTGTTGCCTGGTGCGATTGCGAACCCATTGGAGCCTCTTGGTTCACCATCAAACGGCGGCTCGTTCTGGGCAACGAGACTGGGTGAACCATAAAATTCCTGCAGGCGGTTGAGATTAACGCGCTCTATATCACCGCCTATGCTGCCTTCGGTAAAAGTCAGTGCCATCCAGGGCTCGAAGTGATCGATAACTCGCGGGGTAACTTCCGGATGTGTGTACAGGTAGTAATTCAGTCCGTCGGCAAATGCGGTCATGAGATCCTGCAACCATGCCGGGCTTTCCGCATAAAGGGACTGCATTTCTTGCGGGTCGATGAAAAGCTTCATGCGCAGATCCCGCATGAGCTCACCGGCGCCTTCGGCTTCGGCGAGTCTTCCCATGGCATTGATGTAATTGGTTTCCACCCGATTGAAATCGTCTTCTGCCTGGGCGTATAGGGCCCCAAACACGGCGTCCGCATCGGAGATGCCATAGATATGGGGGATGCCAAATTCATCCCGTAGTATCGTGACGCTTGCCGCATGGGCTTCCCAGCGCGCCAGCTCGTCAGGGTCGATATTGCGTTGGCCGGCTGTGCTGGCAGATTCCAGGTCAGTGTTGGTAGTTACCCCGGTGTCTGATGAATCTGGAGAACAGGCAGCCAGAAACAGCAATAGCGTTAACAATGGAGCCTTTACAAGCAGTGACCTGGTGATGCACATGGGAGAATCCTTTAGTCTGTTATGGGTTTACCTGCAGGCCGTTCACCCAGGTCTGTAGTACTTTGGTTTGCCAGATCTCAGACTCAGGTATTTCAAACAAGTCTCTGTCAATGATAATGAAATCAGCTTTTTTGCCAGGTTCCAATGTGCCTAACAATTCTTCTTGGTGCCCGGCATAGGCAGCATCAATTGTGAAGCTGGCAAAAGCTTCAGCGCGAGTCATGCGCTCTTCAGGGAACCAGCCACCTGATGGCTCATTATTATGGTCCTGTCTGGTTATAGACGCATGTAAGCCGAAGAACGGATTGGGTGATTCCACCGGAAAATCCGAGCCATTGGCGATTATCGCGCCTGCATCCAGTAGTTTGCGCCAGGCATAGGCACCCTGGATTCTTATCTCGCCCAGTCGATCCTGTGCCATGTTTTTATCACTGGTGGCATGGGTAGCCTGCATGCTGGGAATAACACCAAGCTCTGCGAAGCGCAGAATATCTTCATAGCGCAGTACTTGTGCGTGCTCGATGCGATGACGCAGACCCCGGCTATTGGTCTCATTGATCAGTTGTTCATAGTTGTCCATGACAATCATATTGGCATTGTCGCCAATGGCGTGTGTATTGGCCTGGAAGCCCGCGTTCATCGCTGCGCGCATATAGTACTGAAGGCGCTCTGGAGAATTGAGCAACAGGCCGCGATGGCCTGGCATATCAGAATAATCCTCGATAAGCGCTGCACCCCGACTTCCGAGAGCGCCGTCGGAGTAAACCTTCACGCTGCGCATGACAAACGTGTCGTCATCAGTGCGCACAGGGCCTTCCGCAAGTCGTTGCCCGTAGTTGCTATCGGTCGCTGACAACATGGCATATACGCGAATCGGGAGGGGCCCCTGCTCGGCTAATTCCAGATAAGCTTGCAAGCCCTGGCTGCCCACACCAGCATCATGCGCACTGGTCAGGCCATAGCCGGCAAGGGAATTCATGGATAATTCCAGTGCCAGTTTCTGTTCTTCCAGTGACATGTCAGGAATGTGAGTACCTATCAGGCTCATGGCGTTGTCCACGAATACACCGGTTGGATTACCGTTCTCATCGCGAATAATTTGACCGCCATCAGGATCTTCTGTGGTCGCATCCACTCCTGCCAGTTCCATCGCCGCCGAGTTTGCCCAACCGGCGTGACCATCTACCCGGGTTAACCACACAGGTTTGTCGATTTCTGTGGCGTCGAGTGTAGAGGCTGAGGGAAATTCATTGGAGTCCCACAACACTTGATTCCAGCCTCGTCCTCGAATCCATTCAAGGCCAGCATTATCCTCGGCAAAGTCGAGAACCCGTTGCACCGCTTCGGCTTCGGTTGCAGTACCGACCAGATTTACGTTTAGCAGGCTGACGCCATAACTCATAACGTGACCATGTGCATCGATGAGGCCACTGATTAGTGTCTGGCCATTCCCGTCTATCAGGTGGTCAACGGAATCCGGTAATTCTTCATTCTCAGTGAAAGTGCGGTCGACCTTGTCGTCAGTGAACTGCAGTGCCACGAACTGGTGCAGTTTGCGCTGGCTGTCCAGTGTATAGCCATTGACGTTATGGATAAGATTCGTATCGGCTATGGCCAGGTTGCAGGTCATTAGCAGAAAACTAGCCAGTAAGGCTGATTGAGAGCGCATTGATGATTCCCCCGATTTATTCATAAACAAACGTAGCAGAAAAGATGCCAGTTTTTCAGTAATCAGTCGGGGAATATAGCATGGCTGTCGGGGAGAATTTTACGGGCATAAAAAAACCCAGCCATATCCATGGCCGGGTTTTCCGAACAAACACGCTAGCTTAATTATTCGCCAGAGTCAGCTTCCACATAGCGGAAGAACCCGAAGAACATTTCTTGCCACGTTTGTTCCCCCCAAGAAAGGGTTTGAGAAGCATCCGGGTTAAACGGATTGTTCTCAGTATTGTCGAAGGTGCCGCGGAAAACCATTTCCGAACCAGCTGGCAGGAACATGGGCTCTACGAAATCGTAGGTCTTCTGCCAGTTAAACTGGTAGTTAGGCACATTCAGGATTTCTTCTTCACGACCGTTTGGATAACGGATCTTGAAGTTTGCGTCGTAACCACGATAGTGCATGTGAGGTCCTACCATTGTCAGGTAGGAGTCCTTACGAAACTTCGCTGTTGCTACCATCTCTTCTTCCGAGAAAGGCGCAATGTCGATATCCAGATCCGATGCTGATCCACCCAGAATTACCGTCTCTGGCTCTTCATCCCACAGATACAACCCAATCTCGGAAGCATCTGTCGTTTCCTTACCGGAAGTGGTGTAGTGCAGTTGCAGCATCAAGCCACCGCCTTTTTGCAGCGGATAGCCAGCACCTTCCGGGTACAGGTTGAGTTCGTTACCTGGGGCATAGGCACCAAGTCCAATCCCCTGGTTGAGGATTTCGAACTGGTTCATGCCATTGGCGCCATAAGAGAAGGCGATGATGTGGTGCAATACGGTTGGGTCGCCAGCTTCAAACTCGATGGCTTTTACCCAAACGTCTTCTTCCAGTTCCAGAGGAAGCTGGATATTGCGATAGTCCTGCACACCAGTGGCTGGAATTTGCTGAGGTGGAATCTTGATGACCATGTCAGGTTCACCGTTGATCCACTTAACAGGCTGAGCTACGAATGCAGCCAGTGGGTCTTCACCGTCGGCGTTTGGCGCGCCAGCGTCAATCCACTGAACGAGCTTCTGTGTTTCTTCGATGGTGATGTGATTGACGTCGTGAAACTTGTTGACGTATTCACGGGCAATCTGGCCGGGAGGCATACGCTTGGTGATCAGTGTTTCGCGGATCATTGGCGACCAGCCCTGAACCATCTGGTGATTGCTCATGGCAAATGGCGCAATGCCGCCTTCCTGATGGCAGGAAACGCAGCGCTGTTCAAGAATAGGCGCTATATCAGCAGCGTAGGACAAGGTCTCAAAGCTGGTGAATTCGATTGCGTCACCGCTGCTTGCCAAAACATTGGTCGGCAGAGCTGAGCCAGCAGTAATAGCAGTCAAAGCGTCAGCCACATAGGCAGCATCGCCACGCTCGGAACGGCTGCCTTCAGCCAGTCGGCTGTTCAGCGCACCCCGATAAACCACTTCACGGGAAGCAGGATTGATTATCACGGCTTCACCGGCACGGCTTAAACCGAGTTCAGTGGCAACCAGTTGTGTGTCATCCATCAGAATACGGAAAGCAATATCGCGATCTTCCTTTTCTTCAAGCATGACGGTCTTGTCAGCCAGGTCAGTTGCATTGATCACGAAGAACCCGATTTTTTGCCCGGCAAAGTCTTCTGCGATGTCTTCAAGATCAGACACGGCGCGACGTGCATCGCGGCTGTCCATATCGTAGGCAACCAGCACGATGGCGTCTTTGTCAGTATGACGACTAAGTTGGAAAAATCGGCCGTCAGCGTCTACCAGTGAAAAATCACTGACACGCTCGGCAGCATTGACGCCCAGGCTCATACCCATGGAAATCAGTGCAGCCAGAATTAATTTGAACTTCATTGAGACTTTGTGCATAACGCGCTCCTCAATATCACTACCAATGAAAAAATTAGCTAAATAACTGAATGTGCATAGTAGTGAGGGTTTAACAACATTGCTTCCCAAAAATTGAAATATCTATGAATTTCAGTTTTCAACAAGCATTTTTCGCCTTTATTTCGACCATTGGGCCAGAATCAGCGTCAATCGGGCTTTTCAGGATTCAACTTTAGACGAAATCTTGGCTAAATGGTTAACAACTAAAACCCATTTATTATGCAAATTAGTGGCTCATAGATTGAGTCGGGTTAAAATTCGCGGCGCTCGCTGACAGGGACGAAACAGAAATTGCCTGGTCGATTATTACAACCCCACGAATATCACAATAGCTGGCTGATCATGCTTGCGCTGTTGTGGTGCGTGTTCTGCTCGGCTTCGCTGTCAGCCCAGGAATCCCGATACCGCATTGCGCTGTGCCAGTATGGCTGCCCGGAAGGTGCAGCGCCAGAGAATCACCTGATCGTACGCCCTGTTTATGTGTTGTCTTACAACACTACGTATAAATCGGCAGATTGGGTGGCATACAGTGTTTCTGCGGGCTCAATCGGGATCGCGTCCAGCCTGTCGCGCGCTGCGCTGGAAGACAGTTATGTTATCGAGACGCTCACACGAGCTGATTTTGACGCGCTCGAAGGTACTCGCCTGGCCCGCTCAACCTATGTGCCCCTGGTGAACTTCGCGGGTACTCCGTATTGGCAAGACATCAATTACCTGACGAACGCAGTTGCCCGCAGCACTAATCTCAATCAAGGCGCCTGGTATGGACTGGAATGGGCTGTGAGAAATCTGGTAAGCCGGGAAGGCGTGATCAATGTGCTTGCAGGGCCAATCTACGATGGGCAGGCCGAACCCAGACACATCGCGACTGCAACCGCACATCGCATACCGGATGCATTCTTCAAGATTGTGTTCGATAGTCAGGGCAGGGGCACCGCTTTTATTTTGCCCCAGGAAGCCCCCGTGCATTTGCACCACTGTGAGCTACGCACAAGTGTCGAAGAGATCAAGCGCCAGACTGGCCTGAGATTTTTTCCAGACAATCCAACTCTAACGCTGGAGCCGCTGGATACCAGTCTCGGCTGTTTTTAGTTGCTGCTTCACTACAATTCCATCAGGAAGTAATCGTCGCCAACCAGCTCGCGAATTGAACGATCCAGTGCTGCGCTCACTGCTGCTTCCAGACCATCGCTGACGGGTGCGATGCCTCTGCCAAACAGAGTTGTTTGCCAAATGGTGCGGCTGCTATTGCGCAATTGTACGGCTGTACGCAAGGTAATCTGGATGGATTGCACTCCGCCGCGATCGACCACCTGGGTCTGGGCACTTAACAGGTTGCCTTCAAGGCGCAAACCATCAGTGGTGTCTGTCAACTTGGCGTTACCGTGCTGAAACCCTTGCAACATTGCGTCCTGGATCAGATCCGCCAGTGGCGCTTCTGCCAGATACCCGCCCACATCACCGGCACCGATGTCGGCATTGGTAATCAATCGCTTGTCATCCACATCGCGACCATCAGTAAACGGACCAATGTGGATCGCTTCGCGCATAGTGCTCAGGTCAGTGTTATGTGTGCCCTGATATTGAAAATCGATCATGAGCTCTTCGGCTGCGAAGGTCAGGGTGCTAAAAAAGCCAATTAGGCTAAATGAGAGGGCTGCCACTTTTTTGGAATACATATGTGCTTCTCTTCTACAGGTTAGTTCAGATTTGAAACAGGCCAGGGCGTACCCTCGCGTACCTCGCCTAATGGCACCATGCCACTGAGAACAAATTTTTGTACGCGTTTGCCTTCATAGGTTTCGGTTGTGTAAATATTACCGGCTGAGTCGGTGGCAATGCTATGCGTACCGAAAAATTGCCCTGGCTGCCTGCCGCCTTCTCCGAATGTGTAAAGCACTTCAAGAGAATCACGGTCGATAACATGGACCTTCATATTAGAGCCATCAGCCAGGTAAATATATTGCTGACCCGCATCACGGGAAAAGTCGATGTCCCAGGCTGAACCAGATAATGTGGCTGGTGCGATTAATCCTTCCTTAACAAAAGTGCCATCGGTGCGAAAAACCTGAATGCGGTCGGCACCTCTGTCACACACGTAGATCAATCCGTCATTTGACGGTTCTGCACAATGCACGGGTGGACGGAATTGTTGAGGCAGGGGTTCACCTGGTGTGTAAGTATTGTCAGCATCATCGTCAGGCGCATTCCCGTAGGCGCCCCAATAGCGCTTGAAAGCGCCGCTGGCGAGGTCTAATACTGCGACGCGTCGATTCCCGTATCCATCGGCGACATAAACTTCGTTTGCGGTGGCATCAATGGCGATTTCAGCAACACGGGAAAAATGCGTGGTGCTGTTGCTGTCTGCCGGATTGCCGGGTTCGCCAACAGTGCGGATGTATTCCCCGTTCCGTGTGAACACCAGCATGTGAGAGTCGCCGCTGCCATTGCCGCCAATCCAGATATCGCCGTTGGGCGCTACATCGATGCCATGGTTCGACGCGGGCCACTCGTATTCGCCATCAGGTGATGGTCCGCCCCAGGCATTCACAAGGTTACCAGCCGGGTCGAATTCCAGTATTGGGGGTGCCGCGGTGCAACATTCCGCGCGGCCCAAATCAAGACCAAGTTCCTGGGACATGAACATATCGTCGGAATCCCGATGCACAATAAAAACGTGATCACGCTCGTCAATATCGATGCCAATAGTTCTACCCAGCAACCATTTATTGGGCAGAGGCTGTGGCCAGAAAGGGTCGACCGTAAACTGTGGGACCATCTGCGAACTGGTGGCCGCTACGCTTTCCAGTTGCAGGCGTTGTTGGGCGATGCCCAGTACCATCAGCAGGGCCAGGGAAATACACAGAATTGCTCGCGAAGACAGGGAGTGCAGGCGATTGGGATTGTTCATGGCTTCACCCTTTCATGTTGTCTTGGTTGAAGGTAACGCGAGTATATGATGCGACCCAAATGATTGAAACCGCATAAAGCCGGGCAAAAAAATGTCGTGTCAGTTGCCTGGCACGACATCTTTAATTTTCAGCTGCAGAACTACAGTTCTTCAGTTGGCCATGTGGGAGCGCGGTCGCGAACAGTAACCGGGCGCATGCCCTGGAACAGGAACTTTTGTACGCGCTTGCCTTCATAGGTTTCAGTCGTATAGATATTGCCCTGGGAATCCGTCGCTATGCTGTGAGGCGCATAGAACAAACCGGGCTGACGTCCACCGTCACCGAAGGTGTAAAGTACTTCCAGAGACTCACGATCAATAATGTAAATCTTGAAGTTCTGGCCATCGGCGAGGTACATGAATTCCTGATCTTCATCCGGAGAGAATGCGATGTCCCAGGTAGATCCCTGAGCCAGTGTCGCGGGTGAAATCACGACTTCTTCCACATAGGTGCCATCGGTACGGAACACCTGGATGCGGTCAGCACCCCGGTCACATACATATACCAGACCATCATTGGAAGGCTCGGCGCAATGTACTGGCCCGCGGAATTGTTGTGGTCCTGGTACGCCGGGTGTGTAAGTCACATCTGCGTCATCATCCGGACGGTTGCCATAGGCACCCCAGTAGCGCAGGAATGCACCAGTAGCTGTATCGACAACTGCAACGCGGCGATTTCGATAGCCATCCGCCAGGTACGCTTCTCCAGCGTTGGCATCTATCGCGATTTCCGCCACCATGGAAAAGTGTTCGGTGGAGTTACTGTCGCGGCCATTGCCTGGTACACCAATAGTGCGAATGTATTCACCGTCGCGGCTAAAGACCAGCACGTGTGAGTCACCACCCCCATTACCGCCAATCCAGACATCGCCGTTCGGGGCAACTTCTATACCGTGGTTGGAAGCAGGCCAAATGTATGGCGCGCCTTCCTGTGCGCCACCCCAGGCATTTACAAGATCTCCTTCTGCGTTGAATTCGAGAATTGGCGGTGCTGGTGTGCAACATTCACTGACACCTGCGTACAGGCCAAGTTCAGTGCGAACTGCAAACATGGATTCCTGGTCACGATGGACAACAAAGATATGATCCCGGTCGTCAACATCAACACCAATAGTACGACCCTGAACCCAGTGATTGGGTAGCGGCTTGGGCCAGTAGGGGTCTACCTGGAAATGGGGCGCCATGATGTCATTGCTAGCGGCCACAGCTGACTCTTCGAGCTGGGACTGAGCGACTCCCAAAACCAGCAAAGCCAGGGCGAGAGAGGTGCCAACCAGAAACTTTGTTTTTGTCATTGTTATTCTCCTTGTGTCTGCTCCAGATTGCCTTGGAGCGGGCGTAAATACTGGTAAAGCGAGGGTCGAGTATACTGGCAATGAGGTAGACAGTATACTCACGCACTATTTTCGCAGGCCGTCCATTGTAAGATTTTGTAACAGCCAAATGCTGTGGCGAAAACACCATGAAGGGTCTGTTAGAATCCGCCGCTTGCCATAATTGACCATTAGCAAAAGCAGAATAATAAATACTCATGAACCCACTTGGTACCCAGATTGTGAAACGCTCCCTGATTGGACTGATGGCGCTAGCATTGCTTACGCTAAGCTCACTGACTTCAGCGCATAATATTCCTTCACGTGTCACTGTATATGCGTTCGTCAAACCTGAAGGCAATCAGTTGACTGCACTCTTGCGCGTGCCCATGGAGGCGTTTGGAGAGATCAGTTTTCCAATTCGAGGTCCAGGGTATCTGGAATTCTCCAATGCCGATTTTGAGCTGCGTGATGCGGCCCAGGTGTACATAACAGAATCTATCCACTTCTTTGAAAATGGCATTGAGTTAACCGACAAATCACTGGAAGCAGTGCGCGTTTCCCTGCCGTCAAATCGCTCATTTACCAGCTATGAGTCGGCTCTGGAGAATGTACTAAGCCCGCCATTGGATGACAGTGTTAATTTGTTCTGGCGCCAGGGTGTGCTCGATGTGTTGGTGACTTACGATATCGATTCGGAAGATTCGGATTTTGCTGTCAATCCCGAGTTAGGCACCCTGTCTGATGAAACCACCACGGTACTGCGTTACATCTTGCCCAATGGTGCTGAACGTCCCTATAACTTTATCGGCAATCCTGGGTTGGTTGAGCTGGACCCGCGTTGGCATCAGGCCACTCTGCGCTTCATCGACATGGGTTTTGAGCACATCCTGGAAGGTTTGGATCACTTGTTGTTCCTGTTCTGCCTGGTGATACCGTTGCGCTCAATTCGGGCACTTATACCGGTTATCACTTCTTTCACGATCGCTCATTCCATTACTCTGATCAGTTCGGCCTTCGGGATGGCGCCGAGCGCGTTGTGGTTTCCACCATTGATTGAAACGCTGATTGCCCTGTCCATTGTTTACATGGCATTTGAAAATATAGTCGGAGCCAAACTGGAGCACCGCTGGATGGTGACGTTCGGTTTTGGCCTGATTCATGGCTTCGGCTTCTCTTTCCTGTTCAGCGATACTTTGCAGTTTGCTGGTGGCCACTTGTTTGCCTCGCTACTGGCCTTCAATGTAGGTGTGGAACTGGGACAACTACTGGTGCTGATTTTGGTGATTCCTCTATTAAACCTGCTGTTCCGCTATTTTGTGCAGGAGCGCATTGGTTCCATATTGCTTTCTGCCTTGCTTGCACACAGCGCCTGGCACTGGATGCTGGATCGGGGCAACACCCTGGGTGAGTATCAATTCCAGCTACCAGTTTTTGACGGATTGTTCTTTGCTGGACTTATGCGCTGGGGCATGATGCTCATCATCATTGCGCTCATACTATGGGGTATGTACGAGATATTCCGAAAATTCTCGCTAGTGGGTGCCGGGGCCGTTGATAGCCAGGTTGATACCAGCGTGCAGCGACAAATCTGAAGAGTGCCGAAGTAGGGCTGGAAGAAGGACTGAATGTGTCAGTCTATGGTCTGAGCGCGCGATGCGTAACTTATTGTTATATAAGAAATTAATTCGCCAATAAAGTGCCTTCCCAGTTTCAATTTGTAACAATCCCTCACAGTGAATTGTTTCCGTAAAAACCCCCCTTTGTTATAAGCTAGCGGCCAGTTTTCAAGGGCACATGGCGGAATAGTATTCCCGCTTCCCCGGGTACCGAAAAAGCGAGCCGGATTAACCAGTACAAAACAGTCTGGAGTCGACTCAACGGTGCTGGATCTCAATATTCGGGCTTATCAGACTCGTTCTACTGCACAGGGCTGGTATGACTGCAAGGAACAAAATGATGAAACAGTCAGTGTGGGCGATTTTGGTACTCCTGTGCGGTGGGTTGGCGGTGAATGCTGCAGCCGGGCCACAGCGCGTGGGTAATTTTGCCCTCCTGGATCATGAGGGGCGTATCCATAACCTGCGCAAGTATGGTGATAGCAAAGCAGTAGTGCTTATTTCGACCTCAGCACACTGCGTCGAGAACCTCGATCAACTTCACAAATATCGATTATTACGCACTACCTGGGAGCGTGAAGGCGTAACATTCCTGGCGATAAATTCATCCGCCAGTGATTCATTACAGGAAGTCAGGTCAATGGCAGAGGCTTACAACCTCGATATGCCTATCCTGCTCGATGAGACCCAATTGGTTGCCGAAAGTCTGCAGATCTCCAAGGCTGGCGAACTGCTGGTGCTCGACCCCACACGCTCGCAAATCCTGTATCGGGGCGGGCTCGATATTGACCCCAAGAGAGCACGACCAGAATTTGATATTGAAGCGAGAGCAGGTACTTCCTTCCTCTCTGAGACTCTTGCAAAAGCAGTGAATGGTGAGAGTCCTGCCATGGAAGCAACCGTGGAAATTGAGGCTGCAGGATGCGATCTAAGCTTTCCTGCCAGAACCGAACATTTGGCAGATACCCCGGACTACGCCACTGAGATTGCACCCATTCTCGAAGAGAAGTGCATGGATTGTCACATCGAGGGAGGTATTGCACCGTTTGCCATGGATTCACACATGATGGTGCAAGGCTGGTCTCCCATGATGAAAGAAGTATTGATGACAAAACGGATGCCACCGGCCCAGGTGGACCCTTCTATCAATCACTTCACCAACGCCCGGTATATCGATGCGGAAGAGTTACAGACTCTGGTGCACTGGATTGATGCCGGTGCGCCACGCGGCGAAAGCGAAGTTGACCCCTTGACGCTGATTAAACCACCCGCATCAGAATGGGAGTTGGGGGAGCCGGATTTTATTGTGGAGGTGCCGGCATTTACGGTGCCTGCGACTGGTGTGCTGGATTACGAGAATGTCACTATCAATCTTCCTTTCGAGGAAGACAAGTGGGTCAAGTCAGTTCAACACATACCTGGAGATCGCAGGGTTCTGCATCACTTGCTTAGCTACATCGTACCTGCTGACTATGCCGAGGCCATCATTGAAGGCGAAAACGACAGTTATCGGGAGTTCCTCGAAGGTTATGCGCCGGGCAAGGACGAAGCTGCTACTTTTCCGGAGAAATCCGGTGTTTTTATCCCCAAGGGTTCGGCTGTGCAGATGTCAGTACACTATACGACCTTCGGTAAAGAGACAGTGGACAAGACTCGGCTGGGCCTCTATTTCGCTGACGACGAACCCGAATTTCAGTATTCCACTTACTCACTAAGCCACAGTGGCCGTAATCTGGAAATACCACCGCGCGTCGCCGAACACAGGATGAGCGCATCCTATGTCTTCGAAGACGAAGTGATGCTGCATGGTTTGCGTCCACACATGCACTATCGCGGCAAATACATGCGCTTCAGTGTGGTTTACCCGGACGGACAGAAGGCGGACATTATCAATGTGCCTGACTACAATTTTGCCTGGCAACCGACGTATCGACTGAGTGAGCCCATGCTGCTTCCTGCTGGTTCACGAGTGATGATCGAGGGCGCTTTCGATAACTCCCAATATAATCTGGGAAATCCAGATCCGGCTGCCATCGTCCGTGGTGGCGCACAGAGCTGGGATGAGATGTTTATTGGTTATTTTTCCTACCATAAAACCAGTAAAGAATAGCAAAAGCAGACTTGAATAGAGGCTTGTGAACTGCTCCATCTGGGAGGGTGCGCGGTGGTTTGAAGGGCCTGATTTGAAGCCAACAAACTGTTACAAAAAGTAATATAATTGATACTCCTTACTACCCCTACTGGAGTAGAATGGATCTGTTAAGGGAATAATTCCGGAGATTTCAAATGCAGCCAAAATTCTTACGTAGTCTCGGTTTAGCCGCGGCTCTCATTGCCACACCCGTGTTCGCTTTGCCTGATCGAATTGGCGATTTTGCCTTGCTGGACAGTGATGGAGAATTTCATCAGTTAAGCCGCTATCGTCACATGGACGCGCTGGTGCTGATGGCTTATGACAGCAGCTGCGAGTCTATCGACTCTGCAATTGCACAATATAACTCAGCCGGTTCCGGTTTCGCCGGGCAGAGCGTTGCTTTTGCCCTGATTGAAGCTGCAGGCACGACTGATGTCGATGCAGTTCGAGCCAGCAAGTCTGCGAAAGGCATTGATTTCCCGGTATTGATCGATAATGGTCAACTGGTTTCTGAAACGCTGCAGCTTGGTAAAGCTGGTGAAGTAGCGGTTCTCGACCCTGAGCGCCTCACCATGCTGTATCGTGGACCGGCTACCGAAATGGGTGACGTTTTGCAAGCTGAACTCAACAGCGGTGTGGACAATACTGTCGTACAGGCAGCTTCCGGCTGTGATATTTCGTATCCGGTCAAGTCTGCACAAACTGATTCAGTGCCAGATTACGCCGAAGAAGTGGCCCCGATCATTGCCGAACAATGTGCATCCTGTCACCGTGAAGGTGGAATTGGACCGTTCGCCATGGACAGCCACCTGATGTTGCAGGGTTGGTCTCCAATGATTCGAGAAGTACTGCTGACCAAGCGCATGCCTCCAATGCAGGTAGATCCCAATATCGGTCATTTTGACAATGCCCGCTATATCTCTGATGCCGAAATGCAAACTCTGGTTCACTGGATTGACGCCGGCGCGCCGCGCGGTGCGGCCCCTGTTGATCCCTTGACCCAACTGGAATTCCCGGATCGCAAATCCTGGCAGTTAGGTGAGCCTGACTACATCATCAAGGCTCCCAAACACGAAGTGCCAGCGACTGGTGTGCTGGATTACATCAATGTTGATGTTGAGCTGCCATTTGAAGAAGACAAGTGGGTCAGAGCCGTGCAATTTATTGCCGGTGATGAATCTGTATTGCACCACCTGCTGACCTATGTCACTGCACCGGCTGAAGATTTTGACGGCGGGGAATCCGATACACGGTCTATCGCACGGCGCTTCCTGGAAGGCTACGCCCCGGGTAAAGTTGATGCAATGACCTTTCCGGAAAATACTGGTGTGTATATTCCTGAAGGGCATAAATTGTCCATGCAATTCCACTACACTACCAATGGACGTGCAACATCTGACGAGACCATTCTGGGTCTGTACATGTATGACGAGCCACCTGAGCATGAAAACTTCACGCGCTCGGTTTCAGGCATGTTCCGAATTCCGCCATATGCCCAAGATCATGCAGCAGAAGCGGCGTATGTTTTCCAGGAAGACGTAGTGGTAACTGGCCTGCGTGCCCACATGCATTTTCGTGGCAAGGACATGCAATTTGCCGCTGAATATCCTGATGGCACCATGGAGCAATTACTGAGTGTGCCAAATTACAGTTATGCCTGGCAGCCTACGTACCAGCTTTCAGATCCGAAAGCGTTGCCTGCGGGGACGAAAGTACATGTAACCGGCACGTTTGATAATTCTGAATATAATCCAGCCAATCCAGACCCGAGCAAAGAGCTCACCTTTGGTTTGCAAAGCTGGGATGAAATGTTCATCGGTTACTGGACTTACCACGCCGCTGAAGGCAGTGACTAAGCGCTAGGCTCCGATTGGTATGAACCCCAAAACCCGAGCACAGTGATGTGCTCGGGTTTTTTGTCTCCGCTTCCGGAGAATTGGCCAAAATCCCGTAAATTCAAGCCCTTGAAGTGGCTATACCGGATTGTCTCCAGCGCCCCTAACTTGCTATGATGCAGGGCGTTTTTAATCAAGAATCCTCTGACTAAATCGCAATTGACCCGAGCCTGTGACGCATTGTCGATGATTGCGCGGTGGCAATTTGAGAGGATCCATAATAAAAGGAACTGCCTTAAAGTTCCGCAAACTCTGGAGAGCGCTTCATGTCCTCGATTTTATTAGTGATGTTCGGCATCGTGGGATTCTGTTTTGGCTGGTTTGTTTACTCCAAATTTATAGCCAGCAAGATTTACCAACTTGATCCAAACTATGTCACTCCTGCGCATCAAATTAATGATGGCATTGACTATGTACCTACCAATAAATTTGTACTTTGGGGCGCACACTTTACGGCTGTAGCAGGCGCTGCACCGATTGTGGGTCCTGCCGCAGCGGTTTATTACGGTTGGGGGCCGGCGATTCTCTGGGTCGTGTTTGGTTCTATCTTCTTCGCAGGTGTGCACGACATGGGTGCGCTGTGGGCGAGTAACCGCCATGGTGCAAAATCAATCGGGGCACTTTCCGAGAGTCTGATTGGCAAGCGCGCCAGTGCCTTGTTCATGATCATCATCTTTCTACTGCTGGTGCTTGTGAACGCGGTGTTCGCCACCATCATCGCAACCGACATGGTGATATTCCCATCCTCGGTTATCCCGGCATGGGTGGCTATTCCTGTAGCAATCGGGATCGGCGTATTGATTCGGCGCAAATTTAATCTGCTGCTGATTTCCGCTATCGGTGTTGGCATTTTGTATTTCTCGATTTACATCGGAAGCATTGCTCCGATTGAAAACCTGCCAAATCTTTTTGGTCTGGGAGAAATTGGCAACTGGATCATCCTGCTGTTTATTTATGCTGGTATCGCATCCATGCTGCCGGTTTGGTTGTTGTTGCAACCGCGTGACTATATAAACGGTGCACAGTTAGTGCTTGGCCTGTTAGTGCTTTACGGGGCAGTGTTGATCACGATGCCTTCGGTTAGCGCGCCTATGCTTAATACAGTTGCAGAAGGCACGCCGCCGCTGTGGCCAATCCTGTTCGTTACTATTGCTTGCGGCGCACTGTCAGGTTTCCACGGCATTGTGTCTTCCGGTACCAGTTCCAAGCAACTCGATAACGAGAAAGATGCACGCTTCGTTGGTTACCTGGGTGCGCTGGGCGAAGGTTCACTAGCACTGATTACTATCGTGGCTGTGACTGGTTCACTCTACGCGGCGACCAATGCTGACTGGAACGGTGTTTATACCGGGCTGACTTCTGGTCCTGGCCAGGAAGGATTTATTGTTGGTGGCGCACAACTGATTGCCCAGGGCTGGGGCTTCTCGGTCGGATTTTCCGAAACCATGTTGGCAGTAATGGTTGTGCTGTTTGCCGGCACAACCATGGATGCCGGTCTGCGCTTGCAGCGATATATCATCCAGGAGTGGGGCAATATCTATGACATTAACCCGCTCAAGAACAACTATGTCTCGACACTTCTGGCCATTTTTGCCTGTCTGGCTCTCGCCTTCGGCGTCACCAACAGCAACTATGAGACTCTCGGTGACGGCGGCATGCTGATCTGGCCTGTATTTGGTGCAACCAACCAGATTCTGGCGAGTATGACCTTGCTGACGATATCCGTGTATCTGCTTAAACTGGGTCGTCCAGCACGTTACCTGCTCGCCCCCATGTGCTTCATTTTGTTTATGGCATTATGGGCCAGTGGTTGGTATCTGATCAGGCATTTCACTACCGGCCAATACGTGCTGGTTGTGATCGAAGTTGCTGTGCTGATTACAACAATCTTCATTTTGCTGGAAGCAATGTCTGTTATTTCCAAATTGCGTAATGCCAAACCGGAAGGAGAGGGCGCTACCAGCAACGAGTAAAAACCTCGTTACAAAGTAGACCGAAAAGGAGCGGCAACCGAGCTGTGTGCAGCACAGGTTACCGCTCCTTTTTTATGCTGGTAGAGTAAATGCTGAGTAATGCCAATCTTCATTTTTGATTGCTGAGAGCATGATAATGGACGCTGAACTTCTAAAGTCCAAACTACAAGAAAGCCTTTCGCAACCGCTGGCGCTCGATGTGTTCGACAGTCTCGATTCAACCAATCTGGAAGCGCTACGTCGCATCAAGTCAGGTGACTTTAAAACTACCGCGATCGTTGCCAGGACCCAAACGGCAGGTCGTGGACGTCGCGGCAAGAATTGGGTCAGCCATGCAGACACTGGTATTTATTTCAGCCTGATGCGTAATATCGCAGTGTCGCTTACTGATCTCGACGGGTTAAGTCTGGTGGCTGCTCTGGCAGTACATCAGGGACTCACTGATCTGGGTGCGAGCAACCTGAAGCTTAAGTGGCCGAATGACATACTCTATCGCAAACGCAAACTCGCAGGGATTCTGCTGGAACTGCAGGCACCGTCCTCTGCAGAAAAACAGGAGTGCATGGTAATTTTTGGTATCGGCATCAATGTGCAACTCGATGATGCGTCGCGCAGCGAAATTAATCAGGCAGTCACAGATCTCGCTGAAACCGATATTGGTGAAGTGACAAACGAATCCGTAATCGTTGCTGTACTGCAGAAATTGGAAGAGTATGTTGGCAAATTTGAACGAGATGGATTTAGACCATACCAGGCTCATTGGAATGAACTCGATCATTATCTGAATCAGGATATTGTGATCGATAACGCGGGCAAACGTCAGATTGGTAAAGCGGCCGGTGTTAATGACGCTGGCCATTTAGTGCTAAGGACTTTGAAAGGTGAAGAGACAATTAGTGGAGGAGAAATCTTCCCATCGCTCCGACCCGCGCCGCAATCGGAAGATCAGTCGTGATATTGGAACTTGATATAGGTAATTCCCGTATAAAGTGGCGCTATGTTGAAGAAAACGGCGGCGCGGTAGCAGAGCGCGGTTCGAATGCGAACCTTGATGAACTGTTCGCCGAGTTGTCTGTCCAGAGCCAGCCTGAATGGGCACGTGCAAGCAGCGTACGTAATGCCAATATTAATGCAGCGGTTGTCGAATGGATCAAAAGCCAGTGGGGGATAGATCTGCAATTGGCACGCGTTACCCGGCGTTGTGCCGGTGTCAGCAATCAGTATGAAGAACCGCTCAGAATGGGAGTTGATCGTTGGCTCGCGATGTTGGCCGCTTTCAATGAGGCAAAAGGCCCTTGCATCGTGGTGGATAGTGGTACGGCTCTGACAGTTGATGTCATCGACGAGGACGGGGCACACAAGGGTGGGTATATTGTCCCAGGGTTACAATTGATGGGTCGCAGCCTGGAGGAAAACACCCTGATTCGATTGCAAGGCCGGGGTAATGGGACTACCGCGCTGGCGCATTCCACCGATGATGCTGTCCGCAGTGGATGTCTCGCCGCACTTGTGGCGTTAATTGAGCGCACAGCTGGGAGTTATGATGATCGCTCTGTGGCCTTGTTTTTGAGCGGTGGCGATGCCCGGATGTTAAGCGAGAATTTGTTGCTGAACGCTCAGGTGCAATGTTGCATCGTGGAAGATCTGGTTATGAACGGATTGGCCATCGCCGTGCCAGGCCCGGCGATAGGAAGCTGAAGCATGCGCTATATCGTCGTTTTCCTGATATTGGCCAATCTGGGCTATCTTGGGTGGTCATTCTATCAACCGCCTGCTCCGTCCCCAGATGCCGGACCCTCCCGGAATTTATTGAATAATGGCTTGATGCTGGTTAATGAGTATCAAGAGCAGAGAGAAGAAATAGCAGCCGAATTGGCTGCAGCTGGGCCAGTTTGTTATGTACTGACACCAGTGCCCAGCGTGGATGAAGCGCGCATTTTGCTGGCAGAAGCGCAGGAGGCGGGATTTGACGCCCGAATTCAACTCACTGGAGAGCCGTTGCAGCCTCAATATCGGGTGTATTTGCCACCAGCCTCTACACGAGAGATTGCGACCGTCACGCTGGATGGTCTGAGCGCGCAGTTGACGGCGGCAAACCTGGAGATTGAAACCTATCTGCTTACCCGGGGATTCCTCGAGAACGCCATTGCGCTTGGGGTCTACCAGCAACCTGATAATGCCGAAAGGGTGGAATCCAGTGTCGAAGAGTTGGGTTATGAAGTTGAAATTGAGGAAATTCCACGCTCAACCGGGGCCATTGAATTGGTGCTTCAGGTACCCGAATCTGACCCTTCTGACAGGGCTGAATGGCCTGATTTTACAGCCACCCGGCCCTATTTGACCCTCACAGAAAATAACTGCGAAACGATTGCAGAAGCATCCCAATTCCCCTAAAATGCCGCCTCTGATTTAAAGAGCCAGGGATTTGGATCCCTTTGCAGCTCTTTTGGGAGGGGTTCCCGAGCGGCCAAAGGGATCAGACTGTAAATCTGACGCGTAAGCTTCGGTGGTTCAAATCCACCC
>CAYOND010000029.1:0-24710 GCA_964405225.1 uncultured Pseudohongiella sp.
TAGGCTGCAGCACCGCGCACCCAGGCGCCATCAATATAGTGCCAGGCTGGACGGTTATAGCGCTGTGCAGCTGCCTCGGGCAATCCGCGCGCGATATCCGGCCAGTATGCCGCCTGCCCCAGTAACCAACGGATGCGCACGTCTTCAGCGCTATTTCGTACTCGAACAGGCATCTGCTGGATGAAATCTGCTTCGAAGCGGGGGTGTGCCGCAAGAATATCCAGCAACTTGCCCTGCGTCTCGTCGCTTGGATACTCCAGTGCTACGGCTGCTGTAACGCGGTGACCAACCGAATCCCAGGCTATTGCGGCCTGTTGGCCAGACAGCAATATCAGGGAGATGGTTATTGTTCGGATAGCGAGCTTGATCATAAGACCAGGCAACTTAGCATATAAATATTAAAAAAATATTGCAGTTTAGACTTCAAGCCATTCGGCGCGCACATCATGGGCTTGTTTCAGACTGTCTGGCGTGCCCTGGTAGACGACCTTGCCGTGACCCATGACATAGAGTCGGTGGGAAATCTTCATTGCGATGGAAAGCTTTTGTTCCACCAGTAAAATTGCCACTCCTCGATTGGCAATTTCCTGCAACAGCAAACCGACTTGCTCAACGATTTTTGGTGCCAGCCCTTCGGTAGGCTCATCAATCATGATCAGCTCCGGGTCGCCCATCAGGGTTCTGCACATGCATAGCATTTGTTGTTCGCCACCGCTGAGCACACCGCCGTTAACATCCGCGCGTTCTGCCAGATTGGGAAACATGTCGAACATCTCTTCGATAGTCCAGCGCCCCTGTTTGCGAGACGACTTCATGCCCAGTACGAGATTCTGACGTACAGTCAGGGTAGGGAAGATATCCCGATTCTCTGGCACATATCCCAGACCGAGGTGAGCTATTTCGAAACTTTTCCTGCCGGCAATTTCCTGCCCCTTGAATTTGATGGATCCCTGCGGCGCTACTTCGCCCATTATGGTTTTTACAGTCGTGGATCGGCCCACACCATTGCGACCCAGCAGGCTGACAATTTCGCCTTCTTGTACATTGAAATTGACGCCTTGCAGTATATGGCTTTTACCGTAATAGGCATGCAGGTCTGTTACTTCAAGCATCTGCCGGTACCTCGCCGAGATAGGCTTCCTGAACCCTGGCGTTTCCGCGAATTTGCTTGGGTATATCCGTGGCAATGATTTCGCCATACACAAGCACGCTAATTCGATCTGCAACGTCAAAGACGATATTCATATCGTGTTCTACCATAATCAGCGTCTTGCCTTCAGTAATCTTGCGAATCAGACTCACGGCATTTTCGGCCTCACTGTGGCTCATACCCGCCACAGGTTCATCTAACATGATAACTTCAGCGCCACTGGCGATGGCAATGCCAAGTTCCAAAGCGCGCTGTTGCGCATAGGCCAGCTCGGCTGCGGGAAATTTTGCCTTGTCATGCAAGCCGATTTGTTCCAGTACATGCATGGCTTCTTCATTGAGTTTGTGCTGTCGGCCCAGCAGATGCCAGAAAGAATAGCGGTAATTATTCGACCACAGCAGAGCGCAGCGGACATTTTCAAAAACATTGAGCCGCGGAAATATATTTGTAACCTGAAAACTGCGCGCCAACCCAAGGCGATTTATCTCGTAAGGGGGCAGATTGTGAATAGCCTGGTTATTGAAGGTAATTTCACCGGAGCTGACCGTGTGCTTGCCACTGATCAAGTGGAAGAGCGTAGATTTTCCGGCACCATTGGGGCCAATGATTGCGTGTTTTTCACCCCTTTCCACATCCAGAGATACACCTCTGATAATTTCGGTTTCTCCGAACTTCTTCCAGACATTCTTTAAGGAAAGGATGCTCATGGCTGATCACCATCGGCATCATTGATTGTATTTGCTTCCTCCCACGCTTCCTGCAGCTGTGGAATAGAGCGCCTGATTAAATAGACGCTAACGCCAGCAATTCCAGCGGTGATAATCCAGGCAACAGGAGAGTGGCTATTCAGAGTAAACCCCAGATACTCAAATGCTTCGCCTTCGTGATGACTCATCTCGATCATGGCGACCGCTGCGGCACTAAACAGCAGTCCGGGCACGCCGGTTTTGAGATAAGGCACCAACAGGTTTTTTAGTTTGCCCTGTATCCAGGCTACCTGATGCATCATGATGAATCCCGCAAAGCCCCGTGGCAGGAACATGACGGTTAAGACAAACATGATGCCGAGGTAGAGCATCCATAGCTCAGTGTAGTTGCTGAGGAGTGAATTCATCAGCGTGAGCACTACCGCCCCAATAATCGGTCCAATGAAATAACCCAGGCCGCCTATATAGGCCATTAGCAGAACGCGACCGGAAGTTATTGCATTGAGATTCTCTTCAGTAATGAATTCGTAATTCAGTGCGAAGAGGCCACCCGCAATGCCAGCAAAAAAGCCCGCTGCACAAAATGATATGAATCGTACATAACGCGCGCTGTAGCCGATAAATTCCGCTCGTTCCGGGTTGTCGCGTACTGCGTTGGCCATGCGACCGGCGGGTGTTTGGGTAAAGAGATACATGAATACAGTAGCGATGAAAACCCAGGCCGCAGCTACGTAGTAGATTTCGATGTCCTGGAAAAATTCGACGCCGAATAGTGGTGGACCAAAGGTGCGGTCACCACTGACGCCGGCTTCACCTCCAAAAAACCCGACAAAAATAAGCGACGAGGCCGCGATGAGTTCGCCTATACCTAGCGAGATCATGGCGAAGACAGTACCGGCTTTGCGCGTGGAAAAACTGCCGATAAATATGCCAGCCAGCAGTCCGAACACGCCACCCACAAGAGGGATCCAGATAATTGAGAAATGCACGATTTCATCTTCAATCAACAGGAGTGCATGTACCGCGAGGAATCCACCAAGCCCGTAATAGACCGCATGACCGAAAGACAGCATTCCACCCTGGCCAAGCAGCATGTTGTAGCTCAAGGCAAATACAATGGCGATAGCCATTTGGTTGAAAATGGAAATCGCCAGAACTGTGTCGAAGAACTGTGGCAGCAGCAGTAATACCAACAGGTAGCAAATCCAGACAGAGAATTTTTTAGCGACTGCCATCTAGGATTCCCTTTTGCCCATCAATCCGGTCGGTCTGAATATCAGAACCAGTACCAGTAGTAAAAACGGGAGGATCGGCGCAACCTGTGAAAGTGTCAGTGTCCACAAATCATTCAATGGATGATTGCGCTCAAACTCTACACCCAGCAAGGCAAGCAAATCTGGCATACCCACATCTGAGGCAATGGCATAGGATTGTAAAAGGCCGATCAGGAGCGATGCTATGAATGCCCCTGCCAGCGACCCAAGGCCTCCTATGACCACGATTACGAATACGATACTTCCCAACACCACCGCCATACCGGGGAAAGTAGTCAATACGGGACCAGCGATCACGCCGGCAAGTCCTGCCAGTGCAGTACCGACGCCGAATACGCCCATGAATACCAGCGGTACGTTGTGCCCCAGATTGGCTACTGTATTGGGGTGAGTAATCGCAGCTTGAATGATGATGCCGATGCGGCTGCGGGTAAGTACATAGAAAAGCCCCAGAAAGATCGCAACCGAGATAAAAATCATAAAGCCGCGATAGGCGGAGAATTCCTGGCCAAAAAGAGTGAACAGCGCGAAATCCAGGATTTCTGGTGTCTGGTAATTCTTGGTATCTGGCCCCCAGAAAAACTGCACTGCCTCTTCGATAAGAAAGGCGAGCCCAAAGGTAAAGACCAGTTCGGCAACATGGCCTGATTGGTGCACCCGACGCAAGGCATAGCGCTCGACTATGGCACCGAGCAAACCGACGATAAGCGGAGCAAATACCAACCCGGTCCAGAAACCGAATTGCAGGGAGATCGAATAGGCAAAATAGGCGCCGAGCATATAAAAGCTGGCGTGGGCGAAATTGAGCACACCCATCATGCTGAAGATCAGCGTCAAGCCGCTGGCAAGCATGAAAAGCAAGAGGCCTGTTACCAGACCATTTAAGGTGGCGAAAATGAAAACTTCAAGCATGGCTGAACATTAGCCCCTGATACTTCCTATGTGCATTATAGTGGGGCTAGCGACGGCGAGGTCTTCTCATGTCACAACTGGTGGGAACGATGGTATCTGCCGCATCCACATGATAGATGGAGTATAGCCCATAGCCGGAATTGTCGGCGTCAAATTCCACCTCTTCATCAGTGTGCACAGAGACATGCAGAGATTGGAATCCTTGATGATCATCCGGGCGCATCCAGATTTCTTCGTTGCTGAAGTTGACGAAGCGCATATCTTCCAGTGCCAGTGCGATGTCATACGGGTCGGTGCTTTGAGTCTCTTCCATGGCAGCAACCACCATGCGCAGGGCATTGATAATGCGAGGCTGCGTCACATCTCTATCGGGGTGAGCTGCCTTGAATGCTCTGGTAAATTCCTTGCGCTCTTCTGTTGGCAATGGGTTGGACGTTTCATTGTGCACCAGATAGACCCGCCCTTTTGCATCTTCACCCAGAGTAGCTGTGATGCCATCGTAAGCTGCGTAAAAGGTATAAATAGGTACGTCGAGGCCCGAGTCGATGATTGAGCGGGCGAGTGAGACCATGTCCGCGCCAAAGTTGCCCGTAATGACCGCATCGGCACCGGAGGCAACGATCTTGGTGACATAAGGCGTGAAGTCCTTCACTTGGCCAATAGGGTGAAATTCATTACCGACGATTTCTATGTCGGGCCGCTTTTCATTCAGCAACCGCACAGTATTGTCAGCCACAACCTGGCCGAAGGAATAATCCTGGCCGATGATATAGACACTTTTGATTTCTTCATTCTGCGCGATGAAGTCTGTCAGAACGTTCAGCTTGATGATGGCATGTGCGTCAAAGCGAAAATGCCAGAAGCTGCAATTGTCCTCTGTCAGGATGGGATCGACAGCAGAGTAGTTGATTTGCAGTATTTCTTCGCCCGCATTGCGGCGATTGTGACGATTGATTGTATCGTTTAGCGTGTTGGCGACTGCGGAGCTATTGCCCTGAAAAATAATGCGCAATCCTTCACTGACAGCCCGACGGAATTGAATCTGCGTTTCGTTGGGGCTCTGCTTGTTGTCCAGCGGTACGATTTCGATCTGGCGACCACCAAGAATGCCGCCACGGGAATTGAAATAATAATCAGCGGCGAAGGTTAGCTGTGTAAGCCCATTATTGCCTATAGAGGCAAAAGAGCCGGACAAGGGGTCCATAAAAGCAATGCGCACTGGCTCTTGAGCAAATGAGAGTGAGGAAAACGCGATTGATGCAATGAGGATTATCTTGTTAGCAAGCCGAAACAGTTTGGTTTTCATGGGCAATAGGAACGCTGTAAAAGTTTATAGTTGTCTGATTTTTATCGTTTTTATCTGAACAGTACTGTCTTTGGTGCAGCAGACCGACATTACCCCAGTAAGCACCTCGAATCAAGAAATCCCGGTTCGGCTGCAGGCTTTTCAGGATCAAGCCCTCGCTACCGAGAGCAGCGCTGCACATTGGGTTGGAGAGTTTGATCAGTTAGGATAAACAACCCTTAGACCCTTTATCGCCAAGATGCCCAGGATCAGATACATAGACATTGAATTTACTGCCATTCGAGCCAGTGGACCGGGCGGGCAGAATGTCAATAAAGTCGCTACAGCGGTCCAACTGCGCTTTGATATCAAAGCCTCCGGCCTGTCCCAAGGTGCCAAGCAAAGACTGCTGGAATATGCGGACGCCAGGATTACCACTGACGGGGTAATTGTGATCAAGGCTCAGCGCTTTCGCAGCCAGGACAAGAACAAGGCCGACGCAATAACGCGATTACAGCAGCTGGTAGATCGCGCATTGGCTCCACGCAAGAAGCGCATCAAAACCAGGCCTTCTAAAGCAGTTAAAGAGCGGCGCTTGCAGGATAAAAAACATACCGGGAAGAAGAAAGCAGGCCGGGGCAGAATAGGTGACAAGGAAATATAAGCGGAGTGGACTATGGCAGTTAAGCGGATTTCGCATATAACGATTTATGTAGAGGATCAGGAGGCAGCATTGCAGTGGTATTGCGACAAACTGGGATTTCAGGTTTGTATGGACAATAGTACGGTTGTGCCAGAACTACGTTGGCTTACTGTAAGCCCCGCAGACAACAATGCTACTCAATTTGTATTGATGCCGGTGCGCAGCGACAACGACCGCTCCCGCGTTGGAAACAATCTCATGACAGTGTTGGCCTGTGAAAATTGTTATGAAGAGATGGACAGGTTGAAAACAGTTGGCGTGGAAATTGTTGATGAGCCCCAGGAGGTGCCATGGGGAGTTTCCGGTGTAATACGTGACCTGTATGGCAACCCCTATAATCTGGTCAGCCCGCAATAGTTTGATGTGTTGTTTCTAGTTGAATCCAGAAAACGGACGAATGACAAGTGAAGAGCGGGCTAATATTAGTTTTGAATTTCTTCGCAGTCTGGGTGCGAGAATTTCCTGATACATTGAGATCGACAGGGAATTTCAGCGCGAAATGAGGAACCGTTCTGGTCTGGATGTGCAGGCGCAAATTAATTTAGAGAAATATGCGGCTGCCTGCCTCAAATTTTGAGGAGACAGCGCACATTAATTTTGCCGATACGATGTTGTGTGTAGAGGGTGGCTCTAAAAGACTTCGAATAGGCCTGCCGCCCCCATGCCTCCGCCCACACACATGGTGCATACCACGTATTTTGCACCTCGCCGTTTGCCTTCTATCAAGGCGTGCCCAACCATACGGGCACCACTCATGCCATAAGGGTGGCCAATAGAAATAGCGCCGCCGTTAACATTGAGCAACTCATTGGGTATACCCAGTTTGTCTCGACAATAGATAACCTGCACGGCAAAGGCTTCGTTTAATTCCCACAGGCCAATATCGTCAATTGAGAGTTTGAATCTCTCGAGAAGCTTGGGGATTGCGAAAACCGGCCCGATACCCATTTCATCCGGGTCAAGACCGGCAACTGCGATGCCGCGATAGGCACCAAGCGGTTCCAGACCTTTTTGTTCGGCCAGCTTGCTATCCATGATGACTGAGGCAGAAGCACCGTCAGAGAGTTGGCTGGCATTACCCGCGGTGATCACGCCCCCTTCAAAAACTGGCTTGAGGCCATTCAGGCCTTCCAGGGTTGTCGTGGGGCGATTGCCTTCGTCTTTTTCGAGAGTTACGTCATGTACTGATTGCTGTTTTGTTTCTTTGTCTACAAACAGCATCTTCGATGGCATGGGTGCGATCTCAGCATCAAATTTGCCTGCTTCCTGTGCCGCGGCTGTACGTTGCTGGCTTTGCAAAGCGTATTCATCTTGCTGCTCACGAGAAATCCCATAGCGTTTGGCAACTACTTCGGCAGTTTCCAGCATCGACATATAAGCGTGTTCCGATTTGGCGATAACATTGGGGTCCTGCGCGCGGTAGGAATTGCGATGCTCATTCTGCACCAGACTGATCGAGTCGAGGCCGCCACCGACTACAATTGGCATATGATCATTTATGACCTGTTTGGCAGCAGTGGCAATAGCCATCATCCCGGAAGCGCATTGCCGATCTATGCTCATTCCCGCGACAGAGCTTGGTAAACCTGCTGCAACGCCGGCAGTCCGGCCAATATTGTATCCGGATGACCCCTGCTGCATGGCGCAGCCCATAACCACATCATCTATCTCGCCCGGCTCGATGCCTGCGCGCTCTACGGCTTTGGCTATCGCATGCCCTCCGAGAGTGGGTGCGTCAGTGTCGTTGAATGCACCGCGGTAGGCTTTGCCAATCGGGGTACGGGCTGTGGATACGATTACTGCTTCTTTGGTCATGTCTTACTCCGGAAAATATTTTTTAATCCTGATCACGTTTTGTAACCAGTTCCTTGATACTACTGAATGCTTGTTTGGCCAATTCGGCCATTTCCTGATCAGTCCTGTCCTGTATAGGGTGCGGGACAAATACATGTGCTGGCTCAATGCCAAGAGATTTTCCCTGGGCTGCAGCCGCATCGATGAACTCCGATGATGCGACAAATCCCGATGGGAGACCTCTGCTTTCCAGATCCAAAATGTCATGCAAACTGCACGACGTACAGGATCCTCAGTCAGCAAGCCCTTCAATTACAGCATCGCATTCCAGGCTAATCTGCTGAGTCAGTGCGGCAGGTGCAACACGGGTAAATGTTGGCTTGGTATAGCGCTTTACAGTTGCGCCTTCTTTGCCCAGAAGTGCTTCGACCTGATCGAGAAATTCCTTTCCTCGGGGTTTGGAAATATCCAATAGGCCAATGGTTTTCCCTGCCAGGGATTCTAACCGCGGCAGAATCTGGCGCTGCGCCGGGGCGATCTCTGCCGTGGGATCCATGAGAGTACTCTGGTTCATACCTGTTCTCCTCTCTTTATTAATGCAAAATGCGTTGATAGATTTGTCTATATATTCTGTGGTGTTTGGTCAATTTTGCGAGAAACCATCTGGCTACCGCGCTCACCTGACGCTACCCACCCGCCTATTATTGCCGAGAACATACCAGCTTTGCCACCGGCACTGATGATATGCAAGCCATCCGCGCGGAACTTCCCCAAAGTTTTTTCCGCCAGGTGTTGTGGCATTCCTTCTGAGATGTCATCTGCTCCTCTGACAATTGACGAGCCAGGCGTCTTTAATTGGTCATAGAGGGCTTCGCGTAATTGCTGTTTGCTCCACCCGCAGTCATGAAAAACCCTGCGATGTTCAGGGCAGACTACGAGAATAGCATCGGCGAGCCCGAATATCTTGGTATGAGCCACGGATCTTAAGCTTGCCGCCATGCTTCGCATCAAAGATTCAGCTGTGCGTGACTGTTGATCCATGACTGGTTGTAATCCATCACCGGCAAAGAGACTGACTACTGAATCATTGCGTGTAAAACCCCGATCCTGAGCAAGCGTGGTCCATTGCTCATCAGATTCATCTTCCGCGAAACAATAGGTGTACTTGCCTGGATTGCCGAGTGTGGCACGGTCGATACCGCCCGGTATACCGCCACCGACGTTACGTATAATCAGTTGCAATGCCCGGCCAATGGTCGCGTTGGCCCGATTGCCCTGGCCCAGGGCATTTACACCGCTATTCATGCCGAGTGCGCGCGCCACAGCGCCATTGACTATTACCACCGGTGAAGAAAAATAGGTCGTGCACAACAGGCCGTGCATGCAGAAATCATCTTCCAGCGCTGCCTCGACCGCGCTGATAACCAGTGGAAAATACTCGGGCTTGCAACCGGCCATTACAGCGTTGATTGCGAGTTTCTCGATCGTGCAGGGCGCATAATCCGGGGGTATCTTGCCAATCACTTCGTCTGCAGGGCGCTGGGTGCCGCCTAACACACGCAATACCCGCAGCGGAGTTGGCGGCACAACTGGTAAACCATCGGACCAGCCACGCTCAAAGCAGGCTTCGATATCATCTTCCTGCTCGGCTAGTTCAATCGCACGAGCCTTTAGTTTTGACCTGTCGAATTTGAGCGTCAGCTTTTCCTGCATGCCGGGATCAAAGGTTTTGGAGCCACACCCGGGCCTGAAATCAGCCAATTTTTCACCCAGCTTATCTGCGCCTGTAAATTTGCGCCACTGATCCTTGTCCCAGCCATAGATACGATCCTGTTCGGTTTGATCCGCCCCAAATTTTATTAGCGTGGGTACGATTTCGATGCTCGCGCGATAGGAGTATTCAAGATTTGAATCATCAATGGCTTGAGCTGCAGCGCTGAAAAATTCCGCATCATCCTGTACGTAGATTTGCAATCCATCGCCCAGTTGTTGTGTCAACTCTGCGATGACAGGCGTCAGCATGGCGCAGGTAGGGCAGTCCTTTTTAACGACGAGAGCGAATTGAGTGGTTGAGGATTTCAGGAGAGGCCCCGATTGAAAAATGTCATTAAATTAGTCGAATCCTAGTAGATGAAACCCAGTGTGCTGATGCCTACCAGGATATTGATAATCATGAAAACCGAAGAAGTCCGCGACATTACTTTCCATAGCTGAGGCCCCTTGTAAGCTGCCCGAATCCCGATGATGAGGACAAACGTATAAGCCAGCATAGCACCCGTCATCACCAGATAAGAGACCCAGGATTCATTATCCACGGCCTTGCTGCCAAACAAGAAAAACAAGCCAGCCCCGAGGAAATAGAGGAACCAATAGGTGATAGCAAGCCCGTACTCGCCTGCCAATAAACGGGACATAAATGAGCGATTGTCGTAAATATCTTCCATTGAATGACCCGGTTTTCCGTAAAACTGCACTAAGGCGCTAGTTTAACCCAGCATTGGGTGATTAAGAAATTCCACTTTCACTGTTTTCCAACACATGCAAACCTCTGATAAACAGCACAATTTGTCACATATCATGCGGTTTGATTCTTCTATAATCTGCGCCATCTGAGCAGGTTTTCAGCCTATGCTCGCGACTGCGGCGTACGCTCGATATTCCAGGCTAGTCTGGAATACCGAGGGTATGTGACAAATAACAATACTGGTCGCCGACCGGTGCAATGAGATCGCGCTAATGATATTCCCGGCCTCTATTCCCATGTGCGTAAGCACCCGAAGCATGCTTTGCTGTATCAAAACTCTGTTGGGATTGTTTCTACTAATAGTTAGCGTTGTTGCACACGCACAGAACAATGTGGGTGATGAGTCCACTGTCGTCTATCCCGCCTCCTACTTTGAGGAATATGCGCCAATCAATGCCCAGGATATGCTGGATCGCATACCAGGTGTTGGAAATGCTACTGGTGGTGGCGGTGCATTTGGCGGTGGCGGACCGGGCGGGTTCGGCGGACCAGGCGGTGGCGGCGGAGGTCGGGGATTTGGCAGCGGCAGTGGTGGCAACCAGATACTGATCAACGGTAAGCGTACTGCTGGTAAGAACAACCAGACTCAGGGGCAACTGGATCGCATTACAGCCAATCAGGTCGATTATATCGAGATCATCCGTGGTACAAGCGGAGATCTGGATGTCAGGGGCAGTGGCCAGGTAATAAATGTGGTGTTGTTTGAAGAGTTGTCAACAACCAGCATTTCTTACGAAGTGAATCTGGACCGCTATTGGGACGGCAACACCGAGCCCGGTGGCTCATTCGCTCTGAGCGGTCAAACCGGGGATTTGAACTATGTATTCAACGCCAGCGCAGAGCCTCGCTACGATTATCGTAAAAGTAAAGAGAACAGCATATTGGGAGATTTTTCTGCCAACGACCTTATAAGAGAAGAGCGGACGCGTGAACAAACTTCTTATGAAGTGAGCACGAATCTGGATTATTCATTTGGCGCTGGCAACAGTGTGCGCCTGAATGCACTTTATTCACAAAATGATAATCCTACTGAAGTTGAGCGCTGGACGACGGATCTCAGGGTCACACCCAACAGTGTCTTGCGGGAATTTGAAGATATTCCCGGTGAGCGTGATAACTGGGAGATAGGCGGCGATTACGAATTCCTCACCGCTGGTGGAGATCGCTTTAAGATACTATTTATTACGAATGAACAGGATCAGACGTCAAAACGGGAAAGATTTGAAGTTCAATCGGACTCCAGCCAGGAAAAAAACCTGTTCCTCTCCAGTGCCAGTGTCACCAAAGAGCGTATCGTGCGCGGTTCATACACTATGGATCTGTTCGAAAACCAGGATATTGAATTTGGTGCCGAGCGAGCCCAGACCATACTGGATTCAAATCTGGCTCTTGGCGTGCAGTCTTCCACAGGTATGCCTTCAACTTCTGTGGGCGGCCTCGTACCAGTGGCCATATCCAACGCCAACTCAACCGTTGAGGAAATTCGCTTCGAGCCTTTCATTATCCATAACTGGGTAATCAATCCTCGCATGTCATTGGAAAGCACATTGCTTTATGAGTATTCGGAAATTAGCCAGTCCGGTGATGTGTCCAATGAGCGTGATTTCGATTTTATAAAACCCAAGGTCGATTTTCGCTATGATGTTACACCACAGCTGCAACTGCGTGGCACTATCGAGAAAATTGTACGACAACTAAGCTTTAATGATTTTGTTGCGGCTAACGACGATCAGGACAATGATTCCAATACCCAGGCAGGTAATGCGAACCTGCGGCAGGAATGGCTCTGGGCTTATACATTTAATGCAGAATACCGACTCCCCAATGATATAGGCGTTATCGATGGGGACATTTACTATCACCAGCACAAAGATCGCATTGAACGTATCGACGTAACAGTTGATGAGTCCAATTTGCAATCTGCCAATGGCAATATCGGAGACGGTGAGATGTGGGGTATTAATCTTGGCGCCAGCATCCGGATGCGCTGGATTGACATGCCAAATCTATTGATCACATCAAGTCTTAACGTACAGGATTCATCAATAGAAGATCCGTTCCTGGGAATCGATCGCCGCTTTCAGTTTCAGAACCGAGGCCGGTTTGCAGTAGGGTTCCGGCATGACGTGCCCGGTCTGGGTCTCAATTACGGGGCTCAGTGGAATAATCGCTTCGATGGCAATATGAAACGTTATGACATTGATGATATCGAGTTACTTGCTGGCGACCCCATGTTCAACCTGTTTGTGGAATACGCCGACCGGAGAGGTATCACTTACAGACTGGATTCGCGAAATACTACAGGCGGCTTTCAGTGCCGCGAACGGCAGCGTTTTGTCGGGCGCATTTCTGCCGGCATTCTGGAAGAGATCGAAGACAGTTGTAATACCTCCGGTCGAGTCCTTTCACTAAAGATCAATGGCACTTTCTGATTCTGGTTGTTCGCGGTGCCCTGTTATTGCCCAGAAAACCCGCTCTGAAGCGGGTTTTCTGCTTTCTGGGTATGTGATTTTGGTCGAATCTTTAGACAGTTCTGTTTGAAAGTTCTATGATGATAGTTCCCGAATAATAAAAAAATCCGGAAGCGCAGACTTGGATATCGGCAACAACATCGACAGCCAGCAACTCAGCCAGGCATTTTCTTTCTCAAAGGAAAAATCGCGTGCCCTTCACGGATTGCGCGGCATTTTGTCTGGGTTGGTTGCGGACAAACGGCTGAATGAAAAGGAATTTCTCTATCTCGATGCCTGGCTAAAATCCCAGCAGTATCTTGCTGACGACAATAATGTAGTCAGTTTGCTTAGTAAGGTTGGGGATATTCTGGAGGACGGTGAGGTATCCAAAGATGAACTCATCGAGTTGGAAAATTATATCGAACAGATTCTTGCCCATAAGGATTCAGGAGAAAGTGATCGGGTTGCAAAAATTGCTGAGCTTTCTGGCTTTCTGACGGGTGTCGCTTCTGATGGCGTACTAAATGACAAGGAAATAGAAGCGCTTTCCCACTGGCTGGATGCCAACGCCATTATTCGTGATGTATGGCCGGCCAGTGTCATTGTCGACCGTTTGCTGAATATTTTGGAAGACGGACTGATAACTGACGAAGAAAGGCAAGATCTGCTCGAAACCATTCGACGCGTTACCGGGGCAGATAAAGAGCTGGCAGATATAGGGTTTGAGGAATCCACCGAGGTCTGGGAAGACATTATCGACAGCTTGGAATTTGAAAATACCTGCTTTTGCCTAACGGGCGATTTCGTCATCGGTGCCCGTAGTGGCGTCGATGAATTACTGCGCTTTCGCGCCAGCCAAACCAGCCCTAATGTGAATGCCAATGTGGACTACCTTGTAATTGGCACACTGGCCAGCCGTGATTGGCTTTATACTAGTCATGGTCGCAAGATAGAGAAGGCTTTATTGCTCAAGCGGGAAGGCAATCCCATAAAAATTATTACAGAGCGTTCTCTTTTAAAATTTCTGCGCTCCGACTAGTTAGCAACCGCGCAAAAACAAACAATTTACCTACCGAAACAAGGGGTGCGGCAATGTCAGCTGACCTGATTTTTTCCATTTGTAATACTTTAGTACTTCCTGCATGGGCATTGTTGATTTTCTTACCACGTTGGAAGTGGACGTTAGCGATTATTTGTAGCGGCATCGTGCCATTTTTTCTGGCGCTGGTTTACCTCGGTTTGCTGCTATCACAAGTGGGGAATTTGGGAGAGGGTGGAAGTTTTAATTCTCTCGAAGGCGTTATGATATTGTTTGCCAACCCGTATGCCATGGCTGCCGGTTGGGTACACTACCTGGCTTTCGATTTGTTTATCGGCAGCTGGGAAGTGAGGGACAGCCAGAAACTGGACATTCCACACTGGCAGGTGATTCCCTGTTTGATTCTGACATTCGTACTTGGTCCGGTCGGACTCGGTTTGTATTTCATTCTGCGTAGTGTGAGCAAGAAGCAGATACTGGTTTATGCAGATTGAACCGGAACTAACCTTTGTATGTTCCAACGCGGACAGCGAGCTGATTGAGCAACTGTGTGTGCCGGTAAACCTCCTGGAGGGTTTTGCGTTAGTTATAGTCAACACCTCAGTTAAGGAGACTGACTATGCTAAAGCTATATAAAATACTGATTCCTGGAATCTTGCTGCTATCGGCTTCCACTCAGCTTAGTGCACAAGACGGTAACGGCGAGGCAGCACTTGACGAACAACAGCGTGCCCAAATCGAGCAACGCCGCGAAGAAATTCGTGAACGCCGCGAAGCGAACCGTGGTGAAAGGCGAGAGCGCTGGGAAAGCATGAGTGAAGATGAGCGCCATGCTGCCATTGAGCGACGACGCGAGCGCGCTCAAGCGCGGCCCCCCCGCCAGGGTCATCGACCCCTGCGCCAACAACCTGGTCAACGCCCGATACCTGACCCTGGTAGTTAGCCAGAGACACTGATTTCGTACCTGTAGTGCCTGACCTGGCCGCCTGGCTCCCCGCCCGGTTGCCGGGTTTTTTGTGCCCGGGGATTGTTAACCCTTTTAACTGGGGGTGGTCAGATCGAGATCGAGGATATCAATGGCAATGTGTTTGCTGATACTTCAGGTGGTCATATTACTGTGGGTCGCGTTACAGGTGGCAATGTTGAAGTTGACACTTCTGGTGGGCGCATACGCATCGGAGATGTTGATGGGGATGTGTCAGCGGATACCTCCGGCGGCAGTATAGATATTGGTAATGTGATTGGATCGGTCTATGCAGACACGTCCGGTGGCACGATTACTATCGGTGATGTGCAGGGCGATGTGACAGCAGATACTTCAGGCGGAAACATCAATGTAGGTGTAACGACAGGAAGGGTCATGCTGGACACCTCGGGAGGTACCATCCGGGCTGCATGGGCAGAAGGCGCAATAACGGCTGATACTTCGGGAGGCAATATCTTCCTTGCGGGCAGCGATACCAGGGTCGAAGCCGACACCTCTGGTGGCAATATCGAAATCGAAGCCAGCAATGGACCGGTCGTTGCCGATACTTCAGGTGGGCGCATCATAATCCGGCGCGCAGTTGGACCGATCGAGGCAGATACCTCTGGCGGTTCTATTGATGCTGAGCTGTTCAATGTGTCTGGCAATGGCGATGCTTCAGTATCGCTGCATACGGCTGGTGGTGATATCACCATGCGTATACCGAGTGATCTGGGTGCGTCAATTGTGGCTGAACTGAATCTTTCGCGGCGGGGGTTTGGCCGTTATCAGATATACACTGATTTCCCACTGAGTATCCAGGAAGAAGACGACATTATTATCGGTCGTGGTGATATCAATGGCGGTGGGGATCGCATTCGACTGCGAACCACCAACAGTGACATCAACATCATCAGTGTAGAAGATTAGCTTTTAAGATAGCTCTATTGAGATGTATAGCCCGGCCGAAGAGGTCGGGCTTTTTTATTCGTAGCGCAACGCATCGATAGGATCGAGATTCGCTGCCTTGGCTGCTGGCAGTATGCCGAATAGCACGCCTACGAAGGCAGAAAAACCAACGGCCATAAACACGGACCACATTGGGATAGAAGCAGGTGGGAAACCTGGAATGCTGTTGGAGATGAGTGATCCTAGCCCAAACCCTATCGATAATCCCACGATGCCTCCCAATAACGACAGCAGCATGGCCTCGATCAGGAACTGCATCAGGATATGGTAGCGCTTGGCGCCGATAGCCTTGCAGATACCGATCTCTCTGGTTCGCTCAGTGACTGAGACCAGCATGATATTCATGATGCCGATGCCGCCCACGAGCAACGAAATGCCGACGATGCCGCCCACTACAATGGTCACCATGTTCAGCACTTCTTCGAACGATTCCATGAGTTGTTCCGGAGTCTGAATCAGGAAATCATCATCGTCTTCGCTGGATAGCCCATGCGCATTGCGGAGTATCGAAGTGACTTGCTGGCTAACATTTTCGACCTCGGCAGTGTCGCTCAGGCTTAGCTGAATCTGAATGTCAGCGCGTGTCTGATTGCCCTGCAAGCTACGCATTGTGGAATAGGGTACGAGCACGATGTCATCCTGGGGAAAACCCATCATGTCGCCTTTTTCTTCCATCAGCCCGACGACTTTGAACCATTCGCCACCGATTTCCACATATTCGTTAACAGGTATATCTGGCAGATTCAGATTCTCTCTTACTGATTCACCGATAACCGCTACACGCCTGCGGGTCAAATTGTCGCTTTGTGCCAGGAACCGGCCCTGGCTCATATATGACTGAGATACATCCTGGTAAGCGTAGGTGGTTCCCATGATCTGACTGAAAGCAGCTTGAGAGCCATACTTGATTTGTGAGGATCGATTGGCAAACAGAATAGGGGTGATTGAGGCGATGCCATCCACGCGACGTTCGATGAGTTCCAGATCTTCTGGCGTAAGTCTTGCGCGGATGCCTTTCATTTGATCTTCGAAAGGCGTGTATGACTGAATAGTCAGGCTATTGGTGCCGAGAGATGAGAACGTGTCGCCGATGAAGGAGCTCATGCCCTGTGTGACAGAGACGACTGCGATTACACTGGCTACACCAATAATAATTCCCAATGTTGTGAGAAAACTTCTTAGCCCGTGCGCATAGATCGAATAAAGCGCCGAGCGCATGCTTTCCATGAATGCGAAGAGCATCAGTGCGAAACCCTGGCGCTACCGGTACTGTCCCGGAAAATGCGTCCGTCTTTCATTTCGACCACACGGTGGCAGTGTCTCGCAATCTCGTCCTCGTGAGTCACGACTATAAGCGTGTGACCTTCGGCATGGAGTTCGTCAAATAGCTGCATGATTTCAATAGTCGTTTGCGAATCGAGGTTACCAGTAGGCTCGTCGGCCAACAATATTGAAGGGTGGGTGACTAGCGCGCGGGCAATGGCAACGCGTTGTCGCTGGCCTCCAGAGAGCTGATTGGGTAAGTGATCTGTGCGGTCGCCCAGGCCGACGCGCTGCAGTGCCTCCATGGCCATGTCTTTGCGTTGCTTGTAGCCAATGCCACGGTATATCAAGGGCTGCATGACATTGCTAAGTGCATTGGCACGGGGCAATAAATTGAAGGACTGAAAGATAAAACCAATTTCCTGATTGCGAATGGCAGCGAGCTGGTTCTGATCCAGCGCTTCTACGTCGGTTCCGTTAAGGTGGTATTTGCCATCGGTAGGTTTATCGAGGCAACCGAGGATGTTTAGCATCGTCGATTTGCCTGATCCCGATGAGCCGATAAAGGCCAGGTAGTCGTTCTTGAACACATCGATATCGATGCCATCCAATGCACGAACAACCTGAGTGCCCATCTCGTAAAATTTGGTAATACCCTGGAGTTGGATCAGTGACATTGGCATCTTCGGGTTGCGGCTCCAGGTTTAAAGTTCTGTCGGCGTAACTTCGAGGCGATCGCCTTCCTGTAGGTGGCGTAATTCCTGATCGGGCCCGACAATAATTTCCACGTCATTATCGATACCGGATACAAGTTCCTGATATTCGTCATCAGACAGGCCGACATCAATTCTGGTTTTACGCGCAACGCCGTTGTCATTGACGAAAATAAAATACTCGCTGCGCAGTTGGGAGCGATCTTCTTCGAAAATCACTGCCTGCAATGGCACCGCTGCAACTTGCTCATCTTGCCGGGTAAATATCTCAGCGCGACATGACATGCCGGGACGCAGCACTACCTCACCTGGGTCGGTAATATCGATTTTTACAGTAAAGCTCAACCCCTGCCTGCCCTGCGCAATTTTGGCAGTATTTGCGATGTATCGCACAACGCCTTGCATGGGTTGATCAGGATAGGCGATAGCGACGATCTCGGTCCGTTGCCCCACAGCAATGTTCGCTACATCTGCTTCATCAACCAGAACCTCAGTGTAGATGCTATTCGGATTGGCAATCGTCATAAGCGATGATCCGGGGATATTGGTAGAACTGGCAATTGCAGTTTCGCCTACTTTGATATCTAGACTGGTGATGACTCCTTCAATAGGTGACATGATGCGTGCCTTGCTGAGCTGATCATTGACTTGATCAAGTTGTGCGCGCACTTGTGCCAAGCGTTCGCGTGAAGATTTAAGATCGATCTCGGCCAGTGCCAACTGATTGGAGATGGTTTCAAATTCCTCGTCTCCCACCAGATTGCGTTCGTGCAGACTGCGTGTTCGTGCAAGCTGCCTCTGCAGGTTCTCGATGCGCACCTCTTGTCTTTCGATATCAATCGTATTAAGACGCACTGAGGCCTCGGCCTGCTCGAGGCTGGCCATGAAATTCTTGTCATCTACGCTGAGCAACAATTGCCCCTGTTGAACTCTGTCGCCTTCTTCTACGTAAAGTTCGGAGACCTTGCCAATGACTTCGGAGCTCAGCATGACTTCTTCTTCATGAGCAAGAAAGCCTGAGGCCAGGATAGAAGGGCTGATTATGCGCTGGGAAACGGTGGATACATTGACCGCTTTCGCGTCTGTTCCAAACACAGCTCTGTTGATAAAAGGGATGGCAATAACCAGGGCAGCGATTAGAACTATCAGTGAAATCTTTTTTGCATTCATGGGATTTACTACGAGTGGTTTTCTCTTCTCATTCAATAACTAACGGAACAAACTCATGATCGTTACACACTATCACAAAGTTTTTTCAGGTAATTGCGAAATACGCCAAAACCCCGATTATCAGGATATACGGTCCCAGGACTATTCCAACTGCTCGAACCCATCCAGATTGCAACCACTGGCGATAGGCCATCATCATTAAAATCAGGCTCCAGATAACTGTCAGGTTGATTGCGTTGAAGATCATTTCTATCGAGCTATTGCTCGATTGCATGCCGAGATTGGCAAGTGTGAGTGGGTCGAGGTCGTAATTGCTGAGCTGCCCATTGGTGTTAAGCAATATATTGACGCACATGCCCAATACGCTCACCAGCGACGTGAGTCCAGTCCAGGCCACCAGAGAAAACCAGTGAGTAAATTTGATATCGTCGCCGCGCAAGGCTGACACCAGCGTCAGATAGACAGTCTGCAACATCCAGATGGCCAGTATGCCGACACCCGCGCCCACCATGCCGAGCAGCATGAAGTTGGTTTGCGACATGGAAAGCATTCTCTCGCGAGCCTCATCATGTTGAGCATCTGACAGGTTTGCCTGAGCTAGTGTGTTATCCACATACCAGTCGAAGTCGACAATAGAGAAATACCAGAACATCACAGCCATCAGACTGAGCAGGACGACACTTACAGGAAACAGCTTGGTCGGATACGCCCTGATCGTTGTAAAGGCCTCACCTGGCGCCGTGAGAATATTGATTGCTGTGGTCACAGGATGGGTTTTCTCGGCATGAGAATTGGATATTGTTTCTTGATTCATGGGCACTCCTGTTTCCCATAGGCAGGGATGTACTGTTCCTGATTCGCAATGTTCGGTATATAGAGTTTACGACCGGTTGGTACTTTAACAGGTTGTATGGGTGTATTTGAATGTCTGGTAACCCTGGCCGGAAGAATTTGCTCTGTGGGAGTAGAGCTAACAGTGCGGATACCACGTAACCCACGCTTCACCAGGTCATGCCATATAAGAATGGGGAAGTTAGTCTTTATATTGAAAAACATCTTCTATCGGGCGTTCGAATAAACGCGCTATTTTGAATGCCAGCGGGAGGCTGGGATCGTATTTGCCTTTTTCGATTGCGTTAATGGTTTGGCGTGAGACACCCAACTGTTCGGCCAGCGCCGCCTGAGACAGGTCATGTTGGGCTCTGAGAATTTTCAGGATATTTTTCATTTGTGGTACCTGATAGTCTGAAATATCAGTGCTAGCGAATAGGCCACTGCCATGAATGACAACATTTCATTCACTCCGGGTTCCGCTATACCCACATTGGCGAGCGACATATAAGTGGCAAGTATGAATATGGTTGCGCCGAATGCCATAATCATGGCAGCCCCCTGAATCTTGCGCGCCAATTCATCCATGCCCGTATAAAACCGATAATAGGCATAGAAAAATACCGGCGTAATCGCAATCGGCAGTATTACTACGGGCCAGATCCAGCGCTCTGTCACCATTCTATTCTCCAGTGCAACATCCGAGATCGCAGATATAGCAGCCCATAGCAGACATCCGGCAGCATAGGTAAACGCGAGGCGCATTTCCTTTATTCCCTGTCTATCCCCACCCATCTTGATGAGAAGAGAGTCCAGCCAGTTCTGATTGGTTTCTTTAGCATTCACGGTGTAAATCTCCCTTGTCATTATGTAAAGTATGCTTGACACCAAGCAAAGTACAAGGAGGTTTACATAATGTCAAGTGTGCTTTACAAAATATTTCCCGTTTTTTGGCGGGTTTAATCGCTGGGAATTGGGGTAGAATGCGCGCCCTATGGTCGCTTCCCAAAATATTTCCTATGCCTTTCTGATTGGTCGCGCGTGGCCAATTATTCTCGCGAACGCGGCAGTTCCGTTGCTTGGACTGGTCGACACTGCAGTTATTGGCAACGTGGGGTCGATTACTGATCTTGGTGCCATCGCCTTTGGTGCGCTGATATTTTCCTTTGTTTACTGGAGCTTTGGTTTCCTGCGTATGGGCACCACGGGTTTTGTCGCCCGTGAGGCCGGGGCAGAGAATGGGGCAGGGGTACGGGCAGCACTGGGCAGAGCCCTGCTGATTGCAGTTGCGCTGGGCGGTGTATTAATTCTTTTGCAAATACCCATCAGGTGGCTGGCACTGCAGTTGCTTGATGGTAGTTTGCAAGTGGAAAGTGCGGCGGCGGAGTATTTCAATATTCGCATATGGGGCGCACCGGCGACGCTGGCAAATTTCGTAGTGATGGGTGTTTTTATCGGCCTGGGTGAGAGTCGGTTGTTGCTTTGGAGCCAGTTATTTTTGAATGGCACAAATATGCTTTTCGATATCTTGTTTGCCGCGGTTATGGGCTGGGGTGTTGAAGGTATTGCCTTTGGTACAATCTGTGCGGAATGGACCAGTCTGTTGTTTGCCGGCTATTTGATTCACAAGGCTCTGGCACCGACTGTCGCCGAAAACATGCCTTTCTGGCCGTTGAGTTTAATCGCAGACCGCAAGGCAATGTGGGATACGCTCAATGCCAACACCGACATCATGGTTCGCACATTGATATTGGTATTTTCATTCGCCTGGTTTACAAATCTGAGTGCGCGATTTGGTGATGTGGTTCTGGCGGCTAACCATATCCTGCTGCAATTGATTTCGTTCAGCGCCTTCTTTCTCGACGGCTATGCATTCGTGGCCGAGTCACTGGTGGGCAGGGCAGTAGGTAGCGGAGACCAGCGCCGGTTCGATGAGGCCATAGGCAAGTCAACGATGTTGGCATTTATCACCGCTATTGGGCTTGCATTGTTAATTTGGTTGTTGGGTGACCTGGCAGTGCAGGGATTGACAGATATTGCTGAAGTCCGCGACGCAGCGACCGGCATGCTGCTCCTGGCAGCAGTCTATGTTTTATTGTCATTTCCGGCGTTTCAGATGGATGGGGTCTTTATTGGCGCGTCTCGCACCAGGCAAATGCGTAACGCCGCGTTTTGGTCTGTATCGGTTTTTATGCTGGCTTGCTGGTTGTTGGTCGAACAATTCGGTGTGAATGGACTGTGGTGGGCGATGATTATTTACGTGATAGCGCGGGCTGTGGCGTTGGGTCTTTACTTGCCGGAACTGCGCACTGCAATAAAAGTGCGCTGAACCTACTGCATTCTGTCTTGCTCATCTTTCGGAATGATATAGGCTTCCAATTCCAGATTGGTGAAGTGCAGGCCTGACAGACTGACTTGTCCGCGATAGCGCTTTTCACCGGTAGAGGTAAATTCAAAACTGTAGCGCCGCAACAGGCACATACCCCCATTATTGTCCCTGCCGGGTTTGACCCCCCGCAATACCATGGATTGGTCGAGTAGCTGCAGGCCGTGTTGTTGGCAGTGACGGGTGACTCTGCTGAGGGCGAGTTGTTTAACCTTGTCGCTTTTCCACCAGAAGCTGATGAAGGCGATAATCAGGGTAAGCCAGACCAGCAGGGGTAAGGACAACAAGCTCAGGCTTCGGCTTCGTGTTTCATGTAGCGCTTGATCTGGGGCTCGAGAATTTCCAGGGCAGTTTTGTCACAGGGAGGCAGATCTGCGTCACTAGTCCCTAATGGTTCAACTCGATCCCCCCATTTTATTAGTCCCGCTCCCCAGGTTAAACCTGCGCCAAATGACGCCGTGAGGACATAGTCTCCCGGTGCGATACGACCTTCTTCCAGAGCTTCGGTCAGTGCCACGGGGATAGTGCCAGCAGAAGTGTTGCCATACTTGTGGACATTGACGAACACCTTGTCCTCTTTCAGGCCAACTTTTTTCGCCAATGCATCGAGGATGCGCTTGTTGGCCTGATGAGGAATCACGATACTAACATCTTCGACGCTTAGCCCTTGTTGTTCCAGGACTTCTCCGCAAGCATTGGCCATGGCGCGTACGGCGCGCTTGAATACTTCCTGGCCTTCAAAATTCCAGCCGATGTACAGGAAATCATCGGAGAGCCGGCTGTAGGCGGATCCCAGGTTGGTGATCTGGATGGCGTATTTTGCTTCTGATTCGCAGCCAATTTTGGATGCCAGCAACCCGGTTTCTTCGTCAGTTGCTTCCAGTATGACCGCGCCACAGGCATCGCCAAACAATACTGCCACGTCGCGACGGCTCCAGTTCATGTAGTGCGATATGAATTCGCCGCCGATAACCAGCACTTTTTTATGTGCGCCGGTTTTTATCAAGTTAGTGCCGATGTGCAGGCCGTAGAGAAAACCTGTGCAGGCGGAGTTAATGTCAATGGCAGCGGCATTGCGCGCTTCGAGCGCGTCTGCCACGATGGATGCTGTATTTGGGCAGTAACTGTCATTAGTCAGACTGCCAAGGAGGATAAGGTCCAGTTCGCTGGGATCCATATTTGCTGCGGCCAGGGCGCGGCGCGCGGAAACGATCGCCATATCAGAGAAGTTGCAGTGGCAGATACGCCTTTCCTGAATCCCCGTACGAGACGTAATCCACTCATCGGAAGTATCCATGAAGGTGGTCAAGTCTTCATTGCTGAGCACTGCCGGTGGTACGCATTTCCCCCATCCGGTAATTTTTGCGTGATGCATCGGCCTCTCCACGTGTAGCGTGATTTGTGGGATCTGGCCCACATATGTATATCACCGCTATCAAATTATTTTTGCTGAAATTATTATTGGCGCCGGTTCTTACTTCTTATATATAAATCGGCCAGAAAGCCAAAAAGGATACTTGATTTTAGCTAAGCTGAATAGAGTCAATCCCTAACCGGGTCATCAATGTAGGATGCAGAGGCATAGTGAAAAATGATGTTAAAACGGAAAATCTTGGCACCAGTACTTATTTCGATTTTGGCTCCTGCCGGCTTCGCTGAATTCGACCATGGTGTCTGGGATAGCCTGGTGCAGAAGCATGTGCACTCCAGTGATGGAGGCGTGACCACGAAAGTTGATTATGCCGCAATGAAACTGGCGCAAGCCCAATTGGATGCATACCTCGAAACGCTTTCTGATGTATCGAGAGAAGTCTTCGAGCAGTGGGGCGATGCACATCAACTGGCTTTTCTCATCAATGCTTACAATGCCTTTACCATTCAATTGGTGCTAAGTGAGTATCCTGATATTGATTCTATCAGGGATATCGGGTTTTTCTTCAGGTCTCCATTTCGCCGCGAGTATATTTCGCTGTTTGGGGAGGAGATATCACTGGACGACATAGAGCATGGCATGATTCGAGAATGGGATCGCTTTCAGGAGCCGCGCATTCACTTCGCTGTGAATTGCGCATCGATTAGTTGCCCACCTTTGCGACCGGAGGCATATCGTGGCGATGTGCTGGAACAACAACTGGAAGACAATACGCGGAAGTTTCTTTCCAACCGACGGGAAAACTATCTTGAGGAAGATACGTTGTGGGTTTCCAGTGTTTTCAATTGGTACGGTGAAGATTTTCGGAACGGCTGGCTCGGCATTGATTCGTTGGAAGAATTTTTGCAGCGCTACCGTGCGGCGCTGGGCTTGAGTGTCGAACAAGCGGCACGTTTGGATGGTGACTGGTTCACGATTCGCTTCACGCGCTACGACTGGGGACTGAACGATACGCCGAAATAGGGCAACCCGGCTTGGTGATCGGGAGGGTTATGCTAAACTTCTCTGTGGAAGAGTATCATCCCCGGTGGGGTGCCCGGACTTCAAACCCGGTGAAGTCTGTGAATAACAGGCTTGGTGGGTTCGACTCCTGCCTCTTCCGCCAATTTTTCTTTCTATGCTATGATTGCCTGTAACTTCT
>CAYOND010000030.1:0-22027 GCA_964405225.1 uncultured Pseudohongiella sp.
GCCAACCAGGCGTGAGTCATCTCATCACCAGTTCGGCTGCCACCATACACCCACTGATCCGGATCAGGATTGTTAGGATTTTCCGCAGTGTTGTCATACCACTGCTTCATCACCAGTACTGCACCTGCTGGCACCAAAGGTGCTACTTCAGGCTCATAGATGTGGCTGTGATGCCAGGTCGCTGACCAGTTGGAGATCTGGCTGATCTGCTCGGTGCGGCCAGTTTCCGGATAGAAGATTTCCAGCGAGGCTGCATTCATACGCAAATGGCCATGAGGCTGGAAGCTGTCGATTCGTACCGGGTGGTCAAAAGAGTGGAAGCCCTGGGTCATTTGATAGCCATGAGGCGGAATGATCAGGTCATCCTGTTCATCGATACGATACAAAGCAAGATCCTGCTTGTACACATCGTTGGTTGCTTCGTAGTCTTCATCGTGGAACCACAAACCAATTTCAACCACGTTGTCTTCGATCATGGTGCCGGGCGCAGTGGCGCCTACACCACCGGGGAACATGTGAATGCTCCACTGTATCTGTGCACCAGCAGGCAGGGTACGGCAGACACCTTCCGGTACCATCTCGCCCCATTTGCCCATGGCATATTCAGTGAGCATGCCATAGCGTTCCAGTTCGCCGGTTTCTTCACTTTCCATCCAAACGCTTGAATTGGCATGGTGCACAACCGCAGCGGCATCGCCACGTGGTTTTACCTGCACGGCCTTGATGCAGCGATCGGCTGTCATGTGCGGATCAACAAACTCATTGCTCCACAGGTCATTACCATTGGCAGGGATATCGTAAGAGTTGGAAGGCACGATCAGGTCAGGCTGACCCAGTTGCGCCGCAAAGTTCCACTCGCCCGGGTCGCGCAGGTCGGGAGCGGGCAGGGCGTTCTCAGGATCGCCTTCAGGTGCTCCGGCTGCAACCCACGCCACGATGGCATCGATTTCTTCCTGCTGCAGGCGCCAGTCGCCGATCAGGTCCTGAATACCAATGCCATGGTCATAGGCATATGGAGGCATTTCGCGATTTTCCACGCGATAAGATATTAGCGGAGCCCAGGGGCGAATTTGTTCGTAGGTTTCGAACTGCATCGGGCCAATGCCACCTTCCTGGTGACAAACAACACAGTTCTCGTTGATGATACGGCCGATTTCACCGTGGTAGACCAGTTCGTCTGCTTCCTGCGCCTGGACTTGTGTGCCCAGTAAAATCAGAGAAGCAATGCTCAGCAAGCTTTTAGCAGTTCTCATAACTCTCTCCTCATCTCTTCAACTTTTCTTCGCCGCTGTGTCGCGGGATAGCTCATATGTGCCTCGAAAAGGGGCAATTTATAGATCTGTACACCAAATTCTACTCCCATGAACACAGATTTGAAGGAAAAATGTCCTGAATTAGGGCATAAATTTGGCAATTTGGCGGGAATTTTGGGTGTATTGCTGGTTTTTTAGCCATGCACGAATCACCGAGAGGATCGTTCCGCGTGAATATTTTTTATCGGTATTTCGTCGCTGTTGGTGAATTTTTATACAGACATTAAAAAAGCCGGCTGGATTACTCCAGCCGGCTTTTTGTTCGGTTTAGCCAGTCTGAGACTTAGTCAGAACCAGCCAGTGAACGCTGCTCGGCTTCGCGACGCTCAGCCAGCAATTGCTCATAGCCTTCCTCATCCAGGTGAGTGATGGCAATCCAGGCGTGAGACATCTCATCACCAGTACGGCTGCCGCCATATACCCACTGATCAGGATCAGGGTTGTTAGGGTTATTGGCAGTGTTGTCATACCACTGCTTCACAACCAGTACTTCACCCGGTGCCAACAAAGGCGCAACGTCGGGATCATAGATGTGGCTGTGGTGCCAGGTAGCAGACCAGTTGGAGATCTGGCTAACAGGCGTAGTACGGCCTGTCTTCGGATCGAAAATTTCCAGTGAGGCCGCGTTCATACGCAGGTGGCCGTGAGGCTGGAAGCTGTCGATGCGAACCGGGTGGTCAAAGCTGTGGAAGCCCTGGGTCATGGTGTAACCATGAGGAGGCACAATCAAATGACCATTTTCATAACCAGCGCGCAGTGGATACAGACGCAGGTCCTGATCATAAATGCCTTCCTGATCTTCGAAGCCTTCTTCGTGGAACCATACGCCGATCTCAACCACGTTGTCTTCGATGATAGTGCCAGGAGCTGTCGCACCTACACCACCAGGAAACATGTGGATGTCCCAACGTACCAGTGAGTTGGCTGGGAATGTACGGCAAACGCCGCCTGGCATTAACTCGCCCCACTTGCCCATGGCGTATTCAGTCAGCTGACCATCTTGCTGCAGCTCACCATTTTCGTCATAGATATAAACGTCGGAGTTGGCGTGGTGCACAACTGCTTTGGCATCGCCACGTGGCTTAACCTGAACCGCCTTGATGCAACGGTCTTCAGTCAGGCCAGGGTTAACGAATTCCTTGCTCCACAGGTCATTACCATTCGCTGGAATGTCGTAAGGAGAGGAAGGAATGATCAAGTCTGGCTGACCAAACTGTGCTGCAAAGTTCCAGTCATCCGGATTTGGCAGGTCAGGCATTGGAGGAACTACGTCCGGATCACCTTGCGGTGCACCCTGGTTAACCCAGGCCACGATGGTGTCGATTTCGTCCTGAGCCAGACGCCAGTCACCTTCCAGATCCTGGATACCAATACCGTGGTCGTAGGCATAAGGAGGCATTTCGCGATTCGCTACTTTGAGCTGAATCAGCGGGGCCCAGGGGCGAACCTGCTCAAAATTCTCGAACTGCATAGGGCCGATGCCGCCTTCACGGTGACATACCACGCAATTTTCATTGATGATTGCGCCTACATGTTCGTTATAAGTGATTTGCTCATCCTGTGCTTGAGCCTGAAAGGCCAGCACTGCGGACATCGCTGCGACTAAATGTCGAATCTTCATACTGCGCTCCTCTTATACCTTGTTTGGATGCGTATATCAGTGGGTTTAAAACATTGGTTTTCTAACTTGGGGGCAGAGTTTACTCTTAAATTAAAGGCCGAAATACCCCAAATTAAGACAGAATCGCAATCTTTTGTAACAGCCTGAAAGTCAGTAAATACGCGGAGAAAGGGCCGATTGGATCACTCCAATCGGCCCTTTGGTGGGATTACACGCTTTTAGCGAGTATTTAGTCGTTACCAGCTACCGTGCGCTGCTCGCGCTCGCGGCGTTCTGCCAGCAATTTTTCGTAACCTTCATCGTCCAGATGAGTGACAGCTATCCAGGCGTGAGACATCTCGTCACCTGTGCGGCTGCCGCCATAAACCCACTGATCAGGATCAGGGTTATTAGGGTTGTTGGCGGTGTTGTCGTACCACTGTTTGATCACCAGAATTTCACCGGGTGCCAATAGTGGGGCAACATCAGGCTCATACAGATGGCTATGATGCCAGGTAGCAGACCAGTTGGAGATCTGGCTGATCGGTGTGGTCTGCCCGGTTTTGGGATCGAAAATTTCCAGAGACGCTGCGTTCATGCGCAGGTGGCCGTGTGGCTGGAAACTGTCGATGCGCACCGGATGGTCAAAGCTGTGGAAGCCTTGCGTCATGGTATAGCCATGTGGCGGCACTATCAGGTGGCCATTTTCATAGCCAGAGCGCATGCCGTACAGACGCAGGTCTTGCTTGTAGGCTTCTTCTTCGTAGCCTTCTTCATGAAACCATAAGCCGATTTCAACCACGTTGTTTTCAATCATGGTGCCGGGAGCAGTTGCGCCTACACCGCCGGGGAACATATGGATATCCCAGGAGACCAGCGCATTGGCTGGCATTTTGCGGCACACGCCATCAGGCATTAACTCGCCCCACTTGCCCATCGCATATTCAGTCAGTTGACCGAAGCGTTCCAGGTCGTCTTCCTGGCCAGGAATCACCAGAGAGGAGTTGGCGTGGTGTACAACTGCCTTGGCATCGCCGCGCGGCTTGACCTGCACAGCCTTGATGCAGCGGTCTTCGGTGAGGCCACTGTCAACAAAGTGCTTGTGCCACATGTCGTTACCATTGGCAGGAATATCGATTGCTACCGATGGCACGATCAGGTCGGGCTTGCCGTATTGAGGTTCAAAATTCCAGGCATCCGGGTCTGGCAGGTCTGGTGCCACCGGGACGATGTCCGGATCACCCTGTGGTGCGCCCTGATTAACCCAGGCCACGATCGTGTCGATTTCATCCTGGGCCAGACGCCAGTCACCTTTCAGATCCTGAATACCAATGCCGTGATCGTAGGCATAGGGAGGCATTTCGCGATTTGCGACTTTTAGCTGAATCAGCGGCGCCCAGGGGCGAACCTGCTCAAAATTTTCGAATTGCATGGGGCCAATGCCGCCTTCGCGATGACAAACCACACAATTTTCATTGATGATGTTGGCCACATGCTCGTTGTAAGTGATTTGATCGTCTTGCGCCTGGGCAGACTGCAGGCCCAGTGCTATCAGTGCAAAACCAGCCAAGCTACTGATTGTGCAGACTTTATTCCTTAAACCCAGCGTCAATTTCATGATCTTCTCCTTGGGGTTGGGGGTCTTTGGCGCTATTTATGAAAACTATGAAAATAGTAGGCCGGTGAGGGCGCAATGTCCATGATCTGGAGGCAGTTTTTGGGATTGATAGCACTGACTTGCGGCAAACAAAGGGGGGTAGGTTCTGTGGAGAAAGGGGCAACTGATGGGTCACTGTGAACCCGACTAAGTCGATGGCATAAAAAAACCGGCTAATTCGTAAAAATTAGCCGGTTTTTCAATTACTTATGACTACTGGGTGACTGTAACGCGCGTTAGCACGTTGGTCCAGCAGCACTGGTCACCGTTGGAGCTGTCCGGGGCGCTGTGTATATCCACTTTACCGAGGATAACGTACTCACCTGGTGCAGAAAAAATGGCGTTAACACTGGCAGTACCTGAAGGACCAGGAATCTCGGTCTCATTGGCTTCCGGAGGAGACCATCGGGCAAAGCGAGGATCACCCTCACTAAAGGGATTTTCTGGCTCTGGTGCATCGGCGGTGCGCTCAAAAGTCACATCACCAGGACCCTGATACTTCACAAACGTGACTCCCATATCCAATGGCTCACCAAAACGTGGATCCGTAGGGTCACGTTCTGCCGGGTCGCTTGCAGAGATAGTTAAAGTGGTTGGTTCACCGACAGAAACGGTTTCGTCATGATCGGTGATGTTTGCCAACAGGCCAGGTGACAGGTCATCACCAAAGCTCGCCCAGGGCTGCAGTGCGCCTTGTGGACGTGGTCTGTCGAAGTCCAGCTCATAAGCACCTACACCAGCTCGGCCAGGAACTTTAAGGACTTCACTGTCGCCTGTTTTCAGGTTCCACCAAACATCGATGCCAGCATCGGCAGGGGTGGTTGTGACATAAAAAACGCCGGTGCTGCGTCCGGGTGGAAAATGGGTAGGTTGCATGCCGTTGTAGCGTGCAGGCTCAACGAAGTTGGCGTCACCAATTGGGAGATCAATCGCATGTTCATTGCGATTGATGATGCCGAAAGAAAAGCTGCGAGAGCCATCGGGATTAGCTACCCAGCCTTCCAATACAGGGATGACTGGCAGGCCTTCCGGAGGGGTAAGACTCAGGAACCGAGGTTGCTGTGCATGTGCAGTGACAGCAATAAGCGCGAGCAGGGTAATTACTGCACTTGCCGCTGTTTTACGTAGTGTACTCATCGATTTCGTCTCCAACTTTCAACTTCAATTGAAATTATTATTTTGTTGTCGCGTGGATGTTTTAGGGCTTTGCGACGAACTATTTAACTCGGATTTTCATCCTTCTCGACAGGGACGCAAGCATAAAAGCCATTGGCACTGGAGTCTAGCTGTTGGACGGGTTTTAAGGCCTTCAATTGTAAGGAATTGTGACTTCAAATCGCCCATAGTCAGCCGGTTCAAGACTCCTGCTGCGGTCGCCGCAATTGCTTTACTGTGTACCCTTTATACTACCGATTTGGGCCCTTCTCAATTGTCAGGCACGACTTGAGTATGCGAGGATTCCCGCTCTTGCGCTATGCCCGGTCCGAATCAGGGAGGGTTTGCCAGGCAGCGGCGCGCATTCTGAATGCCCGGAAATTTGAAAAGAGACGGATGATCTATCATCGTCTTCGGTGATTTACAGCGCATGATGAAAACCTTGCTCTACAGCGCGATAACAGGCGTAATAATTTCACTGGCTGCGCCCGCAACTGCGGCGCTGGATCGAGTCCGCGATTTCGCATTGTTGGATACCGGGGGCACTTTTCACCAACTGAGTCGCTATCAACATCGTCGCGCGCTTGCAGTTATGGCAATTGATCCTGATTGCGCAACGACTTCTGACTACATCTCCAGTTTCGAAACCATCAGTGCCGACTATGCCAATGCAGAAATCGATTTCATTCTGCTTGATGCCACCGATCGCTCGCGTGATTCGCTTGCACAATTGGCTGCGCAACTCCCGGTGTTGGTTGACGAAGGACAACTCGCCGCTGCATCACTGGGATTCAGCCACAGCGGTGAAGTGCAGGTGTTTAATCCGCAGCGGCTCAATCTTTTTTATCGCGGTGCGGCCAATCAATCCATGCGCGTGGCACTGGATCAGATTGTTGCGCCGCAACCGGAACTTCCGACAGACACAATCACCAATGCAGTCGAAGGATGTGCGCTGCAATTTGAGGCGCGTGATGCATTACTGGCATTACCGCCTGATTATGTGACCGAGGTTGCACCTGTGGTGATCGAAAATTGTGCCGGTTGCCATCGTCCGGGTGGGGTGGGGCCATTCGCGCTGGACAGCTATATCATGCTACTTGGCTGGTCTCCGATGATTCGTGAGGTGCTGTTGAACAAACGCATGCCGCCAATGCAGGTTGACCCCGCTATGGGACATTCCCATAACGCCAGCTACCTGGACAAAGCAGAACTGCAAACATTGATCTACTGGATTGATGCCGGGGCGCCCCAGGGTAGCAGTGGGGAAGATCCACTGGCCAATTTGCCGATGCAAGATAGTGGCGATTGGTTGTTGGGCGAACCAGACTATATCGTTACCGGCCCACAGAATGCCGTTGCTGCAACTGGTGTGATGGATTATCTCTACGACGAAGTAGAGCTGAACTTCGCGGAAGATCGGTGGCTGCGTGCGGCTCAATATCTGCCGGGTGATGCATCGGTTCTGCACCACCTTATGACGTTTGTTACCGCACCCGATGAAGATTTCTGGGGAGCAGAGCGACAGCAGAGCAGCGGACCGCGGCGCTTCGTCGAGGGTTATGCACCAGGTGCTGCCCAGGCAGTGGTTTATCCGGAAGGCACGGGTGTTCTCATACCCGCGGGGCACAAACTGTCCATGCAATTCCACTATGTTACTAATGGTCAATCTACGGTCGATCAAACCAGGTTAGGGTTGTATTTTACTGCCACCAATGATCTGGTTGAGCGCGAGGTCATACCATTAACTACTGATTTTGTGTTGCCGCCCAACGATCCTGACCATGCGTTGGAAGCATCCTATTTGTTTGAAAAGGCGGCAGTGATTACAGGAGTGCGGGCACGCATGAGTTATCGCGGTAAACGCATGCGTTTTATGGTCGAGAACTCAGCAGGTGAGCGTGAAACTTTTTTCAGTGTGCCGGCCTATAATTATGGCTGGCAGCCACACTATCTGCTGAGTGAGCCGGTTGAAATCGATGCCGGCACACGGGTGTGGATTGAGGGTGCGTTTGATAATTCGATTTCGAATCCGAATAACCCCGATCCGAATCAGGAAATACGCTTTGGCGTCGATAGTTGGGAAGAGATGTTTACCGGCTACCTCACCTACCACCCCAGGCAGTAAACGCTGATTTATTTCGTCAGCAAAATAAAGCTCTGGATTGCAACGAAACCAAGCGAGGCCAGCCCGGCGATAAAAGGTACAAAGAGCGGGACACAAAATCCTGCTGGTGCAGTTGTCGCGTTGAGTTTGATGCGTACCAGCGCCAGATTAATCAGACAGAATAACAACAGCAGCAAGTAGCCAGTGATGGTGGCGAGTGTTGCCAGAGGCAACCAAAGTGCCGCCAACAAGATCACGCTGCTTACCACTACAGTTGCCAAAACCGGTGTGTGAGATCGATGATCGATATGGCCGAATCTGCGCCACACCAGATCCTGTTGAGCCATGCCATAAAGCACCCGGCTAGCCATGATGATCTGCACCAGTGCGCCGTTTATAACTGCCAAGAGTGAGATAGCCGTTATTACTATCGGACTTCTGCCTGTTGCGGTAGTAAAGACTTCCGCCAGCGGTGCAGAAGCAGCGCCCAGTTCGCCTGCTGGTAGCACTTGCAATGCCGCCACTGCAACCATCACATAGAGCACTGTGGCGCCTCCCAGCGCCAGAAATATCGCCAGCGGCAAGGTGGTCTCGGGCCGTTTTATTTCCTCAGCGACATTCACCATGTCTTCAAATCCTATGAAGGCATAGAAAGCCAAAAAGGCTCCACCAAACACACCGAGCCAGGATACATTGCTAATCGCTGCGTCGGTGAATGTCGGCGATGGTTGCGGCTCGGTAACCGTCATGCCAATTCCAATAATCAAAAGTAGTCCGCCTATTTCAATTACAGTCAGCACGGCTGCGGTATAGATGGATTGCTTGATACCCCAGGCGGCGATCAGTGCGAGGGTGCCAGTAAGCAACATCAACACAAGGATATCCGGGAGATTGATAAATACGCCAAGATAGGCAAGAAATCCTCGAGACATGGTGGCAGCCGAAATGATGCCAGTGAATATGATTAGCATGCCCGTCAGGGTAGACAATCGCTTCATGTGGAATGCTTCGAAAATGTATCTGGCTTCGCCAGCGCTGTATGGAAAACGTGCAGCGAGCTCGGCGAATGACAATGCGGTCAGTAAAGCAATTACCGCAGCAAGCAGGAATGCCAGGGGCGTGAAATCTCCGGCAGAGCGGGCGACTTCGCCCACCAGCACGTAGATTCCTGCGCCCAGGATATTGCCGAGGCCATAGAGGGTGACCAGCGGAAGGGTAAGATTGCGTGTTAGTCCAGGTTGCGACATGAGCAGAAATTATCAGGGCAGGCCTGACAAGTTAATCACATAATCAGGGCTGCAAGTTTGAGCGATTCCAGCTAACTTGTCTTGCATAGCTAGCAGGCTTGGTTATACAGAATACCCAGTGTACAAAATCGCACAATTGAAGCGACGATTTACCTCAACTAGACTGCAGAAACCTCTGGAGAGAAAAAGCATGAAGAAAGTTCTGATTGGTCTGGTTGCTGGTCTGGTGGCTATTGTACTCGGATTGAGCTTTATCGGGATGACACCTGCCTATATCGCCAGTGCGCCTGGCGTTGGCGCTGGAATTGGCGCCAAGTTGTTATGTAGTAGTCGCTATGTCAGCGGATATTCTGAAGCGCAATCGTTTGACGACCTTGTGCAATATTCCCCCTTGTTGGAAAACCTGAGCATCAGCTATGACGAAACCAGCCAGACTGTCACGACTTCCCTGTTTGGTTTGAGCGAAACTACCGCGTCCTACATGCCAGGTATCGGATGCACGATCGACTATGCCGGATACACTGAGCGAGCCCCCATGGCACATAGTGCTGTGCGTCCGTCGGCGCCATGGCCCGCGGGCAATCAGGTCATGCCGGGTGTGATGGCCAATGCCACGCAGGCGCTGCTGGATGAAATGGTGGCGGAAGATAACGAGGCAGGGCTTAATACGCGTGCACTTCTGATTGCACACAGGGGCAGAATTCTGGGAGAGAGTTATGCCCAGGAAACCGATCGTGATACACCGCTACTTGGCTGGTCAATGGCGAAAAGCCTGACAGCAATGATGCTTGGGAATCTTGAATATCGCGGCATACTGGATCTGTCGGATCCGGTTGGTTTCGAATCCTGGCAGGGCGATGACCGCAGTAATATAAGTATTACGCACCTGCTGAACATGACCGATGGTCTGGCATTTTCCGAGGAATACAATCCTGGTGATGACGCCACTGCGATGTTGTTCACCGAGCCAGCTGCAGCGGCCTTTGTGCTGGCCAAGCCGCTGGCGCATGAACCCGGAACCTTTTTTAACTACAGCTCCGGCACGGCCAACCTGGCCAGTCAGCTTTATTTTGACCATACCGGCGCCACGCTGCGCTCCAGCTACAATGATTTCATGACCCACCTTTTTGAACCCATGGCGATGCGCCGTGCCGTATTTGAAGTCGATGCGACAGGTGTATTCATGGGTAGTTCGTATTTTTATGCCACTGGCAGAGATTGGGCTCGAATAGGGCAATTGATGTTAAACGGCGGACAGCTTAATGGCGCACGGATCGTTACCGAGGAATGGGTGGAACGTGCCACGTCTCCCAATAATTCGGAAAATACTAAAGCCTATGGGTATTTCTGGTGGTTGAATCGCGGTGACGAAAACCTGCGCTGGCCCGACTTGCCGACGGATGCCTATGCGGCGCAGGGCAACCGACAACAATGGGTCATGATAATCCCTTCTGCCGATCTTGTGATTGTGCGGTTGGGCTGGACTGCAGGTCGCTATCCCGCCAATGAAAACTTTGCGCGCATACTGAACGCTATCAGATAGTCCAGAAAAACCCAGGCACAAAAAACGGCCTGTGTGGAAAACCACACAGGCCGTTTTTTATTGTATTGCTACTGTTCGGCTTCTTGCTGCACTTCCAGCTGGCGCGCGCCCGCGAGGATACCCGACAAGGCGTAGTTGCCTTCGTGGCAGGCATACTCGTACATGCGTGCACTTTCTGGTGGGCGGGCACGCATCAGCACTTCGCCAGTCCAGGGGCGGCTGTACCCAACCGGGTCGTCCATGGTGAAGCTGTAGACAATCTCGGTGTCAGATACGCGTCGAAAGCGTTCGGTGATCGTGAGTGCTTCCGTGGCGCCACGAAACAATTGTTCTGGGCGGAAGTTGGTGGTTTCCACTACCAGCGTGTCACCTTCCCAGCGACCCACTGAATCACCCAGCCATTTGTTGTGTGCGCCATGTTCATCATCATCCAGGCGAATAATGCGTGCATCATGTACCATTTCGACCAGGATCATGACGTAGTCTTCGTTCTGCACAATCTGGTAATTGTTGTTGTACATCACCGGCAGCATGGGTGGTCCACTGCTCGAACCGAACGACATCAGGCAGCGCTCACCTAGCGGTCGTGATTCGGGGCCGTCATAGTTCATACGGCGGAAATTGGCCATCATGCGTTCTCGGCTACCTTCGGCATAGGGAATGCGCCCGTCTTCCGGGTCTATGATGATTGACGTGCGGTATTCGCCATCAATCGCAATCACATCTGTGCCACGGTCGACCCAGAAATTGTCGTAACCGAGATCCGTATTTCCGTCAGTTGGGGGTGGCCGGTCCGGGTCACTGGTAGAGTTGCGATTGGCGATGTAATCCCGCCACTCCTGTTCCTGGGCTTGTCTTTCTTCCAGAGTAAAGGCGCGTTTGGTACCCAGTTCCTGGGGGCGCTCAAGTGGGGTCTGAGAGGCATTGGTCCAGATACCCTGCAGATCCGGGTCGCCATGTGCCGTGCGTGGGACCGTATAGTCCTCGGCCGCCATTACTGCGGTGATCGCTAACGTGGCGAGCCCGACTCCGGCGATTCTTAACAGGCTTTTCATACCGGTTCCTCCTCTTGATTCTGGTATTTTTGTTATTGGATTTACGGTAGTTTAGCACCGGGTGCGGCCTTGTCACGTGGGTTCGATCCCGTCTGGAGCAGCGCTTGCCTTGAGCGCCGCGAACTACAGGCAAAGTTATGTGACCACGGGACGATAATTTCAGTCATTGAGTAGCCATAAATCGGTACTGGATTGCAGCTATGAATGCGACCTCCGTTGATCCCCAGTTCGTTTCCTATCTGCGTGAGCCACCCCGGTTGTCTTATTCACAACCGGATGATTCCTGGTTGTCCAGACAATTGGTCGAGTCAGTTGAAGTGCTGTTTGGACGGCGTCGAGTAGAAGCGATTTACCATGAACTGAAATCCAGATCGTTGGAGATTACGCAGTTCTTTGAGGCAGCCCTGACCGAGGCGCGCATCAGCCTCAATTACAATCAGCAGGCACTCAAGCAAATTCCATCACAGGGCCCACTGATGTTTGTTGCCAACCATCCATTTGGTGTGGTCGACGGTCTCGCACTATGTGATCTGGTGGTCAAGCAGCGTGGTGACTTTCGTATCATGCTACACGCACTGCTGTGCCAGGATGCGGAGCTCGCCCCTTATTTTTTGCCGATAGACTTCAAAAAATCCCCACAGGCAACGCGCACCAATATACGTAGCAAGCAATTGGCACTCAAAGCATTGGCCGCGGATATACCAGTGATAATTTTTCCATCGGGTATGGTTTCCACCGCCGGTCGTGCCGGGTTCGGCAAAGTAACAGATGCACCCTGGACAACATTCGCCGCCAAGATAATTCGCGAAGCCCATGCAACAGTGATACCGGTTTATTTTCATGGACAAAACAGTCGCAAGTTTCATGTGGCTTCTTATCTGGCTGAGCCACTGCGCATGGGCTTATTGATACACGAAGCCTTGAAAAAGTTTGGTCACACACTGCAAATGGAAATCGGCGCGCCGCTGGGTTGGGAAGCGCTGCAAGTCCATGACAGCAGGCAGAAGCTTACAGATTTTCTTTATGCCCAGGTTCAGGCGATGGGTGAGGGACGGCACACCCCTGTGACCGAATTGACGGTTACACCTGCAGAATAATTTAAAGCTGGAGGGGTTTCTCAGGCAGGAGGCTGGGTAAGCAAATCCTGTAACTCATCAGGTGCCCGACATACTTTGCCATTCAGGTCGGTCCACATATGCTGCGTGAAACCAGTAACCAGAATTTCTTCTGACTGCATGCTGCTGACTTCATAGGCGAATTTTATGGCCCGACTGCGACTGTCTGCGACCCAGGTATGTATTCGCACACGTTCGCCATAGGTTAGACTGCCAGCAAATCGCACACCGATCTCTGTTACCGGTAATCTTAGTCCACTTTTTTCTATCAGGGAGTAGTCTCGACCCAAATGGCGCATGTAATGACTGCGACCTTCCTCGAAATAGACGAGGTAGCTGGCATGATGCACAACACCCATAGCATCGGTTTCGGCATAGCGCACGGCGAAATCAGTTTCAGAGACGAATCGATCGTTGGGGGGTGTCATGCAGCAGGCTCCAGGGATGAAATGTAGTAATTATAGCTATATTAAACGTGGCCTGGGGGGTTGCACCTAAAGTGTGAACGATTCACTTGTGTTTTTCTCAAGCTCTGATAGTTTGAAAACACGCTCTGTGGTGCATTGGTACTACGGTTCACGCATTATTTACTAGTCAGTAATTCAAGGAAGTGGCTCATCGGTATGCTTGATTTTCCGGAACCCCCCAAAAGTTATAGTTCGGTTTTTCTCGAGGAAACCGACAAGCCCTTGCCCGAGAAAATCGATCCGCGTACGCGCTATGCTTTTTTCAGCACTATAGCCACAGGCGGTAAATCGCTGATCAAATCCTGTAAAGATCTGCATTTATCGCGCTTCATTTGTTACAAGACTCTAAAACCGGAATTCGTAGACGACGAGGTAGAGCAAAAACGGCTGATTCGTGAAGCGCGAGTTACTGCCATGCTGCAGCACCCTAATACTGTGCCCACCTATGAGCTCGGACGTGATGGACGTGGCAATCCCTATTTCACGATGAAATTGGTACATGGTTACACTTTACGAGAAATCCTCGATTATCGTGAGCGTTATGACCTGACTCAGCTAATGGATGTGATCCTGCAGATCGCCTATGCCCTGGAATATGCTCACACCCACGGGGTAGCGCACAGGGACATTAAACCGGAAAATATTTTGGTCGGTCCTTACAGTGAAGTGTTGTTACTGGATTGGGGTTTGGCCAAGGTATGGAACCCGGATGGTTCTGCGATACCCGAGCCTGGTGGCAAGGATGTGGGAATCAAGGATATGAGTATGACCGGTGCTGGCAAGGCGCAGGGCACGGTGCACTACATGTCACCTGAACAGGTCAACCTGGACCCATCCATAGATCATCATACAGATCAGTTCAGTCTCGGCGCGGTTATGTATGAAGTGTTATGTGGCCAAACACCTGCGCAGGGTGAAAAGATGCACGAAGTTATTACCAGTGTGCTCGAAGAGATACCCACTCCACCTTCCGAGTTAACCAGGCTCCCCGTACCCAAACTGCTTGAAGATGTCACCATGAAATGCTTGCAAAAAAACCCGGCGCATCGCTATGACGACATGGAAGATGTGGTACGTCTGCTGCAATCAGACTGGCGTTCAGACCTGGTGCCTTTTCGAAAGTAGATTTACCCGCCCGAAGTCAGCCCCAATTGCCAACCCTTGTCTTCCACCTCCGGCACACGGAAATTGAATTCCACAATCACAGGTTTATGTGCGGGCAGGGCGTCCTCGAAGGTAGGCCTGAATGGTACTTCTTCAATGAGTTGCAGCAATTTCTTGATTTGCTTTGCCGGAAATTATCCCGATAGCAATAGTGAATGCAAAGCGTTCTGTATTAAGTGACAGAATCCTTAAAATTGAGTGCATTTGACTGGCCTCGCAAATAATAACAATGAATTAATATTTCCATCTGCATTCTCTCTATATTGTTGTTATCAGCCTGACGCCAGCCAGCAGGGCAGGAACTGGGAACCCGATTTTGTTACGTTCAGGTTTTATTACCAGTATGAGCAGTGTAATTTCACTCAACACTATTCCGGCCTAATATGGAGTTCGCAAGAGCTGTGCCAGTCGCAGATACATCCTTTATGAACGAATAATTGCGGGCTTGGGACAAGGATAAAGGCGTTCTTGCACCAACAGGGAAAAGCTTGCACTATTTTGGGTTGTCGAATTTCAATGATCCCGTTGCGAGTTTTGCTCGCACTGGCGGGCGCAGGATTAACCGCTGGGCCGCCCTCGGGCATACCAGTACCAATGAATCCCGGTGGGCTAATTATGACAAAGCAAGCAGCAGGCAAATCGCCGACTTCAAGAATGTGTTCTCTGTTGTTGTTTCTTCTGATCGCAGGATGTACTGATCAACCACAACCAGCGGAGCAAGCCCAAGCTGCAGATATCCTGTTTTTTGGCGAGCACATAATCACGATGGACGGCAGCACGGCTGAGGCTGTTGCCGTGCGTGGCAGCAACATTATGGCCGTGGGTTCGACCACTGAGCTGTCGCCATTGCAGGGGGCTGATACGCGAGTGATCAATCTGGGAGACAGGGCGCTGCTGCCTGGATTTATAGATGCCCACGGACATTTTTCTGCGGTGGCGCGCTATCAGGAGTTGCTGGATTTGTCTTCGCCGCCAGTGGGTACGATCAACGATATTGCAGACATCATTGCCGCGATAAGAAATTGGATAAGCGAAGAAGAGTTACCACCGGGTTCCGGTGTATTCGCATTCGGTTATGATGATTCACTGCTGGCGGAGCAGCGTCATCCGACTCGAGATGATCTGGATCAGGCGTCTACCGAACATCCCATCATCATTAGACACGTGTCGGGGCATTTACTGGTTGCCAATACTGTGGCATTGGAGCAAGCCAATGTAACGTCTAATACACCCGATCCCCAGGGAGGCATAATCCGCCGCCGTAATGGCAGTCAGGAACCTGATGGTGTGATGGAAGAGACAGCCATGGGGCTGTTCCCATCTTCCAGTGCTGATCTGACACAGGAACGCTACGAAACTCTACGTCGACAAACCATGGAGCTTTATGCAAGTTATGGCATCACTACGATCCAGGACAGCAACATTGGGTCTGACTATGCCGCCGAACTGCAGCGCGACGCCGATGCCAATCCATTTCCACAGGATTTTGTGGCTTTCATCATGGCCAATCCACTTGCGGACTCAGAGCTCGCACAGGTTTCTCACGCCACGTCTTACCAGAACGGCTTTCGTGTCGGTGGTGTTAAATTCACTCTGGATGGTTCGCCCCAGGGCCGCACGGCCTGGATGTCTCAGCCTTACACGGCAGGACCACCCAACGCATCACCAGATTATGTTGCTTATCCAAGCTATGCGCCTGGAGCCTACATGCAGCGCATGCCGCGCTTGTTGGAACGAGGTATTCCGGTGCTTGTGCATGCCAATGGAGATGCGGCCATTGAGCTGATGATTGAGGGCGTTGCAGCAGGTGTTGCAGCAGGTGCAACAAACCATCGGTCAGTCATTATCCATGCCCAGTTAATTCGGCCGGATCAGCTGGAACGTGCCCGCACGCTGGGGATCATCCCATCATTTTATTCGGTTCACCCATTTTTCTGGGGCGACTGGCATCGTCTCAGTTTCGGCGATGAGCGAGCCAGCTTTATTTCTCCTGTAGCTGCCGCGGCCGAACTCGAGATTCCCTATACAATGCATAATGATTCACCTATCGTGCCGCCGGACATGATGCGTTTACTCTCTATTACGGTGAATCGAATTACACGCAGCGGCATTGTGCTGGGGCCCGATCAACGCGCATCGGTGATGCAGGCGCTTCGCGGGTTAACCAGTTTTGCCGCTTATCAGTATTTCGAAGAAGACCGCAAGGGCTCGATTACACCAGGTAAGCAAGCTGATTTGGTTATCCTGGCTGCCAACCCCTTGCTGGTTGATCCAACAACTTTGCAAGACATAGCAGTAGAAGAAACATTCGCGCGCGGTTTCTCTGTGTATCGTCGCCAGGATTGAAGTACAGGATTGGAGAATTATATGAAATTGGGTTTTATTGGTTTGGGTGTCATGGGATATCCCATGGCAGGACATCTACAGAAAGCTGGTCATGAGGTGTGTGTTTTCAATCGCACTGCCAGTAAGGCGGAGAACTGGGTTGCTGAATTTGGCGGCAAGCACGCAGCAACACCAGCCGCGGCTGCCGCGGACTGCGACATGGTGATGTGTTGTGTTGGTAATGACGATGATGTGCGCCAGGTGTTGCTGGGTGACAACGGTGCTTTGGCTGCGATGCAATCGAACACTCTGTTGATTGATCATACGACTGCTTCCGCGGAGCTGGCTCGCGAACTCTATGCCCTGGCCGGTGAGCGAGGTGTGGGTTTTCTCGATGCACCAGTTTCCGGCGGTCAGGCAGGCGCGGAGAATGGCGCGCTTACCATCATGCTGGGTGGTGATCCAGATGTTTTTGCCAAAGCCGAACCTGTACTCGGTGCATATGGAAAATTCGCCAAGCTGTTAGGGCCTTCCGGGTCGGGACAATTGGCCAAGATGGTCAACCAGATCTGTATAGCCGGGGTGGTGCAGGGGCTGGCCGAAGGGCTGAATTTCGCGCAACGAGCGGGACTGGACGGAGAAGCGCTGGTTGAAGTCATCTCCAAAGGCGCGGCCGGGTCCTGGCAAATGGACAACCGCCACAGCACCATGCTGCAGGACGAATATGAATTCGGCTTTGCGGTGGACTGGATGCGCAAGGACCTGGGGATTGCCTTCAACGAGGCAAACACCAATGGTGCTGAATTACCGTTGGCGCACATGGTGGATGAATTTTACGCGGAAGTTCAGCAAATGGGCGGTGGACGGTGGGATACATCGAGCCTTTTGGCGCGTTTTACGCGCCGCTAACATGTCGCGCATAGCCGGGAATTCAACGCCTTTCTATTGATTCCTGCTGCTTAAAGAACTACCTTAATAAACCTGAATTTTCCCACCACGGTTGGTGCCAATGAAAACATTAAAAGTTCTTATATTATCAGCATTTACAGCTATCTCAGGCGCGGCTGTTGCGCAGCAGGATAGCGACTATGAAGTGCCACGTACTGAGTATGGTCAGCCTGACTTGCAGGGTGTCTGGAATTTCTCTTCCGATATTCCCATGCAAAGACCGCAGCGTTTTGGTACGCAGCAATTCCTCTCCCAGGAGGAAATTGCCGAACAGCGTGCTCGAATTGAACGTTCACGGGAAGCTGCCGACGCTGCTGCTGCGCAACGCGTGGTGGATCCTGATGCACCACCTGAGACAGACAATCCGGGTGGATACAATGATTTCTGGATCGAATCTGCTGGCCTTGGAGACGTAGTGCGAACTTCGCACATCGTTTATCCGGAAGATGGTCGCATTCCAGAGGCAGTCGAAGGTGCTCCGCGCCAATTCGGTGGTCTGGGTCCTGATATTCCAGGTGAAAGACCAGTACGCTATGTAGTAGGCGGTATAGCCAAGGATGGACCTGAAGATCGAGGTCTGTCAGAGCGCTGCATCGTAGGTTTTAATTCTGGCCCGCCATTTACGCCGAGCCTTTACAATAACAACGTGCAAATATTCCAAAGCCGGGACACTGCAGTGATCATGACCGAGATGATTCATGACGCGCGCATTGTTCCTCTCGGTGACAAGCCTGAGCTGGATGATGATATTCGTCTCTGGTCAGGTGATTCACGCGGCTGGTGGGAAGGTGACACGCTGGTTGTTGAAACCAGGAACTTCAACGGATATCGCCAGACGTTTTCCAGCACCGGTTCCAATAAAGACATGGTGTTGACCGAGCGGTTTACGCGCGTTGCCTTTGACATTGTTGACTACGAATTCACGATTGATGATCCGTCTACCTTTACCGACAAGATCACTGCAATCGTGCCAATGCATAAGGTTGACGGGCAGCTCTATGAATATGCCTGTCACGAAGGCAACTACGGCATGGTCAACATTCTGCGCGGTGAACGCATGGAAGAGGCCAGAGCAGCAGAAGGCGGTCAGTAAAAATATAGAAATCTGCAGCAGCGGCCCGTCAGCGGGCCGCTGTTGTGTCAGCAAAATGAAATTTGTGTATTAACGTTTGAACTAAGTAAAGGGTTGTAAATGAAAACTACAGTTAAAAATCTAATGTCTGCGCTTGGTGCAATTTTGGTACTCGGCATGGCGTCACAGGCCGGTGCGCAGTTGCAAGAGTTTCCACGGACTCCGGATGGCAAGCCAGATTTGAGCGGAATTTGGCAGGCAATGACCACTGCCCATTATGATATCGAGCCACATGCTGCGGCAGTGGGTCCACATCCAAGGCTCTTTGGCGCCTTGTCTGCCATACCAGCCGGGCTTGGTATCGTTGAAGGTGGCAGAATTCCATATACTGAGCAAGCTTTGCGTCAGCGCGACGCCAACAAGGCTGAAGCGCTGGAAAATGATCCATTGGCTGCCTGCTATATGCCAGGTGTGCCACGTGCGAACTACCTGCCTTTTCCATTTCAGATCGTGCAATCCCAGGAAGTTATCCTGATTGCTTATGAGTTTGCCGAGTCCAACCGCATTCTCTATGTTGACCAACCAGAGCTCGAATCGCAGGTTGATGCCTGGATGGGTCATTCCAATGCTCATTGGGAAGGTGACACGCTGGTTGTGAGGGTAACAGGCCAGATGCCTGATACCTGGTTTGACCGTGCCGGCAATCACCATAGCTGGGAAATGGTTGTTGAGGAACGCTGGACACCAGCCGGTCCAAATCACATCAATTATGAAGCGACCATTACTGACCCCAACACTTTCACTCAGCCATGGAGTGTAAATTTTCCGCTGTATCGCCATATTGATGAAAACATGCAGCTACTGGAATTCAAGTGTGCAGAGTTTTCAGAAGAGTATCTGTATGGTGAGTGGCGCAAGCCTGGTACACCGATAGGCAATCCACCGCAATAAGCGGTAGGTTGTAAAAAAGCCCGCAATTGCGGGCTTTTTTGTGAGTGCGAATTTAGTCGTGCCAGCTTATAAATTCCTCTGGCTTCTTACGCGTGATCCTGGGCACTTCTGCATTGTCGGCAGGGTAGCCAGCAACCACGATCATTAACGGTTTTTCTGTTTTTGGTCTACCCAGAATCTCGTTTAGAAACTTCATTGGGCTAGGGGTGTGCGTCAGTGTTGCCAGCCCGCTGGTATGCAGCGCTGCGAGCAGCAGGCCTGTGGCAATCCCCACAGACTCAGTGACGTAGTAGTTTTTCAGCTTGTGGTTGTCCTGGTCGTAGCTTAACTTCTGAGCAAACACCACAATCAAATAAGGCGCAGTTTCGAGAAAAGGTTTGGTGGCATCTGTGCCCAGTGGGGCTAGGGCATCGAGCCAGTCTTGCGGTGCACGATTGCTATAGAACTCCTCTTCTTCGGCTTCAGCGCGCATTCTCAATTCTTGTTTGATTGAAGGATTGCTGACTACTGCAAAATGCCATGGTTGGCGATTCGCTCCGCTGGGAGCGGAGCCGGCTGCGAGCAGGCAGTTCTCGATGATGGCCCTGGGTACAGCTTCGTTGCTAAAGTCCCTAACGGTGCGGCGAGAAGACATGTGTTCTGCAAATCGCTCACTGTTTTGAATTGCAGTGTCCTCTGGCAGACGATCAAACTGAAGATGTTGCATTTTCGCTGTCTGGTCACTCATGGCTGATTTGATCCCTGTTTGCTGGTACGGATTGGTTATACCGATACACTACATACAGCTCAAGCGCTACTGATACGTAGTGACTATTAACTGATGGCATAGAAGAAGGGAACTGAGTGACAGCAGGATGTGTAAAAGTAATTAATTAACAACCCATAAAAAAACCGACTTCTGACTAGTGCCGGAAGTCGGTTTTTTATCTTGTTGCTACTTGCGTGCTATTTAACGCTCTATAGTAAACAGTCCATCGACTTCGTTGAATGGATTGAGCTCGTCAATCAGATCGAATCCACCTACAAAGGCTTCCGCTCCAGCACCGGTGAATGCGCCGCCGAGATTTGCATCGATGCTGTCACTGATTAACCCAGTGTCATCCATCAGCAGACCGCCGCTTGCATTTAGTTCAACCATACCGCCGTTTATGGCGCCATTAAAGTCTACTGCCCAGGCCTGATCTGCCACTTGTACTGCCAGTGAACCATTGCTGATCACACCAGTGTCGAAATTAACACTCATACCTGCAGTGACATGTGTGACATCGCCAGCACTGCCGCTACCCACAAAGGATGAGGCCGCAGTAGTTGCATAGCTATAGTTACCACTCATAGATGCTATATCAGTCGGGATGACTTCAGCTCGGTGCTGACTGGTAAGTATCTGCACCATGTGTTTGTCGCCCACCGTGACAACACCAAAGTTGGAGTCGACTGGGTTATCCCAGGTGCCCCAGGTAACTGCCAACTGCTCTGGTTTGAGTAGAGCGGACGAAGATATTCCGCCACCTCCACCACCATTGTTTATGCTTTTTCCTTTGAGCTTGTCATCATGCTCCTTTTTCTCTTCGTCAGTTAGTCCAACATCGTTGTTCGAGCCACCGCCGTTACCGTTTCCGGAGTTGCCGTTTCCATTGCCGGTAGTGTCATCCCCGGAAGTATCGTCGCTTGAAGTGTCATCGCTGGAAGTATCATCGCCCGAGGTTTCGTCACCGGAGTTGCCATTGCCGCCACCATTACCATTTCCGGAGTTGCCGTTGCCATTACCGTTGCCGGTAGTGTCGTCGTCTGTGTCATCGCCAGTGGTGTCATCGCCAGTGGTGTCGTTACCGGAATTGCCGTTGCCACCGCCATTACCGTTTCCGGAGTTGCCGTTGCCGGTAGTGTCGTCGCCTGTGTCATCGCCAGTGGTGTCGTCGCCGGAAGTATCATCGCCTGAGGTGTCGTTACCGGAATTGCCGTTGCCACCGCCATTACCGTTTCCGGAGTTGCCGTTGCCATTACCGTTGCCGGTAGTGTCGTCGCCTGTGTCGTCACCGGAAGTATCGTCGCCTGAGGTGTCGTCACCGGAATTGCCGTTGCCGCCACCATTACCGTTTCCGGAGTTGCCGTTGCCATTACCGTTGCCGGTAGTGTCGTCGCCTGTGTCGTCGCCGGAAGTATCGTCGCCTGAGGTGTCGTCACCGGAGTTACCGTTGCCATTGCCGTTTCCGGAATTGCCGTTGCCATTGCCGTTTCCGGAATTGCCATTGCCGTTGTCATCGCCAGAGTCATCCCCGGTGTCGTCATCGGAGTTTCCATTTCCGTTGCC
>CAYOND010000031.1:0-21852 GCA_964405225.1 uncultured Pseudohongiella sp.
TTGCCACTCTCGCTCTTGCCGCTGTCACCCTTGTCAGAGCCTTTTGATTTGGCGTCGCCGCCAGAGTCAGCTATCTGCCTCTTGTTGCCAGTCTTGAAGTCTGTCTCATACCAGCCGCCGCCCTTGAGGCGAAAGCTGGCCGCCGAGACAAGCTTTTTAAGCTTTTCCTGGCCGCAAGCCGGACACTGGGTCAACGGCGCATCGCTCATCTTCTGCAGCGCCTCATGGTGCTGACCGCACTCAATGCATTCATACTCATAAATCGGCATGTCTAAACCCTGTGACTTAACCTGATATCCAAAATCAAAAACCCCGAAAAAAGCCCTTCTTTGACGGGCTTTCAGGCGGGCTGAGCAAACCCCGTTTTATGAAGGCCGGCGATTATACCTTAACTGGAAAATTTCCCGCACCCCTGATTCCAGACTAAAACGAGTCAACACCGATCTGGTAATTCTGAATGCCACACGCCGATTTGGCACGCAACTCGGATTATTGGCAGAAGTGAAAATAGTCAGGCTGGAATTGTCGCTCACGCTTCTCACTGGTGAGTAAAAAAATTGAGTTCGCCCGGGTTCAAAATTGTCAAGTGGTTAACAATACATTTTGAGTGCAGTGCACACATTCGTCGCAAAAAAAATCACCAAAAAAGCTGTGCTCACCATTTTGGATCAACATTGGCAAACAATCTTCCCAATACTGTTTTTAAAGCTTGCGAGCCCCAAGTGAATGCTTTATAAATACACCCCCCTGAAAATGTTTATTCGATTTATTTCAGGTTGAGTGAGTTCAGGCAAGGACAAAAGTTTGTCAACAATACGCCAGACAAGAACAGAAATTTTCCAAGAAGAACCAGTAAGATTTATTCAGAGAGCGGGTATGGCTGTTAAGAAAACTAGCAAGAAAGCTGCAACAACACGCAAGGCAGCAAGCACATCAAAAAAGACTCCAGCAATTCAAAAAAAATATACCAAGACGCAAATTCTTAATGAGATTGCGAACAATACCGAACTCAGCAAAAAAGATGTTGCTGCGGTATTGGATGAACTGGGAGTCCTTATCGAACGCCACATCAAAAAACGTGCTGTCGGAGAATTTACATTACCCGGGCTGCTGAAAATAAAATCAGTGGTGCGCCCGGCGCGACCAGCTCGCAAGAATGTGCCGAATCCATTCAGACCGGGTGAACTAATGGACATTCCACGCAAACCGGCAACCACGCGTGTAAAAGTACTGCCATTGAAAAAATTAAAGGAGTTTGCCCTCTAAGCGGTTAAACTTGTCCATAGGCCTGGCCTAATGGAGTATTTTTTATCATTAAGGCAGCCTGAGAGGGCTGCCTTTCTTGTTTAAGCCCGGGCACAATTATGAGCAGCGCTCCAGCACCAAAATCAGTCTAAAGCAGCGAAGAAACCATGCGAGCCAGTCGATATCTCATCGCCACACAGAAAGAAACACCAGCCGATGCTGAGGTTATCAGCCATCAGCTAATGCTGCGTGCAGGCCTGATTCGCAAGCTTGCCAGTGGACTGTATACCTGGCTGCCACTGGGGCTGCGCGTCCTCCATAAAGTCAGCCAGATTATCAGGGAGGAAATGGACGCCTCCGGCGCACTGGAAGTCTCCATGCCCGTGGTACAGCACGCCGAATTATGGCAGGAATCGGGGCGCTGGGACGCCATGGGTCCGGAATTACTGCGCTTTAAGGATCGCCACGATCGGGATTTTTGCCTGGGCCCAACCCACGAAGAAGTCATCACCGACCTGGTGCGCAATGAGTACAGCAGCTACCGACAACTTCCCGTTATCTATTACCAGATCCAGACCAAATTCCGCGATGAAAGACGCCCCCGCTTCGGCGTAATGCGTGCGCGTGAGTTCATCATGAAGGATGCCTACTCATTTCATATTGACCAGGAATCATTACAGACTTCCTATGAATTAATGCACCAGACCTACTGCAATATATTCGATCGACTGGGCCTCGATTACCGCCCGGTCATTGCCGACACAGGCAACATCGGAGGCAGCGCTTCGCATGAGTTTCATGTACTGGCTGATTCCGGTGAAGATGAAATTGTATTCAGCAGCGCCAGCGACTATGCAGCCAATATCGAGCTGGCCGAAGGTACGCTGCCACAGGCACCTGAGACGAAACCTTCTGGCGAACAGCGCAGCACAGTTGATACTGGCACCGCTACGACTATTGAAGAGGTGGCGCAGTTACTGGATTGCGCGGCCGAGACAATCGTCAAGACTCTGGTAGTGCAGGCTGCTGATTCTGACGGCGCCGCCAACGGTGAGCTGGTCGCATTGCTGTTGCGCGGCGATCAGGACCTGAATGAAACCAAGGCGCAGAAGATTGATGGAATCGGCTCGCCCTTGCAGTTTGCCGACGATGAGCAGATTAAAAAGGCGATCGGTTGCCCGCCCGGTTGTATCGGTCCGGTAAAATTGAATATGCGCGTCATCGCCGATCCCAGTGTTGTGTCCTTAACAGACTTTATATGTGGCGCCAACGTTACAGGCCAACACCTGATTAACTGCAACTGGGATGACACAATTAAATATTCCGAGGTCATCGACATCCGCCGCGTGCAAGAAGGTGACATCAGCCCGGATGGCGAAGGCACACTTTCGATCAAACGTGGTGTCGAAGTCGGGCACATCTTCCAGCTCGGCGAGAAATACAGTAAAGCGCTGAACGCCACCGTGCTGGACGAGCAAGGCAAAGCCAAAGTCATGCCAATGGGCTGCTATGGTATCGGTGTGACTCGTGTCGTTGCCGCTTGCATCGAACAGAATCATGACGATCACGGCATCATCTGGCCGCTTAATATCGCCCCTTTTCACCTGGTGATTGTGCAGATCGATGCACACAAATCCCGGCAGGTTATCGATTTCTCCGAATCACTTTATAACGAAGCTGCGCGATTGGGGCTGGAAGTGCTGCTGGATGATCGTGACAAGAAAACCAGCCCGGGCGTGAAGTTTGCCGATTCCGAGCTGATGGGAATTCCTCACCGCCTGGTAGTTTCGGCACGCTCCCTGGCCGACGGCAAGGTGGAATATGCCCGCCGTGGTGCGGGTGACAAGCAAATGGTGGATCAGGATAAGGCACTCGGGTTTCTGTCGACCCTGCTACCTTCTGAACTAAACGCTGGCGAGCCGCTCTAGCGGGTGATTTCGAATCCTGCTGGCACGGTATCTATCTCGACAGCCTGCAAGTCCACTGCATCGACCCGCGCTCGTGGCGGGCCCTGGTTGAGCCAGCGACACATAGCCTCGACGTTATTCGCATCTCCGCAAATAAGAAATTCCACGCTGCCGTCCGGGACATTGCGCACCCAGCCCTTTATGCCCAATTGATGCGCCTGCTTCTGTGTCTCGGCACGGAAGAACACGCCCTGCACGATACCGCGCACCAGTCCTCTGTAAGCTGTAATCGAATTTTTGCGATCCTGGTTCATAAATTAGCCCGCAATATTTTGTTTATGCCAAATTGAGTCCAAGAAGCCTGTACCCTGTATTCCACTAATTTGACCCCATCATGTTACCTTATTGCCCTCTTGACCCAGGTAGACACTGACAATGGCCTTTGCGGACACCAAAATTCATGAGCATTACAAACGCGGCCGTTCGTGGCTGACACATTTTCTGTGGCAGCAGGATTTGCCTTCACTACCAATTTGGGAAAGAGCCCTGGTGCGCTCCTGCCAGATTGTGTTCGCCATATTTCGTGACCTGTTCCAGGGCCAGTTATCCCTGCGCGCCATGAGCCTCGTCTTTACCACCGTGATCGGGTTTTTCCCTCTTCTCGCACTGTCGTTTGCGGTTCTGAAGAGCTTCGGCGTACATAACTCACTCGAACCCACCTTGCTTACCCTGATGGAACCACTGGGTGATCGTCGCGAAGAATTGGCGTCCCAGGTGCTGGGGTACGTTGATAATCTACAAGTGGAAGTGATCGGTATCACCAGTATCGGACTGCTGCTATATATCGTCATCGACATGATGCGCAAGATCGAGTCGTCGTTTAATTTCATCTGGGCCGTCAAGCGCGGTCGCTCCTGGTCCAATCGCATCAGTGAATATTTGTTTGCAGTAATTGTCAGTCCGCTGCTGTTGTTCCTGTCGATCAGCATTACCGCTTACATCAACACCAATTTCTTCGAGCGCTTCCTGGAAGGGCTGACCTATGGTGGCGTTATTGTCAGCGTAACCGCGTTTATGACATCCATCCTGCTCATGTCACTGGCGTTCGCCTTCGCCTATGGCTTCCTGCCCAATACCAAGGTCAGGTTCTCATCTGCATTCATCGGTGGCTTCGTAACAACGCTTATCTGGAAATTAATGGGATCTGTGTTTCAGGGATTCTTCGTTTCTTCGGCAAGAGAATCTATCTACCTGGCATTTGCGACCGGTATCGCTGTCATGTTCTTTGTCTATATCGGTTGGCTGGTCGCCCTGATTGGCAGCAGCATCGCTTTTTACCACCAGAACCCGGCCAAAGCGCGCACCGGTCGTGGTCAACCACGCCTGAGCATCCAGCAGCAGGAAAGCCTGGTACTGGCAGTAGCCGCCATTATCATACGCCGCTTCCAGGCAAATGAATTGCCAGTGGATGAAAACAGATTGGTGCATATGCTGGACAGTAATGCACTGGCAGTGGAGGAAGCCATCGCCATGCTGGAGCAAATTGGCATGATCACTCGCACCAACGATGAACCACCCAGGCTTTTACCTACCCATGCTGTGGAAAACTGTACGCTGGTGGAAATCTGGATTGCATTGCGTGAATGTAACCTGGATTCGCTCAGTGGCAGAGAAGGCTCGGCAGAACTGGATCAGATTGAAGAATTTCAGGCACGGCTTGATGAAATCGTCAAAGCCCAGCTCGGCTCGGTAAAGTTTAGCGATAATATTGCTGAGAAATTGAAACCTGCACTTAAAGATTCATGAGCGACATGATTGATCTGGCAAATTTCCACTGCAGAGCTGGCAGGTTATTATTAGCCTTGCGGGCAATCGCAATCTGACTGCTTACAGGAGAAGTTTGATGGATGACATTACGATTTACCACAACCCTCGTTGCTCGAAATCACGCGCCACCCTGGCCTTGCTGGAAGAGAACGAAGTCAATCCCGAAATTGTCTATTACCTGGATAATCCACCGACCATCCCCGAAATAAAAAGCCTGCTGAAAAAACTGGGTATCGGCATTCGCGATTTGTTGCGCAAAACCGAAGGTGAGTACGAAGAACTGGGGCTTGATAACTCATCGCTAAGCGAGGAAATCATCTTTGATCTGGTCAGCAAACACCCGAAACTGATTCAACGCCCCATTGTCATCAAAGGTGACAAGGCCATCTTCGGCCGCCCACCAGAAAATGTATTGCAGCTATTGGACAACTGATGAATTCACCCTACATCCTGGTTTTATACTACAGCCGTTACGGCGCGACCGCGCAGATGGCACAGGCCATCGCCCGAGGTGTCGAACAAGGTGGCGGCCTGGAAGCACGCCTGCGCACTGTTGCGCCGGTTTCGCCCGACACTGAAGCGAGCGCACCGGCGATACCGGCAGACGGCGCGGTGTACTGCACAGAAGACGACCTGCGCCACTGTGCCGGGTTGGCATTAGGCAGCCCCACCCGCTTTGGCAACATGGCGGCAGCACTGAAATATTTTATCGATCAAACTGGTGCGTTATGGGTATCTGGTGCGCTTATCGACAAACCTGTTGCCACATTCACCTCCTCCTCTTCCCTGCATGGTGGCCAGGAAACGACTTTGCTGACCATGGCACTGCCCATGTTGCACCATGGCATGATCTATTGTGGTCTGCCCTATTCGGAAAATGCACTGAACACGACAACCACCGGCGGCACACCTTACGGCCCCAGTCATGTGGCTGGCACCGACAGCAAACAACCGCTGTCGGCGGAAGAGGAAGAATTGTGTCTGGCGATGGGTAAGCGCCTCGGTAAACTGGCAGACAAGCTGGGTTAACCGGGTATAACGCATGACAGAAGTTAAACCGCAATTGCCGCAGGATTTGCGACGTCACCGTCAGGTGGTGTTGCTGGCTTACTATGCGTTGATCGCCTATTTCCTGCTGAACAGCATTATGTCGTTTGAACGCCTCACATTCGGCATCCTGGCCGTGTGGCTAATCCAGGTCGTACCCTTGATCCCATTCTCAACCGGCCTGCATCGTACTCATCTGCGCACCTATGCCTGGCTTTCGTTTGTGGTGCTACTGTATTTCATTCACGCAGTACTACTGGCCTTTGATCCTGCGCGGCGCTGGCTGGGTATTATCGAAGTGGTGATTTGTTCAGTGCTGTTTACCTGGCTCGTTATCTTCATTCGCCAGTATCGTAAGCACTTTCAGGTTGGGCTATAAGCGCCAGATTTATTACCAACCCATGGTTGATTTAACCAGCGGGATGGTCAGCTGACGCTGCTGGGACAGAGAGCTATCATCAATTTTATCCAGAGTGTTCAGCAGCGCTGGCACCGAACGCTCAGCGCGCTGCAGAATATAGTCCGCAACCTTGCCGGGCAATTTGATCCCGCGCCGTCTGGCCCTGAGTTGCAACAAATCAAGCTTGTCTGCATCGTTCAATTGCTGCAATTGGTATACGAGTCCACTGCCCATGCGCGACTGTAAATCCTTTAGCGCGTATTGCAGATTGGTCGGTGGCGTGTCGGCCGTAACAATCAGACAGGTGTTGGTTTCTTTGATGGCATTGAAGGCATTGAACAGGGCCTGCTCCCACTGGGCATCCTGCGCCAGTAATTGCACGTCATCGACGCATACCAGGTCGAGTGACTCGGCGCCTTCCAGGATCGCCGGATCGAAACCGTCGCGATTGGCCAATGGCAGATAGATGGCGCTGGCGCCTCGCTTACCCGCCTCGTGACAAATTGCCTGCAACAGATGGGTGCGCCCGCAACTCGCGTTGCTCCAGAAATACAAAAAAGGTTCTGCGTAATCCGGACTTTGCAGCTCACTGACGAGTTGTTGATTACGCTCAGTAACCAAAAAATTTTCGAAGCGTGCTTCATCATCCAGGCTGATGCCCAGCGTCAATTGGGTCGGGATAGCGGTCACTTGTCAGCGCGTCCAGCGGTAATGCATGAAAGGGTTTTCGGAAGCGGCCGTATTATCAATGGGGATGAGGTCACGGTCCAGCGCTATCAATTCAGCCAGTTGTTGTGGATTGCCTAACAACCCCAATTGCAACTCCAGGCGGGTACCGTCAACTGCAGCGGTGGTTACTGTCTCAACTAATCCCAGGCTGCTGACATAAGCCACCAGCGCTGAGTACGCCGTCAGGTCGCCCACACCATCAATCCTGAGCCTGACTGAACTGAGTTGATCTTCACCGGGCAGAATAGCGAAGTAGCTCGCCAGTTCATTGGTAATCCGCGTTAGCGGTACTTCCAGATAGGACTGCAAGGCAGTATCCAGACCATCGAACACCGTGACATTGTCCTGGAATAAAAACTGCCAAAGGCCAACCAGTTCTCCGGTGGCGGTAAAATGCAGGCGCCCCGCCAGCACACTATCAGCCCCATATCTGGCACTGGCTGTGCGGATCGCCGCTTCATCCAGTGACCAAATCGTGTCGGCAGTCAGATTCTGTCGGTCTTCAAAATCCAGTACCGGAAAAATTACCGGCAAGCCGCGGTCTGCTGCAATTTCCTGAATCAGGTTGATGATTTCCCCATCAACGTCGCCAGTCATCATGCGCCGGTTACCCGTCGCATCCTGCAAAGCCATCCACACCAGTACGCTGGGTCTGTTGCTGTCCCATATGGGAATACCGGCATTGGTCAACAAGTCCTGGATTAACTGTGAGGAGAAATCCACGTCGATATAACGCTGTTCGCGAGTAGTCGGTGGCGGGTTATCCGGGTCGATCTCCTGTTCCGGATCAATTTCCACACGCAGGGTTTCGCTGCTGTAGGAAACCGCCTGAACAAAATTCTGGGCGTTTTGTCTGGCTTGCTCGATGGCCGGGTGCGCCAGCCAGCGATCCTGGCCAGTCACTTTGAGGATCACGGCCGCAAAGGCTTCGCGCATGGCGCGATCACGCTCGGCCGGACTTTCGTTGGCAACAGCAATACGGTGAGCAAAAAGCCCGGTTACCTGCAGGGCAAAACTGCCCTGGCCAATACCGAGGCACAGGAGTAAACAACAGAAAATTCGGAATCTGGTCATTGGCAGCGATAATACTTGGCTTGCCTGATCCAAACAACGCGCAGTGAATTTTGATAGTGGTTCTTTGATATGCGCATGATGGTTGCGTTGAGTTACAGAGCGCTGGTAGATAATACAGATCGGAGAACGCAAACCCACATCCCAGTGGGCTCGGCCTCGGCATCCCTGCCCCGGACGTCTCCAATCCGTATTATCCACCAGCGCTTGACAGGCTCGCGCCAAATTCAAACTGCACCACGACCAGAATTTTATGTGCGTCCAGACTGAACTCTCACTGGCTTCTTGCTAGAATGCGCCTCACACAAGATCAGACCTGCGTCAGCCGACTGCGGTCTGCCATGCAACAGGAAGCATATCGCATTGAATAAATCTCTGAGTTACCGCGATGCCGGGGTCGATATCGACGCAGGTAACGCCCTGGTTGAACGCATCAAGTCAGTCACCAAACGCACACACCGCCCTGAAGTACTGTCGGACCTCGGGGGTTTTGGCGCACTGTGCGAAATACCCGGCAAATACCGCCAGCCTGTATTGGTCTCCGCCACTGACGGCGTCGGCACCAAGCTGAAGCTTGCCATGCAGATGAATCAGCATGACACCATTGGCATCGATCTGGTCGCCATGTGTGTCAATGACCTGATCGTGTGCGGCGCCGAGCCCCTGTTCTTTCTCGACTATTACGCGACCGGCGGACTCAATGTGGAAACTGCAGCGGCAGTGGTCACTGGTATTGGCAAGGGTTGCGAGATGGCAGGCTGCGCATTGATTGGCGGCGAGACGGCAGAGATGCCCGGCATGTATCAGGGCGAAGACTACGACGTCGCCGGCTTCTCGGTGGGTATCGTAGAGAAAGATGGCGTGATCACAGCCGATCGCGTCGCCGTGGGTGATACCCTGATTGGACTACCCTCATCGGGCCCTCACTCCAACGGATACTCCCTGATTCGCAAAATTATTGAAGTCAGTGGCGCCGATCTGAACTCCGCATTTGGCGACAGCACCCTGGGAGAAACTCTGTTAGCCCCGACCACGATTTACGTCAAACCAGTTCTGGATCTGCTTGGCAAAGTGGATGTGCATGCCATTGCCCACATCACCGGCGGCGGTTTTACTGAAAACATTCCCAGAGTATTACCAGACAATGCCTGCGCCCGCTTGCAAGCGAATAGCTGGATCAAACCTGCGATCTTTGATTGGTTACAGGAGCAGGGCAACGTGGAAGAAAGCGAAATGCATCGCACGTTCAATTGCGGTATTGGCATGGTGCTGGCAATCAAGAGCAGTGATGCAGAATCTGCACTGGAAGTTTTACGTAGCCATGGCACCGAAGCCTGCATCATCGGCGAGATTGCTGCGCGTAAAAACGACGAACCCGCAGTTCAGATAGTCTGATACAAACCCTATGACTGATCGATGCCAGGTTGTTGTGCTTATTTCAGGTAATGGCAGCAACCTGCAAGCCATAATCGATAACAGCCAGAACAGTTGTTATGAAGTTTGCCTGGTTGTCTCCAATAAACCGGATGCTTTCGGCCTCACCCGGGCCGACAATGCAGCAATTGCCACACGCGTAGTCGATCACAAACATTTTGAAAACAGGAAAGCATTCGATCAGGCATTGCGCGAGGCAATCGATACAGCAAACCCTGACCTGGTTGTACTGGCCGGCTTCATGCGCATTCTGACCGAGGAGTTTGTGCAGCATTATCGCGGCCGCATTATCAATATCCACCCTTCATTGCTGCCAGCCTACCCGGGAACGAATACGCACCAGCGCGTCCTGGATGCGGGCGAAAGCGAGCATGGTGTCTCGGTGCACTTTGTCACCGAAGAACTCGATGGCGGCCCTGTGATCGCGCACAGCAGTTTACTGGTAGACCCCGGGGAATCGGCTGTCGATCTCGCCAAACGCGTGGCCGAGAAAGAACACGCCCTCTACCCACAGGTTGTAACCTGGTTTGCTGAGCAACGTCTTATTATGAAAGACAACAAAGCCGAACTGGATGGCCAGGTATTGCCACCAAACGGCATCAAAGTGGATTGATGAAACAACTATGCGTATACATCGCTACGCTTGCAACACTCTGTAGCCTGTTAGGCACCGGTGTACAAGCCCAGGAATTGAAAGAATTTTCCGCACGTTATGAGGCCAGCACCAATGGCATGGCTGGTTCGGCACGGCGTTTTCTGACGCGCCTGGAAGACGGTCGGTATCGGTTGACCAATCGCGTGCGCGCCGAATTACTGGGCCAGGATGTGGCACAGATGGAACAGAGTAGCGAACTGGCATTATTGGACGGTGGACCCCAACCGTTTAATTACAGCTACCAGATATCGGGCATCTCCAACACCACTGAAAGTATCAGCTACTTCTGGTCCGACAATGTCGCGGTGAGCAGTGAAGACGATGAACTGACAGAAATTGCGATCGATACCGGCGTGCAAGATCCCTTGAGTTTGCAATTGGCCCTGCGCCTTGCAGTAATCGCCAATCCTGATCAGGAGCACTACAGCTTTTCGGTTATCGATGGCGACGAAATTGAAGTGCAGGAATATCGCAAAGTGGGTAAAGAAATACTCGATACACCGCTTGGGCAGATCGCTGCCTTACGACTGGATCGGGTGCGCAGAGAAGGCAGTAACAGAAGCACCAGCATCTGGCTGGCCCAGGACTGGGATTACTTGCTGGCGCGTATCGAACAGGTGAATGCTTCACTCAAGATCGAGTTGATGCTGGAAAGCGCTACGATGGCAGATGTCTCTGTGACCGGTTTGTGATTCCAGATCAAGTTTTAATTCGAATTCAACTCAGAAGTGCGCAAGCCGTGACCTGGCTTGTTTAGATCCCTATTAAGCCATGCGCTGCGGCCCAGAGCGAAACACAATTCAGATTGCGGTTTGAACTTCAATTGGAAGGGTACTTCCGCAGTGGTTCAGTTTGAACGATGGCTTTCAATACAGGGCGGTTACAAAGCGCTGGTAGGTGATACAGCTCGGAGAGCGCATACCCACGTCCCTGTGGGCTCGGCCTCGGCATCCCTGCCTCGGACGTCTCCGATCTGCATCACCTACCAACGCCTGTCCACTCACTGCAAACCTTCAAACTGAACCACTGGCAAAATTCCAGATTTTAGATTCGAGGCGACAAGCGAACGATGTAGTAACTAGCCAGCGGCAGCCTGACCCGAATCATCATCGTCTGACTCATCGCCCTTTTCTTCGCTCGTGTCATCCTGCGCCGACTGCTTCTTTTGCAGGCTGTACTTGCGCATCTTCTCTACCAGGGTAGTACGCCGGATATGCAAACGATCGGCCGCCTTCGATACCACGCCGTCGCTGTCATCCAGAGCTTTCTCAATCAGATCTTTTTCCAGGTTCGCCAGATAGGCTTTCAGATCCAGCCCATTGAGCGGCAATATGGCATCACCTTCAGCAGCATGCATTGCCATGCTGTCTTTCGGATTCACAAACGCCTCACGCGCGCTGATGATGGATTCGCGTATTGCTGCTGGCTGCAGCTTGGCAGGCAGATCGCTAATGCCCACGATGCCGTGTGGATACATGATGGCCATGCGCTCAATCAGGTTGGCCAGTTCCCGCACATTCCCCGGCCAGTGATAACGTGACAACGAGGCGATGGCACTGGAGTTGAAGCGCACAGACCCGCGCCCTTCAGCCTCAAGCACTGATATCAATTCATTGATCAACAACGGAATGTCTTCGCTGCGCTCACGCAGTGGTGGCATCTCGATGGGGAAAACATTGATGCGGTAGTAAAGATCCTGGCGGAACTCACCCTGCTCGATCATGTCTTCCAGATTCTTGTGGGTCGCGGCAAGGATGCGCACATTGGTTTGTAGTGTTTTCACCCCACCCACCCGTTCAAAGCTGCGCTCCTGCAAAACACGCAAAAGCTTGACCTGCATATTCAAAGGCATGTCGCCGATTTCATCGAGAAACAGGGTGCCGCCATCAGCCAGCTCGAAGCGGCCGGCACGGGAACTTACTGCACCGGTAAACGCGCCTTTCTCGTGACCAAACAATTCGCTTTCAAGTAGCTCGCGGGGAATGGCCCCACAGTTGATGGGGATAAACGGCTTGTCTGCCCGGGAACTGTTCAAATGCAGATTGCGTGCAACAACTTCCTTACCAGTGCCCGACTCGCCGGTAATGAGCACACTGACCTCGGAATTGGCCACCTGTCCCATCATATGCCTCACCCGCTCCACTGCCTGGCTATTACCAACCAGGCTGCGGAACATGTTGTAATCCCGCACGCCTGCAAAATCACGCAGACGATTGTAGTGTTCGTGAAAAACCTTGGCCTTATGCAACGCATCCAGCAGCGGCTGGTAGCCCAGTGGTGGCGTGAGACTGGCTATCACCTGGGAGCGCAGCACCGGGTCGAGATCCTGGGGCAGGCGCACTTCGCCGATCAGTACAAACGGCACGCCTGCATCCCAGTCATACAAAGCCTGCATAAGCTCGGGCAACTCGATGCTGTCGCAATTGCCTATCAGGGCAATATCACAAGCGTATTCGGACTTACCTGAATCACCTGCGGCTTGCTGCCAGTCGGTGGTTGATACAGGCACGATGAATTCGCCGAGGAACTGCAGAATAATCTCCAACTCATGACGTGCCTCGGCATTGTCATCTATCAGGAGTATTCGCGTACCATCAGCCATAAAAAATCCGTTGGGAAGGTCGGTGCAGGGTAAATTGGTATTGTGCCCCTGCCAGCATGCGTACACATTAGACAATGCGCACCACAGGGAGTCAATTTTCAACAGGCAGCAGTGCAATTTATGCGGCGCTATACTGCCGGGCCAGTATGACAGGCCGTGATAAACTGCTTGATCTCAGCACGGCGCAATTTATGCAATAGGCTTTTGATGGAGTTGGACTAATGGAGTGGGATTTTCCCGAGCCTTATACCCACGATATTGTGGTCAGCGCCACCGATATCGATGGCATGGGTCATACCAATAATGCCTGTTATGTAGTTTGGTGCGAATCCGTGGCCTGGGGGCATTCTGCCTCATTAGGGCTGACCGTGGAGGACTACAAACGCCTCAATCGCGGCGTGGCCATTCAGTCAGCGCACTATGACTATTTTCAGCCCAGCTTCGCAGGCCAGGCACCGCAGATCGGCACATGGATAACCGGCTGTGACGGCAAGCTGCGCCTGCAGCGAAGCTTTCAGGTCATCGCCAAAGGCACCGCCATTACTGTCATGAGAGGCCGATGGACACTGGTCTGTATCAATGTCATGACTGGCAAACCGAGCCGTTTTCCCACGGTTTTTCTCGACATCTACGGCACTGCCGCACTCTCCAGCGAACTTGCTGACCAGCCTTAAAGATATCCCGACGAGTGTCGCTATAATTCAGACCCGCTGTTACCCAATGGGCTCACCTTGACCATAAAGTGGGCGCGTTTAGCAGCGATAATGCCCCAACTATTGCTCCATCAAGTGCTCTAACGATGGGCGCAATGCAAGTCAGGGATGAATTTGTGCAGCAGCACCCAGTATGACAATCACTGGGAAGCGATAAGCTCGAAATAGAAGACCGGAAGTGACCAGATCCAAAGACATCAAGTCCCGCGAATCAAAACCCTCAGGAGTGGTTGCACACCTGAAGGCAGGTTCCGACCTGTCCGCGGCAGAGCCAGACCCCGAAATGCTGCAAAACCTTAAAGACACCATCGATCAGCTGCCCGAACTGGACGCTACCAGGGTGGTTAACCTGCACAACCGCATAATCGCCGGCGAATATGAGGTGGAACTGAAGCGGCTGACAGAGAAATTGCTGGACCTGGAAAAAGACCTCAATCGCTGAGCCCCATACCCGACATTACCAGGCCAGCGGCGGATCGAGTTGTGCCAGACGCGGCAGATCATCTGCCACATCCACATCCCACATAGTATTCAATTCCAGATAACTGAGACCCAACTGGTGTATACGTGCCCGGGTGCGCTCTGCCACCCGCTCAGTTCCCCAGGGTATGTCCCGAAACAACTCAGGATGGCTGCCCCCAAGCCCCAGTAGCACATATCCCCCATCTTCTGCCGGGCCCAGCACTGCATCGATGCCAGAAGCCAGGGCACTCAGCGCCATGCGCACGTAGGCCGCATCCATGGCGGGACAATCGGTACCCAGGAACAGCACAGCTTCCGTGCGCGGGCGTGACAATACTTCTGTCATGGTGTGCATCATGCGTTCGCCGAGATCAGCCCCTGTTTGCACATGAATGTCTGCCACTGTGCTGAAACTGGTGAGGCCGGCATGTTCCGGGTTGTCTGCAACCCACAGATCCAATGGCGCCAGCGTCGCCTGGCCCAGTGTCTCCAGGCAGCGGTGCAGCATCGCTTCATACAATGCTGTGGCACGCTGTGGACCGAGGGCCGGCAGCAATCGGGTCTTGACCTTGCCCGGCACCGGCGGACGGGCAAATACGGCAATACAGGCTGCTGGAAATTCAAAAGTGGCAGGTTTGGCGGGCTCTGGTCTGGTCTGCGGGTAGTACTTCTCGAGCAGTGCGGAGGGGCTCACCCCGATAAAATACAACCAGCGCAGCCACCACATCAGTAGCACTGTGCGCAAGATACCGTTGGTTTCCCAGCGCCGGGCCGACGTAGTGGCTGTAACCTCTGCACAGGCTGGCGCTCCAGAGGCGCGCAGCAGCTTGCTCAATGCCACGTCTTCCATGAGTGGCAGCGCAGGAAAGCCGCCCAGTTTCCGAAACAGGTCCTTTGTTACGAATTGCGCCTGGTCACCGGTGCAAACCCTTGTGCAGCGTGCACGCCATGCCATCAGGCGTTCGATGATCCGAAACGGCCAGGCGGGGTTGTCCAAATGCACCCTGCACCACCCCCAGCGCTTCGCCCCGCCCTGCAGAGCTGACAGCACTCCCTCATCGGCGTTGTCCGAAAGATAAGTATCGGCATGCAGAAACATTAGCACCTCGCCGCTGGCAATCTGCGCCCCGGCGTTCATCTGCGCAGCGCGGCCACGGGCAGCCTCCAGTACCTGATCGGCCAGCGGCTCGGCCTGCAGCCTGGTATCGTCAGTGCTACCGCCATCGACCACAATGACCTCATGCCCCTTACGCCGATAGGTCTGCAAAGCCTGGAGCCCGGGGCCAATCGTGCCCGCCTCATTCAGCGTAGGAATGACAAAACTGATTTTTTTCAATATTTGCACTGCCAAAATAGAACGAAAATTCTCGCTTAAACGTACTATGTTAGTGATCGCCGTATTCAGGTCGCCATAGCGAACCTGTCCGGCACCTTAACAGAGACTCGATTTCTGGGCTTTGATCCGGTATTTCACATTATTGTGATACAGCTCGCAATTTGTTGATATACAACGGATTAAGCTCTGGTTCAGCGGAAAAATTCAAGAATATTCGGGTCAGATTAGCAGGAAAGAGATTTCGTTGAGAACTGTCTTGTAAATCGATGTCTCTTGGTTTTAAATACGCAGCCGATACCACCCGTAATAAGTGGTTTCACGGGCCTGCATTCAGACCCACTTAAAGTATTCAGGAGCTACATCCCACAAGGTCAGTAGCCAGGTGAAACAAACAGCAGTGAACGCGAAGAATTTTTATATTGTAGCTACCGCGCCAAACGAACCCAGCCTACAAGTCAAGATATCCGGCCCCTACCTCACTCGCCAGGCTGCCCAGGCCGATTTGGCGGCTGCGATCGACGAGGCTATGGATATCGACCCCAGCGCCAAAAGCTACGACTACAGCATCTCCCGCGTCGAAAGCCGCAAACCCGGCGTGATTCAGCACATGGCGGCCCACGCCTAGAAGTCCCTCACCCCAGGGTGTACACTAGATGCATCGGGTGGAGTTCACCCACAACGCTTGTCAGGTTTCCATCCGCTTTCTGGCACCAGTTTTTGCTGTTTATTTGTAACATTACGCAATAAAACTGGCGTTCAGGCTATCATCTGTTATACCAGTAGTATTATTAGAAGCCCAATTACGAATATCACAATAGAACGATTGTTTATAATCTGTTCTTTTTCATTCACCCTACTGTCATAGAACGAAAGAGAGGTTGTTGTGAAAAAACTTAGCGCATTGCATCACATAAGTATTATCGAGTCCCGCGGTACGAACTGCGCCTGGGTTCGCATAAAGTATGACGGCAAGAGCTTTCAGCAGTCCTTCCCGTTCAAAAAGTATGGCGGAAAGCAAAAAGCCATTGCCGCAGCCAAAAAAAAGCGTGATATCGAAGGCAAGAAGATTTACGGCAAGCACTGGCCTTTTGCCAAATACAGCCCGCGCAAGATTTCTCCCCTCAATACTTCAGGAGAAATTGGTGTGAGTTACTCAGAGAAGGATCATTCCTGGGTTGCTACCTGGCAGGAAGGCAAAGGCAAGAATCGCAAACAACGTAATGCTTACTTTGCCATCAACAAGTATGGCGATGATAAGGCCAGAGATCTTGCGGTCAAAGCCCGTCGCAAAGCGGTCAGAGCAAACGCGATTAACTAGATCGCTGGCGTCGCTACAGCGAAGCGCTGCGTTGCCAGATAATGTCGGTGTTGAGGAGGCTTGAGTAGATCAGGCTGGCATTGAAGTTCATGCGATTCACGCCATAGACCTCATACAGCGCTTCGAACCCCGCCACTGCCTCGTCGGTATCGCTGGCGATGGAAACCACCAGATCGTCGAGCCCCTGTTTTTCGGACAGGGCCTGGGCGGTGTGCATTAAACCCGCATCGCGCATGCCTGAAATCAGGATTACCTGGGTTTCACTGCTGGCGGGAAACGTGGAAAACCAGCCATAATCCCTGAACGGCTCTCCTTCTTCCGGCAAGCCTGCATCGCTGGTGTAATAACGCTCGCTGCTGGCATGCCACAACTCATCAAAGCTGCGCCCCACTTTTAACTCCGACCCGGCAAAGGCCATGTCGGTGAGTTTTTCCAGGGCACTGATGTAGCCGATATAAACAATGTGATTATTGCGGATATCGGTAGTGGTCAGGTCCGACATCATGGTGATGTTCACAGGCTTGTCGGCATTTTGCAGCACCGGCACTATTTTGGTAAGAGCGTAGGCACTGCCCTCGGGCATGTAACTCAGATCCAGGTCCAGGTAGTTCTCAGCATGCTCAATGTCGGAAAACTGCAGGTCTTCCAGATCGCTGCGGGAGTTTACATTGAACTCACGCACCATCCGCGCGATGTTACCGTTGGCGTTAAGCTCACCAAAAATATAATAATCCCCCATAACAAGCAGTATGGGTTTATCATCACTGATGACCTTGTTCCAGATCGGGTGTGCGGCTGCAATCGCTGAAGTATCAGGATCACTCTCATTGGCAGGTCTCGTCAGATAAACCAGATTCGCCACCAACAAAATAGCGACAGCAACAAGCAAGCCCTGGGTAAGATTGAAGCCCCTGCGTGGCTGAACAAGATTCACATCGGACACGGGGACGACTATTTGTTCTGCCGCGATCGTATACTGCCCGCGAGGAATCACGATGCGATGACTCGCGTCTTGTTCATGCAGGGCGTAATACTGATCGAGCTTCTTGCGAAGCTGGTGAACATATACCCTGACCGTGGAGTCTGCTGAGACATCGAATGTTTCGTCGCGACCCAGCACATCTATGGCCAGCTCGATTTCTTTCGGAATCCTGTCTTCGATAGAACACTTCACCAGATATTTCAGCAACGCTGAATAATGCTTTGACCTGCCAAGCACGCCGCTGCTTATGATGCGCTCACACAGTTCCCACAACTCTGCAGACGAATAGAGATCGTTAATATCTGTGACTATTGCTTTGGTGGATTCGGATTGGGTCATGGCTGTCTATGAATGTGCAAGACTGATTCTGGTACCGCCCCGCATATGCATCGGGCCGGATTCAGGCACAGGGTTGCATTCAATTCCATTGGTCATCTTTATTTGACAATGCGGCTGACTGGGCTAAGTGTGTGCTGACTGGCTGCTTGAGGCTGATTGGGAGAGTATAGCAGCTTTTACGCATGTGGCATCGCGTCAGAATACTGCTGCTCCCTTCAGGATTTCAGTAACAGCGACTTCAGCTTGTCGGCGTAATGCACCTCGCCCTCTTCCATGTAGGACTCATGATTACGTTCGATATAGCGCAGATCGTAGAGATAGTTGACCATCGTACCCAGCGATTGCCGGCGACCATTGTTGCTGGTGTCTGCATGAGTGCAGATTCGGTGTAGCCGCGCGCCGTTGCCAAGATGAAAGCGTGCCACTGGGTCAAGCGGATAGATGCCACGCTTGCCCTGGATCAGGTAGATCGCTGCCAGCCGCCGAATCAATTCCGCGCGCTCGGTACCTGCCGCCGCTGTCGGACTGTCTTCCTGTAATTGCTGCTTCAACTCGACCAATTCGTCTGTATCATCTTCGTGGTTGGTATCGAGCCAGCGTTTAAATCCCGGCATCGGCGACAAAGTAACGAAGTTCTTGATAGACGGATACTCTGCCTGCAACTCCTGTACAACCTGTTTAATCAGGAAATTACCAAAAGAGATATTTTTCAGACCCGGCTGACAATTGCTGATGGAATAGAAAACCGCAGTGGAATAGTTCTCGTCCAACTCATGGGGATCCACATCTGAAGTATCCAGTATCGACTGAATCGACCCGGGTATCTCATCCAGCAGCGCCACCTCTACAAAGATCAGCGGCTCATCGACCAATGCCGGATGAAAAAAAGCAAAGCATCGACGATTGGGTGGGTCGATGCGACTGCGCAGGTCATCCCAGTCCTTGATGGCGTGCACGGCTTCGTAGCGAATAATGCGTTCGAGTATGGCTGCGGAAGTGGACCAGTCGATCGTACGCAACACCAGAAAGCTGCGCCCGAACCATGAGGAAAAGAGCCGCACGAAAGTAGCATCCACTGTCTTCAGCTCTTCATGGTTCTTGATGAACTTCAGCAGATCACTGCGCATGGCCACAAGATCATGCGTAGCGCCGGGGGTCTGGTTCAGGCGGCGGAACAATTCCTGGCGGCGCGGCTCTGCTGTTTTGGCCAATGTATTGAGATTGGCACTGGATGGGTCAAGCTCATAGGCCTGATAGGCAGCCTTGACCTTGTCAGCATCAGCATTGAATTCACTCTCCAGTTTCTGGAAAAACTCAAGCCTGCCCTCTTCGTCAGCTTCGTTGTACTGATCCAGTACTTCACGGGCAGTGACGATGGCTGACACCTCACCAGAAAATCCCATGAGCTTGTCGAGCAATTCATCAATTGAAGGCGTGGCATTACCACCAAAGAAACCTGGACGTTGGCCTTTGACCAGACCCGAGAGAAAATCCTGAAACCTGCCGAATGCCATAACTCAGAATCCATTCAGAAACGCGGTGTAAGAAAGTGATGAAGCCGGGGGCTCTTTCTTGGGGCCGCTGGCGCAACTGGCGCTATTGACGTTGTCTATTAATGCTACTTACTTACGCTACTTACGCAGTGCGTCAATATTGGCCAGGAACCACTCGTAGGTTTTGGCCAGACCCTGTTGCAAATCGACCTTGTTGTGCCACCCCAACTTGTTCAGTCGCGAGGTGTCGAGCAGTTTGCGCGGCGTACCATCAGGCTTGCTTGCATCATACTCTATGGCCCCGGCAAAGTTTACTGTGGCGGCGATCACGTCACACAATGCTGCAATTGTGTGTTCCTCACCAGTGCCCACATTAATATGCTGGCAGGATTCTGTAGTAACGCCCGCCAGTTTATCGGCATCAACATTCATAATGTGCACGCAGGCGTCGACCAGGTCATCCACATACATGAATTCGCGAAACACCTTGCCTGTGCCCCACACGGTTACCGATTCCGACCCTGCCTCTTTGGCGTCATGGAAGCGCGACAACAGCGCGGGGATCACGTGGGAGCCGGTGGGATGGAAGTTGTCGCCTTCGCCGTAGAGGTTGGTTGGCATCGCTGCGCGGTAATCGCGCCCGTATTGCCGATTATAGGATTCACACAACTTTAGCCCGGTGATTTTGGCCAGCGCATAGGGCTCGTTGGTTTGTTCCAGGCTGGAGGTCAACAATGCTTCTTCGCGCATGGGCTGTTCGGCAAGCTTCGGATAGATGCAGGATGAACCAAGAAACAGCAGGCGATTCACATCGGCCCGGTGCGCGGCCGCAATCACGCTGTTCTGGATATTGAGATTATCCAGCAGGAATTCCACACGCTGAGTGTTATTGGCATGGATGCCGCCCACCTTGGCGGCGGCCAGATAGATTTCGTCGACCTGCCTGGCCTTCAGAAAAGATTCCACGGCCTGAGTGTCGGTCAGGTCCAGTTCGTCGCGTGAGGCAGTGACCAACTCTGGTGAGTCGGGAGCCTGTTGCAAATTACGACACAAACTTGACCCCACCATGCCGCGGTGCCCCGCGACAAAAATCTTCTTACTCATGGCGCTGGTCTACCTGGTAGCCGTGCCGCTTCAAAAGTTTGTCTTTGTACGCCGTTTCGAGATCAGCTGCGACCACCTCTTCACACATTTGCTGCATGGTGTAGCGCGGCTCCCACTTGAGTTTTTCGCGCGCCTTGGTGGGATCACCCAACAGGGTTTCCACTTCAGTGGGGCGGAAGTAACGGGGATCAACCTTGATGATCACGTCGCCCTCTTTTAAAACATCATCTGCATAATGCGTGAGCTTTGATACGCGGCCTGTTTCTTCAACGCCTTCACCTTCGAAAGCAACCTCAAAGCCGATCCTGTTGGCGGAAGCCTGGATAAACTCCCGGATAGAATATTGTTCGCCAGTGGCGATAACAAAATCTTCCGGCGCATCCTGTTGCAGCATCAACCACTGCATATAGACATAGTCCTTGGCATGGCCCCAGTCACGTTTGGCATTCATGTTGCCAAGATAAAGACAGTCTTCCAGACCGACTGAGATGTTTGCTAATGCCCGTGTGATTTTTCTGGTTACGAAGGTTTCACCACGGCGCGGTGATTCGTGATTGAACAAAATCCCGCAGCAGGCATACATGTTGTAAGCCTCACGATAGTTAATGGTAATCCAATGGGCATACTGCTTGGCCACCGCATAAGGTGAGCGCGGATAAAACGGCGTCGTTTCTTTTTGCGGAATTTCTTGCACCAGACCGAACAGTTCAGAGGTTGAAGCCTGATAAAAACGCGTCTTGTTTTCCAGCCCCAGAATACGAATTGCTTCCAGTACACGCAGCGTACCTAACGCGTCCACATCAGCTGTGTATTCCGGAGATTCAAAAGATACCTGCACGTGAGACTGGGCACCGAGGTTATAGATCTCATCAGGCTGGGTTTCCTGCACGATGCGAATCAGGTTGGAACTGTCGGACAAATCCCCATAGTGCAGTTGCATGCGCTTGTTGGCATCGTGCACATCCTGGTAAATATGATCAATGCGGTCCGTATTGAACAGCGAGGCACGGCGCTTGAGGCCGTGCACGAAGTAACCTTTTTCCAGGAGCAATTCGGCAAGATAGGAGCCGTCCTGGCCAGTAATGCCGATGATTAAAGCAGTCTTGGACATATTGAAGCCTATAGTTTTTATGGGGGTTGATACGCGCCCTGTCCTTCTCTATATGGCGTGTAACCCGAAAGTGCACA
>CAYOND010000032.1:0-1220 GCA_964405225.1 uncultured Pseudohongiella sp.
AATCGGCGCTGATCCCACCACTGAATATACCGAAGCCTGGTCCACCGCTTAGTTTTTCCGATCCGGACAAGGAAATAAACTGGCTGGATTGATACTGGCTCAACAGATCATAACTGCCTGTGAGCTCGCATGTCGGGTTGGCTACTTCAACAAAAGTATTGGCCATCAGATAGTAGGTCCCTGGTGTGAGACTCACATCGAGTGTCGAGTTGCAATCTGATTCGGTCTTACTGTCGAAAGCGAGAATGTTCAAATTCTCATCGGCCATCAGTAATACCGAATCCAACAAAGCTGAGTTCATTGCAAAGCTGTAGTCAGCATCATGCAATATCGATAATTGATACAGGTCGATCGGACTGTCATCTGTGCCGCCTTTGTAAAGTTCGTTAACTTTGCAATCAATTGCAGTGAGCTCATTGGACACCTGGCCATACTTCAATAGTTGAACCGGACACGCGGGAGCAGGATCGTAAAGATCATCGGCCCCGGCGATATCATCTTCCTGCAAACGGTCCAGATTTCCTATTATGGGCGCCATTATCGCCACTACATTACTCTCGTGATCCAGCCCCAGCACATGCCCAAGTTCATGCAACATGATACGTCTAAAATCCAAACCCGCCGTACCGAGTTGGATGAGATTCCCGTCGTAAATATCGAAATCTTCTGTACTGTTAATGATGATATCTGATTCACGAATCGCAGGCGGACCCAGAACTACGGATTCAAAGCGACGGATTGTTACGGCAAGCGTGTTTTTACCAAACTCGATGCCACAGCGATCGTCCGTGAAAGCAATACCATTCAGGTTATCGCTGAGACAGGGATCCACATTCTGCTGCTGATAGCTGAAAGTAAACCGGGTTGAGTCGTTCCATTCTTCCAGCGCATCGACTAACGCAGCATTCCAGGTCACCCCTGAAAAGGCAACGCCAGGGATATCGAATCGGAATTCCATGCTGGCATTTGGCCAGCGATTACCCAGGAACTCATAGGCCAAGACTTGTGTTGACAGGCAAGCTGTTACAAGAAGCAGGCAACGGGATAATTGCAGCTGAATTCGAATCATTGGGTTCCTGACTATTATAAATAGAGCCAAGCAAGGGCTGCCCATTACTACTGCAGGCTGGCCTTATGCAATATTTTGCGCCACCAGTCTTCGTGACTCAAATACCAGTCGACAGTTTTATTCAATCCTGACTCGAAACTTTCCTGAGGGT
>CAYOND010000032.1:1320-5663 GCA_964405225.1 uncultured Pseudohongiella sp.
ATATTATAAGTCTCTCCAGGCTTGCCACTCTTGATCACCAGTTCAATACCCCGACTGTGATCGTCAACGTAAAGCCAGTCTCGCACCTGTTTACCATCGCCATAGATCGGCAAAGACTTGCCATCAAGAATGTTCAGCAAACATAAGGGAATCAGTTTTTCCGGAAAATGGTAAGGTCCGTAATTATTGGAACAGTTACTGGTCGTTACCCGCAGGCCATAGGTGTGATGGTAGGCTCTGACCAGATGATCCGACGCCGCCTTGCTGGCAGCATAAGGCGAATTGGGCGCATAAGGTGTCGTTTCTGAAAACGCCGGGTCACTGGCGGCTAACGTGCCGTAAACCTCATCAGTGGAAACGTGATGAAAATGACCTGCTGCTACGCCATCATCGAGCCAGACTTTTTTGGCCGCCTTGAGCAAGGTATAGGTGCCAATAATATTGGTATCGATAAACGCATCAGGACCTAGAATTGAACGATCCACATGACTCTCGGCAGCAAAATGCACAAGCGTATCGATCTTGTCACGCTCCAGAATTTCGCATACACGTTCAAAATCACACACTGAGCCCTGATCAAAATTTATCTCGCCCTTATCAATCAAATGTTCAAGGTTTTCCAGATTCCCTGCATAGGTCAAAGCGTCGAGCACAGTGATCTGGTCCGCTGGATTTTTGCTGCGCCAGTACTGTACAAAATTGGAGCCAATAAAACCGGCGCCACCAGTAATTAAAAGATTTGCCATACGTGTTGTTTGATTACCTCAGAGCATTGAGAACGGATCGAAGCTCGTCGCTCCAGTTACTGGGGCGGACACCGAATGTATCAATTGTCGATTGCCGGCTCAAGACACTGTAAGCCGGGCGAGTTGCGGGAGTAGGATAGTCGGCCGTAGAGATAGGTGTAAGGTGAGCCGGGTTTTCAAGCAATCCCAGCTCTAGTCCGAATTGCCTGATGCTTTTAGCGAACTCAAACCAAGTGATTGCGCCACCGTCATTCCAGTGATAAATGCCGGGTTGGGCAGCATGCCTGGCCATGGTGAGTAATAACCGGGCAAGCGAATGCGTGGAAGTTGGGGAACCCATCTGGTCATCGACGATGCCCAGCTCTTCCTTTTCTTCCATGAGCCGCAACATGGTTTTTACGAAATTATGACCATATTCCGAATACAACCACGACGTTCTTACTATAGTTGTTTGTTCCGCATTTTCCCGCACTAATACTCGTTCTCCGGCCAATTTGCTTGCGCCATAAACCCCCAGCGGTGCGGTAGCGCTTTCCGGAATATAAGGCGTGTTGGCTTTTCCATCAAAAACGAAGTCCGTGGAAATATGAATAAGCCATGTGCCGTTTTTTCGGGCAAATAGTGCAAGATTTTCGCAACCGGTAGCGTTTACCGCAAAAGCCAGATCAGATTCTGTCTCGGCCTTGTCTACAGCGGTATACGCGGCACCATTGATAACGACATCGGGATTGATATCACCCAGCACCTGGTTTACTGCATTGAGGTCAACGATATCCAGCTCACTGCGAGCAAGAATACTTATGCGAGCCGACAGTTCTGATTGCTTGACCAGAGATTGCAGGGTTTGGCCAAGTTGCCCCTGGCCTCCGGTGACTGCGATTCTCGGCTCGTTCACGGGTACACAGGGGCATCGACGAGCGGCGATGCCTGGCGATCTTTGTCAGAAAGCAGCGGTGAGGAGTCCAGTAAAGGCCATTCGATACCCAGCACAGGATCATTCCATAACAGGCTGTGGTCGTCTTCCGCGTGATAGTAGTCAGTACATTTATATACCAGCTGGGCTGATTCGCTGAGCACGTAAAACCCGTGCGCGAAACCGGGTGGAACCCATAGCTGCTTGTGATTGGTGGCTGACAGCACCAGGCCATACCACTTGCCAAAGGTAGCAGACTGTTTGCGCAGGTCTACCGCCACATCAAAGATCTCACCGTCGATCACGCGGGCCAGCTTGCCCTGGGGAAATTGCAGCTGGTAATGCAGTCCGCGTAAAGTGCCCTGGACAGACTTGCTCTGATTGTCCTGCACGAATTGCAGATCGATGTTCTGATCGGCAAAAAACGACGCCCGAAATGTTTCCATGAAGAAACCCCGCTCGTCTCCGTGCAAGGTTGGTTCAAGTACGAGCAAATCAGGTATTGAAGTAGGCGTGACCTTCATCAACGATCTTCCAGTAGCTGCAGCAAGTACTCGCCATAGCCGCTTTTACTCAGGTTTGATGCCAGTTTCTGCAGTTGCTCGGCATCAATGAATTTCTGCCGATAGGCAATTTCTTCCGGGCAGCCAATCTTTAGCCCCTGGCGTTCTTCCAACACCCTGATGAAATTTGCCGCATCGAGTAGAGATTGCACTGTACCTGTATCAAGCCACGCCGTGCCGCGATCGAACAGTTCTACTTTCAATGCTCTGCGCGCCAGATAGGACTTGTTGACATCGGTGATTTCCAACTCACCACGGTGTGAGGGCTTGATTGATTTGGCGATATCGATCACATCATTGTCGTACATATACAGGCCGGTGACTGCGTAATGGGATTTTGGCTCTACCGGTTTTTCTTCGAGATCTATGGCTGTGTTGTCTTCGCCAAGTACAACCACGCCATAGCGCTCAGGATCATTCACATAATAGGCAAATATTGATGCACCATTCTCCTGCTCCACGGCGCTGCGCAGGGTTTCTTCGATACGATTGCCGTAAAAAATATTATCTCCCAGGATGAGGCAAACCCGGCTGTCCCCTATGAATTCTTCACCGATGATAAATGCCTGTGCCAGACCATCCGGACTGGGTTGCACAGCATACTGAATTTCTATACCCCACGTGCTGCCATCCCCCAACAGATTCTGGTAAGCACCGCTGTCTTCAGGTGTGGTAATAATCAGGATCTCACGAATTCCCGCCTGCATAAGCGTGGACAGAGGATAATAAATCATGGGCTTGTCATAGACTGGAATGAGCTGTTTGCTCAACGAGATTGTCATGGGATGGAGGCGGGAGCCGGTTCCCCCGGCGAGGATAATTCCTTTGGTCATACTTGATCCTGAAATAACTGTGCGCGTCTATAACTTTATTGTTGATGCGATTTGATGTGATCTACGATCGCGGGCAATTCCTGAAAAAACGATGTCGTAGATTGCAGGTCAATTTTCGACAAGTTGTTTTCACTATCAAACAGGCTATCGCGAAACAAATTTCTATAACTTCTTAGCCCCGGGCCAGAATAGCCTGGCACAATTTGATTGCCCAATTCCCCGGCTAAAGCTGCGCAGTATAGTAGCACACGAGGTACATACCAGGATGGTTTTGACCTGCCCCAGACCACATAAATGGCTTCTTCCATAGCGGACATTGCGTATTCGATGCCATCACTGAGGAGCCAGGTTTTGCCCTGGTATTGTTCTTCATGCAGGGCGCGCTCAATAGCCAGGCAGACATCATTAACGCTAACCAGCGACATGCGTGCAGTCGATGGCGGAAGGGGTGGCATACGGTGCTGGCCGATCAAACTGATAAATTTTCCCAGATTACCTCGCATACCCGGCCCATAGACATTCACCGGTCGCAAAATACAATGGGCTAGCTCGCGGCATTCACGCACACGCTGCTCTGCCTGCCATTTGCTCCTGCCGTAGTCGGTTGCTGTGCTTTCCCGGCGCTCCGCAGCCTGGGCCAGTGCGCTGCTGACATAGACAATCTGCGCAACTCCGGCTTGTCGGGCTGCTGCCAGCACAGCCTCGGTCCCACCTACATTTACCTGCTCCATCGTCTCATGCCTGATGCCATCCACATGGGCAATTCCCGCCAGGTGGATGACACTGGAGACCCCTTCCATGGCCGCTGTTAATGCCTTGCTGTCATTGATGGCGCCATGCACAATCTCTAAACCGTTCGAATCGGGCAAAACGGTTGATGCACGCACATAGGCCCGCACATCCAATCCTGATCTCTGCAAATGCTTGCAAAGCTGCTTACCTATAAAGCCGCTGGCACCGGTTATAAGAATGTCGGTGGAATCCATCATTACCAGATCCGCCAACCGTGAGTGTTAAAGAAACGCCAACCCGAGCGCATGAATAATCGAATGTGGCGCAACCCCTTGCGAAAACTGTTGCCACCCCCATGGCTGATTTTCATGGTGGGTACGTAGGCAAGCTGTGATGTTTTCCCAACCCGGAGACTCAGGTCGAAATCTTCAAAGTACAGAAAATAATTTTCGTTAAATCCATGCTGCTTTTTAATTGCCTCAGTTTGGCACAACATAAAACAACCGCTGATTATGGGAATGTTGGAGGTAGCTTGCGACTCGGACAGTTCCCGCAT
>CAYOND010000032.1:5763-20212 GCA_964405225.1 uncultured Pseudohongiella sp.
ACTCATCGAGCTGTAGTTCGCCCTCAGGCGAATTATCGATGAGATATATAGTAATGTCAGTGAGTGAAAAAACTTCCCGAAGTCTGGCAATGGCTTCAAGCAAGGAATCCAACAGGAGCTGCAGTTCACTGAGCGGTGAGTGGTAACTGACTATCGCAATTGAGAGCCCTGACGATTCGCGACTAGCGGTTGGCGCCACCTTATCAGTCGCGTTCTCCTGTGCATCCGAGTCCAGCGTTTCAGACAATTAATTTTCCACTAGCCTGTCGCCGAATGGTGTAGACACCACTCTCATGCCCGGAGGTACATCTGCCGGGTCAATGCGTCGGGGTTGGAAGCGTTGGGAATTGGGTCTGACAGGCGCTGAGCCATCAACCTGCTGGGCGGCCCTGATACGCTCAAAGGGGTTACCGGGATTGGCGATCAAATCTTCTTCCGATTCACTGGCCGGTTCCTCAACAGGTTGTTGTTCGACTATCGCCTCTGCCACGGTCAATCGCATGGTTGCAGTATTACCGTTGCAGGTGACACCACGCTCGGGAAATTCGGTACAGTTGGCTGAGCCTGGTATTTGCAAGGATACCTGCCCCGCCTCAGCGGCGATTACACGGTATCCCGGATAATCGGGAATGGACCCCTCACCATTGGCATCCAGATTGACCACAATGGCGTCGCCACTGTCGGGGGCAACAATGACGCTCTGTTTGTTGCCGATGCGAGTAGTCCCGACCAGAGAGAATGTCGGGTTATCCGGGCGATTCGCCCGGTTTTCGGCCGCTTCACGCCTTGTGGCTGCTACAGAATTCTCGGCTCTGGACTCAATGTCTTCAAACAGCGCGAAACTACCGGGTGACTGGCTTGCTGGCTGCTGGGCTGCGGCTGCCAATGGAATTAGCAGGCTGACAGTGATAGCGGATATTCGGGTCAGGATCACGCAATTTCTCCTTGAGACCGCCTGACAAACTCAGCGGCAGTGCTACATTGTATCTAATCCCGTATAGGTCGTGTAAGCGCCTGAAATAGTTTTAATTTGTGGCCCACGGTGATTCGGGTTCCATCTTGCTATCGCCATTGCGGCGCGCTCTAGCGCGGCTTTGAGCAATAACACAGTAATGACGGGCACGTTGCTGGCTTCGGCCATAAAAACCACAACGTGACATCCTGATTTGACTGCCAAGCAAAGCTATTGACCAGTCAAAATATAGCCGCAGTGAGTTCTTACACAATACTTGTTAGGGTATGCTTGATATTGAAAATCTGTCAAATCGACTAATGCGGGATTTAACGGCATTCGGCCAGTCTAATTCCCTAAATCTGATCAAGTATATGAATTAGCATACCAAGGCCTGACTGTAGCCGTATCATGACAAGCTTTAAACCCGATAATCCTGCGTTCGTCTCCAATCCATATCCCACCTATGCCAAATTGCGCAAGAGCGAACCAGTACATAGGACCCGAGAAGGCTATTGGATAGTAACGAAGTATGACCTCATCAGGGAATTGCTGGCCAATAGCGAACTCAGCAACGCACCGGCAAAATTCTCTGTGCTTCATGCCCGCTATCGAGACAGCAATGTGGCAGCAGATCTTGCCAATAACATTCTGCCTTTCCTGGATCCACCAGAACACACCGAGAAACGCAGATTATTAAATCGTGTATTACAGAAACAGATGGCGGAAATGCGACCAGCGATTGAATCAATCTGCGGGGACATTCTTGCATCACTGCGGGATCAAAATGAATTCGATGTGATTTCCGATTACGGCACCCCAGTATCAATACAAAGCATGATGCAGTTAATTGGCATTCCGCCAACGCATGAGAAAAAATTAAAAAAATGGAGTGCGCTTTTCTTTTATCTGTTTGCACCGATCAGGTCTGCCCAGGAACTGGCGGAAATAGAACATGCCATCGCTGAATTCAGGTCTTTTTTAACTGAATTGATTCAATTGCGCAAAAAAAACCCATGTAATGATTTGATTAGTAATCTAATCGGAACAAGTGAAAATAACGATGCAAACTCCCATTCGACTTTATCTGAGAAAGACATTATCGATAACTGCATATTGATCTTCGCCGACGGGATTGAAAATGTGGATCGAGCACTTGGCACTTGCGTGGCACATGTAATGGAAAACCCTGCAATATTCGCAAGCATTAATGAAGTTGATGATTATGAGAGATTCGTTTCCGAAGCACTGCGTCTAGATTCCCCCGCGCAGTTAATTGCGAGAATATCAAAGTCAGACATAACAGTAGGTGGCCAGCATATTGATAAAGATTCGATTAGATTTCTGGCAATCGGAGCCGCGAATCGAGACCCGGAACGGTTTGATGCGCCCGATGAATTCAATATCGATCGACCCGCGCAACAAGATCTGGTATTCGGTGCGGGCCGCCACTCCTGCCTGGGCGCGTCGCTGGTAAATATGCAGTTAACTGGCGCCCTGATGCGATTGTTTGCCCAGGTTCAACTTATTAGTCCTGTGAAAGACAATCTTGAATGGGAAAATCGCTTTGGACATCGCTGGCTTAAACAGTACAGGATAAAAGTTAACTGGTTATAAATATAACCCACCCCGGGTGCCGCTTCTATGAATTAGCGGTACCCGATTGATTGCTTTTTTGTTGGCTCAATTTTCTCGTGCGGATATTACGAAGTTAACTACTTGCGTTGTCGCGACATGAACTTGGCTATCTCTTTATCGTTCTTGTCCAGATGATCCTTGATGAACTCACGTTGCTCGGCACTTAGTGGTTTACCAGCACCCAGACATGCCAGAATTACCGGGTCATAGAACCGCAAGGATGCCGAAAGCACATACAACTCATCCACCAGGTCCGCGGTAGTGCTGGGCGAGCAGATATCACAAATATTGTCTGAACCAACACGCACCTGCACACCTGCGGAGAGCATCTCCAGAACGCGCGGAATAGAATTGTAAGTCGGCGTCATTACCGGTCGATACATCCGCATACCAAGCGCAGCAGAAGGACAGGTGATTAAACCAATGTTGAACTCGAGCATACCTTCAACCATCTTGTTGAAGCGGGCTTCATCATAGGTCGAAGGTGAGATCAGGTGGATCGCCCAGACTGACGGCTCACCATCTTTGGATTCAGGTATACCGACTTCCCTGCATGCCTCTATCAAACGCTCTGTGCCAGATTCGGTAGGCTCATTTCGCTGATCGGTATGTACGTGAATGTATTTGCCCAACTCCTGCGCCAATTGCAAAGTGCGTCGACAGTGTTCGCTAAAACCAATATGGTCGGGATAATCATCAACATCGTCTGCCTCGGGCAGCGCGGCAATAAAATCCGTCTTTCTGGCACCCTCGACAAAAAGCTCCCAGCGTTCAGGTTCGGAGTCGATAAACCCCAGCGGTGTGTAGGAGCCAAGCCGCAAGTCAATACGCCCTTCCCAAGCCTGTTTGATCTTGAGCATGCGCTCAACACCTGTCAGTTCCAGGCCGTCTTTGGTTACATCAACCAGCGTGTCGGCTCTGAAAGTGTTAACCGCTGCCATGTCTTCCAGAAAAGCATTCAGTCGTTCGTTAAAATTTTCTTCACTATATGCCAGCCCATTATGCAAATCAGAAATCATGCTGTGCTTGCGCAGCAAAGAAATATGAGAATTCTTGGTGGCTTTGTGACCGACCTGCTCCAGGAACTTGTCCTCAAGCGTGCCAGCCCGGTCCAGATGCAAATGGGCATTCATCAGCCCGCCATTAGCCTGGATCTCTTCATCCAGTATGCGGTACCAGGAATGGTTCTTACGGCGGTCAAACATTTTCACTCTTCCTCAAGGACTATCTATCTAAGAATTCCTGCCAATTCAGGAAATTTTAATTATCTCACGATATGGCTCATTCCCCATCATTTTGAAGGTAGAAATACCGTCATTAACCATGTCTATTTCCAGGCCCCACTCCCCACTTTCCACTGGAGCAGTAACTGATAGGCAAAATTCAATAGTTTCCAGTGGGGCCAATGGTTTCTCAAGCTTATGGGCAGTATCAATTCTGGATTCAAAATGGGGTTTTTGGGCTCGATGCCATCGATTTGTCAGCGCAATCCCGCTGCGTTCATAAGGCTGCCAGGTTATCTGGCTTTGATTAGTGACCTTAACCCTGACCTCAAAATTTTGACCCACGTGCAAGCTCCCTACTTTGGGCAATGTATAGGATGCCTTGTAATCGTCATTGCCAAGATACTGTGTATCCGGTGAATTGGGGGCTTCAGCAGCAGGGAGCAGATATGGCAAATTACCGCTTCCAGCATCAATCGCCGTCAATACGGCATTAATTTTCTCAGCGAGATCCAGTACATAGGGTTCGCGGAAAAACTGCCCATGCCCCCCGATAACTTCCTGGTACATCACTGGGCCTGAGTAGTACTTGCGCAAGCCCATCTGCCAATCCACAAAGGAGTACTTGGGATTAAAAAAGCTGTCTTTGCCGTAAGTCATGGCAATTGGGCCGGCGTAGGCTTCGGGTACGAACCGTTCGTGCAGAATCACTACAGCAATTTCCCTGCCTTTGTCGCGTAGCTGTCTGGCCACATAGAATGCTATTTCGCCAGCCTGGCAATTACCCCCAATTCGCAATGGCCCATCTGGTTGTATATCGGTAATCTCTTTCACATATTGAGCAGCTAGCATTTCATAGTTTGGCTTATTTTTGACCATGACCCGATTTCCCGAGCGCATACCGTATACAGGTCGCTCGGCGCCCAGATACCTGGCCAGCTGTTGCAGCTCCTGATAACGCTGCAAGCACCAGAAAATCGGAGCTGCCTCACCATCTGTATTCAATCCCACAATGATAGAGTTTGGTGAAAGTCTCTTGCCTTCCCAGCTTGCTGTATGGGCCAGAATTGCCCGATACATGTCCTGCGGAAGTTCCATATCGACTGCTGACAGACTTGCAGCGTCATTAAACTCATCGGGATGCTCTATCGCGTACGCCATTTCCGCCACCGTGCTGATTCTGGCCAGTGCGGTAATCGGAATAGTGTGATCCAACTGCTCTTCAACTTCTGCTACCAATTGAACAGACAGCAATGAATGTCCACCAAGTTCGCGAAAGGAATCATCAAGCCCTACGTCGTGGTCCAGCCACAAGACCTGTTTCCAGATATCCGCAAGACTCTTCTCAAGTGTGGATTCGGGTTCACGATATTGCTTACTCAAGTAACTGCGGTCAACGCTCGGTAGTGGCAACTTGTCGTGATCAATCTTTCCGTCTTCAAGAAGGGGAAACTGGTCCAGTGGAATCAGGTGTGCCGGGACCCTGTAATCAGGTAATTTCTTTTTCAGGTACGCCTTGATGTCTTCCAGTTTTGGCACATCATGTTCATTGAGGATAAGGTAGGCGTTTAATTCACCACTATCATAGTTCGAAACCACGATTGCCTGGTCGATCTGCGGATGCTGGTCCAACTCGCGTTTTACGTCTCGCGGCTTCTTGCCCTGACGTTGGGTTCTATTGATCGGGTGTTCAGGATTGGCACATAGAAATGCTGCATATTCTTCGAAGCGCCCGATAAAACGCTCCATTATCTGGCTTTTAAATATTTTGGCGTTGTAATCCATTACCCCACCAATTCTGTCACCAGTCTGTTCCAGATAGATCGCCAGATCAAAATCCGCTGCCCCTTTACGGACGTTAATTGCAGATGTTTTTGCCTCACCCAATTTCAGGCTGTCCTCCGGTGATTCCTGATAGGAGAGCATGGCCCGGGTTAGTGGTATTCTGGCCAGATTATCAAATTCAGCGATTTCCTGCAGCGGCATTTGCTGATTGTCATAAGCTTCCAGTGCCGCCACGCGCACTTCCTTGATCAGGGAAGAAAATCCAGCGCGCGTGTCCATCTTGAAACGAATTGGCACAATATTATTGAAATACCCAATCAGTTTTTCCAGTGCGCTGTTTTCACGGCTTGCCATTGGCGAACACACAACAATATCTTTCTGGTTGGTATAACGATTCAGCAATGCAGCGAAGGTAGCCATGAGTACTACAAAAGGACTGGAGCGAGTCGATGAGGCCATTTGCAAAATCAGCTTGCTGGTCGTGGCTTTAAACTTAAAATGCAAACTCGTCGCAGGCGCCTTGTTCTCTGGGCGCGGGAAGAAGTTTGGCGTCATCAGTGGAGCTTTCAATCCTTCGAGTTTCTGCTGCCAGTATTGCCGCTGTTTTTCTATCGCGGCCTTATCTGCAACCTGTTGCTGCCATATTGCGAAATCAGCAAACTGAATCTGTAGTGGCTCAAGTTGTGCTGGCTCCTGAGTCCTGAGTAGAGCGTTGTAATGTTCAGAGAGCTCCCTCAACAGGATTACCTTGGACAAACCATCAAAAATAATATGATGTACCGTCAAGGCAATAATGTGATTCTGGGCCAGCATGCGGAATGCCCTGGCACGCCACAGAGGCCCGTTTTCAAAATCAAATGGTTTGATCACTTCATTGGTGATAGTTCGCATCAATTCCTGATGCACGAGTTTTTTATCGAGAGTTGCGACACTTTTCCACAAGTCGTCGATGGGGACCGAGATGTGAGAGGGGGGCTTTATAACCTGCCGCGGTTGTCCGTCAACTTCTTCGAAGACTGTGCGGAGTACCTCATGGCGATTCTGAATTTCCGTAAGTGCTTTATTCAACAGGAAAATATCGAAATCACCTTCGACCTGAAAAACTACAGGCACATTATAGACGCTACTTCCCTTATCTATGTTTGCCAGCGCCCAGATGCGCGCCTGGCTGGATGTTAATGGTATGAAATCAGGATTTTCGATATGGGCCAGCACAGCTTTTTTTGTAGCCGAAGGCTGCTGCATACCTGCGAGAAACGCTATCAGCGCATCTTTATGCTCGCCCAATCTGGTTTTGAGTGAGTCATCGATTGCGCCCTGCGGCGCATCTACTCGCAGACGTCCTCCGTCAGCCCAGAGCTTGATATCTTTTTCGGCACACTCTTTGATGAGAGATTGGATGTCGGTCATAGCCAATTAAAACTCCAGAATCTCGCGACCTCGAACACTGGCTACAGATTCCTCGTAACCCAGTTTTCGAGCCAATTCCCATGCCAAATCACCCAGAAAATCGTCGGTAAACGCCGACTTCCATTGATCCGCAACTGAACTCTCGATCTTGTTAAAGGTATGGAATTTCGGATCACCTATCATCCGAGAGCCATCGTGCAAACCATCTGTCATTCGACTGGGTGAACCTTTCTGAGGTTCCAGCATGCCTGGATCGAAACCGATACCAGCAGCATCGCAAAAAGCCTGCATAACGGTGGCAGGATCGGAAACAAGATCTTCAAATACAATTTTGCATTGCCGCGAGGGATCAATATTTTTCAGAAACTCGAGAATGTTCTGGTGTAGCAAGATCCAAATCATTTCCGCAATCTGTTTACGCGTGAAAGGAAAGGGTTCCAGGGTTACTGAATCTTCACCACGTAATCTGGGGAACCATAATTGATCCAGTTTCGCTTCTTCAAAAGATCGAATCATGCCATAAGGATGACGCAGCAGATGGACATAGAATACGTCTTCGAAATATTCCTCAGCTTTTTGCAGTGTCATCAAATCTACCGAATAAGCAGGTGTTTTATCGACTAATATCTGGCTGCCAATCCACTCCTGTAACAATGCATAGTAATCAACAACTTGCATATTTTCGGCTTCATACTGCCTCATGAGGTCTTCGCAGGCTTCAAGGGATTCGCTACGTGCCTGCATCATTGCCCGGATATTTCCTTCCAGCTGGGAACGATGCGATCCTGAGTACCAGTTTTTCCTGTCAACAAGCGTTTCATAGCTCAGCAGATACAATTCAGGAGGGGCGAACAACTGCGGGTTGCCGGCCAGCATGGCACGTAGCAATGTCGAGCCGCTTCGTGGCGGGCTTAGTACAAAGATAGCCCGTGGATTTTTCTTGTCCCTTTGAGGCGACTTGAAATTGGAAGGATTGGCAATCATCCCTCTGAAACTTTCAAGCATACTGTCATCCACAGGCGCATCACGCTGAGCCGTTTTACTCACTGCTGCTCCGGTCGCCTTCGCCACAACATCAGGATAGTGAAGATTCAGGTACTTCTCGTAAAGCGCGGGTGTTGGTGCATCGAACAATGAGGACACATACACTGTTTCTCCCCATAATTCCTGCACCTGATTGATAAAGCTCGCTCCCTTGAGTGAGTTTCCACCCAGGTCGAAAAAATTGTCATTCAGGCCAACTTTGTCCAGTTCCAGAATTCCTTTCCAGATATCTGCTATGGCACGCGTCAACACGGAATTTGGCTCGATGTACTGAGCGCTGTGATCCTCACCGGTTATCAACTCAGCAAATACCTGTTTAAGTGTAGCGCGCTGAATTTTACCGTTGGCAGATCGCGGTATCGTATCGGTAAAGCAGAATTTCCTTGGAATTTTGAAGAATGCGAGCTTGTCCGCAAGAAATTCCCTGATCGCAGGAATCGGCAACTCTTTGCCTTCAACTACAACAATTGCTGCAGCAACTTCCTCACCCAGATCTGCATCGTCAATGGGAAATACAGCAGCGTCCTTTATATCGGGGTGAGATAAAAGCATATCGTCAACTTCCTGCGGCAGCACTTTTTCTCCACCACGATTGATCATGTCCTTGACTCTACCGGTCAGGAACAGGTATCCATCTGTATCGACATATCCGGTATCACCGGTGCGAAACCACTCCTGGTCAAAAAGGGTTTCATTTTCATCTGCTGCATTCTCATATCTGGCAATTACACTCTTGCCACTTATCAGTATCTCACCCCGATGTCCGGGCCCTGCTGCCTGTCCTGAGCTATCACGGATCTGTAGATTCACACCTATTGGAATACCAACTGAGCCCGGCTTTCTGATAGCAGGGGGTAATAGATTGCTGGTGATTACGCCAGCCGCTTCCGTCATGCCATAAATTTCGATAATCGGTATATTGAATAACTGTTCAAACTGCTGCCTTTCAGTTTCTGGCAGACGCGCTGAAACTGAGCGCAAAAAGCGCAGGCTGTGGTTGTCAATAATATTTTTATGCCTGTCCTGATTCCTCAGTAATTCTGCCAGCATAACGGGTACGAGTTGCACCCAGGTCGGAGAAAGCTGTTCAAGGTCTTCATAAAACCTCGGTGCAGAAAATGCCGGGGCGCAAATTACCGACCCACCTGCAAGCAAGGGGGCCAACAAAACATCTACCACACCGCCTATATGGAAGTTTGGCAAAGCATGTAGCACGCGGTCGGATGCGCTCAATTCAAGCGAGGTAATCAAATTGCGGCAAGAACTCAGCAAATTTTCATGAGATATGGGAATCAGTTTGGGTTTTCCGGTGGTGCCGGAAGACTGCAACACCATCGCTTCATTGGCACCCGCCACATCAGGATAACCAGATACCGCGGCACTCTGGCTGTTCGCTCGTAATTTCAGCCAGCCATGCTCATCCTGCTCAACTTCTGCAATAGCTATATTCCTTGATTTCGCGGCTGCGCGTACAGGGTGGTCTCTATTGGTATTGGTCAATACTATGGATGGGCGAGCGAGCTCAAAAAATGCTTCAAATTCTGTTTGTTTATAATCCGGATTCACCGGAGCCGCACTGGCGGTACTCAGCATAGCAAGGCTGACGATGGCCGAGTCAGGACCGTTGGCCATCACCATGGCGATGCGATTGGTAGCATGCAAATCCAGTGCACGCAATTGTTCCTGTAATGATTTAATCTGCGCGTGCAACTGAGTATGTGAAATAGTTTCGCGGCCGCGCGCAAGAATTGCTGGCTTATCACCTTGCTTTGAGAACACTGCAGTGAGCGCTTCTCCGACTGAATTACCGGGAATCATACTATTCAATTGAGTCATCACTACTTATACCCAGGTAAGCCAGCAGGGCCTGCCTTATTTCTTCATTGACTTCGGTGGCCTGGCGTTTCAATGGCGGCTCAGGTATATCCTCCACCATTTCCTGCAAATTGAGATGGGTCAGTACGCGTCGTGATTCCGCCTCGTAATTGTCGACGAGGTCTTCGTACCAGATTACCAGCACGTCCAGCCCGGCCTGAGGAATCAGTTGTTCCCAGGCGTGGTCATCGTGGCTCACCCCAACAGTTGCCCTGAGGACCTGGAATGGATGAATATCCCCGGCTGACAGGTCTACCGAGTTACTGTCTTCGGAACTCCATACCTGGGTATGCATACCCACAGCCTGCGAGATACCCTGACGCAAGCGATCACGCCGCCGGATCCAGATCAGATGATTAAACCCCTTGAGCATCTTCACCATGCCTGGTGTGACCTGACGAGAGCGGAATGCCGACAGCATCTGGGAAAAATGCAGTTTAATGCCGAACACGCCATTCGGCGAAGTACGGCGTTTTTCCATGAGTTGCAAAAAACCATTCCAATCCAGCGTGTCATTGCCGCTACGTTCCCGCTCAATCGCAATGAGCGGCGGATTGAGAAATTCCTGTGGATCCCCGGCTAAACCCGTTTCATAGAGCATGCGGCCAAGCAGAGTGCTGCCGGAACGAGGGCTCGACAAGATACAGTAGCGGGACACAACCGGAACGCTTTGAGCAAAGTCACGCTCTTCACTCATTTCACGTCGGTTCTTGTCTGAAATTCGGATTGCCATAGTATTATCAGATTGATTTTGCGGGATTGTCAGATGTAAATCAGCTTCGCGTGGCTAGCGTTTCTTTCCCTTTTTTTTCTTCGATCTGGTCTTGGCTGCCATTGCCCGTGCCGCTTTACGATTGGCAGGCTTCTTGGACTTACCTTTGACTTGATTCGCGGTCGCTTTCTGGCCCAATCGAGGAGTTTCAGGAAAGGGTAAGAACTCCTCCTGTTTGATTGAGGTGTCGCCCTTGCCCGCCTTAATAACCGGCGTAATAACCTCAAGCAATCTGTTTACCGTTGCGCCAATCTCGTGCTTGGGCGCTTCTTTGGCCACACCGGCTTCCAGCTTGGCCAGAAACTTTTCGTCATGCCACGCCCGGTGCACTACCTCCAGCCATTCCTCTGCCACCTCATCGGGGGCAGGCTTTAATTTTTCCTCTTTGACCACTTCCGGTAGATCCAGTACAAGGCCGCCTTCGCCAATCAGTTCAGCCGTGCCGCCGGTATTGCTGCCAATAACCGGAACGCCATTTATCAGGGATTCCGGAATCACCCTGGCACCACTCTCTATCCAGGTTGAAGGCAGTAGCACCACACGAGCCACCCCATATACCTTTTTCATTTCCTTCTGGTGGCCAATGATAGTGACATTCGGAAACTCTTCTTTCTTGAACTTGAACGCAGCCAGGGCATTAGCCCAGCGCCCGCGGCTCTGTACGACCAGAAACTTGATTTCGGGATAGCGCTTGGCAGCCAACCTCGCCATGGGCATGAATACATTGACCCCTTTTTCCCAACTGGGATTGATATAGGTAATATACTTCGGCTCACGGCTGGTTGCTTTGATCAAAGAGGGGTCGATAAACTTTCCTAAAGCATGGCACTTCATTTGGTAGCGGTCCCAATACATCTGGGCGGTAGCCTGGGTATCGGTGATCACTACAGATACATACTCAAAAGTACTCTTCCATTTATAGCCACTGTTAACCAGATAGAAGATGACTGGAATGCCGAGCATTTGAGCCTCACGCATCACCGTCATTTCCAGCAACATGCCCCCCCAAAGAATAATCGCATCAGGTCGGTGATCGCGTAACTGGAGGCGCCATTGACGATAATAGTTCTCCTGCTCTAAACAGGTCATATCGGCACGGCGGAATTCCTTGGTGCGTACGATAATATTATTGATGCCCAATACCTGACTGCGAAGTATCTTCTTCTCCTGGCTCACCTGTTTTCCCGCTTCGATGACATGTTCACCGCCGTGGGATGAATCAAACAGCGTGGCACCCAGCGCAGTCACATTCCAGCCCTGACCGGCCAGCTGGGCGAGTAGAGTACGCATGGACAGGGCCGCACCGCTGGAAATGTCCAGAATGTTCATGGGTGAGGCAAATAAAACTGAGGGTTTTCTAGCCTGCGGTTTCTGTTCCAGTGAGGAGTTCTGGTCTGTCTGCGTGGTCTGGTCTGACATCAGGCATGCTTTTCTTGGTTGATGATGTTTCAGTAAATTCGTGACTGTATTTTAAAGCAATTTAAAGCTGAATAGTCATGAAATTTCGGGTAATACGATCTCAGCGCCTTGGCCGAGCTGCGTGTCGCCAATCGCACATCGATCCAGTGTTGGTAAATAATCTGACAGCGTATTTGTGCAGCAGAAACAAAAAACCCGCCAGCATAGCTGGCGGGTTCTTGTCTTGCGTGGGAGCCTACTGCTGGCTCTTTCGAGCCTGACTCCCTTTTAGACCTTAAGCAGCAGTTATATCTTCTGCTGCCAGATCGTCGTCAGCAGACACAACACCAATAAGGGTAATGTCGCCATCGTCTAAGGTCGCGTCACCAGTCATATTCACATAGTAAATATAGGAGGTGCCAGCACCATCGTTAATGGTAGCTACGAAGTCATCATCTGTAGCTTCATCCGAGAAGGCTGCAGCAAGGAATTCTGCCACATCTTCCAGATCGGTGAAGTCAGTGATTTCTTCATCATCAGTACCATCAGTACCGTCGGCAAACACATACGAACCACGGTCCGTCAGTGATTGCTCATCCGCGTCAGCATCAACATCTACTGAAGCATTATCGGCAAAGTAAGTCACATCGATGGTATCGTCGCCTTGCTCGAAATCAAAGATAGAATCTGTGGTTTCGAATCCAAGATAAACTTCATCAGTACCGCCGCCAAGAGTGATGTTATCACCTTCCTGGGTACCAGCTATATACGAACCATCCGCACCTACTTTGATATTAGTGCCGGTAGACACGCCTGACAGGTTAGCGCTCAAAAAGCCTTCCCAGTCACTGGCATCGATGCCGGCAACTGAATCAAAGTCATAGATGTCGATATTAGCTTCATCACCAGCGCCACCACCAGCAATGGTAATGAGGCTAATGTCAGATTCATCGTTGTCTGAATGCAGATGAATATCGATATCGGCGCCATCACCGAAATCCAAATCAATGTTACCTACATCACCGGAGTTGCCGCTGAGGTGCAGATACAGAGACGAATCATCGCCGGCTGTGACAGAGATATTACCGATATCACCGCTGATCACGTTGAAGGTCACGTCGGCGCTCAGGCCATCGCCTGCAACGATAGTGGTGTCATTAATTTCATATACACCACCTGAGATGTAGTAAGTCAAATCTACATCCTCACCCAGGGTAAAAGTCGCATCACCCATTTCGGTGTCTTCATCTTTACCGTCGTTTCCGGAAATATAAATTTCGATATCGAGGCCATCACCGGCATTTACGTCGAGTGATTCAAGTGTTCCAGCGAAGGTGATATCAAAATCTGCAGATGCACCATCAAGCAGGTCGAAAGTCATGGCGCCAATATTACCGCCATCACCGCCTGAATCAGCAAACCCGTTAGATGCGTAGAAATCTGCTTCCACAGTATCACCACCATCCAGCGTTACGTGAACAGCGCCGATATCGCCACCGCTTGCAATGAAGTCGGCGGAAAGGTTAGCACCATTGCCGGTTACTGCGATAGTAACATCACCAATGTTACCACCACGGGCATAGTCATCACCGTCGTCATTGCCAATACCACTTACCGCAGCAGCTTCGAAGTACAGGCTACCGCTGTTGTCTTCACCTACGTAGTTGATAGTGATGTTGCCGATGTCACCTTCAGCGTCGAAGTCACCTGAGATACTTGTATCATCACCCAGAGTGATAGAGACATCGCCAATATTACCGTCGGTGTCGTCAGTTTCGTCGTCACCGTTGTAATCATTGTTGGCCGACACGGACAGGTCAAGCTCGGACGCACCATCTTGCAGATCAATAGTGACATTGCCAATCGAGCCACCACTGGAAGTAATATAAACAACGGAACCGGAAGCATCATCACCAGTCAGCGTGATGTTGACATTGCCGATGCTGCCACCAGATGCATAAAAAGCTGCACTGTAAAGCTGGCTCTCGGAATTAATGGTGATATCACCAATTGAACCATCATCAGTTTCTACTTCGATCGCAACGTCTCCGCCGTCACCGGCAGTGATGGTAACAGGACCCACATCGCCAGTATCAGACAGATACAGGCCGCCAGAGTAGATTGCGTCGTCTCCGATAGAAACAGTAAACGCACCAACATTACCGCCGTCTACCAGTTCAATGGTACCGGTTTCAGTAGTTGTATCCGTGCTGCCAGTAATGCGTATCGAAGACATATCCAGACCACCTTCGATATCAACACCAGAAGCAAAGATAAGGGTATCGTAAACGCCGTTGGCGACATTGAAGATGCTCAATGACGTAAAGTTTTCGTAAAGACCACTAAAGATAG
>CAYOND010000033.1:0-19681 GCA_964405225.1 uncultured Pseudohongiella sp.
ACTCCTGCCTCTTCCGCCAATTTTTCTTTCTATGCTATGATTGCCTGTAACTTCTCTTTCTGGCTGACCTCATCGATAGGCCAGTGCAGCAGTGCGGCAATCACACCTAACACGATGCCCAGAATCCATATGCCATCGTAGTTGCCATAGATTTCATACAGATATCCGCCAAGCCACACGCCTGAAAAACTCCCCAGCTGGTGGCTGAAGAACACAATGCCGTAAAGGAATGTCATATAACGAGTGCCAAAGAACAGCGCCACGAGGCCTGACGTAGGAGGCACAGTCGCGAGCCAGAGGAAGCCCATCATGGCGCTGAATACCAGGATGCTTCCCAGGGTAACCGGTAGTAGCAGGAACGCGGTGATAGCGACAACGCGGCCCAGATAAATACAGATAAGGATTTTGCGCATGGGGTACCTTCCACTCCAGACCCCGGCGTAATATGCGCCGACAACATTACACAGTCCGATCAGGCTAATACTCCAGGCGCCAACTTGTGGAGAGAATCCCAGGTCAACCACATAACCAGGCATATGCACGGTTATAAACGCTACGTGAAAACCGCAGACAAAGAAGCCGCATACGAGCAATTGATAGGGCCGCACCTTGAACGCCTTTCGCGCGAGATGCCACAGGCTTGATTCGATTTCATTTTCATCGCGCGCCTCGGAGTCGCCACCGTACTTGCCGAGGGGCAGGGCGAAAACCGCCATTACCAGGGCAGACAGCCCAAGAATTTGCAGGGCCTGATACCAACCGCTGATATCAACAATAACCTGCACGATAGGCACCACGAAAAATTGGCCAAAACTGCCTGCGGCGGTGCCGATACCCAAGGCCCGGGCGCGCTTTTCTTCCGGCACTGCACGGGCAATGGCAGGGAGTACGATACCGAAGGATGTGCCGGCAACGCCCGCGCCTACGAGCAGGCCTGCGGTGGAAATGATGGCAAGCTCTGTGCTGGAAATGGCCATGAGATACATGCCAAGCGCATATAGCGCAATCGCCCCGAGCAATACCTTGAGATTGCCGTATTTATCGGCAAGACCTCCTACCAGAACCGCGCAGACTCCCCAGGACAAGTTTTGAATGGCCAGAGCCAGCGCCAGAACATCCCGCCCCCAGCCCCGGGCTTCGGACATAGGCGCCATGAACAGGCCGAAACCGGCTCGATAACCAAAAGACAGCATCAGCAGCAGGCAGGCGCTGATCAATATGGGGGTATAGGCTCTTGATTCAGATTTCATCGAAAACCAAAAAGAAAAATGCGAAACCGCAGTTTAGTGCATGGTTGAGTCAGGGCAAAATTTATCTGTTGCTGACTTTTTATTAAGGCAACTTGTTGCTATGGTTTTGCTCTTGTAAAAATGCAGGTAAGAGTGAGCAATTGAACATGGTAGATATAGTTTTTATTGAACATAATGGTAGCGAGCACAGGGTCTCGGTACCTGTTGGGGGTTCAGTCATGCAGGCGGCTGTCAGTAATGGAGTTCCAGGCATCGATGCAGATTGCGGAGGCTCTTGCTCTTGTGCCACTTGTCATGTATTCGTCAACGAGGAGTGGTTGGCCAGGCTTGATCCTCCTGAAGCGACCGAGGAGGCCATGTTAAGCCTGAGTCCCGATCGCAAGGATAATTCGCGCTTATCCTGTCAAATTCCAGTGACGGAAGATCTGGACGGACTGACAGTTACTACGCCTGAATTTCAATTCTAAGTCGCCATCGATTGGATAAAGTTTTATGTCAAAAGCTTCAATACCAGTAATGCAAAAAAGCAGTCAGTGGAGCATGGTAGGTAAGGATCCCTATAGCATGCCACTGGAAGAGATTGATTTGTCACATCCGGGAATCTGGAAGGCGAATGAGTATCTACCCTTTCTGGATCGATTGCGCGCAGAAGATCCCGTGCACTACTGCGCCAGATCTGCAGTTGGACCCTACTGGTCAGTGATGAAGTATGAGGACATCATGGAAGTTGATACCTCACCGCAAATCTATTCGTCAGAACCGACTATTGGCATCGTAGATACATTTGAAGAATTTACCTTGCCGGCATTTATTTCTATGGATCCTCCCAAGCATGATGAGCAACGTCGGGTTGTGCAGGGCGTGGTTGCGCCTGCCAATCTGAAAAATTTGGAAGGAGTTATCCGTGGCCGTGTGCAGAATATTCTCGATAGCCTGCCGGTTAATGAAGAATTCGATTGGGTGCCAGCTGTCTCCATTGAATTGACTACGCAAATGCTGGCAACCCTGTTTGATTTTCCTTTCGAGGATCGTTACAAGCTTACCCATTGGTCAGATGTGGCTACTGCCATCCCTGGTGGCGGTGTGGTAGATACCCAGGAAGAGCGTTGGGAAGCTATTCAGGAATGTCTGGCTTACTTTACCCGACTTTGGAATGATCGCGTTAATAGCGAGCCCGGCAATGACTTGATTTCAATGCTGGCTCATGGCGATTCGACCCGCAATATGCCGCCCATGGAATATCTGGGCAACGTAATTTTGCTTATTGTGGGTGGCAATGACACCACGCGCAATTCAATTTCAGGTGGTGTGTTGGCTCTGAATCAGAATCCGGAAGAATATGACAAGCTGCGCAAGAATCACTCTCTGATTCCCAATATGGTTTCCGAAATCATTCGCTGGCAAACACCACTGGCCTATATGCGCCGTACTGCAACCCAGGATACGGAGTTACGGGGCAAGCAAATCAAACAAGGCGACAAGGTAATCATGTGGTACGCCTCGGGTAACAGGGATTCGGACGTGATCCAGGAAGCTGATCGTTTCTGGATTGATCGGCCCAACGCGCGTAAACACCTGTCGTTCGGGTTTGGTATTCATCGCTGTATGGGAAACCGGCTGGCCGAGATGCAACTGCGCATATTGTGGGAAGAAATCATGCAGCGATTTGAATTTATCGAAGTGACGGGAGAGCCCGAGCGGGTCTATTCCAGTTTTGTGAAGGGCTATTCCTCATTGCCCGTGCGCTTACACCCGCATTAGTCGATCGCTAACACCAAATAGAATAGGCAATCTTTGCGAGCGATCTCCGGGTTGGTAGTAACCATGAATAGCTTGAGTTTTTGTGCTGGATAAAGTTCGTCACCTTGCAGCCTAAAGTAATCAGTTATTCTTTCACGTCCCTTTGTGTCGCATGCGGTAAGATTATCTTTCAGTTCACCAGACACAAAACCTAATAATGTATCCTGATCTACAAACCCGAAGTTATGATTTTCGATTTCCGACACCAGCGTAACACCATCACTCACAAGCGAGTGTGTGCCATAGGCGATATCGCTGCCTTCGAGTAACTCCAGCCTGATAGGGTGGTGGAAGAATTCCAGAGACATATCACTGGGTTTGGTGGATAGCACATCATTCAGTGTCATAAACTTGATCAATCCATCCAGCGCCATTGGATTGGACTCACTATCTTCAATGCCGCCGCATTCTATGGTGACGGTTGGTATCATGGATTCACTGATTTCCATCAATGCCCCCAACTTGAGATCAGTGACGATCATGCGGTGGGTAAACAGGGATACCAGTGCATCATGCTTGTCATCCATAAAGGTCGATACGCCGAACGACGGACTGGAGCCTGAAGTATTGTGGATGTCGATTATGCATTCCGGGTTCAGTGCTTTTAAATTGTCCAATAGCTCTTCTGCCAATTTGTCCTCATTGCTATCCCCGAACGGTTCCTTGAAGCAGCGATTCAGGTCTTTCTGGTGTGGCAACATTCGATAGATAAATCCGGGGGCTTGTTTGGCTGCATCTACGCTGGGAATGAAAATATGGATATCTACCAAAGGCTTTATTGCCTCGCGCAGGACTCCGAATACAGCATGTAGTCCGGAAGGTTCATTGCCGTGCATCAGGGTGACCACTGCCCGACAGCGGTCTTTTTCCTGCCCCTCGATGAATATATGCGTAGGGCCAGGGAGTTGATGCAGAAACTCCATACAGGTAGGAGCTATATCGTCTGGTGCAGGATTGCGCCAGTAGTACAGCTGCGAGTTATTGGCAGGAAGTATGGGCGCCGCCATGCTCAACGCCACTGCGCGACAGGAATATTGGCGCTGCTGTTTTTTTCGTATTGTTTAAGCATTTCCTGTAAAGCTTCACGCTTGTGCATGTCTTTACGCAATTCGGCCAGTTTGTTCAATTGCCACTGGGCACCCGTTTGGCGTGTTTCCAAACGCTCCTGTATTACATCTATAAGAGGCATGTAATCTGATTCAACAAAACCCATGGACGCCAGTTGCTCCGGGATTTGTGGAATGAGCTGTCGCAAGATATCTGGCACTGCATAGTATTCAGGTTGATTCTGCTTGAGTGATGGCCAGAATAATTCCGCATCTAATCCTTTCTGCGCGGCGCGATAGAAATTTGCGGTGCAGTAAGTAAAAGGAATCGCAGGCAGGAGCTTTCGAATGTCAGGCTGGATCACTTTCGCCAGACCAATGGCGAGTGCAGCATTGGCCAGCATGTCGACAATACTGGGGCCGGCAGGGAAGGCGCGCAATTCGATACGCAGATGACCGCCATCGACCGGATCGTATACCGGGCGATTCCACAACCATATTGATCCCTGGTGTAAGCGCAATTCATGAAGTTGCGGAGTGCCGCCTTCACTTAGCACCTGCATTGGGTCCTCATCACTACAATCTGGCAGTATGGGCCTGTATAACAGTACTGCCTCAGCGAACAGTTCTGAAGCATGGCGCACCCAGTTATTACCGAAATTGACCCGCGCTGGAATGGGATGCAGCGAGTCTTTCGGGCGGCAATCGATTGACTGTTTGAATAACGGGATGCGTGTTTCCTGCCACAACCTGTGCCCGAAAAGAGTAGGTGAATTAGCTGCCATGGCTACAACAAGTGGCGTGACCAATTGCACGGCATTGTAAAAATCTGCAAATTCAGCTGTAGGTACGCGAACATGAATCTGGAAAGAAGTATTGGCCCCTTCCAGGGTTACGTCATCCATTGCCAATTGCAGCGTCTCTTCACCTTCGATAGCAATAGAGAAGGGGCCGCCGCGAATTTCTGTCAACTCCTCAGTCAGTGCTTCGAAGCGAGGTAAAGGAGTCATGGCATGATAGCCAGTATCTGATTGCTGCAATGTAGGTAGAATACCAATAGGTACTACCTGGCCTCCCCATTTTCCGGCAGCTTTGTTGATTTTTTTTATCGCAGATAGCGCTTCATCTTGAGTGGCGCCGAAACAGCTATCTTTGAATAGAACTGGACTGAAATTATATTCCAGGTTGTAGCGATTCAATTCGAGAGTGAGTTGGGGGTCCTTGAGCTTTTTGATAATTTCCTGATTGATATGCAGCGGTCGGCCTTCATCATCGACAATATAAAGCTCCAACTCTGCACCGAAGGATAATTCACCCTCACCGAAACCCGGCCTGGCGATCAGGACCTCCAGCGCCTTCAAATTGTCTCGCAGGCGTGCACTGAAGTTGACGAAATCCGCGTCAGTGAAGTCAAAATGGTCTATTTCTCTTCCCAAGCCCAGAGTCTCCGGTAGTTATGCAGTTAGATTAGCAGCTTTTTTTTTGCCTTTGGAAAAGTGGCGAATCAACCACCAAACACGTTTTCCATGGAGGTGCGCAAGATGCGGGTGTTGCCTTCTCTTCGTGTGTATCCGATGCGGTCGAAGTATTCGAGTATTTCAATGCAGAGGTTACGGCCTATCCCGGATGCATCCCGAAATTGAATCACGCTGAACCCTTCTTCATCATCTGCCTGCTCGGCCAGTTTCTCAGTAAATAGTGCCAATTCCACGATGGTTTCGGGCAGGTAATGGCGATTGTCTGCTATCTGAATCAGGCTCCCAGCCTTGGTTGTCTGTCGCAGGATGCGCTCCAGTGGCACGAGGGGTATTCCGATAAGATCAACCAACTCTCTCGTACGCGGAGGAATTTTTCCCGCTCGGAGTAAAATGGGGCGGACTTTCTGCAAAAATTTTTCTTCTTCTGGAGAGAGGCGTGCCTTGTGGTCCGGCAGATGGAACAGTGTGCCTGATTTTACAATACTGTTATTCGTCTGCAGATCACTGAGCAGCGCCTGCAGCAATAAGTGAGAGCGTTCAAAGTTAATAGCTTTGCTAAGTGCGGGCTCGCTCATTCCTTGCTGGCTGGGTGTTTGTTCATGAAAGGATTGCAGGGTCTGCAGGATTTGTTTGCTGTAGAGCGCATGAAATTTTTCGTGCAGAAGTACAGGAAGTTCAAATCCGGTGACTGGCAGAAGGTGATACTGATTTCCCAGATTTTTACAGTGCACAAGGAGTGAGTTTTTGTCGAGGTTGCGATTCAACGCAAACTCTTCAAGCGACAGCCCGCCTGACAATATGTCTGCCAATTCAAGCAGTGCTGAATCATGTGAATTATCCATGGCCGACAATTCGGTCAATCTTGCTTCGCTGGCTCGTCCGCGGCGTGGCACAAACAAATCTATTACTTTGCCGCCACCAATTGTGGATTGCGCCGCAGGATCCCGGACTACGAAGCGGTCACCATGACTGGCAATGATCAAGTCCTTGCTCCTGATCTGAAAGAACGCATTTGGGTCTTCACACAGGGGCCTTATATTCACCACATGGTGAGAGGCGCCGATGTGGAAGTGGTATTCAGTATTTGTGTTAGGAACGAAGGCGGTATTATTAAATTTGATTTGCACATCCATTCTGTTACTGGCATTGAATTGACCGGGGCTGACAAGCCAGTCACCGCGCCTTACTCCATCATGTGGCAAATTGACATTGAGCGCAGCCCGCTCTCCAGCTTTCAATGATTGTATTGTAGATTTGTCCAGGCGCATGCCCTTGATTCTTATATCTTCTCCACTGGCAGAGTGTTGCAGCGGCGTCGTCAAGTCCAAGGTGCCTGCTCGTAACGCTCCGGTGACTACGGTGCCTGAACCCTTGATCGTAAAAGCACGATCTATAAGGAAGCGGGGATTCGCTTTGATGCTGGATACCGAAGGGCTAGTAATTTCTGCAAACATCTCACCGATATAGGAATTTACTTCAGAAATCCCGGCACCCGAGGCATTCGATACAGGGAAAATCGGTATGCCTGACAGGCTAGTCGATGCCAGCAGTTGCTGTATGTCAGACGTAACTTTATTAGTGCGAGCTTCATCAACACGATCGATTTTAGTGATGACACAAAACCCCAGATTGAGTCCGAGTATGTCCAGAATCGCCAGATGTTCTCGGGTTTGTGGCATAATGCCATCGTCTGCAGCCACGACCAGCAGGGCACCATCAACTGATGCAGTTCCTGCAAGCATGTTATTTATAAAATCTGTGTGACCTGGCACATCTACAATGCCTAGTATTCTTGCCTTAGTGGGGTCTTTATCGGTATCAGGAAGGTGATAATAGGCAAACCCTGGATTTATAGTCAGGCCTCTGGTCTGCTCTTCTGCTAGCGTATCTGTATTGGTTCCCGTAATTTGCTGGACAAGCGCAGTTTTGCCGTGATCGACATGACCCGCCGTAGCGATTACGAGTGATTGATGATTATGCGCAGGTGTTTCTGCTGTGCGTGTTGACATGTTATTTGCTGCCTCGAAGACAGCAAAATTATATGTTGTCAGGTTCAGGTTTGATAGCACCTGGCTTCAAATTGAAATGATATATAGCATATGCCATTGTCAAAACGATCAAGCTGGCAATAATAAAACCTGCATTGAACACGCCGTTATTCAAATTTACGATACCGTATCCCAGTGCTCCGGTCATCAGGGCGTAGTAGGCAAAAGGAAGGAGTGTTTTGCGTATAACTGCGCCTTCCTTGCCTACGAGTCCGACCACTGCTGAAGCGGCGACCACGTTGTGCACACAGATGATATTACCGGAAGCGCCTCCAACAGCTTGCAGTGCAACAACCCAGGTGGGATCGACCAGAATTCTTTCGCCTACGCCGAACTGGAAAAGTGAGAACATCATATTACTAACGGTATTGCTGCCTGCCACGAAAGCACCCATACCGCCAATAAATGTTGAGAAAAAGGGCCAGGCTGATCCGGCCAGATTCGCTACACCTTCAGCAAGTGCAATAGGCATTTGTTCAAATCCGGCATTTCCACCTGCAGAGTTGATGAATACCTGGACCATGGGAACCGTGAATACCAAGGCAGTAGATGCTGGCACGAGTGTCTTTAGCGAACTACCGAAGGCCATCTGATATTCTTTCCTGCTCAAGCCATGTAAGCCAATCGTGATGACGGAGACGATAATGAAAATAGTTCCCGGAGACCACAGCGGTTGAAAAGATGCTGAGACATTACTGCCAAATATCTGCGGCCAGGACCACGTAACCAGAGGATTAGCACTGCGCAAAAAAGTTTCCAGATCCAATAGCGGAAAGCGTGTTAGAACCAGTAGACCAGCTACCACAAGATAGGGTGACCACGCCTTTACCAGACTCATGGAAGGCGCGTTATCTCCAGGTGTCGCCAGCTCGATTTGAATAGTCCCTGTCCATTCAGGATCCCAGTTCTCGCGCTTATCGAACTGCCAGATTTCGTCTTCGGCGGGCATCAAAAAACCTTTGCTGGCCGCGCTGATCACAATTACCAGACCGATCAAGCCCCCGAACATGGAAGGAAACTCAGGCCCAAGAAAGGTTGCTACCAGTAAATAAGGTATGGTCATGGCGAAGGCCGCAAACAGCGCGAATTTCCACACGCGGAAACCGGCAGCAAAGCTCTTTTCGGGCCCGAAGAAACGCGTCATCATGCTGGCGACCAATAACGGTATAAAAGTGCCTGCCAACGCATGCAGAAGGGCGACTTTAGTGGCAATAAATGCCAGAAAGGCATCCCATTCTTCAAAACCTCGCAAGACAGCATAGGCGGCCATTTCCGGGTCTGCTGACAATCCCGTATTCACACCAACGAGAATAGGTGTACCCATGGCGCCGAAAGATACGGGTGTGCTCTGAATGATCATGCCGGCAACCACAGCTGCCATTGCGGGGAATCCGAGGCCTACCATGAGTGGAACTGCGACGGCAGCTGGTGTCCCAAACCCTGCTGAGCCCTCAATAAATGACCCAAACAACCACGCGATGATAATGACCTGAATACGACGATCTGGCGTTATGCTCGAGAATCCCTGGCGAATACTTAGAATAGCCCCGCTTTGCTGTAGTGTATTGAGCAGGAGTATTGCGCCGAAGATGATATAGATCAGAGAGGCTGCGACGATAAGCCCGTTTACACTGGCAGCTGCGATTTGTGTGCCAGGTACCTGCCAGACAAAGTAGGCCAGCACGGCCGCTACAATATAAGCTATTGGCATGGCGCGACTTGCCGGCCAGCGCATGATAACGAGGAAAACTGCCACTGAAATAATGGGCAGCAGCGACAATAATGCCAGCAAGCCTGTACTCATGATTTTTATTCTTTTTCTGTTATTTATTATTGAGTGACGCGTGGCAGCTTAGCAGATATTTCTGACTCAGAGAAACGCCGATTTATTCGCATTTCAAGGTGGCATCACGGCCGTTAATAGTGGAATAATGATTCTCTCGGGTGGCCCGCCTGACAAGGTGTTCAACCAATCAAGAAGGAGCTCGATCCATGGAAATTTCAACTATTATCATTCTCGTACTTTTAGCAGCCTTGTTTTTTTATTCAGTAGGCATTTATAACCGTTTGGTAAGTCTGAAGAATCGGTATGAGAATGCATTTGCGCAGATAGAAGTGCAATTGAAACGCCGTTATGACCTCATCCCAAATCTGGTGGAAACTGCCAAAGGATATATAGCTCACGAACGGGAAACACTCGAGGCGGTGATAGCTGCCCGTAATGCAGCTGCATCTGGGCTGGCTGCAGCCGCCGCAGATCCGGGCAATGCCGCCGCTATCAAAGAGCTGGCAGGTCAAGAAGGTGCCCTGGCTGGAGCGCTTGGTCGTTTCAACGTTGTGATGGAAGCTTATCCGGACCTCAAGGCAAACCAGAACATGATGCAACTCAGTGAAGAGCTTACAGCAACTGAGAACAAGGTGGCCTTTTCACGTCAGGCCTTTAATGACCAGATCATGGCCTACAATACCTATCGGCAATCTTTCCCACCGGTTGCAGTGGCCGGGTTATTTGGACATGGCAGCGACGCCAGTTTGCTGGAGTTTGAAGACAGTGCGGCTATCCAGGAAGCGCCAAAAGTCTCCTTCTAAAAATACACTCGTAATCTAGTTATTCCACATGGATTTTTTCGAATCCCAGGATATCGCCAAACGCAATACGGGCAGATTAATCATACTGTTCGTGCTCGCTGTAGTTTCCCTGATTGTTGTAACCAATTTTCTGGTGCTTTTCATATTCGGCTTTGTTGGATCTGAAATGACCAGTATGGGGGGGATGCAGTCCATTCAGTTCAGCTGGGAGCTTTTCCTAATCATAGGTGGGCTGGTAAGCGGGATTATATTATTTGGCAGTCTTTACAAAATCAGCGCCCTGTCTGGCGGGGGAGCTCGGGTAGCAGAGATGATAAATGGACAGTTACTCGTCTCTGGCACCAATAGTCTTGAAGAACAACGCGTATTGAATGTGGTGGAAGAAATGGCGTTGGCTTCTGGCACGCCGGTTCCTCCGGTCTATTTGATGGAGGAAGCCGGTATCAATGCATTTGCTGCGGGCTATTCACCAAGCGATGCGGTGATAGGCATAACTCGTGGCGCCATAAACATACTTTCAAGAGATCAATTACAGGGTGTCATTGCGCATGAGTTCAGTCATATCTTGCATGGTGACATGCGCATCAATATTCGATTGATCGGTGTGCTGCACGGCATATTGGTATTGGGAATTATTGGCTATCACCTGATGCGCAGTGGTGCATACAGCAGGCGTTCCAAAAATTCTGGTGGCGTCGTGTTTCTGGGTCTGGGTTTGATTGCTGTGGGGTTCGTTGGCACTTTCTTCGGTAATCTCATCAAGGCTGCTGTAAGTCGACAGCGGGAATATCTGGCGGATGCTTCCGCAGTTCAATTTACCCGCAATCCGGAAGGTATTGCTGGCGCCCTGATGCAGATTGGCAAGGCAAGCAACCGGTCCTATTTGGAGCATCCTAACAGCGCTGAAATCAGTCATGCATTATTTGAAGAAGCTCGCGTTTCGGCATTCAAATCACTCTATGCTACTCATCCACCTCTGGATCAGCGCATCGCCGCCATACTTCCAGGATGGAGTGGTGACTATCACCTGGTTGGTAATGCCGAATCTCGAGGACCTACTGATAACACCGAAGCCAGGGCGGAAACATCTCGCGAAGAGAAGCTGGCGGCGATTCTGGCAGGCACTACTGGCGTGATTATGTCGGAGAATGCGCTTGGCCAGGTGGGTAGTCCCAATCAGGCGCATATCGAATATGCGCGTGCGCTGGTAGACAAAGTGCCTGAAATATTCATGAATGCCGCACATGAACCTTGCGGCGCCAGAGCGTTAGTGTATTTGTTTGTGTTAAGTAGCGATGATGAGGTTAGGCATCAGCAGGTTTCGTTGTTGGAACAAAGCGCAGACAAAAGTGTGTTGCGAGAGCTGATGGCGCTTCTTAAGTCTGATACGAAGCTACAACCGGAGTTTCGCATGGCGCTGACTGAAATTGCACTGGGATCGCTACGGCAGCTCTCTATTCAGCAATATGAATTGTTTTCTCAAAACTTCAATGCGCTTATTGAACTGGACCGCAAAATTAATTTACTGGAATGGTCGCTGCATAAACTGGTTTTCTATCATCTCGATGTAGTTTTTGAAAAATCTTCACCGCCCAAGCTGGGCAAGCGGCAATTACAAAATTGTTCAGATTCAGTTTCTATCTTATTAAGCATACTGGCTCGATCCAGCCCGCAGCAGGGAATTTCAACACAGCAGGCAATAGAGCTAGGTGCTAAAGAACTTGATTTTCAGATAGTAATGCGGGACGTCGCAGATATCAGCTTTGAGGATTTGAACGAGGCACTTTCTGAGTTGGTTCAAGTGCGAGCGCTTCAGAAGCCAGCATTATTAAAGGCATGTGCCAAATGCGTTACGGCCGATGGTAATATTGCAGTAGTCGAAGCAGAACTGATTCGTGCCATAGCGGCGACAATCGATTGCCCGATGCCGCCGCTGGTTGAATAGACTACTTGTTACGCAGCCGCGCCTGAGCCGCCGCCAATCTCGCTATTGGAACCCGTGGTGGGGAGCAAGATACGTAATTCAGTCCAACCCTGTGGCAAAAATCGATCGATGAAGGATCACCTGCGTGTTCTCCGCAGATTCCCAGTTTAAGTGAGGGTTTGGCACTGCGACCGTTATCAACGGCAAATTCTACCAGTTTGCCAACGCCAGTCTGATCCAGGCTGGCAAAAGGATTCTGGTTGTAAATTTCCTTTCTCTGGTACTCATCGTAGAACAAGCCCATATCGTCTCGGCTCAAGCCAAGGGTGGTTTGGGTCAGGTCATTGGTGCCGAAGCTGAAAAAGTCTGCTTCCTGTGCAATCTGATCTGCCGTGATCGCCGCGCGAGGGACTTCGATCATGGTGCCGACAATATAATTGATCCTTACCTTGCGCTTCTTCATGACCTCCTTGGCCACTTTGTGTACGATCTTGAGCTGGTCGGCCAATTCTTCTCGGAATCCAACGAGTGGGATCATGATTTCTGGACTTACCTTGACACGTTTCTTGCCTTTCGTGACTTGCGCTGCAGCTTCAAAGATAGCCCGGGTTTGCATTTCAGTGATTTCAGGATACAGGATACCCAGACGGCAACCGCGGCAACCCAACATAGGGTTTTCTTCGTGTAGCGCCTTGATGCGATCAATTACGAAACTGAAAGGGACACCGAGTTTTTCCGCCAGTTGGCGCCTAACTACGTCATCTTGCGGCAAAAATTCGTGGAGTGGTGGATCCAGCAATCGAATAGTGACGGGTCGACCGTTCATGGCTCTGAACAAGCCGACAAAATCTTTTTTCTGGAAAGGCAGCAATTTCTTGAGCGCTGCTCGACGCTGAACTTCATCTACGGCCAGAATCATCTGGCGCATATAGTCTATGCGGTCACCATCAAAGAACATATGCTCGGTGCGGCACAACCCAATTCCTTCTGCGCCAAATGCTACGGCCTGCTGTGCCATTGAAGGTGTGTCAGCATTGGTGCGAATCTTCAGTGAACGGTGCTTATCAGCCCACTTCATGACAGTCTGGAACAATTCGTAGGTATAGCTATTGCCTGATTTGAGATCGCCTTCCAAAACACGTTTAACTTCTGAGTCAGCGCTTTCAATCATGCCTTTGTAAATTTTGCCCGTGCTGCCATCAATGGAAATGTAGTCTCCTTCCTTCAAAACAACCTTTCCGGCAGTGAGAGTCTTCTTGTCATAATTAATTACGATATCGCCTGCACCACAGACACATACCTTACCAAGTTGGCGTGCCACAAGTGCTGCATGCGAAGAAACGCCGCCGCGAGAGGTCAGAATGCCTTGTGAATGCAGCATGCCTTTCAGGTCATCAGGGGAGGTTTCAGTGCGGCAGAGGACAACTTTGTTACCTTTGCGTGTTTCCAGTTCTGCACTGGCTGCGGTGAACGCTATACGCCCAGTAGCTGCTCCAGGCCCGGCAGGTAAGCCACGGGCGATTACGGTCGCGGATTTTAATGCCTTGGGATTGAAAACCGGTACCAGCAACGAATCGATGGATTCGGCAGGGATTTTTAGCAGTGCTGTTTCCTGGCTCATCAATCTTTCTTTTTGCATCTCTACCGCGATGCGAACCGCTGCCAATCCCGTGCGCTTGCCATTTCTGGTTTGTAGAATAAAGAGACGTCCATTTTCGATTGTGAATTCGAAATCCTGCATATCCTTGAAGTGGCCTTCAAGTTTTGACCGGACCTTTTCAAGGTCGCGATAGCTGGCAGGTAATTCATCTGCCATTGCCACTATGGCATGAGGCGTGCGCACACCAGCGACCACGTCTTCTCCCTGGGCGTTCACAAGGTATTCGCCATAGAATACTTTTTCACCATTAGCAGGGTCTCGGGTAAAGGCGACGCCTGTGGCGCTATCATTGCCGGCATTGCCAAATACCATTGCCTGCACGTTCACTGCAGTGCCCCATTCAGCCGGGATGCCATATTGCTGACGATAGAGAATTGCCCGATCATTCTTCCACGAGCCAAAAACCGCACTAACAGCGCCCCATAATTGTGCCATTACATCTTGTGGAAACTCACTTTTGGTGCGCTTGCGAATCAGGGCCTTGTATTGCTTCACGAGGCTCTTCAGATTCTCAGTACTCAAGTCGTTGTCAGATTCCACGCCCAGTGAGCTTTTTAGTTTATCCAGTATGGCATGGAAAGGTTCGGCTTCTGACTCAGAGCGCGCCTGAACGCCCATCACAACATCACCATACATCTGGATAAAGCGTCGATAGCAATCCCAGGCAAAGCGGGGATTCTTTGACACGTCTGCCAGACCCTCGACAGTCTCGTCATTCAACCCGAGATTCAGGATTGTATCCATCATGCCCGGCATTGAATCCCGCGCGCCGCTGCGAACTGAAACCAGGAGGGGATTAGTGCGACCGCCAAATTTCTTGCCGAGCTGAGATTCAATTGCGTGAATCGACTCATTTACGGCTTTTTTCAGAGTGGCAGGGTACTTGTGATCGTGATCGTAATAATAGGTACAAACTTCAGTGCTAATCGTGAAGCCCGGGGGGACAGGAAGGCCAATAGCGGCCATTTCTGCCAGATTTGCACCTTTGCCACCCAGCAACTCCCGCATTGTGGCGTTGCCATCAGTTTTGCGACCAAAAGCGTAAACGTACTTCTTGGATCGGGATTTCTTCTTGCGAGCGGGAACTTTCCTGGTGCGGGACGTGGTCATATAACGATTCTTACCTGTTCTTGTCTATTCAACCTTGGCTGCAGCCTTCTGGTGTGACGCTGCAGTATTCGATTATTTCACGCGGAATCCCGTTGAACCTTTAAAATCAGGTAGTTAGAGCAGCAAGTCGCACCCGGCTGCCACTAATTCCAAGCAATGGAATTAGGGACTGCCCGGGCACCGCGCGGGTAGGGGAGAATAATGCACCTGCACTACAAAATCCAGCGGTTAGTGCAGGTGCAAATAGGTAACCAGTATCCGGTTTTCGCTCGGTTAAATCATGTATCGAATCAGGCAACGAAAGCGCGAAATCGAGCTAATATTAGGATCCTGCCAATTCAACACTCGTATGTTTTATAGCCGTCGAATTTTCTCGACGCCTTCCAAATTCAACAGCGCGCTTATGTCGGTTTCTTAGCTCAAGCAAGTATTTATGCGAGTTCAAAACTATTTTCCAGCGAGTTGTATAACTCACTTGAATTCTTTCATGTGTGCTTGAATCTGCCGACAGGAATGGAGGGCCTGTATATACTTCAACAGGATTCGCCATGTTGAGGAATCTTTCCATGCTTCTAGTTCTCAGATCACGCATAAGAAGCACGTACTGTTTTTTAGAGTAAAAGATATCTTTGATTAACTGAAACCATACCCGTACTTGCTGGCTAGGAGTCCGTAATGCGGGTCCAATCCAAAGTCCATTCACTTCCATGAAATCATACTCATCTTTTCCAAAAAACGGATTGCTCTTTTTAATTGCATCTGGGACGAATGCTATGCTTCTAAAGCTCGGCTTTGTCACTAATATATAACTAGCAGCCAATTGATCCTGTAAGAATACCCCTACAATTCTACTGTTTGCAGCATACGTAAACGGCAATCTCACACCTGAAAAATTCTCAACTTTTTCTAGTACAGCGTTAATTTCAGACTCGCTTTCTAGATCTCGAAACACTAACTTTTCCATATCTTTATCCTCGGCAAAAACATTCCTACTTTAGTTTTGTATATCGCGTACTCGATAGAATGCGCGCTTTTTTCAATAGCTTTCTCTTCGCTTCTTGCTGAGCTTAAATAGAAAGCCATTAAGTAGAATACTGTAAACCAAAGGTAGATAGAATTCACTAAGATTGTGTTACCAATCCATAAAAGCGAATATGAAGAGTAAAATGGGTGCCGCACAATATTGAATGGTCCTTTTGTAATCAATTTTCCTACATTAGAGCTAAATGCAAAATCGAGTGCAGTGGCGGTAAATATCGACCACCAGAAGAGTGCAAAGCCGGCACAGTACAAAACAACAAAAATGACAGATTGGGCTTCGCCTAATTGGCCCTTGCTGAACAAATAGTAATACGGGGTAATAATTTGAATAGCTACTGCCGGGTCGTAGAAATAAGTGCTCTTTTTGGAACTCGTATTGGAAACCTTGAAAAAACGGAACCGAGCCCAGACCAATCCCGCAATGTTCGTGGTTAACGCAAAAAAAACTAATATATTCATAAACTTTCTTATTTGATTAGTTAAAGATTAATGATCAATAGCCGTCTACATTCATGCCGACGACCGATTTTGGGGCGTTCTATTCGCCTAACTAATTGATTCTTCTATTCTATATCCCATCTGACAATTAACCATCTGTGAATATCAATCTCAAAAGCAAAAATAGTTACTCTGTTTACTGCCAAGAGCACAAATTGGAGTTTAGAAATCAACTTAGAGAAGAGGCCAATTCCGCGATATTAAGTTGGCCAGGCAAAACTACAGTTTTATTGTTAATTATAGCTTCAGTGCTTACATATTTTGATTTGGAAGGGCGAGAGCATCCTTACGCAATCCTAACTCTATTCGCTTATGCTTTACCGATTTTGCTAATAAGTTTATACCCATTAATAACTTTACTTTTTTCAACCCTAACTAAATTAAGTCCATTGATATTGGATTTCCTGTGCGCAGCAGGATTAATCGGCTTTTGCCTCACTCTATATGTAATTTTTATTGGTCTCGAAGGAGAGGCAGAATTAAGGGATCTATTTCAGTCTTTACAAAGCCAAATTTCTTTTGTACTGGCGCTGGGAACAGCTTTCGCATTTCATGTAAATTTTTTGTTTACACTTATGAGAAATGCGACCTATGCAATCGTATTTTCCACCGGGCTGTATTTTATCAACGAGGAATTTCTTTCCCTTTATGTTTTAGTGATTATAGAAGGATTCGTACTTGGAATAATGATTAATTGGGTATTTCACGATGGAATTCGATCAAGGTTCTACCTCAAATCCACAGATGCCGATGTACGCCAGCATCTTCTAAACCAGCTTTCAAAACTTGTTTATCCTCATCAGCTTGAAAGAATTAAACAAGGTGAAGAGCTTGAAAGCACCATGCCACTCAAAGAAGGCAAAGCTATCGTCAATGTTTTTGATGTGCAGCGCTCCAGTGAAATTCGACATGAGAAAACTCAGGAGTTTTTTATGTCGGTCTTCCAGTCTTTCTTACAGGTATGCATGAATGGGTACGAACACAACCCTTTAAGATCGCGTGCCTTTCGACTGAAAGAGACAGGGGATGGTTTTATCAGTGCAATTGGCTATCCTTTTCTACCTGTGGATTCCAGATCGCTAGCAGATAGCGCAGTTTCTACTGCACTTCTGATGTTTGATGCGTTTAATCGGGAAGTCGAGAAATTCAACTATTCACGCCCGATTAAAGCAGCGATGGGGTTAGCTTATAACTCGGTTCAGGGAACCTTCCAAAGTGGCGGAATCCGATCTTATGATCTGTTTGGTGATGCGTTAATTCAGGCATCCAGATATGAAGAATTGCGCAAGAATCCAGTGCTTTGGGACCTGATGAAAGCTCACGCGAAGAAAAGAAATATAGAACATTTTCATATACTTATAGTGCAGGAAGTAATATATAACTCATTGAGTCCCAGCTATCGAGATCTGTTCATAGAAATCAATCTGCGGGATGAAATTCTCCTGAAACACAATTTCGAAATGATGTATGACAAGGACGCAAATTTCATATACTTTCACATTCTGGAGTGATTCCGTCAGCACTCGTCTTGTGACCAGGCCGTAACTATCGGCATACCCTCTTCATTCACCAAAACCTTCAAATTAATCGGTTTGCAGCAAACTGCACAATCTTCTATGTACTCCTGATCTGACACTGAGCAATCGGCAACTATTTGTACTAACTCGCCGCAATACGGACATTGAATTTCGACCAGATCCTGTAACAAGTTCACGAACTCACTTCGGTGAGAAGAGGCTTATTGGAGAAAAATGCTGCTAGATTGCTTATGACGAGATTACCCATTGCTCGTCGAGTCTCTACCGTCGCACTACCGATATGTGGAAGTAACACTACATTATTCAATTTTGTCAGTTTCTGATTAGTAAGCGGTTCGGTCTGATAAACATCGAGTCCGGCTCCGGCGATACAGCCCGACTCAAGCGCACTGACAAGGTCAGATTCATTGACACTCGAACCTCGTCCTACATTGATAAAAATCCCGTCAGGGCCAAGCGCGTTAAATAAGGAGTTATCTATCAGATCTCTGGTTGCATCACCACCTGGCAGCATGCATAACAGAATATCCGAATCCTGCGCCAATTCCACCATGGAAGCGCAGTATTCGTAGTCTATCTGCTTGCGATTGCGGTTGTGATAAATAATACGCATCTTGAACGATTTGGCACGTGCGGCGATTTCTTCACCTATGCGACCCATTCCCAATATGCCCAGAGTCTTGCCAGCCAAGCTGTTACCAAATGGAAATTGAGATTTCTCCCAATTGCCACTTCTTACGAATTTATCAGCATTAACCAGATTTCGCGTTGTCGCGATAATTAATCCTAAAGCTAAATCTGCCACCGCATCGTTGAGTACATCAGGAGTGTTTGTGACATGAATGTTGCGCTTCTTTGTCACGGAAAAATCAATTGCATCGACGCCGACGCCAAAACAGCTGATTATTTCCAGCGAACCGAGTTGATAGACCACCGGATCACAGTGCCAGGAGGCCGTCGCGGCGGCACGGCAAGTGCCAGATAACTGCTGAATATATGAGAGTCTATCGTCTTCAGGAATTTGGTAGAGCTTATGAGTTGTGTAAGTATTCTCAAGTTTTTCTATGGTTTCTGGGTGAAACGTATTTACAAGTATTAGTTGATTGGTTTTTGCCATGTGAGGTTGGGCCCGGAGTCCATGGATTGGTAAGGCAAGCGTTACGATTGAGAAGATTCTCAGGCAAACAATACCTAATATCAAGTAATGCACCGCATCGCTTGCGCGCATTGCATAAAATCCGTAGATTTGGCCTTCAGCCGGTTATTGATCCATTAACTTATGAACAACAATCTTCAAACCCTGCGAATGTTACCCGCCGTTGATAAAGTGCTCATGCGGGACGAACTTGTAGATTTGATTCAGACTGTGGGGCATGACTGGGTCAAATTAAAAATTCAGAGTGAACTCGAACAGCTTAGGAAGGAAATCATATGTGGCGGGGAAGGTGTCAGTGAACGAATTTCCGAATCTGATTTCCTTGAAAACCTTTGCCATTCTATTATCGAGTCCATCGAGTATGATGCCAAAGGTTCACTTGTTTCTGTATTCAATCTCACCGGCACAGTTATCCATACCAATCTGGGCAGAGCGGGTTTAACCGCTGAAGCGATTATTGCGCTGCAGCATGCAGCCGTGCGCCCCTTGAATCTCGAATATGATCTTGAAACAGGCGCTCGTGGTGATAGAGACAGTCACATC
>CAYOND010000034.1:0-16198 GCA_964405225.1 uncultured Pseudohongiella sp.
GTCTTCGCTTCGCTATCCGCGAAGGTGGTCGTACCGTCGGCGCCGGCGTTGTATCCAAGATTATCGAATAAACTATTTGATTGAGTTACTCAAAGCCGAAACCACCTCTTAAAGGTGGTTTCGGCTTAGTCGTCTCTAGGGACGCAGCGGCTGCTTCAATGGAAACGCAGCGGCTGCGAGCTTGCAGCTCTGCGTTGAAAGCGCTTTTCGAACGGGTCACATACTTCTTGTATGCTCCCCGCTCAAAAACCACTTTCGCCTTGATCTGCAAACTCTCGCGCGCTGTTCGAGTCATCACCGCGCGGATGATTATTAGAGACTTCTTGGGTTTGATTTAGTTCGGGCCTGAAAGATTAAAGACAAAGTTAAACGGCGGGTGATTTTGCCTCCGTAGAAGCAGTGCGCGAAAGCGCTGAGTACGTCCTGTAACTTATCGGGTTGTCTCCTCGATTGGCTTTCCGGGCAATGACATTAGTGGGGCAGTGGCTTTGAAGGCAACTGTTCACAGAGTTTAAGAAGCATTACACATGAGCGATTGGGCGTGTGCTTCTTTTTTGAGTTAAGTAGGCCAGTAGCTCAATTGGCAGAGCAGCGGTCTCCAAAACCGCAGGTTGGGGGTTCGATTCCCTCCTGGCCTGCCAATATGGCAGGTAGTACGGGTAACTGAGAGCACCGCAAAACGCGTAAGTAGATATGGCAGAAAAAATTGAAAATCAAAGTAGTAATCTGGATTGGCTGAAATGGGCCATCGTGGCCGTTATTGTGGCCGCGGCTGTCTATGCCAATTCCTATTTTGCGACTGAGCCCGTATATCTGCGCGCTGTGGGCTTATTGCTTGCAGCCGGTATTGCAGGATGGGTCGGTGCGCAGACTGAACGTGGCCGGGCATTTGTACATCTATGCCTGGAAGCGCGCGTAGAGATTCGAAAAGTTGTATGGCCAACAAGGCAAGAAACAACTCAAACCACGATCGTCGTATTGATCGTAATTTTTATCGTGGCCCTGATCCTCTGGTTACTGGACTGGGGACTGAACGGCGTGGTTTCGAGCATAATAGGTTAGAGGAATTCAATGGCTAAACGCTGGTATGTGGTCCACGCTTACTCGGGCTATGAGAAAAAGGTCATGCTTGCTTTGCGAGAGCGAATTTCGCTGCGAGGCATGGATGACTATTTCGACGAAGTCCTTGTGCCCACTGAAGAAGTGGTTGAGATGCGAGCGGGCCAAAAGCGAAAGAGCGAAAGAAAGTTCTTTCCTGGCTATGTGCTTGTTCATATGGAGTTAAATGATGATACCTGGCACTTGGTAAAAGACACTCCAAGGGTGATGGGATTCATTGGCGGCACTGCTGAAAAACCAGCGCCTATTAGCGATAAAGAAGCAAACAAGATTCTTCAGCGCATGGAAGATAGTGAAGAAACACCTACACATAAAACTATTTATGAGCCGGGTGAGATGGTTCGTGTTACTGACGGTCCATTCAATGACTTCACTGGTACTGTTGAAGAAGTTAACTACGAAAAGAGTCGTTTGCGCGTTGCAGTATTGATTTTTGGTCGTTCTACACCAGTCGAACTCGAGTTTGGACAAGTAGAAAAAAGCTAGTCAATTGGGGTCGACCCCCAATTGTTTCAATCGATCCTTATACATCTAGCCATGTATAAGGTGGGCAGGGGAGCTAACCAATTGGTTGAGCGTTTGCACCCAAGGAGATATTAAAATGGCTAAGAAAGTACTTGCTTATATCAAGCTGCAAGTTGGCGCGGGAAAAGCCAACCCAAGCCCGCCAGTTGGTCCAGCCCTTGGACAACATGGCGTCAACATCATGGAATTCTGTAAGGCGTTCAATGCTGAAACCCAGAGCGTTGAGCCTGGACTACCCATACCGGTGGTCATTACAGTCTATGCAGACAGAAGCTTTACCTTTATTACCAAGACCCCCCCAGCATCAGTATTGTTGCAAAAGGCGGCTGGCATCAAGAAAGGTAGCGGACGCCCAAATACTGAAAAAGTTGGCAAGGTGAACCGAGCCCAACTGGAAGAAATTGCCACTCAGAAGATGCCTGATCTCACTGCAGCCGATATGGATGCAGCGGTTCGCACTCTGGCGGGCAGTGCGCGCAGTGCGGGCATCGAAGTAGAGGGAGTTGAATAAGATGGCCAAGCTAACCAAAAAGCGTAAAGCCCTAGCTGAAAAAATTGAAGCAGGCAAAACCTATTCCGTTGAAGAAGCCGTTGCGCTGATTAGCGAATTTGCCTCAAGCAAATTCAAAGAATCAATCGATGTTTCGGTTAATTTGGGAGTTGATACTCGCAAGTCAGATCAGGTGGTACGTGGTTCTACCGTATTGCCAAATGGCACTGGTAAAGAAGTACGAGTTGCTGTTTTTGCCCAAGGCGAAAATGCTGAAAAAGCCAAAGCAGCAGGTGCGGATCTCGTAGGCATGGATGATCTGGCAGAATCCATTCAGGGCGGCACCATGGATTTTGATGTTGTGATCGCTACTCCAGATGCAATGCGAGTTGTTGGCAAATTGGGTCAGGTGCTCGGACCACGAGGTTTGATGCCAAACCCCAAGGTTGGCACTGTAACACCTGATGTGGAAACAGCAGTCAAAAATGCCAAGGGTGGACAGGTGCGTTACCGTACCGACAAGAATGGCATTATCCACGGTGGTGTTGGCCGAGTTGGTTTTGAAGGCGATGCGATCAAGGCAAACCTTGAGGCATTGCTGGTCGACTTGAAGAAAGCCAAGCCTTCGGCATCAAAAGGAATATTTATCAAGAAAGTAGTGCTGTCTTCCACCATGGGGCCAGGGCTACAAATTGATCATTCGACTCTGACTTATTAGAGCACCGAAATTTCGCTGTCATGAAAACTCATGGACGGCAAAGACTTTGTGGGAGCGATGCAAACTAGGACTCAAAAGCTGAGAGTGACTTGGCACTGAGTCTGAATGAAGCAAGCGTCGTCGCACAAGAAAGACTTTGTGGTTTTCGTTCTGCAGTTGGAACGAGGCCATCAAAGACCGTAGGTGACACCGTGAAAGCGGTCTCTTAATTTCCTACGCAGATGGTGAAACCTGATTCGGATATTGCATTACCGAATTAATCTCACCGAACAGATGATGCAACAGTTTTGATTATGTTGCATCAAGATCGAGTTCTTGAATGAGCTCAACGGCATACGAACAGATACTTTATCGGCATCTGTGACTGTGTCATTAACCAAGGAGTTAAGCTAGTGCCTATTAGACTAGAAGATAAGAAACAAATTGTTTCTGAAGTCAATCAGGCTGCTAACAGTGCCCTGTCTGCTGTGCTCGCGGATTACCGCGGCGTCACAGTAAGTGACATGACAGCGCTTCGTAAGAGTGCAAGAGATAACAAGGTTTATCTGCGAGTTGTTCGCAACACTTTGCTCAAAAGAGCGGTGGCAGATACCGAGTATGAATGCATTCAACAAGTACTGACTGGTCCAACGATTCTGGCATTTTCCGAGGAAGACCCTGGTGCTGCTGCGCGCGTACTGAAGGACTTTGCCAAAGGGAATGACAAATTCGAGATCAAGGCGCTATCCGTAGGCGGCAAGTTACTGGAAGCCAGCGACATTGATGTATTGGCCAAGTTGCCAACTCATGAGCAGGCGCTGTCCATATTGATGAGTGTCATGTTGGCACCTGTCACCAAACTTGCTCGCACTGTGAATGAGGTTCCGTCAAAAGTAACGCGCGCCGTTGCTGCAGTTCGGGATCAAAAGCAGGAAGCAGCCTAATTCCTTTTGAGACTTAATCGGTTATTAAATATTTGAAACAGGAGATATGAGTCATGGCTCTATCAACAACAGAAGTATTAGATGCAATTGCAGAAATGTCAGTAATGGACGTAGTCCAGCTGGTTGAAGCAATGGAAGAAAAATTTGGCGTTTCTGCCGCTGCTGCTGTAGCTGCTGCACCTGCAGCCGCTGCTGGCGAAGTAGCTGCTGCTGAAGAGAAGGATGATTTCGACATCGTTCTGACTGCAGCTGGCGAAAAGAAAGTAAACGTCATTAAAGCTGTTCGAGCTATCACTGGTCTGGGCTTGAAAGAAGCCAAAGACATGGTAGACGGAGCGCCTTCCACTATTAAGGAAGCAGCTCCTAAAGCTGAAGCGGAAGAAGCCAAGAAGCAACTGGAAGAAGCTGGCGCGACCGTTGAGCTTAAGTAATAAGCTTAAACAATAGAAATATACGGCTCCGGATGCAGGTTACTGCACCCGGGGCTGGTCTATTTCTGTTTGTGTGCTGGATTTTGCCTGACCAGCCAAGCCGTAAGGTGGAAGTCGGCACCCACCATTTATCGTAGAAGCTGTTGAACGAAAAGCTATCTGCAAGAAGTGATCACACACAGAACACAACGCTAGGAACACTCTAATGGCCTACTCGTATACAGAGAAAAAACGTATCCGTAAGAACTTCGGCAAATTGCCGAGTGCCATGGATATCCCATACCTCTTGTCTATACAAGTCGATTCCTATCGACAGTTTACCCAGGCTGGCGTACCAGCCGAAGCGCGCCTTGAGCAGGGATTACATGCGGCGTTCAAGTCAGTTTTCCCAATCGTCAGTTACTCGGGAAAAGCTGTGCTTGAATATGTGAGCTATGAACTGGGCAAGCCCGAGTTCGACGTTAAGGAATGTCAGCTCCGAGGCTCCACTTATTCGGTTTCACTTAGGGTGAAGGTTCGCCTGATTCTTTATGATAAGGAATCCACGACCCAGACCATCAAGGATATCAAGGAACAGGAAGTCTACATGGGCGAAATTCCGCTTATGACAGACTCCGGTACATTCGTAATTAATGGTACCGAGCGGGTTGTTGTGTCCCAGCTCCACCGTTCACCGGGTGTATTTTTCGATCATGACCGCGGCAAGACTCACAGCTCAGGCAAATTGCTGTATTCCGCGCGCGTGATCCCTTACCGTGGTTCATGGCTGGACTTTGAATTCGATCCAAAGGACATGGTCTATGTAAGAATCGACCGTCGCCGCAAATTGCCAGCGACTGTATTGTTACGTGCCCTGGGTTTCAGTTCTGAAGAAATCCTGCAGATGTTCTATGAGAACAATACCTATAAGATTTCCAAGGCGAAAGAACCGACTATTTCTCTCAAGCTCGTGCCTGCCCGCCTGCGCGGCGACGTATTGACGTTCCCGATCAAGGATAAGAAAGGCAAAGTCATTGTTGAGGAAGGTCGACGTATTACTTCTCGTCATATTCGTCAAATGGAAGTTGCCAAGCTGACCGAGCTGAAAGTTTCCAACGATTTTCTGGTAGGCACAGCCTTGGCTGCAGATGTTATTGATGAAGAGACTGGTGAGGTTATGTTTCCCTGTAATGCAGAGATTACAGGGGAGATTATCGAGCAGTTCATTGAGAAGGGTGTAAAGCAGTTTGAAACTATTTACACCAACGAGCTCGACTGTGGCCCATTCGTTTCCGACACCCTGCGAATAGATTCCACTACTTCCAAACTGGAAGCCATGGTTGAGATCTATCGCATGATGCGCCCAGGCGAGCCACCGACGAAAGAATCAGCCGAGAACCTGTTCTCGAACCTTTTCTTCTCGCCAGACCGCTACGACCTGTCTGCGGTAGGCCGTATGAAGTTTAATCGCCGCCTTGGTCGTCCTGAGACTGAAGGCGAGTCAGTGCTCAGTAAAGAAGACATTGTCGATGTACTGAAGACACTGGTGGATATCCGTAACGGCTTTGGTTCAGTTGATGATATCGATCATCTGGGTAACCGTCGTATTCGTTCTGTCGGTGAAATGGCAGAGAATCAGTTCCGCGTTGGCCTGGTGCGTGTTGAGCGTGCGGTTAAAGAGCGCCTCAGTATGGCTGACTCTGAAGGCCTGATGCCACAGGATATGATCAATGCCAAGCCTGTGGCTGCAGCTATCAAGGAGTTCTTTGGTTCATCTCAGCTTTCCCAGTTTATGGATCAGAACAACCCGCTTTCGGAAGTGACGCACAAACGTCGCGTTTCCGCGCTCGGGCCGGGCGGTCTGACCCGCGAGCGTGCGGGCTTTGAAGTACGTGACGTGCATCCGACTCACTACGGGCGTGTTTGTCCGATTGAAACACCGGAAGGCCCGAATATTGGTCTGATCAACTCGCTTGCGACTTATGCGCGCACAAACAACTATGGATTCCTGGAAAGCCCTTACCGCAAGGTAGTAAATAACAAGGTAACCGATGAGATCGATTATCTGTCTGCTATCGACGAAAGCGATTTTGTGATTGCACAGGCTTCTGCGCCATTAGATAAGCAAGGCAAGTTCGTGGACAACCTGGTAACTGTTCGTTACAAGAGTGAGACCACGCTCAAGCCACGTGAAGAAGTGGACTATATGGATGTGGCGCCACAACAGATGGTATCTGTGGCTGCTGCGTTGATTCCTTTCCTTGAGCACGACGATGCTAACCGAGCCCTGATGGGGTCGAACATGCAGCGACAGGCTGTGCCTACACTCAGGACCGAGAAACCACTTGTGGGAACCGGCATGGAGCGTAACGTTGCACGTGATTCCGGGGTGTGTGTTGTGGCATTCCGTGGTGGCGTTATCGAAAGTGTTGATGCCGCCCGAATTATTGTACGCGTGAATGATGAAGAGACTGAAGCGGGTGAGGCGGGTGTAGATATCTATAACTTGACCAAATATACCCGTTCTAACCAGAACACCTGTATTAGCCAGAAGCCTCTGGTGAAAGATGGTGACACGGTTTCCCGTGGCGACATTCTTGCTGACGGTCCGTCCATCGATATCGGCGAACTGGCACTGGGTCAGAATATGCGCATCGCATTTATGCCCTGGAATGGATACAACTTTGAGGACTCGATACTAATCTCCGAGCGCGTGGTGAAGGAAGATCGTTTTACTTCCATCCACATTCAGGAGCTGACTTGTGTGTCACGAGATACCAAGTTGGGCTCAGAAGAGATTACTGCTGATATCCCCAACGTGGGTGAAGGCGCGCTCAGCAAGCTGGATGAGTCGGGTATCGTTTATATCGGTGCTGAAGTAAAAGCTGGCGATATCCTGGTAGGTAAAGTTACACCCAAGGGTGAGACTCAATTGACGCCAGAAGAGAAATTGCTGCGAGCCATCTTCGGTGAGAAGGCCTCTGATGTAAAAGACTCTTCTTTGCGTGTGCCAACCAGTGTGACCGGTACTGTCATTGACGTACAGGTATTTACACGAGATGGTTTGGAGAAAGATCAGCGCGCTATGGAAATCGAAGAGATGCAGTTGGCCAAGGTGCGCAAGGATATCGACGATGAGTATCGTATCGTTGAAGGCGCTACTTACGAGCGTCTGCACAAGGCGTTGGTAGGTAAAGTTGTCGCAGGCGGACCCAAGCTCAAGAAGGGCCAGAAAGTCACTGCCGATTATTTATCCAACTTGCCAAAAGACGACTGGTTCAAGCTGCGCATGTCAAATGACGCAATGAACAAGCAGCTCGAGCGTGCTGAAGAGCAACTTAAAGAACGTCGTAAGGAACTGGATGAGCGCTTCGAAGACAAGAAGAACAAGCTCACTCAGGGCGACGATCTGGCTCCGGGCGTGCTGAAAATCGTCAAGGTTTACCTGGCGATCAAGCGACGCATTCAACCTGGTGACAAGATGGCCGGGCGTCATGGTAACAAGGGTGTGATTTCGGTAGTGATGCCGGCAGAAGACATGCCTTATGACGAAAAAGGTGAGCCAGTTGATATCGTGCTTAACCCGTTGGGTGTGCCTTCGCGCATGAACGTGGGACAGATTCTGGAGACTCACCTGGGTGCTGCGGCACGCGGACTTGGTGGGCGCATTGCCGCGCTGCTGGACAGCAAGGCCAAGGCGACCGAAGTGCGCAAACTGATTACTGATGTTTACAACAAGATCGGTGAGCAAGCGGAAGATATCAAGAGCTTGTCTGATGATGAACTGCTGGAACTGGCCGGCAACCTGAGAGCTGGTGTGCCAATGGCAACACCTGTATTCGATGGTGCGGCCGAGACCGAAATCAAGGACATGCTGGAGCTGGCAGAAATGGATACCAGTGGTCAGGTTACTTTGTACGACGGCCGTACTGGTGATGCTTTCGATTCGAAAGTAACAGTTGGCATCATGTACATGTTGAAACTTAACCACCTTGTGGATGACAAGATGCATGCGCGTTCTACTGGTTCTTACAGCCTGGTTACGCAACAGCCTCTGGGCGGTAAGGCGCAGTTCGGTGGACAACGTTTCGGTGAGATGGAGGTGTGGGCGCTGGAAGCATACGGTGCAGCCTATACCTTGCAGGAAATGCTCACAGTTAAGTCTGATGACGTTGCCGGTCGTACCAAGATGTACAAGAACATCGTGGATGGCGACCATCGAATGGAACCAGCAATGCCGGAATCATTCAATGTACTGGTCAAGGAGATTCGTTCCCTTGGCATTGATATGGAGCTGGACGTTAGCGGCGAATAGTCCGGTTTCATAGTAATTAATGAATTCGTGCATAAAGCAATAGTGATTTTAGATATCCCTCTATCAATAGGTAGAGGGATGGAGGACAAAGAATGAAAGACCTATTAGGGTTGCTTAAATCTCAGTCACAGTCCGATGAATTTGATTCCATTCGAATAGGACTGGCTTCACCGGAGATGATCCGGGCCTGGTCATTTGGTGAGGTCAAGAAGCCTGAAACGATTAACTATCGTACATTCAAGCCTGAGCGGGATGGATTGTTCTGTGCCAAGATATTTGGTCCGGTCAAGGACTATGAATGTCTGTGTGGCAAATACAAACGGCTGAAGCATCGCGGAGTGATCTGTGAGAAGTGTGGTGTCGAGGTTGCCTTGTCCAAGGTGCGACGTGAGCGCATGGGCCATATCGAACTGGCTAGCCCAGTTGCGCATATCTGGTTCCTGAAGAGCTTGCCGTCACGTATCGGCTTGTTGCTCGACATGACGCTCAGGGATATTGAGCGCATTTTATACTTCGAATCTTTCGTAGTGACCGATCCTGGCATGACCACGCTGGAAAAAGGCCAACTGCTCACTGACGAGCAGTACTACGAGGCGATGGAAGAGTGGAGTGACGAATTCGACGCCAAGATGGGTGCCGAAGCAGTTCAGGCCCTGATGAAAGACATGGACGTGGACGCTGAAGTTGCGCGTCTACGTGAAGAAATTCCGGCGACTAACAGCGAAACCAAGCTGAAGAAACTGTCCAAGCGTCTGAAGTTACTTGAAGCATTCGCCGATTCAGGCAACAAGCCTGAATGGATGGTGATGACTGTATTGCCCGTGTTACCACCAGATTTGCGTCCGCTGGTACCACTGGAAGGTGGTCGTTTTGCTACTTCCGACCTGAACGATTTGTATCGTCGGGTAATCAATCGTAACAACCGACTCAAGCGTCTGCTGGATCTTAATGCTCCAGACATCATTGTGCGCAACGAAAAGCGCATGCTGCAGGAAGCTGTTGATGCGCTGTTAGACAACGGCCGTCGTGGTCGTGCCATTACTGGCTCTAACAAGCGTCCACTGAAGTCACTGGCTGACATGATTAAAGGCAAGCAGGGTCGCTTCCGTCAGAACCTGCTTGGAAAGCGTGTGGATTACTCAGGTCGTTCGGTGATCGTGGTAGGCCCGACATTGCGACTGCATCAATGCGGTTTGCCCAAGAAAATGGCACTGGAGCTGTTCAAGCCATTCATCTTTGGCAAGCTCGAGCGCCGTGGCCTTGCTACTACTATTAAGGCCGCCAAGAAAATGGTGGAACGTGAAACTGCCGAGGTCTGGGATATCCTGGCTGAAGTCATTCGCGAACACCCGGTATTGCTGAACCGTGCACCAACCCTGCACCGTTTGGGTATCCAGGCGTTTGAACCCGTATTGATTGAAGGTAAAGCCATTCAATTGCACCCATTGGTTTGTGCGGCTTACAACGCTGACTTCGACGGTGACCAGATGGCGGTACACGTACCACTGACGCTGGAAGCGCAGCTTGAAGCACGCTCCTTGATGATGTCTACCAACAACATCCTGGCGCCTGCCAACGGTGAGCCTATCATCGTGCCTTCGCAGGACGTGGTATTGGGTCTGTACTACATGACTCGTTCGCGTGTAAATGCCAAGGGTGAGGGCATGGTGTTTGCCAATGCCAAGGAAGTTAAGCGTGCCTATGATACTGGTCATGCTCACCTGCAGGCTCGCATCAAGGCTCGTATTACGGAAACCGTGCCTAACGAAGAAGGTGAAATGGAAACCACCACATCGCTGGTTGAAACCACGGTGGGTCGTGTGCTGCTGTTTAATATCGTTCCTGATGGTTTACCATTCAGCATGGTTAACCAGAAGATGGCCAAGAAACCCATCTCGGCTATCCTCAACGCCTGTTACCGTAACGTGGGTCTGAAAGAGACCGTGATATTCGCTGACCAACTTATGTACACCGGTTATCACTATTCCACGCGCTCCGGTTCATCTATCGGCGTGAACGACTTCGTGATTCCGGATGAAAAAGCCAAGATTATTGATCAGGCTAATTCTGAAGTGGAAGAAATCGAGAATCAGTTTGCCTCCGGCCTGGTTACCCAGGGTGAGAAGTACAACAAGGTTATCGATATCTGGTCACGTGCGAATGACATCGTGGCGAAGTCCATGATGGAAGGTCTTTCCACCGAAGCGGTAATCAACAAGGAAGGCAAAGAGGAGCTGCAAGAGTCATTTAACTCGGTTTATGTTTATGCCGACTCCGGTGCTCGTGGCTCCCCCGCCCAGATTCGTCAGCTCGCTGGTATGCGTGGCCTGATGGCACGTCCGGATGGTTCAATTATTGAAACGCCAATTACAGCGAACTTCCGTGAAGGCCTGAACGTATCACAATACTTTACGTCTACTCACGGTGCGCGTAAGGGTCTGGCAGATACTGCATTGAAGACTGCGAACTCAGGTTACCTGACGCGCCGATTGGTAGATATTTCCCAGGATCTGGTTATCACAGAACATGATTGTGGCACTGAAACTGGTCTGGTCATGACGCCGATCATTGAAGGCGGCGACATCATTGCGCCACTGGGTGATCGCGTACTGGGCCGTGTGCTGTCTGCGGATGTTATTGACGAAGATTCCGGTGAGGTCCTGATTGAATCAGGCACCATGATTAATGAGCGCATGGTCGAGAAGCTTGAGACCTGCGGTGTGGACCAGGTGTATGTGCGTTCGCCTATTACCTGTGAAACCCGTTTTGGTATCTGTAGTCAGTGTTACGGCCGTGATCTGGCACGTGGGCATATTGCCAACGTCGGCGAGGCTGTCGGTGTGATTGCAGCACAATCAATCGGTGAGCCCGGTACACAGCTTACGATGCGTACTTTCCACATCGGTGGTGCGGCATCGCGTGCGACTGCGAGCGACAGCGTGCAGGTGAAAAATACCGGTACTATCCACCTTAGCAATATGAAGACGGTGGAAAATGTTAAAGGCGAGCTGGTTGTTGTATCCCGTTCCGGTGAGTTGATCGTTAACGATACCAACGGCCGTGAGCGTGAGCGGTACAAGTTGCCTTACGGTGCGATTATTATCGTAGGTAAGGCAGTAGATGTGGAAGCTGGTCAGGTCGTTGCTACCTGGGATCCGCACACTCACCCGATCATCGCGGAAGTTGCGGGTAAGGTGCAATTCGAGGCCATGGAAGAAGGTCTGACAGTACGTGAACAAACTGACGAATTTACCGGTTTGTCCAGTATGTCGGTCATTGATCCTAATGAGCGTTCTTCCTCAGCCAAAGAACTGCGTCCAGCGGTTAAGGTTGTAGACAAGAAAGGCGAAGAAGTGTGTTTGCCTGGTACCAATGTACCGGCCCACTATTTCCTGCCTGCCAATGCCATCGTCAGCTTGAAAGATGGTGCGGATCTGAATTTCGGCGACATTATCGCCCGTGTACCGCAGGAAGGTTCAAAAACCCGTGACATCACCGGTGGTTTGCCACGTGTTGCGGACCTGTTTGAAGCGCGCAAGCCGAAAGAGCCCGCGATTCTGGCAGAAATTTCCGGTACGGTGAGCTTTGGTAAGGAAACCAAAGGCAAGCGTCGTCTGGTAATCACACCGAAGGATGGCGTGAATCCGATAGACGGGTCTGATCACTACGAGGTGCTGATTCCCAAGTGGCGCACCATGACCGTGTTCGAAGGTGAATATATTGAAAAGGGTGAAGTGGTTTCTGAAGGACCACCTGCTCCTCACGATATCCTGCGATTGAAGGGTGTTGAGGCGCTGGCCCAGTACATCGTTAATGAAGTACAGGACGTATATCGACTGCAGGGTGTGCGCATTAACGACAAGCACATTGAAGTAATTGTGCGCCAGATGCTGCGTAAGGTTGAAATCACCCATCCAGGCGATTCCAACCTGATCAAGGGCGAGCAACTTACCTATACCCAGATCCTCGAAATTAATGAAGAACTGGAGAAAGATGGTAAGGAACCAGCCCGAATTGACCGTATGCTGCTGGGTATAACCAAAGCCTCTTTGGCTACCGAATCGTTCATTTCCGCAGCTTCCTTCCAGGAAACCACGCGGGTACTGACCGAAGCGGCGGTTACCGGCAAACGCGATTTTCTGCGCGGTCTGAAGGAAAACGTGGTCGTGGGACGCTTGATTCCAGCAGGTACTGGACTGGCATATCACGAAGCGCGCAAGAAGGCTGCCAGCGAGGACCTGGACTCTGATTCGGTCAGTGCAAGTGACGTGGAGGCCGCGTTAACCGAGGCTTTGAACGAAGAAGCCGAAAGCTAACAGTGGATGGGAGCGGCTGCCGGAATGATGCGGCAGCCGTGACCGCTAACGGGCGGGTTGACTAAGGGATGCGAGATCATTAAACTCGCGCCCTCTCAGTCGACCTTCCAGTCGAAAATCGAGAGAAAACGGGCGAAAACAGAGCAATTTCGTCCTCCAGATTAAAGAGGTTATACACAGAAAATGGCTACGATTAACCAGTTGGTCCGCAAGCCACGCAAGACTCGCACTCAGAAGAGTGACGTACCAGCGCTACAGGGTTCTCCCCAGAAGCGCGGAGTCTGCACGCGTGTCTATACGACTACTCCCAAAAAGCCTAATTCGGCTTTGCGCAAGGTGTGTCGTGTTCGCCTGGTTAACGGTTACGAAGTCTCTTCCTATATAGGCGGAGAAGGCCATAACCTGCAAGAACACTCCGTGGTTCTTATTCGCGGCGGTCGTGTAAAGGATTTGCCAGGTGTGCGTTATCACACTGTGCGTGGCAGCCTGGATACTTCCGGTGTTTCTGATCGCAAACAGGGCCGTTCCAAGTATGGAGCCAAGCGTCCTAAATAATTTCTAAGAGTTAACCACAAGCGTATGGATGCGCGACCGGTCGAGACTCTCTAAATATTTCGACTGGATTGAGTAAGGCCGGATGGCGGATTGCGATAAGCAACCGTGAATACCGGGGTAACCTGAATAAACATAGAGGTCTAATATGCCCAGAAGAAGAGTAGCGGCAAAACGTGAAGTTCTGCCAGATCCAAAGTTCGGAAGTAAACTCCTCGCAAAATTCATGAACCATGTGATGGTCGATGGCAAGAAGTCTGTTGCCGAAAAGATCGTCTATGGTGCACTCGACGTTGTTGCCGAAAAATCTGGTGGCAATCCGCTCGAAACATTTGAGAAAGCCCTGGATGCCATCGCACCTATGGTCGAGGTGAAGTCTCGCCGTGTCGGTGGTGCCACCTATCAGGTTCCGGTTGAAGTTCGTGCCGAGCGACGCAATGCCCTGGCAATGCGCTGGCTCGTAGAACATTCCAGAGCACGTGGTGAAAAATCCATGGCCCTGCGCCTTGCAGGTGAGATCACTGATGCGTCTGAAGGACGTGGCAGTGCAGTGAGAAAGCGGGAAGACGTGCACAGAATGGCAGAAGCCAATCGTGCGTTCTCACACTATCGTTTCTAACCAATTAACTAATTCGAGGGCAAAGCAGTGGCCAGAAAACACCCCCTAAGTCGTTATCGTAACATCGGAATCGCCGCGCACGTTGATGCAGGCAAGACCACCACGACCGAGCGCGTGTTGTTCTATACCGGTATTTCACACAAGATCGGTGAAGTGCATGACGGTGCAGCTGTCATGGACTGGATGGAACAGGAGCAGGAACGCGGAATTACCATTACTTCTGCAGCAACCACTTGCTTCTGGAATGGCATGGACAGCCAATACGAAGAACACCGAATCAATATTATTGATACACCAGGACACGTGGACTTCACTATTGAAGTTGAGCGTTCACTGCGTGTTCTCGACGGTGCAGTAGTTGTGCTGTGTGCATCATCCGGTGTGCAGCCTCAGACTGAAACCGTATGGCGCCAGGCGAATCGTTACCAGGTGCCTCGCATGGTATTTGTGAACAAGATGGACCGGGCCGGTGCTGATTTCCTGAAAGTTGTTGCACAAATGAAAGACCGTCTGGGCGCAGCCGCAGTTCCTCTGCAATTGGCCATAGGCGCAGAAGACGAATTCAAGGGTGTGATTGACCTGGTCAAGATGAAATCTATCTTGTGGAACGAAGAAGACCAGGGTACGACATTCGAATATGGCGAGATTCCTGCAGATATGCAGGCGCTGTGTGAGAAGTGGCGTGAGCACATGCTGGAAGCAGCAGCTGAGGCCAATGAAGAAGTCATGGACAAGTACCTCAACGAGGGCGATCTGTCCGAGAAAGAAATAATGTCTGCTATTCGCCAGCGCACATTGGCCAATGAAATCGTGCCAGTACTGTGTGGTTCAGCATTCAAGAACAAGGGTGTGCAGGCGGTACTTGATGCAGTAGTCGACTACATGCCAGCTCCGACTGAAGTAAAAGCGATCGAAGGCATTCTCGAAGATGGCTCACCGACTACTTGTGCGGCGGATGACAATGCACCTTTTGCTGCGCTGGCATTCAAAATTGCCACCGACCCCTATGTGGGCACACTGACATTCTTCCGGGTTTATTCCGGCAAGCTGAATTCTGGTGACTCCGTATACAACCCGATTAAAACCAAGAAAGAGCGTGTGGGTCGTATGGTGCAGATGCACTCCAACACCCGTGAAGAGATCAAGGAAGTATTGGCGGGTGATATTGCTGCCGCGATTGGTCTGAAAGATGTCACGACTGGTGAAACCCTGTGTGACCCTGACAACATTGTTACTCTGGAGAAGATGGACTTCCCTGAGCCGGTGATCTCTGTGGCAGTTGAGCCCAAGAGCAAGGCAGACCAGGAAAAAATGAGTATCGCCCTGCAGAAACTTGCACAGGAAGATCCATCTTTCCGTGTAGAGACAGACGAAGAGTCTGGCCAGACTATTATCTCGGGTATGGGTGAACTCCACCTCGACGTGCTGGTAGACAGGATGCGTCGTGAATTCTCTGTAGAAGCCAATATTGGCAAGCCACAGGTTGCCTATCGTGAAACTATCCGCAAGGTTGTGGAAGTTGAAGGCAAACACGTCAAGCAATCCGGTGGTCGTGGTCAGTATGGACACGTGTGGTTGCGTCTAGAACCTCTTGATCCAGACTCAGAATACGAATTCGTCAACGAAATTGTCGGTGGTGTAGTTCCCAAGGAATATATTCCTGCTGTTGACAAGGGTGCGCAGGAACAAATGAAGAATGGTTGTCTGGCAGGCTATCCACTGCTGGCCATGAAGGTCACTCTTTACGATGGTTCTTTCCACGATGTTGACTCAAGTGAAATGGCTTTCAAAATCGCTGGCTCCATGGCACTCAAGAAGGGCGCGCTGATGGCTGATCCGGCTCTGCTTGAACCGATCATGTCGGTTGAGGTGGTAACACCTGAAGAATATATGGGTGATGTCATGGGCGACCTGAATCGTCGCCGCGGTATGGTAAACGGCATGGAAGACAATGCCGGTGGCAAGGTCATCGATGCTGAAGTTCCACTAGCTGAGATGTTTGGTTATGCCACCGATTTGCGTTCCATGTCCCAGGGTCGTGCGACCTATACCATGGAATTTCTGAAGTACGGTGAAGTACCAAACAACATCGCCGAGAGCATCATCGATAAAACGTAAATCATTCAATTAATCCAGAATTAAATGGGGTGACATTGTGTCGAAGGCAAAATTCGAAAGAAACAAGGTACACGTTAACGTAGGAACAATTGG
>CAYOND010000035.1:0-15693 GCA_964405225.1 uncultured Pseudohongiella sp.
TATCTGGCCGATCAGAAGATGGAGCACACTCGAGGTGCGCCCTACCACCCGCAGACCCAGGGCAAGATCGAACGCTATCACCGCTCAATGAAGAATGTGGTGAAGCTGGAGAACTATTACTACCCATGGGAACTGGAGAAGGCGATAAGGCAGTTCGTGGATTACTACAATCACCAGCGGTATCACGAGTCGCTGGACAACGTGACGCCTGCAGACATGTTCTATGGCCGTTACGAGGAGATCATGGGTCGGAGACAGCTTATTAAACAGCAGACCCTGCAGCGCAGGAAGGAGGAAAACCTTATGGCTTGTTCAGCTCACTAAGCGGAAGCTATACTGCAAATGTCTCCTTTAGTATTTGAGGCTAGTGGTCCCAAATCATCTGACGACTTACAAATTATTCTGAAACTGGCTGGCGATGCCGACGATTTCCGCTGGATCAACCAACACTGAACCCTGGCTGCCAAACTGGTCGAGGTGTTCCTGCCGGGGGTAGGAATAGTAATTCCCCTGGCCAGATTGTGCGGTGCAGGCCGGCTGCTCTCCGCGCGCGATAGCCGCGACTTTCTGTGCTAGCAGGTCGCAGCCATCTTTATATAAGGTCAGCACATGCCATAAATAGGACCGGTCCGGATTACGCGGTAGCGCAGTGGTTCCCAGTACACGCCCCGTATCGATCGTGGCGTCATCAATGTAATGCAAAGTTGTACCAAGGGTGGTTGCATTATTAAGCAGGGCCCAGAAACTGGCCATAACGCCGCGGTAGTCGGGCAGCAAGCCGGAATGCAGATTCAATACACCCAGGGTGGGCACAGCCAGGGCCTGCTCTTTGAGGATGACGCCATAACGTATAGACAATACCAGGTCGGGCTCTGTAGCCTCGAATCTGGTCAATTCATCAGTATTGATTTTATTTAGCTCTGCAGGCGGTGCCGCCAGAAATTCCTGCAAACCATAGAAGGTTTTTAATGTCGCTGTTTTGGTGAGCGCCGCATTGCTGTCCAGCAATGGGAAAAGTATATCGTTGAACAGGTCCTGTTCATAAAACTTGAGTGTATTCAGCAGCTCCGGTTTCGTCGTGGAACTTTTGCCGACACGAGAAGACAGAAAAAGATAAAGTCGGTGTGATGCAAGCTGTGGCAGCAAGTGGTTAAGAGCTACGCAACTGGCAAGATCTCGATTAACCAGGAGTGTGATATTCATGCCCGTAGCCTGAGCTTTAATTGGCGGCTGACAGCGCGCACTGATGCGTACTGTCAGCCGATGCCAAAAAGACTACTCCCAGATGGAGCGCTTCTTCAGTGGGAGGTCGAGTATATTGCCATTGGCCTGACCCACATGGATGATGAAGGTTTCACTGTCCGGATGGCTGTAGCCCAGGGTGGGCATACCTTCTGTGCCGGTGTTGCGAAATTTGACACTGTTGTCAGTGATTTCTTCCAATACCATCTCGGCCGCTTCTGCGGTGCGGGGTTGAAAGCCGGGATCCCATTGCTGGATGTGCAGCACCAGTGAACCGTCAACTTCCTCGATGGTGATCATTTCGAACATGCTGGTAGCGCCGCCGCCTGTCATACGCACTGCGGCCACGAGCGAGCTACCATCAGTGTTGGTCCAGTTTTCTTCAAGCTGGTTTGGCCCAAGCTGACCTGCCCAGTTACCAGTCATCCAGCTTAATTGCTCGATACTGCCAGCAACCTGGGCGCCCGCCTGACTGGCGAATAAGCTCAAGGTGAAGCCGGCAAGGATAAATTTTAACTTCTGCATAATGTTCTCCAGACATCATTGGTTGTGATGAGGATTGTCACCTTTTCTGGCGAGGTTTAACAGTCCCGGCAGCAATTGCAGGATGCGGCGTCAGATTGAAGTCAGGGCACTTTTTTCCATACCAGGAGCTGGTTATTCGCTGGCATGGAATTGTCTTCCAGCAATCTCAAGCCGGCATCCTCGGCCAGGGCATCCACACGCTCAAAATCTCGGATACCACTCACCGGGTTCTGGTTCTTGAGCCAGACATCAAAGCGGGCATTGCTTTCGGTTGTGAATTCGCCTGCGTATTTAAACGGGCCATAAACCAGCAATAGTCCGTTGGCGTTCAGGTATGATCCAACACCCTGGAAAAAATTAACGACCGACTCAGCGGCCATGATGTGCAGGGTATTGGCAGTATAAATCGCGTTGAAGTTATTTACAGGCCAGGGTAATGCATCCACATCCAGGGCAGTAGCATCAGGCAAGTTGGGCAGCGCTGCATGTTTGATACGCAGATTCAGAGTCGCCACATTGGCAGGCACATCGGTTGATTGCCAGATTAGTCGGGGGAATTGTTCGGCAAAGAACGTAGCATGCTGTCCAGTGCCACCACCAATCTCAAGCACATCGGTAATATTACCGAGATGTCTTTGCAGCACTTCATTAATTGGCTGCTTGTTATTTTCGCTGGCCTGGCTGAAGGGTAACGTGTCGGGGTCTGACATTTTTATGTTTATTTCTTCTGCTTGCGCAGAAACACCGGCTTGCTATCTGAAGACTCAGATTCGCTGTATTGATAGCCTTCTATGTCGAATTCCTTGAGCTTTGTCGGGTCCTTGATGCGATTCCTGATAATAAAAGACACCATTTGACCGCGCGCCTTTTTGGCGAAAAAACTCAGCACCCGATACTTGCCACTGGAAAAGTCCTTGAATACCGGTGTAATAATTTCTGCCTCGATAGATTTCGGTTGCAGAGAATTAAAATACTCGTGCGACGCCAGGTTCACCAGTATCCTTTTTTCTTTCTTCGCCGCTAAAGCATCGAGGTCAGCGTTGATAAACTCAGTGAGTTTTGATCCCCAAAATTCATAAAGGTTTTTCTTGCGGCCCACTTTTAGCGACGTGCCCATTTCCAGACGATACGGCTGCATCAGGTCCAGTGGTCGCAATACACCATACAGACCAGAGAGGATGCGCAAATGATCCTGTGCAAAAGTTAGATCGGCAGCGGAAAGTTGTTCTGCTTCGAGCCCGAGATAGACATCGCCTTTAAATGCGAATAAAGCCTGGCGCGCTGTTTCGGGAGTAAATTCCGGCGCCCAGTTTTGATAGCGCTCATGGTTTAATTCTCCCAGTGGCGCACTCATATGCATGAGTTTGGACAATTGTCCGGCACTCATGGATTGCAGCTTTTTCAGTACTGGTTCAGCCTGGTCGATCAGAGCCGGCTTGGTGAATTTACTGGTTTTAACTTTGGATTCATAATCCAGTGATTTGGCGGGTGAAACGACAATTAACATTTTGTTGGGTTAGTGTTCCTGTTGATATTGAATGTGCTGGAGCAAGTCCTACTTTTCTGTTTGCAGGTCCTGCCACCAGTTAAGCGGTGTAGTCCCGTCTTCCGGATCGTAGACATTGCCATAGTACCAGACCATATCGGGATATGTATGGCATGCCTGGTTTAACAAATCCTCGATTGCCTGAAACCCTATGGAATAGTGGATGGAATAAACCAGCGCGCGTTCGCTGCGCAGATCTGTGCTGCCACCCAGCTTTTCCAGCTTGGGCGACAAATACTCATCTACCTCGGACATATACTCCTTACGAAAAACCCGCACACACAGATTACCACTGCGTTGTACCAGCTGATACTCGGCAGTTGCCGCATTGATCACCTTGAGTTTGTCACCGGCAGCAAGGTTTCTGGCGAACAGGGGAGAGCGCAATAAACGCACATGATCAGGATCATCCTCCAACAGCTCGGCTGTGAGGCTTTCGAACACTGGCTCGCCAGACTCATTTACCCCTGCGATGAACGGCAATTCGGTGGTTTGTATAGATGCTTTTTCGGTCAATGGAATCGGAGATCAGGATGTAGTTGTGATAATTTGACGGCTACAGACAATTCGACGCCGAGTAACATAGATTGTAACCCATGATTGAGCGCCTGCAACGCATCGCCATCATCCTGCACCGCTTGCGACCCCTGATCATACTTCTGGGGATTCTTGGTTTGGCCGGATTTATCCTCAGTGCCGTAAATCCGACCTGGTGGGAGGGTGCGGCCTGGCTGGGTCCTTGTGGCCTGTTATTTTGTTGGTGCCTCACTTTATACAGCGTTGCTGGTGTATTCTCCCGTGTCCCGCCTCGCGCCAGCCCGGAAATGGGTTGGTGGCAACGCTGCAAGATAAATGCCCGGCGGGGTGTGGTCTGGTTTCTCGCCATACTCATGGTTATATTGACGCTTACCATGGTGGTGCTGACATACCAGATGTTAAGAATCTGGCTAACCTAGGGGCCCAAGCTGCATGCGACAGCTAATTCAATTCATCGACAATTTAAGTGACCAGCTTGGCCGCGCAATTTCCTGGTTGGCATTAATCATGGTGCTGATGATGGCGCTGGTGGTGGTGCTGCGATACGTATTCAACTATGGCTCGATCGCCATGCAAGAATCGGTGATGTACATCAACGCCGCCATATTCAGTCTGGGCGCTGCGTATACCCTGAAAGAAAAAGCCCATGTGCGTGTTGATATATTTTATAACAGGCTTGCACCTAACAATCAGGCTTGGGTAGATCTACTGGGTACTGTGCTATTTCTGATGCCGGCCATGGCTATCATTATTTACTTTAGTTGGGATTATGTTGCTGTTTCCTGGCGGGTCAGGGAAGGCTCTGCAGAAGCCAGTGGCATGCCATTCGTATATATACTCAAGAGCAGCATCCTCCTGCTGGCGGGCCTGATGTTGGTACAGGGCCTGGCCGAGGCAATGAAAGCCTGGCACCGTATTCGCGGCGAGCAACAGCACTGATGCTGTTTGAAATACTGCCAATTATTTTCTTTCTGATCATCTGTCTGATGCTGATGGCTGGATATCCGGTGGCGCTCACCCTGGCGGGTGTCTCGTTGCTGTTTGCCGGGTTCGGCACGATGCTGGGAGGTTTTGACGGAGCTTATTTGTCTCTGATTCCCAATCGCATCTACGGCATTCTGGTGAACCAGAACCTGTTTGCTGTGCCGCTATTTGTATTCATGGGTGTGATGCTGGAGAAATCCCGCATAGCCGAAGACCTGTTGAAGAACATGGCTATCGCGATGGCCAGTTTGCCTGGTGGTCTGGGGATATCGGTAATCATTGTAGGCATGCTGTTGGCGGCAAGTACCGGAATAGTAGGCGCAACTGTCGTGACGATGGGCATCCTGTCGTTGCCTACGATGCTCAAAAGCGGCTACTCGGCGCCGCTGGCCACAGGGACCTTGTGCGCCACAGGCACACTTGGACAAATCATTCCGCCATCCATTTGTTTGGTATTACTGGGCGAAGTGATTTCCAATGCTTATCAGCAATCACAGTTAAACGCTGGTGTGTTTGCACCCGATTTTGTTTCCATTAGTGATTTATTCGCTGGTGCACTTATACCAGGGCTATTGCTGGTTGGTGCGTACATTACCTATGTAGTAGTGATTGCCATTTTCAAACCGGATGCAGCGCCACCAGCACGCGTGGAAGCAAAAGTCAGTGGTCGCGAATTATTCATTGCATTGCTGCGTGGATTGCTGCCCCCGATTGTGTTGATGGTGGCGGTGTTGGGTTCCATATTGTTTGGGCTGGCTACGCCAACCGAAGCGGCCAGTATTGGTGCAGTAGGGGCCATGTTGCTGGCGGCCGGGCGCGGCCAGCTTAACAGGCAAGTGGTGCACGATGTAGCAATCGAAACCACACGCGTAACTTCGATGGTCTATCTTATTCTTGTGGGCGCTGCGATATTCTCGTCCGTGTTCCGTGGGTTGGGGGGCGACTTGCTTATCGAAGAGTGGTTAACGGCAATGCCGGGTGGCGTGATCACTGCCACGTTGATTGTCATGCTGTTGATCTTCCTGCTTGGCTTCATTCTTGATTTTATCGAGATCACTTTCATGATTGTGCCTCTAGTCGGTCCGGTCTTACTGGCGATGGGACTGGATCCTGTCTGGCTAGGCATCATGATCGCCATCAACCTGCAGACTTCATTTCTCACACCACCGTTTGGCTTTTCCCTGTTTTATCTGCGCAGTGTTGCGCCAGCCAGTGTTGCTACCAGTGATATCTACCGGGGCGTGGTGCCTTTTGTCCTCATGCAGATCGGGGTAATGCTATTATTGGCCTGGCAACCACAGCTTGCCACATGGCTACCTCAACTACTGCGCTAGGAATTTTTCATGAGTGACACCAAACCTTCAGGCGAACTGGCCCTGCAAACACTGGCCATGCCCAAAGACACCAATGCCAATGGCGATATTTTTGGGGGCTGGCTGGTGGGACAAATGGATCTGGCGGCGGGCATTATGTCGAAGGATGTGGCCAAAGGCAGGTCAGCGACGGTAGCTATCAAGGATGTCAGTTTCATTCGTCCGGTGCGCGTTGGTGCCACGGTGAGTTGTTATGCCTCAGTGGTTAAAACCGGGCACACCTCAATACATATCCAGGTGGAAGTGTGGAGCTCAGTTCATCTTCAGACCCGTGACCTACAAAAAGTCGCGACCGGATTGTTCATCTTCGTGGCAATCGATGATGAGGGTAAGCCCAGAGTCCTGACTGACTAGTGATTTTGCGGTGGAGCAATAGAACGCTAGCACAGTCTGGCTTATAGTCTTTTTCTACAGAAGGGGTAATAGGCAATGCTTAACTCTTCACTAGCAAACTATCTGCAGTTTTTTACCTTACCGGCAGAGATTATTGGCATCACGCTGGCCTATATTGAATTCGGTATGCCGGCCACTGCGGCTAAATATAATAAATCGCTGCTACACTTCATTGAAGCTGACCGTCGGGAGTCAATCTTCAAACCTTCAGGCTTCAAGAACGCCTGGCTAAAAGGACTACGACAAAAAGATTCGACAAGCAGACTGCCCATATTACAATCACGGATACTGATGGTCAGCCTGTTTGTACTCTTGGCCCTGTCTTATTCAATCCTGGCGTTACTCTTTATAGATATTTTGCAAGGCGATGCACCGCCCTCCGGAGTCGCAGCATTTTCGTCTATTGCCGCTGTTTTTTTGTATCAATATTCCTGTGTTTCAGCATGGCACTTAGCAAGAGCAAACCCTTGGGTGGTCTGGGTTTAGGGCTGGCTTCAATTGGAGTCTTTGGAGAGTTTTATCAAACAGTAAGCTTTGTAACTGACCAGGCAGACCTGTTATTTTACACTTTGCTAGCCGGCTCATTTACGTTTGTATTCATGGCAGCGTGGTTGCTCTATCGAAACCGCGCTTGAGCCTGAATGGTTTACGCTTTAGCGTGGCAAGTTTCGTGCTTCAATAAAGGCTTCTTCGGCGATGTGGTTGTAGTTCATCACACCTGTACGAAAGCTGCTCCAGGATTCGTAGACCCTCGCTGCGTCTTCATCTGAAGCGGCCAGTTCCTGGACTACGTCCTCGGAAATGCGGCGCAGCTCCAGCAGCACATCGTCGGGCAGGCGTCGCAGCTCCACACCTTCATCTTCCACCAGCGCGCGCAGTGCTTCGTTGTTACGCGCAGTGAGTTCATCGAGCAGCGTCTGGTTCATCACTTCGGCACCAGTTAACAGTATTTGCTGTAAATCTTCTGGTAATGCCTCGAAGCGTTCCTTGTTAAAGATGGCTTCCAGCGTGGAACCGGGCTCATGCCAGCCGGGGTAATAATAGTAGCGGGCAACCGTGTGATAACCGGCTGTGCGATCGTTATAGGGACTGACAAACTCAGTGGCATCGAGTGCACCGGTCTGCAATGCGGTGAATACTTCACTGACCTGCATGGTCACTGGAGTACCGCCAGCACGGCGAAAGACCTCGCCACCAAGGCTGGGAATGCGCATCTTCAAACCTTGCAGGTCTGCAAGCGAATTGATTTCCTTGTTAAACCAGCCGAACATCTGCGTGCCGGAATTACCGCCACGTACCGGAATCAAATTGAAATCCGCATACAACTCCTGCCACAACTCATTGCCACCGCCGAAGCGCAGCCAGGCATCTTGCTCATAGCTGGTCATGCCAAACGGAATGGAAGAAAAGAAAGGAGTAGCAGGTATTTTGCCTTGCCAGTAATAGGCACCGGTGTGACCAATCTCCGCGACACCTTGCGACACGGCATCGAATACCTGCAGCCCACCTACCAGTTCGTTGGCACCAAAGACACGGATGCGCATGCGTCCGTTACTCATGGTCTCCACAATATCCGCGAAATACTCGGGCGAAGTGCCTAGCGCTGGCAGGTTCTTGGGCCAGGAAGTAATCATCTTCCATTCATAGACTGTTTGATCAGTCGCAGACGCGGGGCCAGCACTGGAGGCCACCCGGGATTCACCACAACCGGCGAGAACGAGCGCGAAATACAGCAGAGACAGTTTCTTCATCTATATACCTGTGATTTTAGTTACCAAGCACTTCCAGCTTGGCATAGGACAGCACCAGCCACTTACTACCCACCGCATCGAAGTTTACCTGAACCCGGGCGCTGGAACCCTGCCCTTCATAGTTCAGGATTACCCCTTCACCGAATTTGCCATGGGCCACACGCTGGCCCAGTGAGAGCTCGGTCTCAGGGACATCTACCTTGCCATTATGACCATTGCTGGTGCCCAGACGTTTTCCACCCACTGCCGGTGAATGGCGAATGGTGGTTTTCAGGCGAATCTCATCAATCAGTTCGGCCGGCACTTCCTTGATAAATCGTGAGGGTCGGCAGAGGTTTATATCACCATGCATACGACGTGATTCGGCATAGCTCATATAAAGCTTGGATTTGGCTCTTGTGATACCCACATAGCAAAGCCGGCGTTCTTCCTCCAGGCCGTTGAGATTATCCATAGACATCTTGTGAGGAAATAAACCTTCTTCCAGACCCACAAGAAATACCAGTTGAAATTCCAGACCCTTGGCAGAGTGCAGTGTCATTAACTGCACGGCGTCTTCCGATTCATCGGCCTGGGTTTCACCCGCATCGAGTGCGGCCTGGTCCAAAAATGCGGCCAGATAATTCATTGAAGTGATGTCCATATCGTCCGGGTCCTGGCTATCGATTTCGCCACCATCAAAGTTGCTGGCAGCGCTAACCAGTTCTTCCAGGTTTTCCAGACGCGCTCTGGCCTTTTCACCCCCTTCTTTCTCATGGTGTTGGGGTAAGCCACTGTGCTTGATGACATGATCGGCCTTTTCGTGCAGCTCCAGATCGCCACAATGCTCCTGCATATCATCGATGAGGGTGAGAAATGCGAGGACCGCGTTGGCAGCGCGGCTGGTCAAGTGGCTTTCATTAACAGCGATCACACAGGCCTGCCAAAGCGAAATACTCTGCTCTCGTGCGATGTTGCGAATCACTTCGATCGTGCGACCGCCAATACCGCGCGTGGGAACATTAATAATGCGCTCCACCGCGGTGTCATCATGGCGGTTTACCAGGAGCCGCAGATAGGACAGCGCGTTCTTGATCTCCAGGCGTTCGTAGAAGCGATGGCCGCCATAGATTCGGTAAGGCATGCCGACCCGCAGCAGGGCGTCTTCCAGTTCCCGTGATTGCGCATTCGATCTATAAAGGATAGCTGCATCACTGCGACGGTTACCGCCGTTGGACCAGTCCTGAATGCGGTCGACAACAAAGCGGGCCTCATCTTGTTCGTTGAAGGCTTCATACAGGCTGATTTGTTCGCCATCGGTGCCTTCGGTCCATAGATTTTTGCCGAGGCGCCCGGTGTTATTTGCAATGAGTTTGTTGGCGGCACCGAGAATGGTGCCGGTAGAGCGATAGTTCTGTTCCAGGCGCACGAGCTCTGCGCCCGGGAAGTCGGTACTGAACTGTTGAATGTTCTCGATGCGGGCGCCGCGCCAGCCATATATAGACTGGTCATCATCACCAACCACCATGAGGTTGTTATCCTGGCCTGCCAGCACACGCAGCCAGGCATACTGGATTGCGTTAGTGTCCTGGAACTCATCCACGAGGATGTGCTGAAAGCGTTTCTGGTAGTGAGACAGAATCTGGGGATTCTTCAGCCATAACTCGTGTGCACGCAGCAGTATCTCGCCAAAGTCGATCATGCCCCCGCGTTCGCAAGCTTCCTCGTATGCGCGGTAGAGGCGCAGCATGGTACGAGTATAGTCGTCGTCAAACTCTTCGATGTTATTGGCACGCAGGCCTTCATCTTTTTGCGAATTGATCCACCACTGGCATTGTCTTGGTGGCCACTTGTCATCGTCTATTTGCAGGGAGCGCGCCAGTCGTTTGATCAGGCGTAGCTGATCGTCGCTGTCCAGAATGTAAAAATCTTCTACCAGGCCGGCTTCCTGCCAGTGGGCACGCAGCAAGCGATGCGCCAGGCCATGGAAAGTACCGACCCACATGCCACCGAAAGATTGCCCCAGCAACTCTTCGATGCGGCTGCGCATTTCCCGTGCTGCCTTGTTGGTAAAGGTGACAGCCAGCACACCAAAGGGTGAGACGTTCTCGGCCTGTAATAACCAGGCAATGCGATGCACCAGCACACGAGTTTTGCCGCTGCCAGCACCTGCCAACACCAACAGGTTCTGGCTTGGATTGGCGACTGCATTGCGTTGTTCTTCGTTCAGGGAATCGAGTATGTGGGAAACATCCATGGCGGGGTATTCTAGCAAAACATGGCCGCGTGGCACGGGTTAATCCGCCATCAAATTGGCAGATGTGTCGTTTAACCAGTGAGCCAAAGCACAGCATTTAGAGAATTGGCCGGAATTTGGTAAACTAGCACGCCCTGCCCGGACAGGACCCCAATACGCTTAGGAGAAGAAATATGTCGGTAAGAACTGACGACGTGCCATTTGACTGGAAAGATCCGTTCCTCATGGACCAGCAACTCACCGAGGAAGAGCGCATGGTACGTGATACCGCACGCAAGTACGCCCAGGAGAAACTCCTGCCGCGCGTGCGTGAGGCTTACCGCAATGAAGAAACCGATCCGGCGATATTCACCGAAATGGGCGCATTGGGCTTGCTGGGCCCGACCATTGAAGGCTATGACTGTGCCGGGATGAATTATGTCTGCTATGGCCTCATTGCCCGGGAAATCGAGGCAGTGGATTCCGGATATCGCTCCATGATGAGCGTGCAATCCTCGCTGGTGATGCATCCCATCAATGTGTTCGGCACTGAAGAGCAGAAGCAAAAATACCTGCCCAAGCTCGCCAGCGGTGAATTTATCGGTTGCTTCGGACTCACCGAGCCGGACCATGGATCAGACCCCGGCGGTATGGTTACCCGGGCGCGTTCCGTAAAAGGTGGCTACAGCCTCTCTGGCGCCAAGAACTGGATCAGCAATTCGCCCATCGCCGACGTATTTATCGTATGGGCAAAAGATGATGATGGTGTCATCTGTGGTTTCATTCTTGATAAGGGCATGGAAGGCCTCAGTGCACCGAAGATTGAAGGCAAGCTGGCCTTGCGCGCTTCGATCACTGGCGAGATTGTCATGGATGAAGTGTTTGTGCCGGAAGAAAACAAACTGCCCGGTGCCCAGGGCCTCAATGGTCCGTTTAGTTGTCTCAATTCAGCTCGCCTCGGCATTGCCTGGGGCGCACTGGGCGCAGCAGAAACCTGCTGGCACACTGCGCTGCAATATACGCTCGATCGCAAACAGTTTGGTCGTCCGTTAGCGGCCAATCAATTGATCCAGAAAAAGCTGGCTGTCATGCAAACCGAGATTTCACTGGGACTACAGGGTTGTCTGCAAGCCTGTCGTTTGAAAGACGAAGGCAAGCTTTCACCGCCCCTGATTTCGCTGTTGAAGCGCAACTCCTGTGTGAAGGCACTGGATGCGGCGCGGGAAGCTCGCGACATGCTGGGTGGTAACGGGATATCGGATGAGTATCCGGTTATGCGACATACGCAGAATCTGGAAGTGGTGAATACCTATGAAGGTACCCAAGATATTCACGCTTTAATATTAGGCAGAGCGCAGACTGGATTACAAAGTTTTACCGGCCGATAAAAATAAACGGCTGCTTCTGGTGGTACCTGACAATCAAGCCTTGAACAGAATTAGATGTAGCTGAAAACCACGCCGACGAATACCGCAAGGCCAACCCAGTGGTTGTTGAGGAATGCCTTAAAGCATGGCCCGGGCAGGCGATCCTTGATGAGATATTGCTGATAGACGATCAGGATTGTGGCGACCAACAGGCCAAGACTGTACCAGGCGTTCAGTTCCAGTTGGCGACCGACCAGCCACAGCGCAAACAGGAATAATGCCTGCAGGCTACCGATCATCATCTTGTCCATGTCGCCGAATAATATTGCGGTAGACTTGACCTCTATTTTCAGATCGAACTCGCGATCGACCATGGCGTATTCTGTGTCATAGGCAACAGTCCAGATAACATTTGCCACGAACAGCACGTAGGCTATTTGCGGGATGTGATCTGCTTGAGCAGTGAAGGCCATCAATATGCCCCAGGAATAGGCCACGCCCAAAACGAGCTGGGGCAGGTGAGTGTAGCGTTTCATAAATGGGTACAGCGCTGCGACTGCGATTGCACCGAATGACAACAGCACTGTAGTCCAGTTGGTTAACAACACCAGCACGAATCCGATACCAGCAAGCAAGACGAAACAATTGATCGCGTCACGGCGCGTCAGGGCACCAGTTGCCAGCGGTCGCTTCTGTGTGCGCTCCACATTGCCGTCGATGCCGGCATCGGCGAAATCATTAATACAGCAACCAGCCGAGCGCATGACAGCGGCGCCAAGAGTAAAAATAATCAACAGGGAAATATCCGGCACACCCTCGGCAGCAATCCACAGCGCCGCCAGCGTGGGCCATAACAATAAATAGATACCGATTGGCCTGTTGAGCCGGATCAGGTCGGCATACGCAGGTATTTTTGCATATAACCCGGGGAAGCGGGCCTGGAATCGGGCTTTGGCCTTGTTGCTGAGTTCACGCAGGGCTTCCATGAGGTTTATTGCTCTCGCTCTGATAGGTGCTGGCTTTGGCGCATGCCCGAAGAATGTTGAGGATAGGGAGTTTTATAGTGAGTGACCAAATTTGGTATTTCAGTATCTTTAATCTATTCAGTGACTTAGATAATGATACTGTGGGTATATTATGTGTTACCTACAGAATACCTACACTTAATAACGTCTATAAAAGATAGAAATCTGTCTGCAAAATTCCAAAGTAAAAACACGTGGTCTTAATGAACTGGTCTTAAATTTAAAACTACAGAAATCGCTCTGAGACGAGTATCTCGCGATTATTCGTCTATCAATCGAAATAAATTTAACTCATGACTTACTTAATTTAACGCTTCCAGAAAGTTTGTAAACAAATCGCCCATATAGCCTGGATTACTATAGTTTCTGATAGTATGGAAATTTGCAGCGTCTCGTACCTTTTCGCCCGAATTCAATATTATATCGGTAACTGAATTTCGCACTACTATTAAGTCAGCGCCTGGATGTATTGCAATCAATTGACCAAACAAACCTAATGCATAAAACCAATCGTCCCGCACCCACCATTGATATCCATAGTAGATATCATTGAATTTCGCAAATTCCGCCGTATGTTGGACGTTATCTTCGATAGAGCTTACAGCCCATTCCGGTGATATTATCTGATCGTTCCCCCATTTTCCTTCTCTCGACATGAGAAGACCTAGCCTAGCAAACTGCCGCGGCGTCATATCGTAACAGCACATTGCATAGTAGTTATCATGAGCATCTTTCCACAGCTCAACGTCTGGGATACCGATCTTATTAAATAAATTTTTATTTATATACGATTCAAAATCGTCACCAGTAGCTCTTTCTGTAATTACCTTTATTAGCTGAGTCTCGGAATTTTTATAGTCAAAAACGCGATCTTTAGCATCGTAGGGTCTGGCTAACTCGCGATTTATACTCACTTCATCTATATCTGGCCGGACAATTTTCCCATCTGCATCGATGGATGCGCCGTACAGCCAAAATCCTTCCTTCTGGCCAGTCTCTGGCTCCCTGCTACCGGTAGAGGAAATCCTTAATTCATCGAGGTTCTGAGTGGCTAAATTTGTGGACATCTGCAATATATCTCGTATTTTTATAGCTTCTCTATCGCTCTCTAGCCACTCAGTTATAAACTCAGCCGCACTACCGTCTACTGAACCTACATATCCAGCGTCAATCGCTAGCCCTAGAGCGAGGCTTGTGAACGATTTCCCTGCGGACCAGGAAGTCGCAAGTGATTGTTCATTATAATCTGCAGCGTATTGCTCATAGACCAGAACCCCATTTTTTATAACGACTAGACTCTGAGTTACGTCTTCACTAAAGACCCACGCAACGGCTTCTTGGAACTTTTCTTCGTCGAATCCCATTTCAGCCGGTGTCGAGATTTCCCAAGTTTCAGACGGTACAAATGAGGCAGAGGGAATGACTTCGTACTTAGATAACTTGATAATTGGAACGTCCGTTAGATCAACGTCGAAATTTAACTTATATGCTTCAGAGTTAAATTCAAAGTAAGGAACTACTATAGATGAACCTGAAACACGTGGCGCATTTATGCTGACGTTACGACTCGAAGGCTCTGCGTTCGTCAATTTAAAGCAAAGTGTTTCACAGCTCGTTGCTTCAAATTCTGCTAAATAAGACTTATCTTCGTAAAAAAGATTGGGGATAACAAACTTAGTACCGTCTAGTTTGGACGCCGCTTCATATTCAATTACGAATGCTAGCTTATTGTCGCAATTAATATCATTCCACTGACCGCTTAAACCAAATGCTTCAGCTCTGGTAGCGTTTAATGGCCAATTACCTTGACTTAAAGCCATGCAGTGTTGATTGTTATTGAAATTATCGGGTTCAGATTCTCCTTCGTTGAAAGCGAGTCCAGAACCCCACATAGTCCGATTGGTGAACCTCCTCGGCTCTACTGAAGAGTTATCAACCCATTTCCATTCCCCTTCGTTTTCTTCATCTGTTGCTCCTAGCCATACATAGGTAGATCCTCCTCCATCGGCTGCGCTTGTATTTGCTGATAGCGATATGTTTTTAACAAAATAATTTTCTTGGTAAGAATTAATTATAGCGATGTGGCCGCCTTTCTTTTCCGCAAAGTCTTCTGCGTCTGACCAACTCATAGGAGTCTCGATATACTCGTAGTGATTCCCTGCGAAAAACTCTATGTCAACATCAACCGCATTCGTAGTCATACTTTTCAATACAGTAAAAATCAAACAAGCTACTATCATATTTATTTTGATCTTTCTGATATCAGTCATAATCTTTTCCTATTATGGTTATGTGCTGATTGTGGATAATTTATCCAATAGTATTGATTTTCCAATTTTGAGTAAATACATTTTTTCACGCTTCCACATCGCGTTTCGTAAACAACGCAAAGTAATCACAAAGCGCAAACCATCCGCATACTGCGAAACACCCACGCACAAAAACAGCCAACCCCGTTAAGAGTTGGCTCCCGTAATTCCTCTTACTTACTCTCGTTAGCCTTTCTAGCCATCGAACTGAATCGAGTCGCCTAGCCCTTCAATATTGACTTCGTCTTCTTTCGGCGCTTCGCCTTGCTCTAGTGTCTGCTTCAAAGCTCGTCCATAAGCAATTCTCGCTGTTTGCAAAGTGGCCGCTTGGGCTTGAAGTCGTGCAAGCTCAGAGTCTACATACCGCAAATTAACCAACTGCGCCTTTGATTCTTCAGACAGAGAGTCAACGTCATACTCTTTGCC
>CAYOND010000036.1:0-2050 GCA_964405225.1 uncultured Pseudohongiella sp.
CCCTGGCGCGCAATAGCGAAGGCGCTGGCATGATACGGGTGAGGCAGGATGGGGCAGAGGAGACTGTTTTCGAATCTCGCCTCGATGCGTCCGCGCCACTCCATACGTCCCTTGAGATCATGGAGCCGGGCCGTTATCTGATTGAAATTGCCTTGAGTTAAGATCGGAGGTGCTGTAAATTTTTAAAAATGAATTGATTCAATGAGTTGCAATCCAGTCCCTGAAAATATCCAGACAATAATAAAGACCTGAGCCATGAAGCAAAAATATTCACTATTACCGCTTGAACAGAGAATTCATTACGATGGCGCCGCCGCCATTGCTGCAGAAATCGGTATGGGAACCCAGGAAGGGCTCGATGGTTCAGATAGCGATTCGTTAATTGATGAAAAAGCCCTTGACCAACGTGTCAGTTCATTGGTGGCCGAGTTCATGGCAGCCAGTGAACAGCCCAACTCAGTCAATGTTGTCTTTATTGATGCTTCCGCACGCGATCCCCAGTACTTCAAAGACCAGTACGAAGATACAGATACCCTGATTATCGAACTTACCACAAATGAAAGCGGCATCGAGCAGATTAATCGATACCTTGCAGAATTGTCTTCCGTATCCAGTATTTCAATTATTTCTCACGGAGATGACGGGGAAATAACGCTCGGCAACCAGGTATTACACGCGTCCAATATTGAAAATTTTTCACACCAGCTTCAACAATGGCAGCAAGCTTTAACACCCGATGCTGACATTCTTTTATTTGGCTGTAATGTGGCGCAGAGCGATAGTGGTGAGGCGTTTATCTCTCGTTTAGCGGAATTGACAGGAGCGGATGTTGCCGCATCCACGGACTTGTCAGGTTCCAGTGCGCTGGGTGGGAACTGGGATTTGGAATATTCCACAGGTGACATAGAGGCAATTAGTCAGCTTAATCCAGCCTGGACTGGCAATTATCAATACCTGTTAACGGCACTTGCGCTCAACAGTGACAGCACTGAATGGGTGGTGGCATTTAAAGGTGCCGATTTCGATTTTAATGATGATACCCAGGCTGGTGTATCCGACCTTGATCTGGTGGGTGATGCGAATCATCCGATGTTATACACCTACTATGAGGATCAGGGGACTACCGAAGATACCTCCGATGATGAGTTGTATTTCCGCTTCCGGCTTGGATCAGACGACGGCAAAGGAGGTTTCGGCTCAGTTGCATTGATCGGTATTGATGTGGATGAGGATGGGGCGCTTGACATATTTGCCAGTATGGATGCGCGTAGCAATGGTAACGGCGTAACCTGGTTTGATCCTGGCACCGGGGCAAACGATTCACCTGCCTCTACCAGCATTACCAATGGTACGGCAGCTACCGATGGGGTATTCGACGTTTCTACTGTCTCTGCATCGAATGATTCAGAAGCGACGAATTATGATCTGGATGCAGACGGTAACACTGACATCTTCGTCAGTCTCAAATTCAATTTCGATGCCTTTGCTACACGCGTAGCAAGCACTTCCGGGGTGACCATCGATGCGAATACCGAAATGCGCTATGTGGTACTGACGCTTACACAGAATAACTCCATCAACGGCGATATCGGTGGTCTTGATGGTGGCACCAACTCCAGTAGTTTCTATGAAGCATTGGGCGTCTTCTCCACGCCATTATCGGCATCCAATCTCTATCCAGTAATCTCTTCCAATGGCGGAGGAGATACAGCGAGTATTGATTCGGCCGAGAATCAGACTGCAGTAACGACAGTCATCGCGGACGATGCGGATGCTGACACAGTCACCTACAGCATCACCGGTGGTGTGGATTCGGACAAATTTGAGATCGATTCCGAAACCGGCGTGCTGACTTTTGTATCAGCGCCTGACTTTGAAAACCCCACTGATACTGATGAAAACAATACCTATGTTGTGGAAGTGCAGGCCAGCGATGGTAGAGGTGGCACTGATACTCAGGTAATCACCGTAACTGTGACTGATCAGGCAGATACCAATGATGCGCCTGTCATCACTTCCAATGGCGGTGGCGATACTGCCAGTGTTTCTG
>CAYOND010000036.1:2150-14756 GCA_964405225.1 uncultured Pseudohongiella sp.
TGGTGAGTTGGCTGATGGTACGGCGAACACGATTACCATCGATGTGACGCCAGTGGGGGCACAGGACCCTGATCCAGAGCCACAACCTGAGCCAGAGCCACAGCCTGAGCCAGAGCCGCAGCCTGATCCAGAGCCACAGCCTGAGCCAGAGCCGCAGCCTGAGCCAGAGCCGCAGCCTGAGCCAGAGCCACAACCCGAGCCGGAGCCACAGCCGCAGCCTGAGCCAGAGCCACAGCCAGAACCGGAACCACAGCCTGAACCGGAGCCACAGCCTGAACCGGAGCCACAGCCTGAACCAGAGCCCGAAGTGGAGCCCCCTCCCGTGGTGGAAAGCGAGAGTCCGGCCCCCGAGACACCGGTAGAAACCACACCGGTGGAGGCCAGTACGCCTGTTACTGGTACAAATAACAGCGCGCCACCGCAATCAACTCCGGTGGCGCCTGTGGTCACGCCAGTTACTCCTTCGACTCCGGCGACTTCGGCACAGGGCAACAGCTTTTCCAATACGCCTAATTTGCAACCGACCACGCCGACCAACAATGTGGCTGGAACTTTTGTATTCAATGGCACTTTCGGAGCACAGGCGCAAGGTTCTGTAACAGTTAATGTTTCTGCAGTGGCTGAGGCCAGTCAGAATGGTGAAAACGAGCAGTCTTATGTTGTGCAGGCCTCTGATGTCGGTGGTGGCACAGTGCGACTTACTGTTCAGGATGGACTGCCCGATTGGATGGAAGCTTCGGGAGAGGAAACCGATGTTCTTCGCCTGACCGGTCGCAGGCCGGACGGAGATACCACCAGTTACCGGGTACAGTTGGTGCTGGTGCAGGACAGTGGTGAAGAAGTGACTGTTGTCCTGATGGTCGCGCCTGAAGATATTCAGCAGGTTGCAGAGTCAACTGAAGCCGATGAGTCTTCTGAAGAAGTTAGCGACGAATCCACGTTAGAAGAACAGTCTGATAATACTGAAACTGAAGATGGAGAAGAGGATCCTGCCACAACTGAGGAAGAAGCGGCTGAAGATCTCCAACAGGCTTCTACGGATTCAGATTGGCAAAGCCAGCTCATTGCCAGCTTGCTAGCTGATTACAATCAGGTAGATGAGTCAGAAGTGACTGCATCAACTACCAATAATTTTAATGCTCAGTTGAAGCGGGAGTATGAATCTCGCCAGCGTGCAGCAGACGAATTAGAGTTGGAGTTGAGTGAATCCATCTCGTAAAACCCACAGCAATAAATCAAGATTAGGATAATGATTAAATTTACCAGAAACTGGATAACCCTGTTCGTCGTAATGTTTGCTGCCACCGCTTGTGTAGTGGCACCTGACCCGCTTACGGAACAGGAAATAGCGGAAGAGCTGACCTACAACCAGCGACTGATTCAATCGATGCAAGAATTGCCGGACGGTCCGCTTACGCTCGCGGAGGCTATTTCATACGGTATTGTCTTTAATCTAGATAATCGTATTCGGTTGGCTGAAGAAGCAATTGCGCAGGATCAGTTGAATTTCAGCCGGTGGTCCATGTATCCAAGGATTACCGCATCGGCCGGATATTCCGATCGTAATAACGATTTCGGTTCGTTTAGCCAGTCCTTGCTAACAGGAAGAGAATCGCTGGAGCTGTCAACATCGCAAGAAAGAGAGCGCACAGAGTCTGAATTGCAGGTTGCCTGGAACATTCTGGATTTTGGAGTCAGCTATTTTTCGGCGCGACAGCAGGCTAATCAGGTATTGATTCTGCAGGAGCGTCAACGTCGTGTTTTGCAGCAGCTCGCGCATGATATAAAGGATGCTTATTGGCAATTAGTGGCTCTGCAAAACCTTTCCAATGCGCTCGCGCCATTAGCGCAACGTCTGGAAGATGCTATTGCTCAGGCAGAAGCGATTGAAAGGGAACGCTTACAGGATCCTGCACAAACTCTGACGTACTTGCAGAATTTGTATAACAAGTTATCCCAGATCGAATCGCTGCGTGAAAGTATGATTGCTGCCAGGGCTCGTCTTAATCAGTTGCTGAATCTACCGCCGACTTTCAATACTGCAGTAGTAGCGCAGGAAGTAGATTTCAGTTTTAGCGTGGAACCAGTTGATGTGTTGGAGGAGTTTGCCTTAATAAATCGGCCGGAACTGATAGAAGCGACCTACCAGAAACGAATTTCAGCAGATGAAATTAAGAAGTCAATTGCACGCATGTATCCCGGTCTTGAGTTCAGTGTTGGCTACAATCAAAACTCAAATCGATTTCTTGCTAACGAAGAGTGGGTAGGGAGTGGTATCCGCGTCACATGGAATCTGATGAATCTCTTGAGTGGAAGCGACTCAGTTGATATGGAGCGAGCGCGTGCAGGGCTCCAGGAACTTCGAAACCTGGCGTTGAACATGAGCGTGCTTGCTCAGGTAAATATCGCCTATGTGAATTATGAACAAGCTCAGCGTCAGGTTGACCTGACTAATCGCTTGGCAGAAATTTCCGCTGATCTGCAGAATCTGCAAAGTGATGCCTTCTTGACTGATAGTGCTTCTGAGCTGGATTTAATTCAGGCAGACCTGGACCTGTTGCTGGCAAATTTGCGCAAAGATGAGAGCCAGGCAAGATTGCAGTCTGCATACAGTCAATTGAAACTTACGACAGGTGAGTACAGCTTTCAGGAACTCCCCCAGACTGATGATATTTCTGTATTAGCGGACTATCTGCAATCGTTAGGGATTTGATGCTGTGAAACTCAAGACTCAATTGTCCGCAGTCCTGCTCTTCGTGGCCAGTCTGCATTTTAGTGACTTGCATGCTGCCGAATTGTCTGCGCGTGCAGTAGTGAGAGCTGAACATCGCGCGACACTTTCGTCACAGCAAGCGGGTGTCATCAGTGAGTTTCCGATAGAAGAGAGGGCAGAGTTTAGCGAAGGAGATGTTTTAGCCCGCTTACATTGCCGATTGCAGCAAGCGCAAATGAATTCGGCGCAGGCTGAATTGGAAGCTTCTCAACTAAGGAAACGCAACTTCGAAAGGCTGTCGGAGCTGGCATCATCATCCGCACTGGAATTGGAGTTGAGTCGATTGGAAGTGAAGCTTTCTCAGGCACGCCTCGAAGCTGCCGTGGAAATGGTCGATCGATGTACGGTAACAGCGCCATTCGATGGGGTTCTTGCCAACAGGTTGGTCAACGCATATGAAAATGTCGATGCCAATCAACCAATATTGGAAATTGTCGGTAATGATCAGCTCGAATTGGTAATCATCGCGCCACAGGAATGGCTGGGTTTTGTAACAGTGGGATTTGGTTTTGAATTTCAGAGTGAGAGTGGTGCGCTGCGCGCCAAGGGTGAATTGCTGGGTTTACCTGTAATTGTAGACACTGCAAGCCAGACTATTGAGCTGATTGGACAGATATCGGACGCCGATTCGCGTTTATTGCCTGGTATGACCGGCACAGTTGTTCTGCATCATGAGTGAATTAAGTACCAATACCAAAGCTGAAACCGGATTCAGAAAATTATCAGCGGCATTGCTGTATCAACAGGAAGTGCTCTCCAGATCGCGCAAACGGGAACTTGGTCAAACAATTGTCGATCAAATTAGTTCAGTTTTTCAAGTCCGAAAAGCGCTGTTGTTCAGCGGACGTCCTTTACGAATTCACGCTATCAGCGAATTGGCTGATTTCGATCGTACTTCACCACTTTTAAAAACCCTGGAAAACCGGGTCAGGAAACTGAGTCGCACATTCCCAAATGATGAGCCTACAGAGTTTTCAATTGACGACTTGGCGGATGCAGAAACTATAGATCAAAATCTATTGGGAAATTACCTGTTATGGTTACCAATTGCAGATAAAACGAGTGGGGAATTAATTGGTGGATTACTGCTTTCCGCGGATGCGATCTGGAGTAGCGCAGATCTATTGTTGGCGAAACCAATCAGAACCTGCGTTTCACATGCCTGGAAGCAAGCATCGGGTAAGCGGCTGCTCGCAAATTCACGTCGTTTGACGGTTTTCGCGCTGATATTGATCGCCATTATGTGGATTCCTGTTCGCTTGAGCGTTCTGGCACCCGCACAGATAGTACCTCGTAATCCATTTCCTGTTACAGCCCCATTTCCAGCAGTGATTCGCGAGTTATATGTACAGCCTTATGAGCAAATTGAAGCAGGGCAGGTACTCGCAAGCTACGATGATACACAGTTACTGGCAGAGCGAGATCTGGCACATAGTACGCTGCAAGTGGTAAAGCGTGAGCTTGAGAGTCTCGAGCAGTCAGCATTTCTCAGTTCTGACAGTAAAGGCCAGATTGCCGTGTGGCAAGCTAAACTTGCGGAGCAGCAAGCGGTTTTTGCCTATACCCAATACCAGTTGGAGCGAGTTCAATTAATAGCCGAACGACCAGGTGTAGTTGTATTCGATGATCCTGAATACTGGATCGGACGCCCGGTGACTACTGGGGAAAGTATTTTTCTTATTGCTGACCCTGATCGAGTGGCTATCAGGTTGGATCTGCCAATTGCTGATCTGGTACCACTGCGAGGCGGCGCAGAAATTCAGCTCTTTCTTGATATTGCGCCTAATCATGCTTTAAGCGGAACACTCGATTACCTGGGGTATAGCGCGATACAGACTCCCGATAACGTACTTGTGTATCGTGGTTTGGCGAGTCTGGCATCTGATGAGGGCACACCTCGACTTGGAGCCAGAGGGACGGTAAAGCTTTATGGTGATAGAGTGACATTGGCCTATTATTTATTTCGCAAACCCTGGTCGCAACTTAGACAGTTTTTCGGCATCTAGGCATGGATCTCCCTGCAAATCTTCCCGAACTGCGTCCGGAGCTGAAACTGCTGAGTGAATCACAGAACCGCAATGGCGAAACGGTATGGCTGATCGCAGATCCAGTTAGGCACCGTTACTTCCATATCTCCCAGGCATTTTTTGAATTGCTGGTCCACTGGCCAGCCGATTCCTGTGAAAACTTGCTGGCTTCTGTTAATCAGAATACCGCGGCTGGTCGATCAAAACTTATGGAGTTATATGAGTTTCTCCAGACGAACCAGTTATTAGTGCAGAAATATCCATTGCGGGACAGGTCTCTTTTGCAACGCATTGCTGGCTTGATTTTTATCCGCATACCTCTTTGGTCTCCGCAGAAGCTGCTCGATCGCCTGGTTACATTAACCCGAGTAATTCGCCTGCAACAATTTTTAATCGCATTGGTTCTGACTGCAGTAGTTGGACTAATTCTGCTATTGCGCCAATGGGATCAATTCATTTCCGGATTTACCTACCTTTACTCAGGTTCAGGTTGGTTGATCCTGATCCTCGGAATCATTCTATGCAAGTTCGCCCACGAACTGGGGCATGGCGTTATCGCCAGGCGGTACGGATGCCACGTTAACACAGCCGGGGTGGCATTTATGTTCGGCTATCCACTTTTTTTTGTGGATATTACTGATGGTTGGATTGTCACTGATCATCGCAAGCGAGCGTTAATAAGTTCAGGTGGCTTGTTGGCGGAAGGTTTCGTAACTGCGATTGCCATCTGGATGTGGCTTCTATTGCCTGATGGCCCTTTGCAAACTCTTGCCCAATTTATCATTACAATCGGCTTGCTGACTACGGTATTGATTAATCTGAATCCATTTATGCGATTTGATGGTTACTTTATTCTTGCAGATCTTCTTAACATTCATAACTTGCAGGAACGCAGTTTTGATTTTGGTAAGTGGTTCATTCGTAAATACATTCTTGGATGGCAGGAAAACCCACCGCTGGAAACGTCCCGTCCTATGCGGGGTTTTTATGTAATATTCGCCTATCTTACATGGGTATGGCGATTTTTGATTTACTGCGGAATCGCATGGCTCGCCTACCAGTTTTTCATCAAGCCGCTTGCTATCGTTATTATGGGAGGGGCTGTGTGGATGCTGATGCTTGCGCCGATACTGAGAGAAATGGAATTTTATCGGCGCCATTCAGCGCAGTTTAAACGCAAGCCTATTCGCTGGTTGTGGTTAGGTGTGTGTATTGTTGTTGCGTTCTACATTATTGTGCCATTACCTCATCGAATATCTCTTCCAGCGGTGCTACAGTCGGATACGCAATTCGAATTACTGAATGTGCAGGCTGCCCGGCTTGATAGTCATGGGCTATCAGAGGGGCGGCAAGTGGGTGCTGGAGAACTCCTTGTCGAGTTGGCAGACGATAATCTGTTGCAACAACTAAGTCTGGAGAAACTGCGGCTTCGCTCTGCCGAGCTTGAACTCACGTACCTCATTGATAGTCGCTCTGACCTTTCACAAATTCGCGTACTTGATCAAAAACGACTGAATCATGCATCAAGAATTCGCAACCTCGAAAGTGCAACGGAGAGATTGCATCTACGAGCACCTGTAACGGGTACATTGAGAGATGTTCCCTATTCTCTCGCGCCAGCGGTGTGGTTACCCGAAAGTACACCACTAGGTTTTGTTATAGACGAACAATCGGTGCAGCTTATCGCCTGGGTGAACGAATCTGGCTGGCAGCAGATTACTAAAGGAAGCAAAGGAGTTTTTTTCCCGGAAAACTCAATCTGGGGGAAGTTGTCCGCAGAAGTGGATTCAATTGAAAGTTTACCGGCCGATGAAATGATGACTCCATACCAGATGTCAGTCTACGGTGGCTCGATACCGGTTATGCAACAGGGGGATGGTCGCTTCGCGATTGCGCAAACACATTACCGGGTGCAGATGAAGGTGGATGTTGTAGATCCTGGGGAATTCACCCAAGCACTTCGTGGAACGGTGCGCTTGTGGTCAGACCCATACTCATTGGGTGGCTACTGGCTGGATAGATTGTTGGCATTGCTGATACGAGAAACAGGGTTCTAGCCAGATCTGGAACGCTGCAGTGACTCAGAAATCGAAATTGCTGGCAAGTCTATAAGGCGCTGTTCGATTCAATTCTGTGAATAAACTGTCAGGGTGATCGAGCATGGCAGTTTTTGCGGAAAACCCGAATACTAAACAAGTAGTATTTGAGCGCCTCATATATGTGACAAAATATTGTTTGTTGCTCCGCCTTGCAGCCGAGTCATACACGCCCAGAAGGTTTGGCATTACTTTTTCAGAGCGCCCGTTTTCCTTGCTGCAAATCTAGTCTTTCATGCCATGCTGCGACAGCATGAATAGAAGAATAAAGGAGACTCAGCCATGAAGTTATCAGCTGAATTGGTGCAAGAGTTGGAAGTACTTAGCCTGTTCCCGCGGGAGGGCACCCAGATGGGACTGAAATTTCACCACGATGCCGGCCCCCGAACATATCGCTGTTGCCAAACGCCTGTTCGAGAAGTAGCTCATCTCACTAGAAGACGGGGGCCATCTGACAGATTTGGGCATCAAGGCCGCCGATCACGGACAGGCTCTAGTCAATATTTTTGCAATCCTGATCTGCTGCAACCCACATTGAGGTCCTAAATATCGGGCAAACGTAAAACGTGTTGAACTAATTTGTTCCCTACTACGTATTACCTGATCTATGAATTGGGGTATTTATCATGTCTCGTTATCTGTTAATGCTGTCATTGTTGGTTCAGACCTCCACACTTATGGCTATTGAAGAGCCTGGCTATACAGTCGTCACAACTGTTGGCGATATCGAGTACCGCCAATATGAGCCATATCTGCTGGCCGAAACTATAGTTGCGGGTGAGGAGCGACAGGGCCGCGCTGCGAACATCGGGTTCCGCCGCTTGTTTAATTACATTACAGGCGACAATGCTGACTCGCAGAAGATTGATATGACAGCTCCAGTACAACAGCAAGCGGCCGGTGCGAAAATAGATATGACCGCGCCTGTGCAGCAATCTCAAGTTGAAGAAGGTTGGGTAGTGGCGTTTGTGGTGCCTTCTGAATATGACACCGAGACTGTGCCATCGCCGACTAATCCCGAAGTCAGTATTCGTAGCGTGCCGGGTAAGCTGATGGCAGTACTACGATATTCCGGGCGGTGGACCGAAAATAATCAGAACCGGCATGCCGCGGAATTACTGCAGGCACTGGACAATGCCGGTATTGAGGCTCGCGGCGCTGTAATCAGTGCCGCCTATAACTCACCTTTCTCATTACCATTCATGCGCCGTAATGAGGCGATGGTTGAAGTAACCCGGGCGCCTTCCAGCTAAGCACGAAAAATAATTAGCACTGCTTTCAGACCAACTCCAGATACTCTTCAATGTTGCTGTTCGAGTCACTAGCGCGTGCGCCCGACGCTGAAAAGGCCATATAGAATCGCATGTACTTGATTTCGTGGTGGCAATGCAAATGCATGAGCTGTTATCTGTATTTCTGTCCGGTTTTTTCCGCTTGCGAAGAATGTGCAAGCCCGCAATGACTGTATCGAATTTAGCCCGCCTCGGGTTTCGCAGTGTGTCTAAATTTTATTCATCTCCGTATTTTCCTCAGGCCTATGCGGCATCATCCAGAAGTGAGTAAGTAAGCTTCCGATGTTTGCTCAGGTATACGTGCAATAGATTGTCTCTGGCACTGGCCGGCATCCAATGGATACGTTTCAGTAGTTGCTTAAGGTCGTGACGAATGGCCGACTCCACAGTGAGGCTGCGCCGTGATCGCTCGAAATCTATCAAGTTAATTTTGCCGTTGGCGGGGTCGACGAAGATGTGTTGCGGGTACAGCGCCCCGTGGCGAATGCGGTGGGTGTGCATGGAGTGGAGAGTATTGCCAAGTTCGCACAAGATTTCCGAACAGGCAGACCAGCCACCTCTGGCATCTGCCAAATGTTCAAGTGGAGGATGTTTGATCGCCTCAGTAACTATAAAACCTTCATCGCTCTTGTTTTGTCTGCGAAATCCGGCACAGATTACTTCAACTGCTGGCAGCCCGAGAGACCTATTACGCGTAATTGACACTAACTCGTGGCGAAAAGTCAGCGCTCCCAGCGGAAATCGCAATGAGCGGCGCAGCTGGTTTACCTGCCGTTTGATATAAAAAGTTTGTGGCGCATCCAGGTCGTTTATCATAAATTGCGCCGCGCCGCTCCAGCCACCGCGGCGAATATTGGGCTCCTCGACGAAGTTATGAGGTAAATTCCACAGACTTTCAAAATCCAGCAGACCCGCTCTGGCAAAGCGCCCCTGGTAATCAGAATGCGTAAACTGCACTTCATCCGCATTATTAGGTTTGTTCATGCCGATTTAATATAGTTTAGAGACACTTTGATTCTAGGTTGTAAAACTTAAGGCAAGATTAAAGGGTCGAAACTGAACCAATGCACTAAATCTTGCATTTAAGCCCCCTGGCTCGCTCCCGTGCCTGAACAATCTGAGTCAGTGTCAGCTGGCGCTTTTCGCTCCAGCTTGCCCCGGATACTGTCCTTCGTGTTATTCTGCCTCAATATAACAACAAGAATGAAGGAGATGCAGCCATGAAGTTGTCTACTGAATTGGTGCAAGAGTTAGAAGTGCTCAGCCTGTTCCCCCGAGAGAGCACCCAGATGGGATTGAAGTTCCACCACGATGCCGTACCTGAACATATTGCTGCTGCAAAACGCCTGTTCAAGAAACAACTCATTTCGCTTGAAGACGGAGGATATCTAACCGATTTGGGTATCGAGGCCGCCGATCACGGACAGGCATTACTGAATATTTTGCAATCCTGATCTGCTGGAAGCGAATCCCGCAACAATTTAATTCGTCGCTGCAATTATCAATTTGATAATTTTCAGTTGTAGATCACAAGCAAGTATTACTCTGTGTCTCTTCGATCGACTGGAATAACGCTAGTTTACCAGTGTTCCCTGAATGCAAAATGTCTATAATTATTAAGTCAATATGAGATGCCCTGTAACTGGAGGGCAATATCCCTATTTTAAAAAAAGGTAAACCGAAAATGAAGCTTCTGTTAGTCGTTCCTCTTTTTATACTGACCACCACTGTCGCTCAGGCACAGACAGAAATTGTTTCTCCAGAAACAGAAGCTACCGCACAGCAACTCATGGCTGAGGCATTGGACAGCGATCTGGCCTGGGAAATTGTTGAATCTCTGACTACCGAAGTGGGGCCGCGCCTGGCTGGCTCCGAAGCCGAGGCCCGGGCCAGAGAATGGGGTAGTGCGCTTGGTCAGCGCCTCGGATTTGATCGAGTCGTTGTGGAAGAATTTGAGCTGCCCTACTGGGAACGCGGCGATATGTCGATCATTATGACGGCACCTTATCGACAGGCCTTATATGGCACTGCCCTGGGTGGCTCAGGCGCTTCTCCACAAAGCGATGAGCTGGAAGCCGAGATTGCTTATTTTCGTACTGTTGATGATTTAATGGCTGTGGAAGACTCTGCTTTGATCGGCCGTATTGCCTTCGTGGATGGCGATGCCATTGTTGCCAGTCAAACTGGCGAAGGTTATGGGCCCGCAAATCAACGTCGTCGAATTGGTTGGCAACATGCTCAGCGAGCTGGTGCCGAGGCGTTGGTAGTGCGCTCAGTAGGTTCGGACAGCCACAGGTTTCCCCATACCGGCATGATGACAGCCCAGGGTAATGAGTGGGCGGAAATCCCGGTAATTGCCGTCTCAAATCCTGATGCTGATCACTTGCGACGCTTGCATGAGTTGGGTAATTCGATCCGACTGGATGTTCATTCCACTGCCGGCTGGCAGGGCGAGAGTCGCAGCGGCAATGTGGTCCTCGACCTTATTGGACGGGAAAATCCAGAGGAAATCATATTGATTGGTGGCCATCTGGATAGTTGGGATCTTGGTACTGGAGCAATCGATGATGGTGCCGGTATTGCTATTACGACAGCCGCAGCGGCCCTGATAGCCCAGTTACCCCAACGTCCACGTCGCACTATTCGGGTAGTAATGTTTGGAGCAGAAGAAGTAGGCCTGCTCGGCGCCCAGAGCTATGTAGCGACTCATGATGCCGAGCTTGCGAATCACCAGGTGGCAACAGAATCCGATTTTGGCGCTGGCAGGATCTGGCAACTGGTTTCAAATGTCTCGGAGGCAGGTAACCCGGCCATTGATGCCATCGGCAAGATCATCGCACCCCTTGGCATCATTCGCGGTGGCAGCAACGTTCCCGGTGGCGGGCCTGATATTGGCCTGATGGCGGCCCGGGGTGTGCCAACGATAAACCTGATGCAGAACGGCATGGACTATTTCGATTTGCACCATACACCAGATGATACTTTGGACAAGATCGATCCGGATCAGTTGGCACAGAATGTGGCTGCTTATGTGGTTTTTGCCTATCTGGCAGCTGAACTTGATGTTCAATTCAGAGAATAACGGGAAGGTTAAAAATAGAATAGCCGGCGTGTCGTGCCAGGCTAGCAGTGGTATTGTAACTCCATACTAATAGCTCCCATGATGCTGGTGTTTAACCTCGCTACTATAATAGTAGGTACAAGTTGCACAACCCCGCTTAATCTGCAGGGCGAGTAGGGAGTTACAAAGTTTAAGCGGCGCGCTTAACTAGTTATTACGAGTCATAGACCATGGCACTTCTGTGCCCATCGCCTGGGCGGTACCCATTGCGGTATCTCCAATAATAGTGGCAGACATTTCATACACCATCGGTGAACCATCTCGGTCGATGCTGAACGAGATTTCATTGCCGTTTACGACCCCGTTCTCAATGGGCCACGTACGCCCATTGCCAAGATCGAAACTGCCGGTAAGAGATGCACCAGAAGTGATTAAAGTGACTTCGGCGGTTACGGCGCCAAATGGGCTGCTCATACTGAAATTCCAGGAACCATCCACAGAAGATTGAGTTTGGGTGGCAGTGCAAGCTTGAAGCGCGGTTACAAGTAATCCTGCGAGCAATATTCTTAACATATCAGGGCCCAGTTTAGTTGTTCAGGGGATACACAGCATGCTTTCGCAAAACTGATTTCCTGAGCGTAAACGCTGGAAGGGCTCGTTTAGATCAGTATTTCAGTCAGTTCAAAGTTGGCAGATAAACCAGCAAGCGCCTGTGGCCAGGCGCTTGACTAGCAAAGATATGAGGCCGGAAGGGTCAGCTAGAAATCGAGGCGAACCCCTACCTTGAATGTATCGATGTCGAGATCACCACCGATGGTTTCGTAATCACTAGTCAGATTGAAGTCATCCCAGAGTTCGAAGGCGAAGCCGAGCTGAAAACCATCGTCATTGTCAGCATCTTCGATGTTGTTCCAGGTGTAGCTGGCATTGAACTCGATGCGTTCCGTCCATTGGTTACGAAACCCGAAACGGATGGTGTCCACGTCAAATTCGTTATTGTCCAAGTCCCAGGTGTTGTATGAGTAACTGGCAAACCAGGTGTCCCAATGCCAACCGAAGCCATAACCTTCGGAGTCGAAATCGTAATCGGATCCAAACACATCTCCTTCTGCCCGGCTGCGGTCGATAAAACCGTACAAATGGTCGCCGAGTTTTAGTGCCAACTCCACTTCGTAACCGTCGGGTTCAATATCGACACCGAATATATCCATATCATATTCGAGATGTGACAACTTAAGGTATGACCACGACAGGTCTTCTCTGTGATCTCTGTTTCGATCTCTTTCATTATCCTCACGTTCGGCTGCAAGGGTAATTGGTGTGCCAAAAAGGAACACTGTCGCAACGACTGTACTTA
>CAYOND010000037.1:0-9657 GCA_964405225.1 uncultured Pseudohongiella sp.
TATCTGTGAATTAACTGGCGCGGAGGCTGCGACAGTCGTGAATAACAATGCTGCTGCTGTTGTTCTTGTGCTGAATTCACTTGCAAAACAAAGAGATGTTTTGATATCCAGAGGCGAGCTGGTAGAGATCGGAGGTGCATTCCGTATACCCGAGGTTATGCAAAGTGTTGATAGTCATTTAGTGGAAGTCGGCACGACCAATCGTACTCATCTTGCAGATTATGAGATGGCTATTTCCGAACGCACTGCGCTTTTAATGAAAGTTCATACCAGTAATTATGAAATCAGGGGGTTCACTAGCGAAGTGGCAGAAAGTGAGCTCGCAAAACTTGCTCATGCGCACGAATTGCCTTTTGTGAGTGATTTGGGAAGTGGAACGTTGCTTGATATGAGCCAGTACGGGTTGCCCCGTGAGCAGACAGTTAAGGAGGTAGTGCAGGCCGGTGCTGATCTGGTTTGTTTTAGCGGCGATAAGCTGTTGGGTGGTCCACAGGCGGGATTGATCGTAGGGCGGAAAGACTTGATCGCCAGGCTCAAAAAGAACCCCTTGAAACGCGCTTTGAGGGTCGACAAGATTACGCTGGCTGCGCTTCAGGCCACATTAAGTCTTTACAGAAACCCTGAAACGTTATCTGCCAAGCTGCCAATTCTGATGGATCTCACCAGATCGCTAGCGGAAATAGACGCACTTGCCATGCGTATTCAACAGCCCTTGTCCGCCCATATTGAAGACGTAGCTACAGTTGAAATAGTCGATTGTCACAGTCAGATTGGCAGCGGTGCTCTGCCGTTGGATTTGCTGGAAAGCAAAGCGCTAAAGATCACTCCTCGCGCAACAAATTCAGGTGCAGATACAGCGCTACGAGCGCTGGCACATACCTTTCGCTCGTTACCGCGGCCGGTTATTGGCAGGCTCCATGATGGAAGTCTTTACCTCGATTTGCGTTGTTTGCGAGATGAGGATGAGTTTGTGGGGCAGTTGAAAAGTTGATAGTTACTCTCTGCAATCACGAGTAAGTGATTTTCACCGTCCCAAGTTTGAAGCAAACCAGTGATGCAATTGAGGCCGCGAGCATGAGGCAAAGCAGCGGATACACTGTGCCATTATAAATCACCGCTACTACCTGCGCTGCCGCTGCAGAAAAAGTCATTTGTAAGAATCCAGTAAGACCCGAAGCACTTCCAGCATAGCCAGGAAATTCGTTTATTGCTGCCGCCTGCGCATTCGGAAGAGTGATGCCATTGCCGAAAACTGCAAGGCTGATGGGTGCGAAGAGGGCAATCGGCTGGATTACGCCAAGCAGTTGCAGCGCTATGCAAAGAGCAATTCCCGTCACGCCAATGCACGCACCGATATATATCATGAAATCGTTGGATTTTCTTCGGCCGAAATGGCGGGCGACATAATTGCCAGCCATAAATCCTAAAGGAATCATAATAAAGTAGTAGCCGTATTCAGTGGGCGGTCTATTTAATACTGATACCATTATCTCGGGAGCAGCAGAAATAAAACTGAAGAACACCACGGATACGAAAGTTACACAGAACGCATAACCTGAGAATGCTCTGGATTGCAATAACTGCAAAAAGGTCAGCAGCATGGATTTTACACCTTGGAATGGAACGGGTTCCTTCAATGTCTCAGGTAAATTTGGTATCAGCAGCAGTGTTAACAGAAGCGTCAATCCGGCAGTAACCAAAAATACTGAATGCCATCCAAAGCGCAGCATTAATTCACCGCCCAAGGCGGGTGAGATCATCGGTAGAACCACCATCACCATAACCAATGTAGCAATAATTCTGGCAGCCTCTTGTGCGCCATATACATCTCGAATTATGGCGCGTGCTAACACGAGTCCTACAGCACCACCAAACGCCTGAATAAAACGGCCGACGATTAGCCAGAAGATAGAGTCAGTCAGCAGGCAAAAGATGGAACCGATGATTGTTATTGTCAGGCCCAGTAGCATTACCGGGCGACGACCGTATTTGTCAGACAGCGGGCCATAGAATAATGTGCCTAGTGCTATCGCCAGCATCGACAGGCTCAGGGTCAATTGCGCGATTTCATTACTAACAGCAAATGAGTCTTTGATAACCGGTATGGCAGGTAACAGTATCTGCATCGCTGAAGGCCCCAGCGCTGATGTCGCCGCCAAAAGAGCAATCATGGTGCCGGAAAATGCTTTCGTTCCTGACATGCGTGACCTGTAAATCAACCTCGAAGGCCGGAGTACGAATTAAGACAGAAATGACTCCGGAATGGACTTCAGCGATTCAGCAGGGCGTCAGAGTTTGACTGAGATTGTCCGTCCATTTGAGATCTAAGTATGACACTTGATCCGAGTAGAGCTGAACGCTGAGCTTTGCTGATATCGTACCCGAGGCCGAAGGTATGTCTGTGGAATTGTCGGCTAAGCTCCTGCGCGTTCCATTCACTACCCTGGCTTCCCTCGGGTTGCAGAGTATAACACGAGAGAATGTCTCCGCCTCGAGATTTCAGACAGGCAGACAAGTCCGGGCTGTTACTCAGTTCCAGTATCAGTCCGTTGTTGTCGAGATGAAATCTTGGTGAGCGTAGCAGGTAGCTCTCCATTAAATTAGTAAATTCCGAATTGTTGTGAGACACAGCCACAGGAATTGATAATTCGAGTCTGCGCAGGATGCTGGGGTCGAGTCGCAGGGCCCGTACATAATACTCATGTGCTGTGGCAAATTCGTCACTTTTCCAATGCGCTTCAGCTAAATGTGCGTTAATTCTTGCTCGCAACAAGACCTCCTCAGCTGGTAGTTGGCTGAGCGCAAGGGCGCCTGCTGATAGTATCTTGTTTATTTTGTTATCTAATGCGGCAATTTCGGTTGCGTAGGAGTGATAATACCCCTCATTCAACATGAAGGCGCCGTTATTTCTGGCCGTGTTTAGCACTGTTGTCATCACACCTGTGCCAATTAACTCTACAATTTCCGGTTCAATCCACTCCGGAATATGCACTTCGAGAGGAGCATACGGCCGCAAGCGATTTTGCAATACCTCAAAATTAGCAAACAATGAAGCTGCCCTGCGCTCGGCGCGCCATTGCCCAAGGCGATACTTGAGCGCGGCAAACTTGTTGCGTTGGCGTTCCAGCAAATCAGCCGATGCGCCTTGCTCAAGCGCAATCTGGTACTGAGTTTGATAAGCCATCATATTGAGTAGTGCAGCCAGGGAATTTTTCTGGGAGTCATCTGCGCTGTAAGAACCATTCCGATCGGGTTGGTTGAGTGAAGTAGTTGTGAGTTGAATGGCATCTTCCGCATATCCAGCCAGCAGCAGAAAGCTGGCGCTGACCAGGTAATGTTCTGCTCGATTCATGACGCTAACAATCGGCTCTTGGGATTCTCGCCATATCAGCATTCGATCAAGTGCCAGTCGTGCATCATCAAACCGCCCCTGGTTCATTGTCAGATACATTTTGTAAATCCAGGGGTCAGCGACGCTATCAGGGTTTAGATAGCGCGTCGCTCTGTCCAGATAGCCTTCAGCTTCTGCAAATTTCAAAAGTGATAGTGATACTTCTGAAGCATTGCTCAAATAGACCGTATCAGTATCGTCTGTGTTCTCGTCATTAATGGTCTGATCGCAAGCGGACATGGATTCTATGGGTTGCAGGCTCGCAAGTTCAACAGCACAGAGTGTATTCCACGCCCGAGCCCGCTCTCTCTCATTCGTGCTGCTATCGAGTACACGATTGGCGCTCTCCCGCGCCAATTGATACTCCTTGAGTTTTATGAGCGGCCAGCCACGGAAAGACTCTACATCCTGCCCATATATCTGGTTGATTTTATCCAGATATTCCAAAGATTTGATCTGGTCACCCATGAGCTGATGAACATATGAAAGTTGGCTGAGGGTAAGATAATGCCATTGCAGATTGCCGGAATTAAGCGCGGCCTCCAGCGAGTTATAGTTAGTCAATGCTTCTGCCCGATTCAAGTGATAAAGCGCGCGTGGCATATTGCCTTCAATGGTCAATAGTACTTCTGAAAGCGCGAACTGCGCGGCAGGTGAATCAGGCTCGGCGCGCACCCACTGTTCGCTTAACTCGCGCGCTCTGACATTTGCCTTAACATTGAGAGCGTCACAGATTGCGAGCGCGCGTGGGTCAGAAATATCGCTGAACCCGAAACATAAGGGTAATTGGGGTGTGTTTATAGGGATATTGCTCAGATCATCCCCGGGATCCTGTTGCGCAAGGGTGATGCTGGAGGCGGTAGCCAGGCATATGATGCCTATAGGTACGATTAGCTTTGCCTGGTTCCGCATTCTTACCTCTAACTCAAAGTGCTCTTGGCCAGTCGTTCCATAGGCTCAGCCATGCACTCACGAAGTATCCTGGTCAATTCCGATACACCCGGTGCGAGCTCAATTCGATGACCGAGCACTCTAGGTAGCAGTAGTTCGATATCCGAGGCGCTGACATAGTCGCGGTTGCGCAAAGCGGCCGCTGCTTGCAGAGCTGGAAGCATCAGCACCATGCTGCGTGTTGAGTTGCCTTGCAAAACTCTGTCGTCATCGCGCAGGTTTCTGGAAATATCAACCAGTGCAGTTTTCACCGCAGGGCTAATCGTCACAAGTTCGTCTATGGCAGATCGCGCTGCCAGAACCTCGCTGCGCTTGACCGTTTGCGCAGAACCCAAGCCATCTCGCCTTTGTTTATAAGTATCGAGAACTTCTAGCTCAGCATCGCGCTCTATATGTTGCATCGTGATCTTGAACAGGAATCGATCCAGCTGAGGTGTTGGTAGGGGATAGGTACCCACAAGATCGAGTGGGTTCTGGGTGGCAATTACGAAGAACAGTGAGTCCAGAGGATAAGTGACGTTGTCCACGGTAACTTGTTTTTCACCCATCGCCTCGAGCATTGCTGATTGCACTTTTGGCGAAGTGCGATTGATTTCATCGGCCAGAACAACGTGAGCGAAAAGTGGACCGTGACGAAAATGGAAATTATTGCTGTTGCTGTCGAATACCGGTACTCCGGTGATATCGGACGGTAATAGGTCAGGTGTGAATTGAATGCGTCGAAATGGCACGATATCTCCTGCCGAATCCGCATGATCTTCATCACTCGCGATGGCTTCTCCGAGTGCTTTTGCCAATGTTGTCTTACCCGAGCCAGGGAAGTCTTCGAGTAGCACATGTCCGTCCGCAATCAATGCAATTACCGCTAGCTCAATAACGTCATCGCGGCCTAATACCTGGCTTTTAACCTTGGTAATCAGATTTTGCAGTGCCTGTGTAGCTGCCGCGAGATTGCTCGAAGCGTCGCTAGAACCTTCCTGCAGATCCTGGCTTGTTTTACTGGTAATTGGGGCGATGTTTTCTGATGACATATTGGTTTCTCGGTTACTACTTGGAACCTCGCGTACTTATCGGCTCATTAACCAGGGTGCGGGGTTGAGGAATGCAATGACACGTTGCCAACCACGGACATTGCTGTTGATTTCTGAGTAAATTGACTGACGTAGATCTGTCCAGTTTAAGTTGCTGCTTATTTTCGGGTGGGAATGCCCTAAAGCCTGCTGTAGATGGGCTTGTGTAAGCCTTGTAAACGTTGGAGTCATGGAACTTACGCGATTGGCAAACTCCTCTCGGCTCTCACCGTAATGGCGACGTATCCCCAGCCCAGCAAGATGATCAAGCACTGCTCGATACGAACACAAGTATTGCTCACTGGCAGCAGCGCGGGTGGGTATCCAGTGTCGGTAGAGCTTGATCAGGTAGGCGCTGATAATAGCGGCTAGTAAGAGCAAAGCAATGGTACGTGACAAGGCTTGCCACGGAATAGAGGACTCACGTTGAGAATCAAGAAATTCATTAAATGACGTTTCATTGCGCAACATATCACCCAACAACTGTTGGAGGCTGTCTTGCGGATCAGTTGTCATGTCAACCAGTGTTTGTTGAGGGGCAGGATCGACAATTACCCATCCCACGCCCTCAAAATATATTTCGGGCCAGGCGTGGCCGTGAATAGCCTGAACCAGAAGGGCGGATCCACCTGCGCGATTGGCTTCCGGTACCGAATATCCGATTCCAACGCGAGCTGGAATGCCAATACTCCGATACATATAAGTCGCTGCGAATGCAAAATGCATGCAATAGCCGGTGAGATCACCAAACAAGAAAGATGCCGCGGGGTCATCTTCGTATGCGTGTTCATTTTTCAGACTGTAGATGCCATTCTCGTCCAGATAGGATTTAATGGCCCAGGCTTTTGCAAAAGGATCGTTTGCATATTGTGGGCGCAGGTTTCTTGTGAGTTCAGTAGCAAGTTGCAAGTAACGTGGATCATCTGGTAGCCGCAGGTATTCTTCCAGCACCTCATCACTCCACTGAGGATTTCCAGCCTGACGGCCGAGCAGATAATCGAAATCATACTCAGGTGCCAGCGAATAGGCATCGTATGTGCGCTTGAAGCGCAGGTTGTTGGGGTTGGGTGTGTTTTCGTAAGCGATTGGGCTGGTCAGTCCAAAGGGGTTGCGATGGGAAACGAGCATGCCAATTGTCGTTCTCACGGGCACCCTTTGATCGTTAGCTTCAGGCAAGAGGCGCGCCTCATTGCGATCGTTCGCAAAACCCCTGATCAAATCCCGATCCATATCATCTCGAGTTGTGAAATCCAGCATTCGGCCATTGAATTGGGAATAAGCTGATTCGCGAAAATAGTAAGAGCCGTTTAAAGGCGCATAGTCATCTCGAAACACCACGACTGCCACAGGCGCTTCCTTGTCGCTCGCATCATTCTCGCTGTCGCGGAATGGGTTGTCCTGCTGTGCACCAGCTCCCATTTGTTCCTGACCGGTAAGGCCTAGATCATTTGTCAGTTGGGGAGTAGGCAAGCCAAACATTCTGACGTATATCAGTAATGAGAAGCATAACAAACCGAGCACTGCCAAATGGTATGGCAGGCGACGCCTGTTATTCTCGTTGATCAACAACGCAGAGAGTAAAAGCACGGCGGCACAACCAATGCCCATTAGTATTGCTGCAGGATCGATCCCTCTGACAAGCGCAAAATCACCTATCAGGAACGGTCGATGGATCATGCCGTTGCGATGGGCGGCCAGAGTAATCACGAATGCACTCGCAACGAATACAATCTCCAAAATAGCGCCGAATCCCATGCGGTGTGCACAAGTTCTTAAGGTAGCTGTAATAGCAAGGCTCACGCCAAACCATGCCATTGCCTCACCCAGATTAAAGACCGCGATGGGCGATAAGAGTGCGGGCAAAACCTCGGTGCCGGTGATGAGGTTGGCGCTTGTGAGGCAAGCAATTGCGATCATGAGAGCCATCGTAATAATTGCCAAGCTACTCAGTTGATTAAGAGGGTGGTGGTTAATTCGGGTATCTATAATAATTGCTGCAACGAGGCATCCTGCTATAGCCGCATAGGTTCCGGCAGTAACTGTTAAGGACAAGCTCACTACCCAAAAGCTGCTGGCCAGGATCAACGCCCTAATCCAGGAGCTACTCGCGTGGTAACTAGAATTGTCAGTTGTGCCTTTCATTCAACTCTCATTCGCGGCCTGAAGGAAGCAGGCGCGCTCTGGTACTATCGAAGTCAAAAATAGTAATTCAGACTCTTCGCATAGCCTGGTCAAAATAGTGGCCTGTTTTACGATCAATTAACAGGATTGATTCTACTAACTGGCCGATTTCGGTCAACAAGCGTCGCATCTCTTCTACTGACCCCGCGGCTTGCTGTATGCCGGTGGTTGGCGCGGATTTACGCAATAGCAGGCGCTGCCAGGCTGACACCTGTCCCGCATCACTAAATCCATCGGTTGCCAGAATGAGTGTAAAGTGACCGGATTTATGTTGCATCGTATTCTTCAACAACGGAAAAGATTCGCTGAATTCAGCTGCAGCAAAGATAAGACAATGCGTGCCCATTTGTGCAGAACTGGATCTCAGAAAGTCATCCAGTCCGTATGGGTGTGGGGTCTTGATGGCACGTGATGCTGCTATGGCCTCCAGCGCCGCTGGCAGGTTGTGGCACGGAGTCTGCGTGCCATCTGCGCCAAATAGCCAGTCATCGCCCAGTGCGCCTGATTCCAGTGCCATTCTTGCAGTGGCAGCGGCAGCTTCATCGTTCGGGCTACTCAACAGGTACGCGAGAGTGCGTTGGCTATGAAAAACACTTTTTTCTGCCAGGCGGACATTCAGTTGCCTGTTGCGTGCATAAGCTTTCCACATAATATTACGTACTGAATCACCGGGGACGTATGGCCTGATCTCCATACGATCGCCTTCAGGATCTCCAGCAGGATTGGGTATACCATCTTCGGACGTCATGGATCGTAGTGCAGGCGCCTGCTTCAGGTGATTGATTTGAGGTAAGACCAGGCATTGCCGAAGTTCCTTCATGCGCCAGGAAAACCGACAAAAACCCAGCACATCGGCTACCTTGAACTGGCGAATAATGTACTCGGTTTTACAGCGTTTACTGGGTACGATTTCTTCTACCAACTCGTCCTTTGGTCCTGCACTGACTCGTGTTGTGACTGCGTCTGGATAGATTACTTGCCACGATAATTTAACCAGCGGGAAGATGTGAATGGGCGGTGCGGTAAATCCGGATTCATTGGGGAAGCCAGCTTCAAGCCGGGACTCTTTGACTGGGGATTTGATTCTGGTGTGGGCGACTACCCTGCGCTGAATTAACAAGCCACTTATGACTGAGCAAAACAAACAAAAAATAAGTATAGCAAGGGCACAGATAGCAAGAGCAAAGACTACGAGATCCATATTCCCATAGCCATATATCATGAGAGTTCCTGCACTGATCAGCAGGGTTAGACCCCCTTGTAAAGTAAGTGGAAACATGCCGAAGAAGTGATGAAGGCTCGAGGCTATTGCTGAGCGGCTGAGCAGTGAACTGGATTTTAATTGCATATTGCCTTCAGTCAGCTCACTGGCCCTGGATTAATAACAATTTTGGTATTAATCGAGTTGGCAATGAAGCACGCTTCATGCGCGGCATGATGAATATCATTTATTAAATTGGTCAGGTCTTCATCTGCATTTTGACAAACAATGCTTGGGCATAACTGGACTTCCGTGATCGCAATTTTTCCTTCATCATTGTGAGCCATCTTTCCGATCGCGCGGTCTTCATATGAATCAACTAGCAAATTCCGCTCTACAGCTATACTGAGGAAAAACAGCATGTGGCACGAGGCGATGGAAGCCACAAAAGCTTCTTCTGGATCGACGGCAGCTTCACTGGACCATGGCAAAGGTACGATGTGCGGAGAGGCGCTTGCTTTTACTTTGACACCTTCATCAAACTGCCAAGTGTGCTCACGTGAATAATTATTACCAAGAAAATCCTGATTCTGCCGTCGCCAATGGATGGTTGCAATGTGTTCGCTCGCCATGTCAATTCTTGTCTGAGTGTATACGAACAGTTGAAGCGGGATATTTATTCAACAATGCGGCAGATCTGGTAGGGCGCGGTAACAATTCACCATTACAGTTGGGGCAGACTTTATGTAACTTCACTTCTGCACAATTCGTGCAAAAGGTACACTCAAAAGAGCAGTTGTACGCTCCACCCACTTGCGCATCGAGATCGCAATCGCATAATTCACAATTGGGTCGCAGCTCCA
>CAYOND010000038.1:0-8658 GCA_964405225.1 uncultured Pseudohongiella sp.
TGATTGAGTCATGGGAGAGAAATACTGGCAGATTGGGAGCTAACTTGTCAGTACCCTGCCGGAAACTAAATAACTGCATTCCTTAAGATTCATTTAAGTTTCGCTTGCTAGATTTCCAATACACAAATCGTAGTGGAAGAAAGCTGGCATGTATCTGAGTGAAGCCCAATCGACCGCAGTAATACTGCCCGGTGAGGAGAACCATCGTTTTCGACGCCTGTTAAAGCTCACGCCTTCCTTCCAGCTGCTGTGTCGGCAGGACGATGCACGTGAGGCTGCAGAGCACTGCGTGCGGGATAAATTCCAAAGCGCCTATGGGGCGGATCTCGATACCTTTCTTCCCTTCATGCTCACGATGCATTGCGCTGGTCGGCTTACCGGTGTCTCCGGTATCAATCCTGCGGCAAGCGGCCCGCTGTTTCTCGAGCAATACCTTGCCGAACCGCTGGAATCACGCATTGGGAAAATTATCGGGCATACGCCAGATCGTGGCTCAATTGTAGAAATCGGTAATCTGGTTAGTGCCAGCAACGGCGGAAGCCTGGCAATTTTCATAGTGCTGGCGTCAGCGTTGGCGGCATGTGGTTATGACCACATGGTGTTTACAGCAACTCGCAAGCTTCGCAGCCGCTTTACAAGACTGGGCTTCGAGTTTCAGCACGTCGCTGACGCTAACCTGGATTGCCTGATCGATTCTGACGCTGAGAGCTGGGGAAGTTACTACGACAATGACCCGCAGGTAGTGCTCGGCAGTGCGGTTCAAGCGGTGCAGTTAATTGAATCGCGAGCCCTGTTCTCCTGCTTGAGAAAAACACTTTCAGGCGAAATAGACAGGATCGCGGTTCAACTTCTCAAGTCCCGGTCCGCCTCGTGAAGCAGGAAAGCGTCATAGATGTTCTAGGAAAGCTGAAGGTAACTGATCCCAAAGCGATCATGCTTGAGGATTCCAATGCCAGTTATACGGCTGGTGAAGTTGTTGAGCGTTGCTACCGACTGGCGACGAGTCTGGCTCAACGCGGAATCCAGACTCTTGGTTTGCATGCGGACAATGGCATCGAGTGGGTTATTGCCGATCTCACCTGCCAGCACGAAAACCTGATGCTGGTTCCCATACCAACATTCTTTTCCGATTCACAGGTTACCCATCTGCTAGAGCATTGCACTCTGGATGCTCTATTGACTGACGATCCGGGTAGCCTCAGCAGTCTCGCCGACCTTGACGTTGACCCTGTGGGTTGGTTGCCGGGAACTGGCTTGTTTCTGTTTCATTTTGCTGACAACACATCTGTGTCAATGAAACCCGAAGGCACTGGCAAGATTACATTTACCTCGGGATCAACAGGGATTCCCAAAGGAGTATGTCTTAGTAAGCAACAACAGTTGCGGCAGGCAAATATTCTTCGGGAATGTGTCGACCTTGAGGCCCCGCGACACCTTTGCGTGCTGCCATTGAGTACGCTGCTGGAAAATATTGCAGGCGTCTATGCGCCACTTCTTGCCGGCGGCACTGTGTTGCTGCCGGCGCTGGAAGAGTTGGGTTTCCATGGTAGTGAGATGAGACACCCAACACGTCTCATGCTGGCTATCTCGCGTCTGGAACCAGACAGCCTGATACTCGTTCCGCAATTGCTCATGGTGCTGGTTGCAGCAATTCAGCAAGGCTGGCGTCCACCAGAATCCCTCAAATTCATTGCCGTGGGAGGCAGTAAAGTTTCTGCGGAGTTACTCCATAGCGCATTCGCACATGGTTTACCTGTGTACGAAGGATATGGCCTGTCGGAATGCTGCTCGGTGGTCAGCCTGAACAGCAGAAGCAATAGCCAGCCCGGAAGGTGTGGCCTGCCTCTACCCAACCTGAAGGTGACGACGCGGGACGGTGAAATACTGGTACAAGGCAATAGCATGCTTGGCTACCTGGGTGAACCCGATAGCTGGAATCGAAGCGAGATCGCAACCGGGGATGTCGGCTATCTGGACGAGCAGGGGTTTTTACATGTCAATGGGCGTAAGAAGAACGTCATCATCTCCAGTTTAGGGCGCAATATCTCTCCAGAGTGGGTGGAAAGCGAATTGCTCGCCAACCCGCAATTGGCGGAGGCATTACTGGTTGGGGATGCCAGACCCTATTGCGCAGCGCTAATTTCACTACGCGATCCATCTCTGTCTCAGAGCGCGCTGGAGCAATGGATTGATGCAGTTAACAGCAAGCTTCCCGACTACGCACAGGTACGCCGCTTCGTACTGCTCGACACACCTCTCTCGACCCGGGGCGGATTATTCACAGCCAATGGCCGGCCGCGTAGAGAAGCGATCAACCTGGCCATGTCAGAAGAGATTGAATCCATGTACGAGGGTAGCGTGGTCGTTGACTACGCCTGATCCGGTTTTTCAGGAGGAAACAGTAAATGCCGTTTTTCACAAAACTACAATCGGAGACTCAAGCGGCCAGGATGGGGCTGCTCGATGCTCCCATTATTTCACGGGCACTGGCTCAGGAAATTACACTGGATGACTACGTGGGGTTTCTCGTGCAGGCCTACCATCATGTAAAGCACACGGTACCGTTGCTGATGGCTGTAGGCTCACGATTGCCGGATGACAAGGAATGGTTGCGTACAGCAGTGGCTGAATACATTGAGGAAGAAATTGGCCATCAGGAATGGATACTGAATGACATAGCGAATTGCGGTTATGACAAGGAGTATGTCAGGGCCAGCCAGCCCTCAGCCGAGACGGAGTTAATGGTTGCCTATGCCTATGACCTGATCAACCGCAAAGATCCGCTGGCCTTTTTCGGAATGGTGCATGTACTTGAAGGCACCAGCATCAACCTGGCGGATCAGGTGGCAGATGCCGTTCGTACGAAACTGCATTTGTCCAAGAACTGTTTCAGCTACCTCCATTCCCATGGTTCTCTTGATCAGGAACATGTGAAGTTCTTCGAAGACTTGATGAATCGCATCACAGATGAATCCGAGCAGACACTTATTATCCATAGTTGCAGGATGTTCTATCGTCTTTATGGTGACATCTTCCGTTCACTCTCTGCTGAACACGGGGTACCGGCAGTACCCAGCCAGGAGATCGCATGAAACTCGCAGGCAAGAGAATTCTCGTAACCGGTTCAACGGGCGGTATCGGCTCTTTGGTGTGTCAACTGCTTGCCGAGCAGGGTGTCAATCTGGTTTTGACTTGCTTCAATGGCGAAGCGCTCGCCAAACTGCACGCTGAACTAACTGGGGACCATAACCACGTCGCTGCCGATCTCAGTAATTCCGAAGATCGCCGTCGCCTGGTTAGTTCCTGTGCCGAACTGGGCGGTATTGATGGCCTGGTCAACATAGCCGGAATTCTGGATTTCGGGCTCTTTGAAAACCAGAGCGAATCTACGATCTCCCGCATCATGACGGTTAACCTGACATCGGTGATGTTGCTCTGTCATGACTTGCTGCCACAGTTAAAGGCACGCTCAGAGTCCATCATCGTCAACGTGGGGTCTACTTTCGGCAGTATCGGCTATCCAGGCTTTGTCGCCTATTGTGCTAGCAAAGCGGGCATAAAGTGTTTTTCTGAAGCCCTAGCACGAGAATTGGCAGACAGTTCCGTGACAATTTCCTATATCGCTCCCCGTGCAACTCGCACGGCCCTGAATAATGACCGGGTAAATGAACTGAATACCCAATTAGGGAATAAGTCAGACCCACCGCTATTGGTGGCGAAGGCTATCGTACAGCAAGTGCAGTCGGGCAAGCCGGTGCGTTTTCTTGGGTGGCCGGAGAAATTATTCGTTCGAATCAATGCGATTTTTCCAGCGTTGGTCCACAAGTCCCTGGTCAAGAACCTGGGAATCATTAAACAGTATGCAAATGGAGTGGAGGTCAAGGTATGAAAACCAGACTATTGTTCAGCGTGTTGTGTGTATTCAGTACGAGTCAGGTATTCGCGCAAGTCAGTGATGACATAAATCAACTGCAAACTCGATGGGCGCAAGTAAACTACGAAATGGATGGTGATGCTCAACTGGACGCGTTTGAGGAACTGGTTGAAGATGCGACTGCCTATGCCAGTTCCCATGGAGACGATGCCGGTGCCTGGATATGGAGTGGCATAATCAAGTCCACGTATGCGGGGGCGAAAGGGGGCTTGGGCGCATTGGGCTTGGCCAAGGAGTCAAAGCGTGATCTCGAACATGCCATGGAGATTGACGCCGACGCGCTCGATGGGTCGGCCTATGCCAGTCTTGGAACCTTGTACTACAGCGTACCGGGTTGGCCTGTGGGATTCGGTGATGATGACAAAGCCGAGGAACTTTTACAGAAGGCACTGGCTCTAAGTCCGCAGGCTATCGACAATAATTATTTCTACGCGTCATACCTGGTGTCCCAGAAGCGCTATACTGAAGCACGGGAATACTTTGAGCGGGCCAGAAATGCGCCAGCAAGGCCGGATCGGCCTCTGGCAGACTCTGGTCGACAGGAAGAAATCAGGCTTGCCTTGCAGGAGATTGAAGGCAAGTAAACAAGACAATGACAGCATGCAGATATTGCTCGTAGAGGACGATTGGCCGCTGGCTTCAGGGCTGGTGAAGGCTCTCGAGAACGCCAGCTACGTGTGTAATCACGTTGGCACCGCCAAGTCTGCCCTGCACGCGCTGGATGTGGATCGACCGGATATTGTATTGCTGGATATTGGGCTGCCTGATACCGATGGAATCTCGGTATTACGAACTATCAGAAAGCGTGACTCCGAGCTGCCCGTGATTTTGCTGACGGCCAAGGATAGTGTTGAGGACAAGGTCGCGGGGCTCGATAGTGGCGCCGATGACTACCTGACCAAGCCCTTCGAAGTCACAGAGTTGCTGGCCCGTCTACGTGCTGTGGAGCGGCGCCTGGGCACGGCGAAGAGTAGCTGTATCACGGTAGGTGATGTAAGCCTCGACGCGGCCAGGCACACCGTGTCGGTAAAGGGAGAAGAACTCGAGCTGTCGCGTAAGGAATACATGCTGCTCAAGAGCCTGATGGAAAACGCAGGCCGTATCCAGGTACGCAGCGTACTGGAGAACCGCCTGTATAGCTGGGGCGAAGAGGTGGCAAGCAATGCCCTTGAAGTGCACGTTCACCATCTGCGTAAAAAATTGGGTAATGACTTCATAAAGACGGTGCGCGGGGTCGGATACAAGGTAAACTCCTAGTGATGAACACTGATGTCCAGGAGTCCTAGCCTTGCGTTCGATGCGCCTGTTTCTGGTGGCTGGCACTCTCGCTACCCTGACCCTGTTTAATTTCATTGCGGTTCTGCAAGGGTTTCGCTCCAGCCTCGCGGAAGCAGAGGCACTGTTTGATAACCAGCTGCTCGATATCGCGCAGTTGGTTGGAAACCTGGATACAATAGCCGAGGTGGCTGACATGTCGCTGGAGAACGGCATCCTGTTCCAGATATGGGATCAAGACGAACTTAGTCTGGCGTCGCCGGGCGCTCCGTCACAACAGATTCCGATTCTGGAAGAGGGCTTTGGGTATGTGAATTTCGATGGTTATCGTTGGCGCACATACAGTCTGACCCAGACAAGCAGCGAACGCCTGATAATCGTGGCTGAGCGTACGGATTTGCGCTTCATCATTGCAGAGAACGTTGTGCTCGAAGCCATTGTGCCGATGCTGCTGGGTATACCGCTGGTAGGAATCCTGATCTGGTCAATTGTCGGTATCGGATTACGGCCACTGAGCGAACTATCATACATACTCAAGGGCAAACAGGTGCAGGACCTCTCCCCAATTCATACGGAAAATACCCGGCAGGAACTGGCTCAGGTTGTAGAGTCATTGAATGGCTTCATCCGTCGGCTGGATAGTGCACTGGAACGGGAAAAACGCTTTTCTGCCGATGCCGCCCACGAGTTGCGAACACCTATCAGTGCCATAAAGATTCAACTACACAATCTCAAGCAGGAAATAGGCGCCAATCACGAGTCGTTTCAACAATTGAACAGTGGTGTGGAGCGCATGCAGCACTTGATCGAGCAGTTGCTGACACTCTACCGCACGACGCCAGAAGAGTTCAGTAAAAACTGCCATGCAATCGATCTCTATCAACTGATTCAGGAACGAATTGCCGCAATTTATCCCGAAATTGAAAAGAAGCAACAAACCCTGGAGTTGCATGGCAGCACCATGGTTATACAGGGTGACAAATTCGGTTTGGAAACGCTCGTCTCCAACTTGCTGAGTAACGCCAACAAGTATGCGCCGGAACAAGGTAACATCAAGGTCACGCTGCAGTTCTCGGACGGTAAGCCCATGCTGTCGGTGGAAGATGATGGGCCCGGCATTCCTGTTCAGGAGAGAAATCGGGTGTTCGATCGCTTCTACCGCTCCGCACAAGGAGAGAAGCCTGACAGCGTGCCCGGTTGTGGACTTGGGCTGACGATCGTTGCCCACATTGCTGAGTTGCATCATGCACAGATTCGCATAGATGATTCATGCTTTGATTCAGGAACGGCGGTGCATGTCATGTTTGGTGAAGGCGAATGAAAAGGCTCGGCTATACATTGCTTATGCTTTTCCTGATCGCGGGCCCTGTGCAGGCTGCGACTCCGGAAATAGAACTCGTCATCAGGGATCATCTGTTTTTTCCATCCGTTGTGGAAGTCCCAGCGGGACAAAAAATACGTCTCAGAATCATCAATCAGGATGCGACCCCGGAAGAGTTTGAGAGCTATGAACTCAATCGAGAAAAGGTTATTGCTGGCAATAGGGAGACAGTAATTTTCATCGGGCCACTGCAGCCCGGAGAATATCCGTTTTTCGGCGAGTTCTATCCTCGTACGGCGCAGGGCAAGGTCGTTGCGCGTTAGCCTATAGATAAAGAGTGAACTGATTTCATGTTTCTGGATGCTGTTATTCTTTTCCTGCAGGAAATTCTTGAGGCTTCGTTGCTGATCAGCGTGTTGTTGGCTCTCACGGAGCTTTTCCACAAAGGCTCCGGCCACGAGTTCAGGCTCTCGGCCTATTGGGTAGCCTGCGCTATGATATTAAGTGGTCTGGGCGCCTGGGCTTATGCTGCGGCGATGCCGACGATTTCAGAATGGTTCGATTACGTGGGGCAGGAGATTGTTAATTCATTGCTTCATTTGCTAAGCCTCATTCTTCTTATTGTGTTGGCAACGGTGGTGCCTGCCGGTCTGTTCCGGGAAGCACAAACTTTACGTAATAGAATGACTGTGCTGAGTATGGTTATTATCGTACTGCTTGCCCTGGTGCGCGAAGGGTCAGAAATTATTCTCTATCTCAACGGTGTCTTGAGTCAGGCAGAAAACACGATACCAGTCCTCTCGGGTGGAGTAGTAGGAACGGGTATTGGTATCAGCTCAGGAGTCTTTTTGTACTATAGCCTTATCAGTCTGAATCAGCCCTGGTCCACCAGGGTCTGTGTGCTGCTATTGGCGCTTCTGGCTGGCACTATGGCTTCGCAGATTGTTATGTTGCTATCGCAGGCAGACTGGCTACCCTATACGGCCGAAGCCTGGAACTCTTCCAGCCTGGTCCCCGAATCCTCCCTGCCGGGTAGGTTGCTCTATGCACTTATTGGCTATGAAGCAACACCTTCCATCTTGCAGGTTGCTTGCTACGGACTGGCCGTGTTGTCGATACTGGTGTGTCCATTGTTTCGTAATGCGTGGTTTCAATCGAAACCTGTAGAGGGAAGAGTGTAGTGCCTGCCAAACCAGTAAAGTCTTTGTTCTACCCTGTATGGTTTCTTGCAGGCATGGCACTGCTGTCCTCCACAGTCTATGCCGATGGGATTGTCATAGACAAGGTGTACCACCCTTACGTGGATGCATTGGAAAACGAAATCGAGTACCGGTCAGTTTTCCTGGATTCCGGGTCCAGTAAATTCAATATCGATGAACTTCATCAATTGTCTTATGGTAAATCACTGGGCGAACGCTTTTTCAGTGAGGTCTATCTTATAGGTGCCAGGACCCCCACTTCCGGATTTGATCTGGAGGCCTGGGAGATTGAGGTCAAGTGGCAACTCACCGAGCAGGGTGAATACTCAGCAGACTGGGGACTGTTTTTTGAGTTCGAAGATGAATTGGACAAGAGCGTCAACGAAGTGACAGTGGGGTTGCTTGCTGAGAAAGAGTTGGGTCGCTGGAGCGCAACCGCGAATCTGAATTTTATTCAGGAGTGGGGCAGCGCGATAAAGGATGAGTTCGAAACAGCCGTCTCTCTGCAGGCTCGATATCGCTTTAGCCGTGCGATCGAACCGGCGCTGGAATTGTATGCAGGCCAGGATACGCTTGGACTAGGCCCGGCATTTGGCGGTAATTTGAATCTGGGAATCAGGAAAAGCCTGAACTGGGAAGCCGGAATAATAATGGGCCTGGATGATAAAACACCCGATTCGACTTTCCGGATGCTAATAGAATATGAATTCTAGTTGTCCAACTGGAGTTGTTGGACAAATTCTCACCTAGCGTTCGAGGCTGGCAATCGAAACCCGATTGCGGTCTTTACGAATCCTGCGAGATTCATCATTGATGTAGCCAGGCATCGGATAGAGCTGCTTGTCACAGATCTTGATGTTTTCCTGCAGGTACGATTGACCCTGCATATACAAAAATCCGCAAAGTACCTTTTGTATTGATATCCATCA
>CAYOND010000039.1:0-6913 GCA_964405225.1 uncultured Pseudohongiella sp.
GTCTTCGCTTCGCTATCCGCGAAGGTGGTCGTACCGTCGGCGCCGGCGTTGTATCAAAGATTATTGAATAAATCTTGAGCGAAGCCCTAAAAAGCCAGGATTTGGTTTCCAAATCCTGGCTTTTTTTGTCCCTGGCTCGATAGGGACGCAGCGGCTGCGAACTTGCGGCTCTGCGTTGAAAGCGCTTTTCGAACGGGTCACATACTTCTTGTATGCTCCCCGCTCAAAAACCACTTTCGCCTTGATCCGCAAGTCCTCGCGCGCTGCTCGAGTTGTCACCGCCCTGATGGTCTTGAGAAAGATTTCGGCTCGGGTCATCGCCGCGCTGGTGGTTTCAAAAAGTAGTTGTCACCGCATTGGTGGGTTGGAGCGGTATTGGCGAATTGGGGTCTGGAGTCGTTTGTGTCACTGGATCCGTCGGGTCGGTAGGCAGAGTATTCACGGTTGGCCCGAAAGCCCGAGTACAGGCTGTCATCTGACAGATAGCGCTGTATTGAGGCAATTTAGGTTTAAATTAAGCGCAAATACCCCTCATTTGTAGTGGGAATTTGTAAAAAAACTACACGGGAATCTGTGTCACTGCGGGATGCCGTGAGGCCAGTAAAAAAGGGGCCTGAGGCAGTATATTTCCTTGACAGAGGCAGGTCGTCCCTTTAGAATTCGGTCTCTTTTTTCGGCGCTGGATAACGAGCACCGGGAAATGTGCGGTAAGCAATTAATTTTAAAAGAAATTTTTTGGAGTTTTCAGTAGATGCAAAATCAGCGAATCAGGATACGCCTTAAGGCTTTCGATCATCGACTGATTGATCAATCTACCCAGGAAATCGTAGATACCGCCAAGCGCACCGGAGCTCAGGTCAAAGGCCCGATTCCGTTGCCTACGAATAAAGAGCGATTTACAGTGCTGATCTCGCCTCATGTCAATAAAGACGCCAGAGACCAGTACGAAATCCGCACCCACAAGCGACTACTTGATATCGTCGAGCCGACAGACAAGACAGTCGATGCACTGATGAAGCTGGATTTGGCAGCGGGTGTGGAAGTACAAATCAGCCTGGGTTAATTAGCCGGCTGACAATAACAAACAAACCAGGCAACGAGTCATCAGTCCTCTTTGCCCTTGTTACAAGTTTTGGAGCACTGACAAATCATAGTTCCCCCTGGCGGGAACCACTTTGTGTAATGCGTCAGCAGCCATAGCGGGTTAGAGCCCCGTACACGATGAGGTCTATATAAAATGTCGATTGGATTAGTCGGTCGAAAAAGCGGCATGACCCGCATTTTCACTGAAGAAGGTTTATCTGTCCCCGTGACGGTTGTCGAAGTACAGCCTAATCGAATTACGCAGATTAAAACTGTTGATACTGATGGCTACAGTGCTATTCAGGTGACCACTGGTGCCCGTAAGGTGTCACGTGTCACTAAATCTATGGCAGGTCATTTTGCAAAAGCCAAAACTGAAGCAGGCACAGGTCTGTGGGAATTCCGTACCGAAGAACTTGAAGAACTCGAACTGGGTGGAGAGCTCAAAGTAGATCGCTTTGAGGTTGGCCAGAAAGTTGACGTAACTGGAACTTCAAAAGGTAAAGGCTTCCAGGGTGGCGTGAAGCGCCATAATTTTCATATGCAGGATGCCACTCACGGTAACTCACTTTCTCACCGTGCCCCCGGCTCTATTGGTCAGTGTCAAACTCCAGGCCGTGTATTTAAAGGTAAGAAAATGGCAGGCCAGATGGGTAACGAAAGACAAACTACCCAGTCACTCGAAGTAATTAAAATAGATCTAGATAACAATCTCATTCTTATAAAAGGTGCACTTCCAGGTGCTACCGGTTCCAACGTCATAGTCCGTCCAGCAATTAAAACCAGGGGTAAGTAAGCATGGAATTAAGCCTTGCACTGCCCGGTAACAAGACGGGCAAAGAAACAGTATCAATCAGCGACGAATCCTTTAGCCGCGAATACAACGAGCCTCTGGTACACCAGACTGTTGTAACTTACATGGCTGGCACGCGTCAGGGCACAGTCCAGCAAAAGACTCGCTCAGAAGTACGTGGTGGTGGTCGCAAACCATGGCGTCAGAAAGGCACAGGTCGGGCCCGTGCCGGTACTATCCGCAGCCCAATCTGGCGCAGCGGTGGTGTGACATTTGCCGCCCGTCCCCAGGACCACAGCAAAAAACTCAACAAGAAAATGTACCGCGGTGCAATGCAGTGCATTCTGTCTGAATTGATTCGACAGGATCGTCTTGTCGTGGTGAATGAGTTTGCTGTTGAGTCACACAAGACCAAGACGCTGATAGGCAAACTGAACGAATTTGATCTGCAAAACGTGCTTATCGTGACAGACGAAGTCGATAAGAATTTGTATCTGGCTGCGCGCAATCTGCATGAAGTAGATGTGCTGGATGCCAATGGGCTTGATCCAGTTAGCCTGATCGGTTTCGAGAAAGTTCTCATCACAGTATCAGCATTAAAGAAAGTTGAGGAGTTGCTGTCATGAACCCGGAACGTTTATACACAGTTATCCTCGGCCCACACGTGTCAGAGAAATCGACAATCCTGACCGAGGAAAGTAATCAGTACACTTTCAAGGTGACTAGAGATGCAACCAAGCCTGAAATCAAGGCGGCGGTTGAGTCCATCTTTGATGTGACCGTGGAAGAATTGCAAGTTCTGAACGTGAAAGGCAAATCCAAGCGCAGCGCGCGTGGCATTACCCGCAAGCGTCCAGATTGGAAGAAAGCATATATTCGACTTCAGGCGGGTCAGGAAATTGACTTCGCGGATCTCGGGTAAAGGAGAAAGTCATGCCAGTAGTTAAAAGTAAACCGACTTCTCCAGGCCGCCGTTTTGTCGTCAAGGTTGTAAACCCTGACCTGCACAAAGGGGCTCCTTATGAGCCACTGACTGCAGTCAAGAACAAGACCGGCGGACGAAACAATAAAGGCCGTATCACTCGTCGACATGCCGGCGGTGGTCACAAGCAGAAGTATCGGATTATTGATTTTCGTCGCAATAAGGACGGAATCGAAGCCAAGGTAGAGCGTCTTGAGTACGATCCCAACCGCTCCGCCAACATCGCACTGTTGCTGTACGCCGATGGTGAGCGCCGCTATATCATCGCGCCCGCCAAGATTCAGGCTGGTGACGTGCTTATGTCAGGTGAGGATGCAGCTATCAAGCAGGGCAACTGCCTGCCGCTGCGTAATATCCCTCTGGGTAGCACGCTGCATTGTATTGAGATGAAGCCGGGCAAGGGTGCTCAACTTGCGCGCAGTGCTGGCACATCAGTTCAGCTGGTTGCCCGTGAGGGTGAGTACGCCACTCTGCGTTTGCGCTCGGGTGAAATGAGAAAAGTATTGAGCGAATGCCGCGCGACGCTGGGTGAAGTATCCAATTCGGAACATTCACTGCGCTCGCTCGGTAAGGCTGGCGCAAGTCGCTGGCGTGGAATTCGCCCTACGGTTCGTGGTGTTGCCATGAACCCGGTAGATCACCCACATGGTGGTGGTGAAGGTCGTACTTCGGGCGGTCGTCATCCGGTTTCACCTTGGGGTACCAAGACCAAAGGTTATAAGACCCGAACTAATAAGCGCACGGACAACATGATTGTTCGACGTCGTAAGTCAAGCCGATCAGGCAAGTGATAGAGGAATAGATTCGTGACACGTTCACTTAAAAAAGGTCCATTCATCGATCTTCATTTGATGAAGAAAGTGCAGACCGCCGTTGATAAAAACGACAAGCGTCCAATCAAGACATGGTCGCGTCGTTCTATGATCTCTCCGGACATGATCGGTCTGACTATTGCTGTCCACAATGGACGTCAACATGTTCCAGTCTTCGTCAACGAAGATATGGTAGGCCACAAACTGGGTGAATTTGCAGTAACTCGCACTTACCGCGGTCATATGGGCGATAAGAAAGCACGTTAAGGGGAACTGAGATGGAAGTTACAGCAAGATTAAAAGGCGCAAGACTCAGTGCACAAAAGGCGCGACTGGTTGCAGACCAGGTGCGTGGCAAAGGCGTTGAAGAAGCCTTACAAATTTTGTCTTTCAGCCCCAAGAAAGGTGCTGGAATTATCAAGAAAGTTTTGAACTCTGCAATCGCCAACGCTGAACACAATGAAGGCGCCGATGTAGATGAATTGAAAGTCTCAACAATATTTGTTGATGAAGGCATGACAATGAAACGATTGATGCCGCGTGCGAAGGGTCGAGCAGACCGTATTCTCAAGCGCTCATGTCACATCACTATTAAGGTCGCTGATAGCTAGGAGTATCGGATGGGTCAAAAAGTACATCCAACTGGGATTCGACTCGGTATTGTCAAGAAGCATACCTCTACCTGGTTTGCTGAAGGCAGAGAGTATGCAGATAACCTGCTTGCGGATCTCGAGATTCGAGACTACGTGAGGAAGAAGTTATCCAATGCTTCGGTTTCGCGTGTCGAAATTGAGCGACCAGCCCAAACTGCGAAGATCACAATCTATACCGCGCGACCAGGTATCGTGATTGGCAAGAAGGGTGAAGATGTAGAAAAACTGCGCGGTGTACTCACACAGAAAATGGGTATACCCGTACAGATCAACATCGAAGAGGTGCGTAAGCCGGATCTGGATGCGCAACTGGTAGCTGACAGTGTATCCCAGCAGTTGGAGCGCAGGGTGATGTTTCGCCGCGCCATGAAGAGAGCAGTACAAAATGCCATGCGCCAGGGCGCCGAAGGCATCAAGGTACAGGTTGGCGGTCGTCTGGGCGGTGCGGAAATTGCGCGCTCTGAATGGTATCGCGAAGGTCGTGTACCTCTGCACACGTTACGTGCGGATATTGATTATGCAACATCCGAGGCCAGCACTACCTACGGAATTATTGGTGTGAAGGTCTGGATATTTAAGGGTGAGATTTTGGATCTTGACGAGGCCATCGTGCCGACTCAGAAACAATCCAACTAGAGGTAGAACAAGGTGTTACAACCGAAGCGAACAAAATACCGCAAGATGATGAAGGGCCGTAACCGTGGCCTGTCACATCGTGGTAGCAACGTAGATTTTGGTGAGTACGGGCTTAAGGCTGTATCACGCGGGCGACTGACTGCACGACAAATCGAAGCAGCGCGTCGTGCGATGACTCGCCATGTTAAACGTGGTGGCAAGATCTGGATCAGGGTTTTCCCTGACAAGCCCATCACCCAGAAGCCACTGGAAGTTCGCCAGGGTAAAGGTAAGGGTAGTGTTGAGTACTGGGTAGCCCAGATTCAGCCAGGTCGCATTATGTTTGAAATGGAAGGCGTTTCAGAAGAGCTGGCGCGCGAAGCGTTTCAACTGGCTTCTGCCAAACTGCCTTTCGAAACCACATTCGTGAAGCGGACGGTGATGTAATGAAAGCCAGTGAACTTCGAGACAAGAGTATTGAAGAGCTGCAGACGCAATTAGCTGAACTGTACAAAGATCAGTTCAACTACCGCATGCAGCAGGGTACCGGACAATTGGGCCAGACTCATATGGTGAGTGCTGTGCGCAAAGATATTGCCCGTGTAAAAACCATTATCAATGAAAAACAGGCGAGCGATAGCTAACGATGGCCGAGACTGATACCCAAGAAAACATGGCTCGTACCGCAACCGGTCGAGTGATAAGCAACAAGATGAATCAAACCATAGTGGTTTTGGTTGAGCGTCGAGTTACGCACCCGGTCTACGGCAAGATCATTAAACGATCTACCAAGATTCATGTGCATGATGCGAACAATGATTGTTTGCCCGGTGACGAAGTCACTATAAAAGAAGTACGCCCCATTTCGAAAACCAAGTCCTGGTCACTGGTTTCGATCGATGAAAGGGCAACACAGGTTTAATTAAGTTTTAGTCTGCATTCCTTTAAGGAGTGCATGATGGAGTGAATCGATGATTCAAGTGCAATCATACTTAGACGTCGCGGATAACAGCGGTGCAAGACGCGTTATGTGCATCAAGGTGTTGGGTGGATCCCACCGCCGTTATGCCCGTATTGGCGACATAATCAAGGTTACCGTCAAGGAAGCGATTCCGCGCGGTAAGGTGAAGAAAGGACAGGTTCTCACTGCACTCGTCGTACGCACCAAGAAAGGTGTGCGTCGCGGTGATGGTTCATTGATTCGTTTTGACGATAACGCAGCAATTTTGTTGAACGCTCAGAATGCTCCGATTGGTACCCGTGTGTTTGGTCCGGTTACTCGTGAGCTACGCAACGAGAAATTCATGCGAATTATCTCGCTTGCTCCTGAAGTTCTATAAGGCGAGCAGGAATTAGAGAGATAGAGCAATGCGCAAACTGAAACGAGAAGATGAAGTGATTGTTATCACTGGTAAAGACAAAGGTAAACGCGGAACTATTTCTCGTCTGCTGAATAATGACAGGGTTATTGTGGCTGGGGTAAATATGGTTAAGCGCCATACCAAGCCAAACCCGAATCTGGGTCAAGCCGGAGGAATCGTTGAAAAAGAAGCTGCCATTCATATTTCGAATGTGGCTATTTTTAATCCGGAAACCAATGCAGCGGATCGAGTAAGTATTAAAGAGCTTGAAGATGGTATGAAAAAACGCGTCTTCAAATCAAATGGTCAGGAAATAGATTAAGTGGTAGGTCGCCAATCATGGCTCAGCTAAAAGAATACTATGTAAAAGAAGTCGTACCGGCGTTAACCAAGCAGTTTGGTTACGATAATCCGATGCGTGTGCCCAAAATAACCAAAATCGTACTGAATATGGGTCTGGGTGAGGCAGTGGCCGACAAGAAAGTATTGGAAGCCGCTACCGCCGATCTGGAAATGATCAGCGGTCAAAAAGTTGTCGTCACCAAGGCACGCAAGAGTATTGCGGGCTTCAAGATTCGCGATGGCTGGCCAATTGGTGCAAAAGTTACGTTGCG
>CAYOND010000040.1:0-6332 GCA_964405225.1 uncultured Pseudohongiella sp.
CAGCCCGCGCCTTGTTGCAAATGAATCTGGGTCACTATCCCGATGATGCGCTGAGCCATTCAGCGCTGGCAGATTTTCTGGTGGCAACCGGAGATCTGGAGACTGCGAGGTTGCATTTCGAACATGCGCTCGGATTGGGTGCTGAGTTCGACATCGAGGCCCGGCTTGCTGCTGCAGAGAACCCCTGAATTCTGTAAGGGATTTGAGGATTGCTATTAATCGGACAGGGCAACTGTCTTGGGTTGAAAGCACTCTGACGCCTTTGTCGGGTAGGGACTCTATTATTCTCTAATAGAATTATTTATCTTCATACCAGCAGTGATTATCCATAATTAAATAACAACTCCAGGAGCCTTTCCATGATTCAGCGTTTTCTTACTACTACTTTCTTGCTGTTTGGTCTCAGCCTCTCCGGTTCTGCCCTGGCGCAGGATGAACCCTCGACTGTGCTGAACTACGACATGGCGCAACGCGCCATGACCGCCGCCCTGGCAGAAGCGCGCGCCAATGGCTGGAACCTTACAATAGTGATCGCCGACCATACCGGGTTACCCGTGATGATACATCGCATGGATGGCGCGTCCGCCCGGACCTACGACATTGCTCTGGCGAAGGCCAAAGTGGTGACTGAAACTGGTCTCTTCTCTGGTGAATATGGTCGTCGCCTGGAAGCTGGTGAAATCGAAGAAATTGAAGGTGGCATTCACTACGCTGGCGGCGTGCCAGTGATGTTGAACGGTGAACAGATTGGTGCCATCACTTCCAGTGGTGCCCGTGGCAGTGAAGACGAACAAGTCTCACTGGCTGGTGCTGCTGCTATTGGCGACTGATTGCAGAATGATGTGATTAAGGGCCGCGGATTTATGAATGATAACGAAGAATAGATTCGCCGCCCTTGTTCTGCTGCTGGCACTTGTGCAATGTAGTTCAGTGCCGATGGTTTACGTGGAGTCCACAAATCAGAGTAGTCGCATTGACTATATTGTGCTTCATGCCACGTCGGAGAATTTTGCCGAATCCCTGCGGCTGCTCACGACCCGCAATGCCAATCCTGTTAGTTCCCACTACCTTCTACCTACGCTGGATGATGCAAGTTATCCGCGCGATGACCTGCGGGTTTTTTCTCTCGTGGATGAATCGCAACGCGCCTGGCACGCAGGGGTCAGTTACTGGGAGGAAGAAGAATCATTAAACGACCGATCAATTGGTATCGAGATCGTTAATGAACTTGAATGCACGGGAGCCAACAAGCCGGTAGACGAAATTGTACTGGAAGAGGTGGTCTGTGAATTTGAACCTTATCCGGACGAGCAGATAGACTTATTGATCAAGCTGTTGGCAGATATTCTTCAGCGCTATCCGCGAATTAATCCGATCGATATTGTTGGTCACTCGGACATTGCCATCATGCGCAGATCAGATCCTGGTCCGATGTTTCCCTGGCAGCGCCTTTATGAAGCTGGCATAGGTGCCTGGCCGGATGCAGATGCCACCGCAAGATACTCGGGAGAGTTTGGCATCAATATGCCAACAGTGCGCACGCTACAACGGGCATTACTGGGGCTCGGCTATCAGGTTAAAGTTACTGGCGAGTTGGATGTGCAGACCCGGTTTGCGGTGCGCGCTTTTCAGTTACATTACCGGCCTGCTGACTTTTCAGGGTATGTAGATACCGAGACCGCTGCACTGCTATGGGCAATGCTGGAGAAGTACCGGCCAGACGTCATTGCAGATCTCAATCTAATAGAGCATTTGGTCGAAATCCCCGAGTAATAAAACTGATGCAGGCAGGTTGTCGGTTAAGCTTGTAAACCCGGTATTTGCGCAGGTTTTGCCTCCTGCCATTCTGCGTTTCGTCCCTGAATCCGGGTTATTCCCCCGTTTTAAGGCTGAAAACAGATTCCGACTATTTACTGTTCTTTACTGATAGGTAAGACTCCCCGGTCAGGATAAAAATAATTGACGGTGAACATCATGAAAACCAAATCACTCCTCCTGCTCGCATGCGTGTTAAGCCCACTTGGGGTCGCCATCGCCCAGAGCGCTGCTGAATTTGAAACGCCTCGCACTGAGTGGGGCCACCCTGATCTGCAAGGTGTGTGGAACTGGGTGTCCAGCACCCCCATGCAACGGCCAGAGCGCTTCGGCACACGTGAGTTTCTGAACGATGAAGAGCTTGCCGAGAAACGTGAACGTGAGGCTGCATCAAGGGCAGCGGCGGATGCGGCAGAGGCCGAGCTGAACGTTGACCCGGACGCCCCTCCGGTTGGAGACAGCACAGGCGGCTACAACAACTTCTGGTACGAAACCGCCAGCATCGGAGAGAACCGTCGTACTTCATTACTTGTCTATCCGGAAGATGGACGTCTGCCCGAGCGTGTTGAAGGCGCTGCAGTGCACACCACTTCGCTGGGCCCGGATGTGCCAGGTGAGCGACCAGTGCTCGGCGTCTTTGGCGGTATTGGCAAAGATGGGCCAGAAGATCGTGGTTTGTCAGAGCGTTGCCTGATTGGCTACAACGCTGGCCCGCCATTCTCTGGTGGTGGCTACAATGCCAACCTGCAAATTTTCCAGAACAAGGATCACGTGGTGGTGTTAACCGAGATGGTTCATGATGCCCGCATCATCCCACTGTCGGATCTGCCACCACTGGATGACAATATCCGCCAGTGGACAGGTGATTCACGCGGTCATTGGGATGGCGATACGCTGGTGGTTGAGACCCGTAACTTTACACACCTCGTACCCAGCTTTAGTCGCTTTGGCGATGCTGAAGACAAGACGCTTATCGAGAAGTTTACGCGTGTTGGGCCTGTCACCATTGAATACGAATGGACGCTCGATGATCCTTCAACTTTCACCGACAAGTTCACAGCGATTCAGCCATTGACCAAAGTTGGTGGCCAGCTCTATGAATATGGTTGTCATGAAGGCAACTACGGTATGCAGAATATACTGCGTGGCGCACGTGCGCAGGAACGGTTGGATGCAGCCGCAGCCAACTAAAATAGTTCGGGGTCAGAGTAAAAATACAGTAATATATTTTTACTTTGACCCCTTTTATCACCCTTCCTTCCTATCTCCCATTTGTCTCTTCCTTGTTAGGAGCTTTTAAATGACCAATTGTATAAAAAAGGTAGGCCCAATCAGCCTGCGCATTCTGGTTCTGCTATTTGGTGCAGGAATTTTTCTTTCTGCCGCCGCACAAACACCCACGCTGGAATCTCTCGGCAAGGCCGGGCCCTATCAGGTGGCATACTATGACTACACGCCGGAAGTGGACGAATATGCTGCTGCGACTCTTTACTTCCCCGCCAATCGCGGCACAGATTTTGGTGGCGTCGCTATCGCACCTGGTTTCACCGAGGCCCAGCAAAACATAGACTGGTGGGGTGATCACCTGGCATCCCATGGATTTGCCGTGCTCGTACTCGACACCAATTCTCCGCGTGACAACCCGCAACTGAGAGCCGATGCCCTGATGGCGGCCATCGAAGTTATTCGCGGTGAAGGCGAGCGCGATGGCAGCCCGATTAAGGGCAAGATCATCAGTGAACAGATGGCGGTTATGGGTCACTCCATGGGCGGTGGTGGCACGTTGTTAGCTGCCAATGCACACAGCAATGAGATCATGGCGGCAATTCCGTTCACTCCCTGGCAGCCCAATGCAGACTTTAGTTCCGTAACTGTTCCTACCCTGGTACTGGCAGGCGAAACCGATGCGATCGCTGCGGTAGATACCCATGCCTGGCCACACTACCAGACACTCACCAGCGCTGCTCCTCGCATGTATTTTGAAATCGCCGGCGGCAATCATTTCATTGCCAATTCGACTGTGGAAAACGAAAGGCTGAATCCCAACATCGATGTACATGATCTGGTTGGCGGCATGGCTGTGGCCTGGCTCAAGTACTTTGTGGAAGGGGACAACGCATATCGCGACATCATTTACAGCCCGTTACCTGCTGACCAGCAAGCGCGTTTATCGCGCTTTGAGTTTGTGGAATAGAAAAGAATTTAAGGGTCAGAGTAAAAATACAGTACTGTATTTTTTCTCTGACCCCTAATTAGACCCGAAGTTATTAGTTGGGGCGCAGTCTGTCCAGCGCTCGATTGATGAGTTGGGTGGCAGGGTCCGGCTGATCGTTAGCGTCAGCATCCTGTTGGTTGGTATTGGGCTGGTCGGTGCCTGTGGCGCGTCGCAGCAAGTCGCCCACCTGATCGCGCACTTCATTGGCAAGTGCAGCACGCAGTATTTCCCCGGCATCTGGCAGACATCGCGGTGAGGCAATTGTGCCGGAACAGGCAATCGGCACACTGTAACCGCCAATATCATATTCCTGGTCATTGCGCGTGGCTGTCGCGGCTTGCACGGACGTGACGAGGTTGTAATTGATACTGTCATTACGCAGGTTTAATAGCGTGCCGCGGCCGGTTACCTGAAAGCCAGGCGACTTGATCAACAGGTCATTACTATTGATCACGCCATTATCGAATAGAAGCGTGGCGGTAAATGAGTCAAACGCTGTCTGTTCGCCGCGAGTAAACTGCCCGGCCCTGCGGCTGCGCAGCATTGTTTCCAGTTGTGTCAACACACTGGCTACATCTACACCGCGCAATACACCGTCTTCCAGATTGACATGTCCGGTACCAGTTAATCCCTGCCGCAAGGAAAGTGTGTCGCTACCTGCGCTATGTGGAAACACGCATTGGGCCGATTCCAGTAAAGCCCGATAAGCTGCTATCGCTGCTGCGAGATCCCCCTCTTTTTGCAGGGAATGCGCCTGTTCGAAAAGTGACATAGCTAATCCTGGAGCATCTAGTTCCGCGGTTCTGCTTGTTATTGATCTCCTCGGCGGCTAGTATGACCCAGAATCTAAGCGTCCCGGAGAGTTAAAAATGCCCAACTATAAAGTTGCAGGCCCAGCCCAGCCTATTCCCTTCCATGTCAAGATAGAAGACAAGGACGACCGCGAGGCGGCAATAGAGGAATTCATGGCCGAGAAAAAGGATGCGATTGACGACTGGAAAGACGATCACGGCAAACCGCTTCCTGACCAGTCTGACGGTGGTGGCACCGGCGGCAGTGGCGGAAACGGCGGCGGTGCTACGCAGGTTTCCACATTGGTCAACGATCAATCTGATGTACCGATAAACCTGTCGACTCATTCCAATCTGGACATTGAGAATTTCGAAGGCATTGAGTTTTACTACAACAGTGACAAACCTCTCATACTGGATGGGGATTCTCCAGAAGAAAAACTGAGTGGAGTAGTAACTTCGGCAAACGAATCTGTCGTATTTTTCTTTGAGACAAATACAGGATTTAATTATCTCGTAAAGCTAGAAGGTGAATTTGACAAAAATTACCCCTCCACTGACCAGGACATTAAGGGGACTGTAAGCAGTGTTTCTCTGATTCTAGAAGGCACACCTTATTTCACTTTAATTGTGTATGACAGCCCGCGCGATGTTCAGGATGTGCTGAATAACTGGTACAACAATTTCCTCGATGGGGATCAGGACAATCTAATCGAAGTTGTCTCACTACAATCTAGTGATGATTATGTAAATGCAGGTGCCGGGGATGATGTTATTGACCTGGGCGCTGGCGATGACACTCTGATTGGGGGAGATGGTAATGACCTCCTTTACGGAGGGGCTGGGGACGATCAAATTCTGGGAGGCAGCGGAATTGATACTGCTGTTTACCTGGGCTCTTCACAAAATTATGAGATTTCGATTACCGATGATGCTTTGCTTGTATTCGATTCACTCAGTGAGGATTCAGATACGCTGACGGGGGTCGAGCGCCTCCAGTTTGATGACGTGTCGATAGCTTACGATCTGGATGGTAATGCTGGATTCGCCGCAAAATTGCTCGGTGTAATTTTGGGTAGCGAATCAGTGTCCAATGAAGAATATGTGGGAATTGTACTGTGGTTTCTGGATTCGGGTACAAGTTACGAAGAAGTAATGCAGTTAGCTCTGGATGCTGTTTTGGGTGCTGACGCATCCAGCGAATCAGTCGTCAGCTTGCTTTACGAGAACATTGTCGGTTCAGATGCTCCTGCCGAAATTTTGGAGGAATATTGCGCAGTGATCGATGATGGTGTCATGTCAGCGGCACAGCTAGTTGTAGCGGCCGCTGATACAAGTTTTAATACAGACAATATCGGTCTGGTAGGGCTATCCCAGACGGGATTGGAATTTGATTTGTATGGATGAGCCAAGAATTTCCCAATAATGTGTCGAATAACTGTAAGTCGAGATTGGATGTAAGTCGTCAGATGATTTGGGACCACTAGCCTCAAATACTAAAGGAGACATTT
>CAYOND010000041.1:0-6288 GCA_964405225.1 uncultured Pseudohongiella sp.
TGTGTTCGCAGAATTTATCAGAGCAGGCATACTGTCACTCTGGCCTGGAACACATTATTCTACCTGACAGGGCTCTAACCATATACTGATTTTGAAGATGCAAGCGCAGATGCAATAGAAGGTGAAAGACATGACAGCAGCCAATGATAAAGATGTACATGAAAAGACCACAAAAGGCGCAAAGGTTCAGAAAACTGAAGCACAATGGCGTGAAATTCTCGGAGACGAAGCTTATGAAATCATGCGAGGGAAGGGTACTGAGCGCGCGTTTACTGGTGAATATTGGGATCTGAAGGAGGCCGGTAAATATATCTGTGCTGCCTGTGGTGAAGAGCTGTTTTCATCCGAGACCAAATATGACTCTGGATCAGGCTGGCCGAGTTTCTATGCGCCGGCTGAGCCCGAAAACATTGTTGAAACAACGGACACGTCTCACGGTATGATTCGTACTGAGATTACATGCTCCGGCTGCGGTTCCCATCTGGGCCATGTTTTCCCTGATGGCCCAAAGGAGAGTGGGTTGCGCTACTGCGTGAATTCGGCGTCGTTGAAATTCGAGCAGGAGAAATAGGAAGAGCAGGGCTGGCTGGCAGCCCTGCTGTTTTATTTCTCAATGGTATAAATACCTTCCACGTGATTGAGCTGGTTCACTTCATCAATCAGATCGAAACCACCAATAAAAGCTTCGGCATTGTCTCCGGTAAACACACCGCCAAGATCAGCGTTTATAGAGCTGCTTAAAATGCCACCAGGATCGGACAGGGTGCCGCCAAGCGCATCCAGATCAACAACTCCACCAGCCACTGTCCCGTTAAAGTTGATGTCCCAGGCCTGGCTATCGCCAACTTCAACTATTAACTGCCCGTCACTGATGTATCCGGTGTCGAAATCTACACTCATTCCTGCCACTACCTGGGTAACATCTCCTGCGTTACCACTACCTATAAATGTGGAGGCAGCAGAGCTGGCGTAGCTGGCTGTGCCCTGCAGATTTGCCACCGGTGTAGGGGTAACGTTTGCGTAATGATCACCCGCTTCCAGACGTACTTGATCACCTGCGGCTTCACCGACGACTACCCAATTGTCTTCGATTGGGTTATCCCAGGTGCCCCAGCCAATATTGAGCGCAGAAACGCTGGATTCGGGCAAAGATAACGCAACTTCATCCAGGTCTATTCCATCGGCATCTAATACTGCAGTGCCGGTTAAGGCATGATCAACGATACCGGAACCTGTGTCTTCTTCGCTTACCAATGTGAAGCCCAGCGCGATGGCTTCAAGTACTGTATCACCAACAAAATAGCCGTCTATGTATCCAGTGACATTGCCATCCAGCGTAAAAGGTGTGCTGCTGGTATCAGTGAGCGTGCCGCCATCGGCGGTCATAGACAGGAAGGGGCCATGCGGGGCGGAAGGGCCATTGAGCGTGCCGGAGAAACTCACATCCCAATCTACATCGGCACTGGTAGTTACATTTAATGAGCCATTATCAATTGCTCCTGTGTCGAAATGGACATCAAAAGACATATCAAGGCTGCTCAAGCTGAAATTGGAAGTGGTGCCTACACCGTCATCGGTCGTCGTATTGTACTCACCTTGATAGTGCAGTAATGAGTTATAGCGGAAGTTGCCTGTGGAAGGCAGTTCAACTTCTGTGACATCTGCGAGGAACCAATAACTGTTCTGATAGTAACTGAGGAAAGTGTCGTGGTTTCTCTCCACCATCGCGTTCCAGGACCCCCAATAAATCGTGGAATCACCAGCCACTACCGAGCCGCTGTCGTTGACTGCACCAGTGTATTGCTCAAGCTTCAGTACGGTTTCAGTATTGATATCCAGCGGATCAGAAAAATCGTCACTGGAGAAATCGCGATTGACAAAAAATGGCTCTGTTACCGATGTGGAGTTGGCAACCCCACCAGCGCGGAAGAGCGATAATTCTGAAGCCTTCGATGTGCCAGTGACCAGCATGCCGCCCGTTGTAAAGTTGTTAACCTCCTGAGCTGTGAGATAGCTCTGTTCGCCCCAAACAAAGGAGCCAAAGGAGTAGTTGGTGTTATCTGCTGCATCCATGAGCGTGAAGCCACCTACAACTGAGACAGCGCCTTCGCCGGCATCCGCCAGAAAACCTGTTATATCACCGGTAATAGTCGTGCCAAGATCAACTCCATCTTCAACGATAGAGGAGCTGGAAATAAACAAGTCCTCCCAAACTGTTATCGCTGTGCCTTCGAATGAATCAAATATAGATTCGAAGCCACCGCCTTCACCGCCATCAAAAGAGATGCTCCACACTTGCTCATCAAATACACTGCTAGCTGATAGTGTGAAACCAAGAAAGCCGTCACTGATAGCGCCGGTGCTCAAATCCAGATCAAAGTAGCCTGTAAAGTTACTCATTGTGCGGTTATCAGACGCGAATAAATTTGCAGCGCTGAAGTCACCCGTGCTCATAAAGGTGAACGTTCCGGTATTGCCTATCCGAGCCCCAGAGAAAGTGGGGACAGTCACTACCAATAGCTCATCATCGAGAACTAACTTGGTGTAATCGTCCTCTGCATCCATGAAATTGCTGAATAAGTCATGCGAGCCGTCGTTCCAATAGGTCCAATTAGCATTTGTGTACGCGATGCCGGTTTGCTTTGCGCCGCCACCATCCGGAAATACCGCGCCCAGTGGGTCAGTATTGAAATAGTAGGTCGTGTCGAAAGCTCGTGGCAGAGAGTGCGAATAGCTGATAACGCGTGGGCTGTCGGAAGAATCGTGTACAGCATTACCATGGATAATGTCTTCCAGGCCTGGCGAAATTGCAAAACCATAACCATTGAATGCAGATTTGAACTGCGTGTTATATGTAAATGGAACGGAATCGCCTGTGAACAGGGCAGCACCAAGCAGATTTTCACTTGTATCACTATTATGTAGATTGAATGCGCCGATGATGCCCACATTGTCGCTATCATCCACCGTGCCAAATCCGTTCAGATACCCTGCAAAAGAACCGTCTGGGTCTTCTGCATAGTGCACAGTGCCACTAACAGACTGAGCGTCTGCGAAGCCTTTGCCAGCGACTACGGAGAACGAGCCGAAGTCATCCATTTCCCATTTTTCAGTAAATCCGCTGCAGTCTGAACCCAGTGACCCACCAAAGCAAACGGAGAGACTGGGGTTGGTGACGGTACCTGTGCCAAAGTCGATGTCAAATCCGCCCAATACGAGCCCGATGGATTCATGTGTGGACCCGTCTGACTTGGCACCAACAAATGCTTCGACTGTCTGGAATGATCCAGCGCCAGTCAGTAGTTCACCCTGATAGGCTGGTGGCGCAGAAACGAACAGGCTCAGACCGCTGGTATCGATACCTATAAAATCAAGGAGGCCAGCGTCGTCATATACATTATGCGGATCGTCTGCATCAGCCCAGACACCCCAGGTCAACTCAAAGCCGCCTACATCATTTGCGTAAGAATCTTCGAAACTGGTATTCGCGAAAAATTCGAAACCGTATTCGAAGCCGTTTTCTTCGTCCGGGTCAAAATAGCTGCCGCCTGAAGCAAGCAGGTCAGATACACTGGGGCCCTCACCAGTCTCGGCTACTAATTGCAGTGAATCTTTGTCAGTCGAGTCAGCCCAACCCCAATTTAACTCGCCTGGTACAGGCCATGTTTCAAGAGCGGCAATACCAAACTGATTCTTGTGAATGGTAAAGCTGAACAAATCCGAACTTACGACCGTATTGATCGAAGTGTCGGAAATCGCATCGATACGACGCAACAGCATCAGGCCCGATATATAATCGCTTGTAATACCGTCGCCACCTTCGCCACCAAAACTGAATCCGGCAGAGATACCTTCGGCGTTTGGCCCTACATAGAAACCCTGGAACAGGCCAGCAAAACTTTCAGTGAAAGCGCCTTCTGAATTTGGGTCGTATTCAACGGTGCCGGTAACGTCAACCTGAAAACCGCGATCCGTTGCATTAAAAAAGTTTGGCGTGTCAAATTCAGTCTCCCAGACTTCCATGACATCAAGCCCGTCGCAGGTCGTATCACAGGCTGCGATTTTGACCTGGCCACTCAGGTCACCAAATTCCAGGCCCACTTCAAGGATGGCGGTGTAATCAAAAAGTGTGTAGCCATTTGATGAGGCAAACTCATAGCGATTACTTTCCGAGCGGCTGCCATAGCGCACATATCCGGTTAATTCTGCCAGATACGCAGTGGGTGTGGTGCCACCCATGGCAATCCAGGCATCATCACTATCAAGTAAATATTGAGTGCCTGAAGAAACAGGGCCTGCATATTTGAGAAATAATGGATCGCTCGCGCCGGAATCAGATTGCCACAGACCCCAATCCAGGCCGTCGAAACCACCTACATCGTACCAGTCAGAATCGCGGTATAGAGTTGATTGTTGTCCTCGCGCGAGATGATAACTGTCGATTTCACCTGGCAAGGTAGTGCGGTAGCTGGAGTCAGTATTCTCGACCACAATAGGTTGGGCAGCATCACCCTGTGTAGCAGAACCATAGATACCGCGGAATGATGCGCGACCAGCAGGATCACCAGGGAATATGGAAAATCCGACGGTAGTCAGGCTATCTTGCTCAGCCTGGCCCAGCAGGACATCATAACTGTACAATGCTGCACCGTTTAACTGCGCCAGATCACCACCGGTTTCATCGAAACGGAAACCGGCAATTGCGCCATCGCCGGTGTCATTCAGGAACCCGCCCTGAATACTGCCGGTAAATGGTGTGGTTGATTCTCCCAGGATTGACCCTGAGACATTAAAATTAAAAGTGCCATAGTCGCCATTGCCGTATAAACCAATACTGCTCGCCGGAGTCATTGACCAGACTGAAGTAGATTCCGAGCAAGTTGTTACACAGACTGAGAAATTGAAGTCATTGATGACTCCATTGCCCAGATCGAAATCAAAATTACCAACGACCTCGGCATCTGTATCCGTCAGGTAGTCGATAACTGTAAAGCGTCTGGAGACACTAAATTCCAGAGCGTCTGGATGCTCCCAACTGGCAACAACAATGAGGTCGTCTACAACGTTGGAATTGCTCTCATCATATGCACTGGGATAAAAGGTGACAGATGTGGTCCCTTCGCCAACTATAGAATCCCACAAGCCCCACGACAGGCCGTATTTACTGAAAGATTCCGATGAAATGAAGGATGCATCTGCTTGCTGTAAGATTGCGAAATCGAAATAACTCAACCCGGAGCCGTGGGTAAGAGAGTCAGACGTGATGAAAGGGGAGGACTCTGACAATGTTGTAGCGCCTCCAAAGAGGAAGCCACCACCGGTGTCCCCCTCGGCTCGGCTAATCGCGAAACCCAGATTATCTATCAATGCTCTGGCGGTACTGTCGAGAACGTAATTTACCGATGTTCCTGTAAACAGGATAGCTCCACCAATTGAGCGCAGCGGTTCTATTGAATCATCTTCATAAAGCCTTTCAGAAAAATCCGCGAAGCTTTCCTCTTCCTCATCCCATTCAAATACACTGGATTCGAAGCTTAATACGAAGCCTTCTCCATTTACTCCCAGGAACGCACCACCGGCATTTTCAGTGGACAGAACCAGGCCGGCGCTGGTATCACCACTTTGTGAGATCAGAGTTGATTGATCGAAAATAGTGTCATCGAAATTCAATAACAGCAAACCATCAAGATATCCCTGTAATGGCCAGTAGTTAGTGCCGAAATTAGAGCTGGTGCAACTGCCTTCGCCAATACAAAGATCTACTGTCAGATCTGATATCAGGCCGACGCCAAAGTCGACAAAGAAGCCACCATTGACGCTGGTTAGTGTGTCTTCTCCGAACCCACGCAATGTGATCAGGTAATCGTTTATTGTGAACTGTTTTTGTCCGCTCAAGCCTCCAATATCAGTTGGCACCATAGTCGCGTAGACAAGAGAATTGGTTATTTCGAATAATTCCGGGGTGCTGTCGCTACTATCATCGTACAGATATACCGGAATGGGATTCTCTTCAGTGCCTTCCCAAAGCCCCCAATCCAGATCGAATCCACCGACTCCCGTTTCTACTGGATTGACTGGATCAAACCCTTCCAGATCAAGCACAGCACCAGGGCTCTCTGTATCAACTGTGAAGACATCATCTGGCTCAGTCGCCAGTATGAGGGCGTTATTACTTGCAAGGCCATTGGTGATGCCTCCAACAAATCTGCGATTGCCAATGGAAGCAATACCTATGCGCGTAAGATCGTCAGTGTCTTCGAGTCCAAATACCAGCTCAGGCTCAGGCTC
>CAYOND010000042.1:0-2521 GCA_964405225.1 uncultured Pseudohongiella sp.
ATGTCTCCTTTAGTTTTTGAGGCGAGTGGTCCCAAATCATCTGACGACTTACAGTGGACAGAAAGCGAACGGTAGAGATTATTGGCACGCCGGGGCACCACAATATCGCGAGAACAGGCTTCGCCTGGCTGTTTGAAAATCGCGAGTCGGTACTCGATAATGCAGTATTGTTGATAAACGCGGAACATACCGCCCATGCGCTGGTGGATCGCTTCGGTGATGATCTCTGCACCACCAACGCAACAGGGCCTTTTTCCTGGCAGATCAACGGCTCAAACAAACTGGCATCATTAACGCTGCAGGCGTTTGATGAATTTGGTATTCCCCGCTGGGCAGAGACTGGAGGACCTGTGGGGGAAATAAGAACCATCGCCGATCTTGTTCCCTCAATTGTGTTGATGCACGCGGGGGTATTGCTGCATACCAATATCGAAACCACCGAAGCAATTCCTGCGGCCAGTCTTGCTGCTACAACAAGGGCCTACGCCAGGATAATTGAGCAGGTGAACGGCATGAGTCTGTCTGAGCTGACTCAGTAACAGGCTGGATGAATCGTTCGCTCGGATCAATGACTTAATCATAGGAACAGAATTGTTCTTTTTCTGAGTTCGAGACACTTTAATAAAACTTTCGCTTGTTAACAGGACTCCTGGCCCATATGAAAATTCGCTATCCAATTTTTCTTAGCACCTTGCTTTTCACTTTCATCAGCACATTCGCTCTCGTCAGTGCGCAGGAATCTGACCGCCCTAACATCGTACTTATCCTCGCCGACGATCTTGGCTACACCGATATCTCTCCCTTTGGCAGCGAGATAAATACTCCAAATATTGCCAGGCTCGCTCGTGAAGGCCTTTCTTTCACTAATTACCATACTGCCGGGAGCTGTGCGCCGGCGCGGGCGATGCTGCTAACCGGCGTAGACAGCCACAGAAACGGTGTGCCAAATATCCCGGAGGCGCTACCGGTGGAACAAATGGCGTATGAGCACTACCAGGGTGTGTTAAACGATAAAGTAGTCACCCTTGCCAATGTATTGCAGGATGGCGGCTACCATACCTACATGACCGGCAAGTGGCACCTGGGCCACACCCCGGAACTTCTGCCCTCGGCAAGGGGATTCGACCGTACCATTGCGATGGCCGATACCGGAGCGGACAACTGGGATCAGCGTACTTATCTACCGATTTATGATCAGGCGCACTGGTATGCCGATGGTGCGGAGCACACCCTGCCTGATGATTTTTATTCATCGGAATATTTTATCGACAAGACAATCGAATTCATCGGGTCGAATGTACAGGACGACCGGCCGTTTTTCGCCTACATCCCTTTTCAGGCTGTTCATATGCCGGTGCAGGCGCCTCGCGAGTTTTCAGACAAATATGCGGGTGTGTACGATGAAGGCTGGACTGTCATGCGCGAGCGGCGGCGCCTTGCTGCCGAACAGGCAGGTGTGATTCCAGCTGGAACTCAGGCGGTGGTTACACCAGGCACGTTGATCTGGGATAGCCTGACCGAAGAGCAGAAACGCCATCATGCCCGGCGGATGGAAGTGTATGCCGGCATGGTGGACGCAATGGATATGCATATCGGGCGCCTGATGGAGTATCTGCAAAGCATTGGCGAGTATGACAATACACTATTTGTGTTCACGTCCGATAACGGTGCCGAAGGTTCAAACATGATTCTGCCCAATGGCGGCTCGGCACTTTCTCCGTGGTTCGACAGGGTGGGTTACAACTCCGATTATGAGACGCTGGGTGAGCGTAATTCCTGGAATGCCATCGGTCCCAGCAATGCCACGATCGCTGTATCGCCGTTGAATTACTATAAGTTTCACGCCAGCGAAGGTGGCCTGAGGGTGCCACTGGTGATGGCCGGCCCGGGCATTAACAGGCGAGATGAAATGACCGATGAATTTGTTTTTGTTACGGATCTGGCTCCCACTATCTTGAGACTGGTTGGAATGGATGCTCACGCCGGCAGCTGGCAGGGCAGGGAAGTGGAGCCGATAGTCGGCACAGATTTTTCAGCATTCCTGGCTGGAGATAATTCGCCAGTGCATGATGAGTCGGAATCCATAGGATACGAGCTCGGTGGAAACAGTGCGCTATTCAAAGGCGATTACAAAATTGTGATAAATCGGGTTGGTCAGAATGACACTGACTGGCATCTGTTCAACATCAAGACTGATCCTGGCGAAACTACAGACCTGGCGCAACAACAACCGGCTTTACTGGAAGAGATGATTGCGGACTACGAGGATTATGTCCAAACCAACAACGTGCTACCCATGCCCGAGGGCTACAACCGGTCAGGGAGGATATTAGGGGATGCGCTGCGGGAACTTCGGCAATAAGTAATCAATCAGTGAGGACTAGTTTTTACTAGTGCTGATCCTGGGAAGCTCAGGCAACTCTGTCCCTGTTTATAAATCAATCTGAGACAGAAAAGACAGGACAGAAAAGACAGGAAAGTTTGGCAACGAGGCCATGATAACGAGGTTCTTAAAAATTAC
>CAYOND010000042.1:2621-5718 GCA_964405225.1 uncultured Pseudohongiella sp.
AAAAGACAGGAAAGTTTGGCAACGAGGCCATGATAACGAGGTTCTTAAAAATTACGGTGGGAATACTCTTCACTCTGGCGCTGCTTGTGCTGGGGGGATTCAGTTTTATCTTCTTCTCACCCCGGCCGCCACTCACCATCGATCCGGCGACACTTGCCGGCGACGGCAGCACCATCAATTATTGCGACTTGCCGGAATTGGATGGCAGCGGCAAGATGGCGGCCGACATTCCGAAAGGCAACACGCCGGGTTGTGGCTATTCCCATTTCCCTCTGCCGGTACTGGCCCAGTGCACCGAACCACTGCCAGAAGGAGTTGCAGACATTCGCGGTCTTTGGATAGGGCGGACTGGCAGGGTGGGCCATGTCGAAAGAGTCGAGCAATGTGGCGAACGTGTCGTTGTGACTGCGGCTGGAATTATTCACGACTCCGGCCCCAACAGTACCGCTGGATTCAATTCGAATGATACGCAAGGAGCTGTATTGTTTACCATTGGCGATCAGGAGTATTGCCCGCGTACTTCCGCTGGTGCATTCTGGAATGACGGCGTGCTCGAATTTCGGGCTCTAGGTTGGGGCCCCGTTGTTGTCAAACGCTACAGGGATGGTGAACAAATGGTATGGGAATACGCTGATGGAAGCGTTACCCATTTGGACAGGCTTTGCCAGCTACCGGAAGATCAAAAGAAACCGAGCTCTCGCGGTCGCAGGTTCGCTTTCTTAAGATAATCAGGTAAGGATGCGCGTGGAGATAAAAGTGAAGATGAAGGTAGAGATGAAAATAAAGATGAAAAGTCTGCGCAAACTATTGCTATTCGCTGCGACAGCTCTCTCGATTGCAGCAACAGCCAGCCTTTCCTATGGGCAGGGGAATTTTGAGGGGGTGGAACTTTCCATTACATCCGTTGCCGGCAATGTGTACATGGTTCAGCGCCCGGGTGGCGGCGGCAACATCGGCGTACAGGTAGGTCCCGAAGGTGTTCTGCTGGTGGATTCGCTGTTCGCGCCACTGGCAGATAGACTGGTCGCAGCCGTGGGAGAGGTGACAGACGAAGAAATTCGCTTCCTGATCAATACGCATATTCATGTCGATCATGTCGGGGGCAATGAAAATCTGGCGCAGAGGGGTGTACTGATCTTTGCGCATGACAACACGCGCCAGCGCTTTTTCGAAGAGCGGAGCCGCTTCCCCAGAGCCGGAGGCAGTTTCGCCCCGCAGCAATCGGCCGCTGCCAGACCGCCGATTACGTTCAACGACACCATGAGTTTCCATCTGAACGGTGAAGAAGTCCTGGCCTTTCATGCGCCACCGGCACATACCGACGGGGACGTCTTCGTCTACTTTCCGGAGTCCGATGTGCTGCATCTGGGTGACGTGTATCGCACAACCAGCTACCCCATTATCGATATCTACAATGGCGGCACCCTGAGAGGCACGATTGCGGCGATGGACAAGGCGATCGACCTGGCCGGTCCGGGCACAAAAATCATACCGGGGCATGGCCTCGAGGTAGTTGGGCGAGAGCAACTGATAGAATTTCGCGACATGATTCTCGATATTCAGGGCCGGGTTCTCGCCATGATCCGCGAGGGTAAAAAACTGGAAGAGGTGATGGCAGCCCGGCCAACCGCTGCCTATGACGCAGAGTGGACCGACGACCCGGGTTGGGGCCCGGAAGATTTTGTTCCCATTGTCTATTATGAACTCGGCGGCTCCGGACGCCTGGCTGACCGTTAAGCCGATTCTACAAACACTCGCTAACAGGAAAACAGGTACCAAACATGGTTTTAGCAAAAAGAGTTTTTCTGCCGCTCTCAGCTGGATTGTGCGCCAGGACGTTACCAAAGGGAATTGTTCTATTCGCACTTTGCATTCTCAGTTCCCAGGCATTGAGGGCACAGGATGATGACTTCGTTTTCTATTCCGAACTGGCGCGAGACTGGTATCAGGGTGGGAGCTATTTCGAATGGACATCAACCACTGAAGACAACAACGCCGCCAGGGTCAATGTTTTTTACCGAACCTGGGGAGACGAGTCCAATCCGAAACTGGTATTGATTCATGGCTTTCCCAACTCCAGCTTTGATTACTATAAGCTGATTCCTTTTCTACAAGATGACTATCACATAGCTACGATTGACTTTCCAGGCTCAGGTTTTTCCGATAAACCGCTTGATGGCTACAACTATATGCTCGCGGAAAACGCTGAAATCGTGGACTATTTCGTTCGCGAGGTTGTAGGATTTGAAGACTTCGCGCTGTATACCCATGATCGCGGTGTGAGTATAGGTCTGGCTTTTCTTGGAAATTACCTGGATAACCCCGATCCGGGATATACCATTAATTACCATTTTCTATCCAACAGCGGCATGTTTCTTCCTCTGGCGAATCTTTCGACTGCACAGTTGAGAATGCTGGATACTGAAACTGCCGAGCAAATGCTGGCATTCCGTGCCGCACAACCCAGACTCACCGAAGGTGACCCGGAATCGGTTGCCTACTCCGATATCTTCGCATTCAACCAGGGCAATGTTTCCCTGATCTACGTTGGCCGGTATCTGTTAGAGCGTCAGGCGAACGAAGTACGCTGGCTGGAGAATTTGCCACGCAGTCCCGTGCCCGTGGCTTATCTTTGGGGATTGGCGGATAACGTGAATCCTATTCGCATTGCCAACCATGTCTGGAACACCTATCTGAATGACAGGGAAGTTGAGAGCAGTTTTTGGGTATTGCCGGCAGCGGGCCACTATCCGCAGCTCGATAACCCGCAAGAGGTTGCCAAAGTTATTCGCATGGCGCTGACAGGTCAGGTACCCGATCGTGGATCTGAAAGCAGTTTTATGCGCAGTTACGGAGAAAGCAGGGCAGGGGATGATGCCGTCTTTGTCGGGCATTCAATAATCGAGAAACTGGACTTCCCTAGCTCTATTGAGTACACCCCATCGGGCTATCGTGTCATAGAGTATATTAACCTTGACCGATGAGCTGCTGGATCGATGGCCTAAACTCCCTGTATGCACCCCCCCCCTTAACTGATTAGACATGTAAGTCGTCAGATGATTTGGGACCACTCGCCTCAAAAACTAAAGGAGACATT
>CAYOND010000043.1:0-5217 GCA_964405225.1 uncultured Pseudohongiella sp.
TGATCTGAGTGCTGGCCAGGCTTTGTTTAATAAAAACTGTTTTTGGGGTGTGGATGAAATTGATTCGTCGACTTAGTCTTGCCAGAGACGCTCGTGAAATTCGAAGCAATCCTTGCGTCGCTCTCAGTGATTGAAAGTATCGGGGAGTCCCGACGCGAAGATTTTCAGAAGAGGTGTCCGCAAATTATCTAATCAGAGATTGCCAACAAGTGTGCTATAGACAGGCTACTCTCTAGCGAACAACACGGTACCCTGAAGGCGTATATTCAATGGAGCTGGGAAAATCCAGTTCCTCAATTCTTGAACGACCTACATACACAGCATCATTTTGTTCTCTGCCTGCGCTATATCTGCGCATGAACTCACTTTCCGATTCGTAATCCGGAACCTGGCCAGTCAGTGCCATTCGCACTACCTTTGCGACTTCCTCCGGATTATCGCGCTGTGGATAGTGGCCGGCAGCCGGAAGAATCCAGTAGCTGCTCTCGACTTCCCGCTCGTTCAGATAAGTGTCCCACACGTGATTGGCAATCCGCACAGGATTGACGTCATCTGCCAGGCCCCAGAGGTAAGCCACAGGAATAGGACTGCGTAGCAGGTTTTCCAGCCAGCGCATTTCGTTGGCCTGACGTTCCAGCAAATAGCGGCCAACAAGCATCAGTGAGATGTTGCCTTGATCAAACGCAAAGATATCGGAATAGGCTAACGATTCCGGTTCACCGTCAGTGCGTCTCGGTTGCGCGGCGCGGGCAGCGATCAGTCTTTCGCTGGCTTCGGTATCAAGTAACGCCAGCTGGAAGGGGACGAGATTGGCCAGCGGGAGGAACATGCCGCTGTTGGACAAAAAGTGGTAGTTAATTGTGTAGCCGGGAGCAGGGTTGTCCAGATAATTGCCGAGAAAAGCCAGGCCAATGCTCACGCCACGGTCGTGGGTGTAGAGTGCAAAGTCATCAAACCCGACGATCTCGCGTACAAAATAATCAACGATCTCTGCGTTTTCCGCGAGCATATAGTTGTAGCCGTCCAGCGGCTTGTCAGAAAATCCTGAGCCGGGAAAATCCAGCGTGGCAATATGATATTCGTCCTCAAGGAAGGGAATCATCTTGTAATAATCGAAGCTGGAATTTGGAAAGCCGTGAATGAGGAGCAGTTTTGGTTTCGATTCATCTCCCCAGGTTCGATAGAAAACATTCGCCCGGGCACCATTATTGTCCGCCGTGGTTGAGGTCCATTCGAAATAATCCCCGCTCTCATACCAGTCCCGGGCAAGGTCTGAATAGAAGGTGAAGTCCGCATCTTGTGCCACGACAGTCATTGGGCTGGCGAGAAGTAGCAGGAGTGCTGATAACTTTTTAATGTGAGTCATGGCGCTTTTCATTTATATTCTCTCGTGCTTATAAAAAGGAGCAAGTAATTGCGTTACTGGCTCTGACCTTGTCTGAGTTGTCTAAGTGCTGGCCCAAGAATCCGGCCGGTTCGGTTATAACCGTCTGGCATTGGTAATACATTGTTTGCCTCAACATAGTGCTCATAGTCTGCGATCATTTCCTGCAACTGCTCAGGACGCTGTTGGGCAAGGTCGTTGGTTTCACCTGGATCGGCCTTTATATTGAACAGACGCCACTGGGTTTCATTTTGCCCGGTACGGTTCATCATGATTTTGTAATCCCCCTTGAACAGCGCGAAATTGCCGCCCAATTCGTAGCCGATAGCTTCTGCTTCATCATGTACTGGTGAGTCATCGCCGTTGAGAAATGCCTTGAAATCAGTGCCGACAATGGGTTCTATGTTTTCACCTGACCAGCTACCGCCGTGGTTGTTTGTACCAACCAGGCCCAGGATCGTGGGCATGAGATCGGTCACAAATACGAACTCGTCAGTTAGCTGCCCCTGTCTGGCAATACCAGGGCCGGACATCACCAGGGGCACCCGCAGGCCGCCTTCATTGGCGTGAAATTTGTAGTAGGTCAGGGGCGACGCAGCGATCGTTGCATTGCTGGGGCCGATGGCGTTCCATGAGTTGCGTTCACCCAGTGTTTCATAATCGGAGTTATATCCCACTGCTTCAAACCAGGGAGTGAGCACAGAGCCACCATCCGGCAGGATCAGATTCGAGCCCTCGGCGCCGTTGTCGGAAGTGAATATGAAAATTGTATTGTCATACTCACCAATACTTTCCAGGTACGCCATCAAGCGGCCGATGTGTGTGTCCATGGCATCAACCATACCGGCATAGACTTCCATCCGACGGGCATGATGCTTGCGTTGTTCTTCAGTCAGGCTATTCCACTCAAGTGTACCCGGTGTCACCACTGCGCCCGCATCATCCGGGATAACCCCAGCCTCGATCGCCGCGAGACGTCTTTTCTCACGCATGACAGTCCAGCCCTCATCGTATACACCGGCATACTTGTCTGAGAATTCTCTGGGTGCCTGCACTGGCATGTGCACGGCCTGAAAGGGGATATAGGCGAAAAATGGCTGGTCGTCTTCGGCATTGGAATCGATGAATTCGATGGTCTTGTCGATGAAATATTTAGATGAATAAAAGTCATCAGGCAGGGTGTGTGCAGCCCCGTCTGCATACCAGTTAGCCTGCTCATAAATTGGCAGGTAAGTTCGCTGTTCCCAATTATCGGCGCCGGTATCTGCCATGGCGATAGTACGATCAAACCCTCGTGCTGAAGGCAATAATTCAGGAGTGTGCCCAAGATGCCACTTGCCAGTCATGTACGTATGATATCCGGCGCTCTTTAACACATCGGCGAGAGTGACTACCCGGTCATTCAGAACGCCTTGATAATGATCATAGGCCATCTGTTCTGGCGGAAGCGCCTCGGGGATGTTGGGCACACCATTGCGGTGGCTGTCGACTCCCGTGAGCAACATGGCGCGAGCCGGTGCACAACTGCCGGCGGTGTGGTAGTTCGAAAAAGCCATGCCTTCCGCTGCAAGCCTGGCAATATTCGGGGTGTTTATCTCGCTGCCGAACGGTGAGATGTCTGTAAATCCTAGATCATCAGCAAGGATGAGCACCACGTTGGGGCTTTTGGATTGCTGGGCCCAGACGCCGGAGCTGTGTACAAGTAAAATCGAAGTAAGAATAAAATTTTTAATTATTAGTTTCATAGAAAGCTTCTTTTTATTAGTCACGCATGAGCGGATTTACATTTACGCTGGTCTCAGGATTGGCGTCATCTCCCGGATCGTGGAAGTAGCCAGCTTTAACTCGCACCGAGACAGCCGGACTTTCCTCAGCGAGACAGGCGATGACATGATTGTCCGGATCATCATCAGCCAGTGAGAGTGGTTGTACAAGATTGCCGTTATTGAGCAGCACCGAAACTGCTGTTCTTTGGAACTCGGCGAGGTCTGCACCCTGCGGCCCGGTAACCCCGCCCTGCCAGGTTAGCTGCACTGCCTGAGCGGTTTGTGCCGGGCATTCCCCTGCCAAGCCAGAATTATCAGGCGAGAAGCGCTCGGCCAAAACCAGACCAGGCCCATCTTCAAGGGGGGTTACTTGCTCGCTTCTCAAACCAAGCAATGAATTACCGTTGATATCTTCGAGCTGCCCCACAATTTTAACACTGACAGGAATTGAGTTATCCGGGCTGAACGTGCCAATGAGCAGGACGGTTCGTTGTTCCAGGGGTTCAAGTGCAGGGCGCAGTGTTGCACACAATGGAGTGACGATCTCTCCAGTGCTGGTCTGCACCGCAAACACCGAGGAAGAAATCGATTGCGCATTAATTTGCACAGAAAAAACCACTGGCATACCGTCCTGGCCCGCCGCAGGAGGCAGTCCACAGAGGCGTGTTGCCAGAGGTGGTAAAGGGTCGAGCCCGTGGTAGATCGACAAGATTCGTGCATCAGTATCGCTCTCTTGTGCAATAGCAATACTCTGTAAGCAGCATAGAATGGCGAGCGTTATGCGTTTCATGGCTTACAGTATCCCTTGAAAGATAAGGAAATCAAAGGAGTTTGAATGCTTTGATTTTCGATCAGTAGAGTCTTGCAGCAGATGTGATATTGCGCTGACTCTATTTTTTAATTGGATTCTTGAAAGTAGCAATTTGACCCTATAGTCTCTGAACAGGGTAAATACAGGGCGAAGTCGAATAGTGCAGCTTAAGGTGCTTTCAATAATTTTGGTGCTCGGCTCTTTTGCGAGTGGATGCGGTCCCGCACCATCGGTCGATACTTCGAGTTCTGTAACTTTAGACCCAATGGCCCGGGATGCTTTCTTCATGCGCAACGCTGAGATACGCGAGGATCTACTGGAACAACTGGCCCTGCACAATATTGAGCACTGGATTAACGAAGACAACTCAATCGGTTTTTATGTGAAAGATACTGATGAAGTGGACCGCCTGGCCAATGAGGCGATTGGCGTTTATATATCTTTGCAGTAAATAGTTTTCGGCTTTATATCATTGGTCTTTTAGAATTCAACTTCGAAATAAGGGCGAAATAAGGGGACACTGATAAAATATTAAAATAACTCAGGGCTCTTGAGGATTAGCAGGCTAGACCCCACACAACTGAAACTTTTCTTTATCTTATTATTTTATCAGTGTCCCCTTCCCATTCCCCTTCGATAGACTTTAGCAACAGATGCTCTACGGCTTTCCAGCCGCCTACGCGTCTGGTTCAGTGCTGAAGTGTAGGGGAGTTGGAGCGGAATGATCCAAACAGCCTGTGGGCTGTTTGGCCCCTACGGGCGGCGTTCCGCCGTCTGCGCTGCTGCCGCAGCTTTCGAACCGATTGTGGTTCTCATCCAACCCCTGGCACCATATACAAAAGCCCCGCTCTGCGAGGTTTTTGTATGCGTGGTGCCCAGGGGCGGAATCGAACCACCGACACGAGGATTTTCAGCAGTCTGTGTGACCGATCCCTTATTTAATTCAATAAGTTATAGGCACGAAAACAGAGTGTGCTAAGAAGTGTGCTAAAAATTTCGGCCCTTCTTAGTCTAAAACTACTGCATTTTTAATTTGAACCCTCGATTTTTGTTAGTGTGCTGATCGCCGACCAAGATTCTGCTATTGTATCTCTCAATGCTGTGACATCGACGCTGCCCAAGGCTAGATATGAATTTAAGAGAACTAAGAAAAGAAAAAGGATGGTCACAGGGGGACCTGTCAAACCTTACTGGCTTAAGTGTCAGGACCATTCATCGCATTGAGAACGGGCATGTCACGCCTTCGGCTGAGAGTG
>CAYOND010000044.1:0-5174 GCA_964405225.1 uncultured Pseudohongiella sp.
GGGCAGGAGCTTATCGATCGGATTCGTGAGGATCTGGTTGAATATGGCACTGTGGAACAGGAACCCAAGATGGAAGGTCGGCAAATCGTAATGGTACTGGCGCCGACCAAGAAACGCGGATAGCGACATAACTGAAGTATGAAGTCCTTGTCCATGTATCCATTGGGTTCATGGACAAGGACTTCTTGCGTCAGAGAGCTATCAGTTTAATTTATCAAAAGCACTCAGTGAAAAAACACGTGAGTGCAAATGCGGAGTATGCAAAGCATGTCTGGAAAACTGAAAACCCATAGTGGTGCCGCGAAACGGTTTAAGAAAACTGGTTCCGGTTTCAAGCGCAAGAGCGCATACAAGAGTCATATTCTTACCAAGATGACGACCAAGCGTAAGCGACAGCTTAGGGGCACTAATGCTGTGCACCCTGTTGATGTACCAGCTGTCAAAAAGATGCTACGCGAAAACTAATCGTTAATTTTGGAGGAGTAGGAAAATGGCTCGTGTAAAACGCGGCGTCGTGGCCAATCGACGTCATAAAAAAGTATTAAAGAAGGCCAAAGGGTATTACGGCGCAAGAAGTCGTGTATATCGTGTGGCAACTCAGGCTGTAACCAAAGCTGGTCAATATGCCTATCGTGACCGCCGTAACAAGAAACGGGTATTTCGCGCCTTGTGGATTACTCGCATTAACGCTCAGGCACGCGAAAACGGTATGAGCTATAGTCAACTCATCGCCGGGCTCAAGAAGGCCAATATCGAGATTGACCGACGTGTACTGGCAGATCTTGCAGTGCATGACAAACCCGCCTTTAGCGCTATTGTGGATCAGGCCAAAGTTAGTCTGGCTGCATAGTGTTCTGCAGGTAAGCAGATCATGTCAGACCCCGCCGCGCTATTAGAAGAAGCAAGTAAGGCAATCTCCGCTTCCAGTGATGAAAAATCACTGGAAGCGCTTCGTGTCCAGTATTTGGGCAAGAAAGGTAGCCTGACTGCGCTTCTGAAGACACTTGGCACTTTGCCAGCGGAGGAGCGCCCCGCTGCCGGTGGTCGCATCAACCAGGCCAAGCAGGAAATACAGCAGGCAATCGAAAGCCGCAAGCGTGAATTGATTGAGGGCAGCCTGCAATCTCAGCTCGAATCAGAAAAAATAGACGTCACTCTGCCGGGTCGCATGCAGTCGCGTGGTGGTTTACATCCGATTACCCGCACCATTGATCGTATTAGCAGTATCTTTAAGTCGGCCGGGTACGAGGTAGCAGAAGGGCCTGAAATTGAAGATGACTATCACAATTTCGAAGCGCTCAATATCCCGGAACATCATCCCGCCCGGGCAATGCACGACACCTTCTATATCAGTCCTGGTACTGTGCTGAGAACCCATACTTCACCCGTGCAGGTGCGCGTTATGGAAAATGGTGAGCCGCCGTTTCGGATGATCTGCCCGGGTCGGGTATACCGCTGTGATTCAGACCTGACTCATACCCCGATGTTTCACCAGGTTGAAGGCTTGCTTATTGACACCCATGTGACATTCGCGGATCTGAAGGGAACCATTGCGGATTTCCTTAATGCTTTCTTTGAGGCTGATATGCCACTGCGTTTCCGCCCTTCCTATTTCCCATTCACAGAGCCTTCAGCGGAAGTAGATATGGGTTGCGTCAATTGCGGCGGTAAAGGATGTCGCATTTGCGGTCATACGGGATGGCTCGAAATCGCGGGCAGTGGCATGGTTCATCCGCGCGTGCTGGAAATGTCTGGCATAGACCCTGAAATATATAGCGGCTTCGCTTTCGGCTTTGGAGTTGAACGCCTGGCGATGCTGCGTTACGACGTATCAGACCTGCGTACTTATTTTGAAAATGACCTGCGTTTTCTGCAGCAATTTAATTAGAGAGTGATGCCATGAAAATAAGCATGCAATGGCTCACCGAACTGGTACCGCACGGATTACCTGCAGACGAACTCATGGAAGCTTTGACCATGGCGGGGCTGGAAGTTGACGGTTTCGCGCCTGTGGCCAGCGATTGCTCCGACATCGTGGTGGGCGAAGTACTCAAGGTCGAATCACATCCCGATGCAGACAAGCTCAGTGTCTGCGAAGTGAGTGATGGTAACAGGCAATACAGCGTAGTTTGTGGAGCGGCTAATGTTCGCCCCGGCCTCAAGACAGCGTTTGCACTTACTGGCGCAGTCATCAAGGCCAATGGCAATGACAAACCGTTCAAGATCAAGCCGGCCAAAATCCGAGGCATAGAATCCAATGGTATGTTGTGTTCTGCAGAAGAGTTGGGGCTGGAAGATAAATCCGACGGTATTATCGAACTGCCTGATAATTCGCCTGTCGGACAGGACATTCGTGTATACCTGCAGTTAGACGATATTTCTATTGAGTTAGATTTGACGCCTAATCGTGGTGATTGTCTGGGTATGCGAGGCGTGGCACGGGAAGTGGGTGTCTTGACACGTACAGATCCTGAATTGCCTGAGGCCCAGGCTCCAGAAGTCACACTTGATGACAGTTTTCCAATAGAAATCGTTGCCAAAGATGCCTGCCCCAGATACTTGGGACGTGTGATCAAGGGCATCAACCTCGAAGCGGTTACACCACTTTGGATGCAGGAACGGCTGAGACGGAGCGGGCTGCGCAGTATCGATCCCATCGTTGATGTTACCAATTACGTGTTGATCGAACTGGGGCAACCCATGCATGCATTCGACCTGGCCAGGCTGGAATGCGGCATCAAGGTCCGCATGGCCGAGCAGGGTGAAGCCATCACGCTGCTTGATGGCAAGAAAATCATACTGGACAAAGAGACGCTGGTTATTGCCGATCATGGCAAGGCAGTGGCACTGGCCGGAATAATGGGCGGTGAACATTCAGCCGTGTCAGATTCCACGGCAGAAGTATTGCTGGAATGCGCGTATTTCAGCCCGCTGGCAGTGGCAGGCCGTGCGCGTCAGCATGGCATGCATACCGATGCTTCTCATCGTTATGAACGGGGCGTGGATTATGCCTTGCAGCAGCAGGCTATGGATAGAGCGACAAGCTTGCTGCTGGAAATCGCAGGTGGAGCCGCGGGCCCGGTCGTGGAAGCGCTCGGCAACTTGCCTGAGCCAGCGACAATCAAGTTACGATACAGCAATATCGAGCGCCTGTTGGGCATCACCATACCCGTAGATGAAGTCTGCGATATTTTGCAGCGGCTGGGATTCGAATTAGAGAGCCAGGAAGCGGAACACTTAGTGGTGCGGGCTCCTTCATTTCGTTTTGACACATCAATTGAGGCTGACTTGATCGAAGAATTGGCCAGAATCTATGGCTATAACAATGTCCCCAGTAATCAGGGGCTCAGTACTCAATTTATGCAGATCCAGTCTGAATCGCAGATTGGTTTGTCGCGGTTAAAGGCCCATCTGACCACCCTGGGCTACCAGGAGGTCGTTACTTATAGCTTCATTGAGCCAAAACTGTGTGATGTGGTTTGTCCGGACGCCAATACAGTAAGTCTGCAAAATCCCATATCCGAGGAGATGTCAGTCATGCGCCCCAGTATCCTGCCGGGCTTGCTTTCGACACTCAGGTACAACGCCAATCGGCAATGTGAGCGCATGAAGCTATTTGAAACCGGGCTGGTGTTCAGCAAAGCGGGTGAGGACAACAAGATAGTGCAGGAAAATCGCATAGCCGGCTTGCTTGTCGGTACTAGAAATCCAATTAATTGGTTAAATAACAAAGAATTACATGACTTTTATGATGTAAAAGGTGATATTGAGAGCTTGCTAGGCATCGGAATAAGGGATCAGACTGTCCTCTTTACTTCGGCAGGTAGCGCTCCATTTCACGGAGGGCAATGTGCAGCAGTCATTTTGGACTCGAACCAGGTGGGTCTGATAGGGGCTTTGCACCCGGCAATCCAGCGCGAACTGGAGCTTCCAGCCAATGTTTATCTGTTTGAGTTAAACCTGGATGTAATAGAGGAAGGTGTCGTACCCCATGCCAGTTCACTGTCCAAATTTCCTGAAGTGAGTCGTGATTTGGCCATCGTGATCGATGAGGCGATCCCGGCTGCCGATGTGATGGGCCTGGTACGGGAAAACGCTGGTGAAGACCTGACTGACGTTAGAATATTTGATGTTTATCAAGGAGATGCGGTCACAAAAGGCAAAAAAAGTCTGGCTTTGGGCTTGACGTGGCAGCATCCATCACGCACTCTTAGCGACGAAGAGATAAATGACATAATTAGTAGCTGCGTCAACGCTCTGCAGAATAAATTTAATGCAAATTTGCGTAATTAAACCGGGGATTAAGCAATGGCAAATGGGGCACTGACTAAAGCTGATATGGCCGAACGTTTGTATGAAGAACTCGGCCTGAACAAGCGTGAGGCCAAGGAAGTGGTGGAGCAGTTCTTCGAAGAGATCCGCCTGTCCCTTGAACAGAACGAGCAGGTAAAACTGTCCGGTTATGGCAATTTCGATCTGCGTGACAAGAAACAGCGACCCGGCAGAAACCCCAAAACCGGCGAAGAAATACCTATCAAGGCGCGGCGAGTAGTAACTTTCCGCCCGGGGCAGAAGCTAAAGGCGAGAGTAGAAGGGTATGCTGGAACCGAAGAATAACGACGAACTGCCACCCATCCCACCCAAGCGCTATTTCACAATCGGTGAGGTAGGGGAGCTTTGTGCCGTCAAGCCTCATGTGCTGCGGTATTGGGAAGCTGAATTTCCCCAGTTAAAACCTGTAAAAAGGCGCGGCAACCGGCGTTATTATCAGCGCCAGGATGTAATCCTGATTCGCCAGATCAAGAGTTTGTTATACGAGCAAGGCTACACCATTGGTGGAGCCCGACAAAAAATGACTGAGCATCCGGAAGAAGTAGCCAAACCGGCCATTAATTCCAGTGAGATCAAATCGCTGGTGCGGGATCTGGAAGAAGTAATCTCGAGGTTGTAGTTTCTCATGGCGGTATGTTCTGTATCGCTGGTAAAATTCAAGAATTGGAAATTGCACGGGGCGTAGCGCAGTCTGGTAGCGCACTACACTGGGGGGACTCCCTGATAAAAGAACTGGAAACTGTTTGTATTAAAAGGCACAAGTTGCCTTAACTCTTTGAAGCGATTTATATCGGGGCGTAGCGCAGTCTGGTAGCGCACTACACTGGGGGTGTAGTGGTCGT
>CAYOND010000045.1:0-3939 GCA_964405225.1 uncultured Pseudohongiella sp.
TTCCTGAAGCGAACCATCGGATCATTAATCTGCTCCAGCTACCGACGCAAATGGCTATTACACCGCAATTCAAAAACTTTCCTCAGCTGTCCGCATATCTTGGCGCTTTTGCACAATCCGGCGTTCAGGCACTTCAGATTCGACAAAAGCATTTGACCCACGATCAACTTCTGGACTGGACCCACAGGAGTCTCGACATGCTGAGGGGTTGTGGGTCACGTTTGATTGTGAATGGTTCATTTTTCCTAGAGAAAGATTTGCCTCATGAGGTTGGTATTCATCTCACGTCCACTGAATTGCGAAGGCTGCAGGCGAGCGTGGGCGAGCGTTCACGCCTTGTGGGCTGCTCGTGTCATGCCAGGGAAGAACTGATGAAAGCTGAAGCGTTTGGATTTGATTATGCGCTGCTCTCGCCAGTGTCTTCGACGGCCAAATATCCGGGAAAATCGCCACTGGGCTGGAGTAGATTTGAGGAGCTGGCCGGTGCTGTTTCTCTTCCCGTATATGCTCTCGGGGGTATGAAACGCAGTGATGTTCGCATAGCTCTGAAGCGGGGGGCGGCAGGCGTTGCGGGTATCGGGGCATTCGACAAGATAGTGGAGTAAATTGCGTTGGCGACGTATATGCTAAGCATCGCTATAAGTGCAATGGGATTTTCAGATGGAACGCACGGTTCAACTACTGTTGGCTACTGGACGTTATCCGAGCCCTCGCCAACTTCGGGGTAGATCGGTTCGCCGGCAATGGTGTGTTTTTCTGTGGCCCATTCGCCCAGATCAATCAGCTTGCACCGTTCACTGCAAAACGGTCGGTATTTATTCGAGCTCGTCCATACCACCGCGGCCTGGCAGGTTGGACAAACTACTTGGCGCAACTCATTGAAATTCATTGGTACTTCTTGGCTCTTGCCATCGTCAAATACCCTTGATGTAGTTTCTTAACCCGTTGCCTGAGGGGTTCTATTGGCAGCTCATTGCCGATGATGTCATCTGCATATTCGAGTCTCTGACTTCGTCCTAATTGCGATGCAATTATAGCGCGAACAGTGCGCTCTTCTCCACCATCTCGGGCAAGCGTGCGCGCGATTTGTGTATCGATCGAGACGTCGACGACTAATATACGGTCAACCAGTTTCGCCTGCCCGGTTTCGAGCAGAAGCGGGGAAACAAGCAGGCAATAGGTGGTTCGGCAGCTGGAGATTTTTTGCGTCAACCACCCTCTGATTAGTGGATGTAAGAGCTCTTCTAACCAGTGCTTCTCCTTTTCTTGCTGGAAAATTACCTGTCGCAGCGCTCCACGGTCTAGACCACCATCTGTCATGAGTATCTCGGAGCCGAAATGCTTGGCTATTTCTGCCAGAGCATGGGTGCCCGGTGCCACGACTTCTCGAGCGGCGATATCAGCGTCAACTAACTCTACATCCAGGGCGGCAAACATCCTAGCAACTGTGCTCTTACCGCTGCCGATGCCTCCGGTAAGGCCGACTACAAACATCGTCGACCACTGCTAGGTTCAAATATACTAAATTGTAGCCGCGTCATAGCAAGAACCGAGTAACATAAAAAGAAAGGACCTGGTTTCCCCAGATCATCATGATGAGGCCGGCGCCGGCCAGAAACGGGCCAAATGGCATATGCGCTGATTTGTCCCTGCTCGTAAGGAGCGTACTGCAAATACCAAAAGTTGCCCCAGCCAGTGACGAAAGTAAGATAATGGGGAGCAAGGCTTGCCACCCCAACCATGCGCCCAGTGCGGCAAGCAATTTAAAGTCGCCATAACCCATTCCGTCCTTGCCGGTCGCCAGTTTGAAAACCCAGTAAACCGACCAAAGTGAAAGGTAGCCACCAGCGGCACCAAGGACTGATTCCTGAGTTGTGACGCCGGTTCCGAGGTCCCAAGTGTTGACTGCCAGGCCAAGCCAGAGCAGCGGGAGAGTGATATTGTCCGGCAGCAGTTGGTGATCAAAATCAATCATGGTGAGTGCGACCAGTGCCCAGACAAAAAGCAGAAGCGCCAGCGTAAGCCATGTGGCGCCAAAATTCACCGCAACAAGAGCTGACAAAAACCCAGTAGCCAGCTCTATGGCGGGATACCGAACCGGGATTCTCACCTTGCAACTGGCACATTTGCCACCAAGAAGCACATAGCTGGCCAGTGGGATATTTTCCCAGGCTCGGATGTTGTGCTGGCATTGAGGGCAATGAGAAGCGGGTTCTGCCAATGACAGGTTTTTCCAGAAAAGTGGACTATTTTTTTTCGCTGGCTGCGGATCCTGTATCTCAAGAAATTCGCAGCATTGCTGTCTCCAGTTTCTCTGAAGCATGATAGGCAGGCGGTAGATTACGACGTTGAGAAAGCTTCCTACCAGGAGTCCAAGCACAAAGCTAACTGTGATGAGATTTGGTGAGATCTGCTGTAATAGTTGGAAAGGGCCCATTCAGCGTCGACCTAGCTATATATGATCCAAGCACAAGATTGGCCGATGCATCTTGATGTCTTGTTCCACGTTGATTGAGCTGAGCACTATCGTTCTCATTTGGCTATCGATCATCTATCCTTATTTATTTTGCCTGTACCGTTCAGAACCAGTAGAGAGCGAATTATTCAGCTGCCCAGGAATTGCTAGTCATGTAAAGTTTTGCGCAGGAAATAGCGCCATTAACACAGGCGTTTGCCTACGCAAGAGCCTCCTCTTGACCACTGTATAGGGGGTTTGACGTCATCTAAGGTCAACGTATAGGTCATCCCATCCAGGATGGTAGAATCACTCTGCCATGTCATTGTAATTACTCCATCCGCAACCATGACACCGTGGACCGCTTTACCGACCGTAATATTAGCTGGTATTCCTAGAGATCCCCCATCGAGATCAGTCAGGGCCGATGGATTTCGAATCTGGATTGCACGCTCGACAGCTTCTTTGTGAGGGATCGCTGCAAGGACAAGCTCAGAGAACTCTGCGCGGATGGAGTAGTTCTGAAATGCTGCGAGGGCGATCGTAATTATTAGGGTGAAGATGGCTAAGAAGGTCATCAACTCCAGCAATGTGAAGCCTAGCGGTTTTTTCATATATTTCGACCTTATTGGGGCTATTTAGTTCTAGCCAATATTACGTATGTCATTACGTATGTCATTACGTATGTCGTTACCCGATGCATGACACCCGAGCCTTGGCGGCCCTATTAAGGCGTCGATGGAAATGCTTCGATTACTTTTTCGCGTTATTAATTTATCCGGCGTGAAGTTCTTGGGTTATGATAATACCTAAAAATTTGCTCGTGTTAAAAAGCCAAGTCGGTGTTCGCATCTCATGTCGCTAAGTCTGGAACGAATTTTTTTATCGGTCAAAACAAGTCGGTTGTATTTTCTGCTAATGTCTGATTTCTAGATTGTCTTGAGCAATGAAAACATGCAACTGATTATTGAGCCACTGCGCAGACGTTCATCATCAGAAAGATTTTTGAAGTTCCGGACTGCTGGTCATTTCGATGATATGGGCATGGAGAAGCGGTGTTATTCAGTTAGTGTTCATCAAACCTGGAGTAATTTAAAGTTGCTAATTATCTGAATTGATTGTCAAAAATCTCCGGATATCGATGTGACTAAGCGTCTCCTAGCTTGAACTGTAGTCGCTGCTGGTTTATCGTTGTTCTGGCGGCTTACATTGTTTTTAGGTCTATATTATTTTAATCAAAGCAGTTATCGGGGTTGATTACTCTCGGTATTGGAGGAAGGTAATGAATAAATCGGTACACTTTACGGCTGGCCTGACAATGCTGATTGGCCTCTTCGTCGCACAGCCCGGCCTGAGCCAGGACAAGACAGTCAATGACGGAGTATTCACCGAAGCGCAAGTTTCTTCAGGTCAGGCGGTATATGATTCGCAGTGTAAAACCTGTCATAACATGCGTTTTTACCGCGATACCTTGCGCTCCTGGA
>CAYOND010000046.1:0-3585 GCA_964405225.1 uncultured Pseudohongiella sp.
ATCACCAGTCCTTCTTTATCACCCACGAAAATCGACGCACTACTGACGCACAATCCATAGGGGTCAGCCAAGGGAACAGCGAACTCGCTGACGAAACCAACCTGCGAACTTTCACCAGGGGCACTGAATACATCAACGGCCTGAGTTGTCCGATTTGAGGCGGCTACTTTGTATGTCGAGGTCGACGCATCAAAATGAGCATCGACATTATTCAGTCGGCCCCGGTCAAGCTGCTGCACAAGGTCGCCGCTGGCATCATAAACTTCCAATCCCTTTCGTTTATTTGTTCCCAACAACAGGATGCCTGACTCAAGCGGTATTACCACCGAGTCATCAGCTGCGTCATCCTCACTCGCCACGGGAGCCGTTTCGAGGCTAGCTGTCAGGGTCGGTAGATCTACGGGAACACCGCACCCAGACATCAACAGGATGAATAATGAAAGGGGCGCCCACATTCCTACGGACAATTGATCACGTTTTCTCATTTCTACTTGATACTTAGTACCCAGAGTTCCTCACTGCAGACCATAAACCCTGGCAACTGCTTCAACTGGAGCCTTTCATCGGCGACTTGACAAACAACCCGCCGGGAAGGCGGGTTGTGCTGTGGGGCAGATCCAATAAACCAGAGTCTCCTCAACAAACCCTAGGATTTGCCGCCTAATCGATACGTCAACCCGAGGGTATAACTTGCGCCATATTCATCGTATTGACTCAGCCGATCCGATCGACCCCAGAAATAGTATTCAGGTTCGTCACCAATATTAATGGCCTCGAACTTCAGAGTTAGCTGCTTATTCACTTTGTACTTAGCAGTGAGATCCCACTGAGTATGATCGTCGGTAAAGCGCGAATTTTCCGCGGAGACCGAATCGATGTCACCTTCTTCATCAGCCAGATAGTCGAGGTAAGAGCTACGATAGTTCATCGCCAATCGGACATCCCATGGCCCTTGATCATATCCGACGCTGAAATTGGCTGCGTTGTCCGCTAGCTTCCTGAAGGATGTCGTGTACTGCGATGAATCCTCAAACGAGAACGTCGATTCGTTATCAAGCATGTGCGTTACATTGACTGCAACGAATAGTCCGTTTTCGAGACCGTATTGCACGCTTGCCTCGAGTCCTGTCAGCGTTGAATCGTCAGCGTTGATATAGGTTTCAACGCCATCATTGAAACTTACACCGTTAATCGTGGCGTTTTTCTGGATCGTCGCGTAAATCGCGTTGTCAATGTCCTTTCTAAAGACACCCGCGCTTGCGTAAGTGAAATCTCCGTTATAGTACTCAAGCGCAAGATCAAAGTTAGTCGCCTCGTAGGGTTCCAAATCAGGGTTACCATACTTGCCGGAGATGTCATCCCCGTTGATATCAAGCTCCAAGATAGGGGCGGTTTCGCTAAAACCAGGGCGGGATAGAGAACGCCAAGCGGCCGCTCGTAGGGCCAGGGACTCGCTCAGAGAATATTTGAGGGTCACAGAAGGTGCGAAAAAGCTGTGATCTTTGTCTGCTGAAGTAGGCGTCCCATCTTGGTCAAAAGCTTTGCTTTCCATGCTCGTGTTTTCATATCGCGCGCCCACAACAAGACGAGCGCTCCCTAAATCCATAGTGCTCATCGCATAAATCGCAAAGATGTCCTCTTGTGTCACAAAGTCCTCTAAGAAAGTCTCAGCCTCCTCGAATGTCAGCTGCGATCGATTATTCTGCAGCGCATAAATCATGCTTGGTGAGGCCTGCTGACCGAATGTTTGTCCCGCCCAGGGCCACGCCAATGTTTGCGGATCGAAGTCGGCCATCGTTGCGCCGTCAAATGAATAAAACTCCTTGTTGTTGTCTCGATCCTTTTCCCGCGATCGATACTTACCGCCAAATTTGATGACTTGGTTCCCGAGTTCTCTCTCGAAGTTCAGGGAGACCGCTACTTCGCTGTCTTGGGAAACCGAGTCCTCGAATTCAGCTTCATCGAACTCCATTGACGCAGGGTCGCGTAGATTCGGGTCAAGGGGTGTCACCACAGGTCTTTGCGGGTCGCTCCAGTTAAAGGTCCCGCCAAGATCTTTGTCATAGTTTCTGAACGTTACGTCAGCATTATCCGAATCATCCTCCTCAGCAAAGGAGTAGCTAACTTGTCCGTCAATCATCCAATTATTCGTCGTCGTCTCAAACCCAAGGTTGGCAGCCCAAATCGTTCTGACTTCCTCGCGCACCCGAGTCTCTGCATCATGGCGAATTCGGCTTGAAACCAAACCATCTTGCAGGTCCTCTATCCGATCAATCTTTCCGTACTCGTCTTTCCAGCGAAGCTCCTCATCGGTGTACTGATTCCAGAAGAGATTTCCGAATAATCTTGTGCTCTCAGAGACTAGGTAGTCGGCGTCATAAGTCAGGCCAACCCTATTTCTTGTGATGTCGTAGTAGCGCATCTCATAGTCGTCATCCATGAAACCGTCTGAATCCCAGCCATACCCGGTCTCGTTGTTATAGCTAACAATCTCTTTCTCTGAGTAAGTCAAACCCAGAACATGAGCGAACTGATCCGTTACCCTTGTTCCGTAATTGAGAGAGATACGAGGGCTTGCGGCACTCTCTGTCTGCTCGTTATAGGTAGTGTCGACCTTAAACTTGATAAGCGTGTCCCTAAGATCGGAAGGGTTCTTAGTTCTGAACTCGATTCGCCCACCTAAAGAATCAGCGTCTTGGTCTGGAGTCAGCGATTTCGAGACCGTGATCGACTCAAGCAACTCGGTAGGGACACCATCAAGGAGGACCGATCGTCCGTTTTCGGGTGCGACCATTGATGCGCCGTTGATGGCAAACGCATTCAGTTCTGAGGACATTCCTCGAATAGTGACGTATCGCCCCTCCCCCTGATCGTTCTCGATAGAGATTCCAGACAACCTTCGCACCGCTTCTGCTGCGGTCGTATCCGGGAAATCACCGATTGCATCCGAGTCAACGACCGAAATGAGCGCATCTGAATCCGCTTGTTTGCCCACAGCAGACATCAGTGAACCGCGGGTACCAACCACCTTCACCTCTTCCATGACCGCCTCGGCAAGCGCGAGATGACTCATACCCACAAGACCAATGCCTAATGTCAACCCACCAAAACGACGCATACTCTTTTCCTTAGAATTCGACCGATACATAGTAGAATCAGAAATTAAAGATCGAATGTAGCTTGGATTAAGAAAGTCACGCTTTGAATTAAGATTCGTTAAATGTGATGGCGCAGGGCCCGGTTGGGCTTTGGGTGCTGGAGTTACATCGCTATAGTTCCCACAGGTCCGCTAAACCATTAATAGCGGCGTCGCTAGCGTTCTCAAAGAGTCTTAGTAAATGACAGAACGAGGTCGACCCAAGATACCGACGCTGCCCATTAAGCAGACGTCCTTTCGGTTAGCGCACCCTCGGATTGGATGGACAACCCACCGAATCAAAGCCTCTGTGGTTTTCGCCCTACTCGTCGCCTGCTTTAGTGCTGCGAGGGCCGACCTAGCATTCACTGAGGTCGCAGCCGTAACCCTTGACGGACAGGGCCGCGATGCGTCTGCTGAGATTCTTGCAATCGATCAACGCTCAAACA
>CAYOND010000047.1:0-3420 GCA_964405225.1 uncultured Pseudohongiella sp.
ATTCCTACTGCGACGGCCGGTAAAGCGAACAAAGCTGCGGTGGTTTCAGAAGTAAAGTCGGCTATTTCTCGTTTGGAAGCCCAACCCGAAGCACTGATCCAAAACATCAGGCGTGGAGTTGAGTCGCCGCCTGGTGTGCCCAGTGGAGAAGTAATTCAACCCGCCTCAACGGTTCGGTACCGCGCGTTGCCAACAGTGAATATGTCGTTATGCCGCGCTAATGATGGTTGCGATAGCTGCGAAAGGGCTTGGCCGCACAACGCAATCCATTTTGACAGAAATGTGTTGCAGATCAGTGAAGTTGATTGTCGATCTTGCGGAATTTGTGTGGGAGTGTGTCCTGAACGAGCGGTCGAACTTCCTGGCTACTCAACTGCGGAAATCGAGTCTCAGGTAAAAACTCTGTTGGCTGACACTGAAACCACCAAAGTGAACATACTGTTCGCTTGCTCAAATTCTTCGCCACTCCCGATATATGACTGGCAAATAGTTCAGGTTGCATGTTCCGCTATGACTCCTGCAAAGGCTCTGACTGCTTCCGTGGAGCATGGAGCTCATACGACGGGAATACTTCAATGCGTCGACAAATGCCCTCAGTGGGAACAAAACCTCATAGACAACAGACTAGAGTTGGCAAGAGCAGAGTTGAGTCGTGTCGGTGAAGTGCCTGGTCGTATCGTGAAATTATCACCGGCGAATTCGGGAGATCCGTTAAAACCTTCGAGAGTAAGACCATCGAAACGACGCCTTACAAAAGACCTTCGATTGTTCGGTTCAATCGACTCTTCAAATTGATACCTTGTCTCGGCTATTCGCCGGTAAACTCCCTCGCGTACTACTGGTAGACCGACTACTCACCCAACAAGGTCATCCTTCCGACGGTCCAGGTAGCAGTAAAAACTGCAATCCGGTTCGCGACTAAAGATTCATGTACTTCAACCGAAGACTCTGGACATACACCAGCGGATTTCGCACTTTGCTTGCGGTATCCGTGCTGTTCAGTCTGCTAACCGCTGTTTCGGGAATCGCACGCCTTTCCGTTCTTGGTGTTGTTCTTGCAAAAGTTATCGAGGGTGATTCACTCAGCGACATCACGCCCTGGTTAATTGCAGCAGGTGGCACCGTTCTTCTGAGATCTGCTTTGCAGTACCAGAAAGAAATGTCGGCACATCGAGCAGCCGCGGCAATACAGCTCAGTATCCGCAACAGGCTGTACGAACAGGCAATCGATCTTGGTCCGGCTTATTTCACCCAGGAACGAACTGGGGATTCAATGCTCACCCTGGTCGACGGTGTAGAACAGCTCGAAACTTTCTTCGGCCAGTACCTTGTTCAGCTCTTCACCGCAGCGTTAACACCGATTGGAATTTTCGTTTACCTGATGTTCCTTGACGTGCCGACGGCGGTTGTGGCGTTGATATTCGCTGCTCTAACCCTGATCGCGCCATCGCTATTCCACAAATGGAACAGTTCAAGCAGCGTTCGACGCAGAGAAGCATACGGAGATTTCGGGGCCGAGTTCCTCGACTCGATCCAGGGATTGGCGACTCTCAAAGCATTCGGTCAAGGCAAAGCTCGCGGTCGGATGCTCGCCGATCGTGCTCACGAAGTGTTCAGAACCACTATGTGGGTGCTAGCGACGAACGCCGGTTCGCTTGGCGTGACCATCGCCGGTATTGCGATTGGCACCGCAACACTGCTGGCAGTAGGAGCAGTCAGGTACTCGTCTGGTGATATGTCTCTGGCTGCTCTGCTCATCGTCTTAATGCTCGGAATCGAAATATTCAGACCCTTTCGAGAAATGAGCCAGCTGTTCCACCAGGGCATGAACGGTCTTTCGGCAAGTCAAGGTGTGTTCAAACTGCTCGACGGAACTTCTCAGATCAAAGATTCTGCGGAAGACTCAGTGCAGCCACTCGAACCGTCGATCGAGTTCACAAACGTTTCCTTTAAATACCCGGAATCGAGTCGTGGGGTCTTGGACGATGTTTCGTTCAAAGTCCAACCAGGCGAACGGGTCGGTGTCGCTGGCGAAAGTGGCACCGGTAAAACTTCGATCATCAAACTTTTGCTCCGCTTCTACGATTCCTCTCAAGGTTCAGTCCGATTGGGCGGAGTTGACGTCAGGAATTTGTCGCTTGCCGACCTACGCTCGATGATCGCGGTGGTCTCTCAGGACACGTATATGTTTCACGGAACTGTGAAAGACAATCTGCAATTCGGGAATCCTGACAGCACGCAGAATCAAATAGAAGACGCAGCACGCCTCGCGAACGCGCACGCGTTCATTAGTGCCCTGCCCGACGGCTACGACACTGTGATCGGCGAGCGTGGCGTACGCTTATCGGGAGGTCAACGTCAACGGATCGCTATCGCGCGTGCCTTGTTAAGGAATGCCCCAATTCTTGTGCTCGACGAAGCTCTCTCAGCCGTCGATGCCGAGAACGAACACATCATCCAACAAGCCCTCGACCGCCTCATGGAAGGCCGCACGACGCTTGTCATCGCCCACCGACTATCCAGCCTCCGAAATGCCAACCGCACTCTGGTAATCGAAGACGGTCGTCTGGTCGAATCCGGTTCTCACGACGAGTTGATGGCAGCGGATGGACAGTACGCGGCTCTCATGAAAGCGCAGGTCGAGGAAACCACTTCAATCTCAAACGGAATTCCTGCGACAGTCGCTGATGCGATTAAGACCGAATCCGAACAAGAAGACGACAAGGAATCACAAGAATTCAGTAACCCAAGTCATCTCGCTCCTACAGATGCAATCCTGAAAGCTCAAGGACTCGGTTGGATCGCGGCAACACGGGTTCTACTCGCCCTTATTGCCCCGTGGAAACTCAAGCTGACCGTAAGCTTTGTGACCGGAGTGCTGAGATTCGTGACTCTGATTGGCGTCGGAGTTTTGTCGGCAATTGCTGTTGCAAACGTCACAACTGGCGAACCGTTTGGTTGGCTTCTTGCAGGACTATTCATACTTGCACCGGTCAGCGCCCTGCTCCACTGGGGTGAAAACTGGGTTTCGCATGATGTGGCATTCAGGCTCCTATCTGAAATGCGAATCGCCCTCTACGACAAGCTGGAGCAACTCGCCCCGGCGTACATGGTGCGCCGACGAACCGGTGACCTCGTATCCATGGCGACCCAGGACGTCGAAACAGTCGAGTATTTCTTCGCCCACATCGTGGCACCTGCTTTCGTTGCCATCATTGTTCCGGCCGGAGTCATCATTACTTTATTAGTGCTCGATTGGCAGTTGGCGCTGGTGCTACTCCCGTTCCTCCTGATTGTTGCAATCAGCCCGGTCGTTTCTCGTGATCGAGTAGATCGCTTGGGTTCGAGATCTCGGGAGCAATTAGGAGAGTTGAACGCTCACGTCGTCGACACAATCCAAGGTATGCACGAGGTCGCAGC
>CAYOND010000048.1:0-3104 GCA_964405225.1 uncultured Pseudohongiella sp.
TCAATCGAAATTAATATCGTTTCCGACGACACCGACGTTTGCGAACCAAAGTTCACTTGCCCATAGCCAGAAACTGACGAATCCTCACCCAGAATCACCTCGCCACCCGATACCGTAAGCGTGCTGTTTGGTGCGACTACGATATCGCCCTGCCGCCAATCGAGTATCTGATTCGCGTTGACGAAACTGAGGTCATGATCGACCTGGATGCGCCCTTCCGGACCGAGCTCGAAGCGATCGACATCAACTCGGTTCGGCGCTGCTAGGGCCTCATAACTGGCCGCTTGATCAGCTGAGGGATTGCTAGCTTGTGAGATTAAGCGCCCTTGCTCCAAGTAGTTGCCACTCACCGTAACAGTGGCTATAGAAAACTGATCGTCCGCAAGAGACCCCGTGTCTGTTCCATCATCCAGCGAAGCAACCAGGCGAAGGGTCCCCTCATTGTCTAAACTATCCACCCGTAAGCCCGCACCACTCGAGACGATCGTCTCGCCGGATGTCGATTGAGAGTAAAGACCAGACTGACTCGCAGTAATCGAGACCTGCAAGAGCACCGGTTGATCCGGCCCGAGTGCCGCCTCGCCGGACAAATAGATCCGACCATCGTTCGATAGAGAACCGCTTACGAGGACGGGCGCCGCAGGCTGATCATCTGTCACAACCTCTAAGTAGCCGCTGGACAGAACGGCAAGCGCATCAAAACTCACGGGCGCGGCCTGGGTGACACCCACAACGCCATCACCGGCATTGGTGAATCCTGCTTGCGTTCCTTCTCCGGACGAGTTCACCGAGAAGGTGGCCCCCACCCGGAGCTCGAAGGGGTTCTCGGCACTGCTACCACTCAGTAAATCAGCGGCCGAGCCGATGACAATGTCAGCATTAGCGATTAAGACGTCGCCAGATTGTGCGCCAAGGACTTGAAGATCGACTAATGTTCCCGTCAGCGTCACCACATCTTGCGCGCTATTGTTGGGAAAAATCACGGTATTCGGACTATCGAGGGTGACGGTGACCCCCGCATCTCCATAAAGAGCGATGCTCAAGGAACCGGATTCAGCCGTCAGGCTGACAAAGCGATCGCCTTGCTCAGGTTCCCAAAGTGACACATCGAGTAAACTCGTTGCGGCATAGCCGGCGACCAGCTCGGCCTCTCCTGCAAAAAATTCATACACTGCTAAGTTGTTGTACAAAATGTCCGGGCTGCGGACAGCCAGCACAAACTGCTCCGTCACTGGGACATTGTCTCCATCATCGGCAGAGACACCTAGTACCCAATCACCGTTGGTGCTACTCAGGCTGACTTCCCCATTGGCGAGGGTGATAGTCGCGGAGCTAAGGTTGGTTCCAACAAACGTCTGCCCATCAGTCGTCAAGGTAGAAGTGAGGCCACTCGGCAGTCCCCCGAGCGTTTGACGATCGACCACTTGAACCGTGAAGGCGTCAAGATCTTCAAACGTCACCGAAAGATTCAGATCCCCTGAAACGGTCAAATAATTAAGCGGTGCCGACACCAATTGGGGAGGAGGGTTTCTGATCTCAATGACGAGCTCCGCTTGGACAGTCTCAGTACCATCACTGACTGACACGGTAAACACTTCATCATCAACAAAGAGCGCATTCTCAAGCGCGACTGCCTGAGCCGTCTGATCGGGAACATATTCTAGTGCCCCGTCAGGAGCGACGGTCAGCGTTCCATAGCGGCCGGTTATGACAGACCCTGGAGCTTCCACGATGGCCCCAACCGCAAGACTCCCCTCCGCTACCCCCGATACGGCGACGACATCCGAGACCGAGCCATCCGCATTGTCGGGATCAACGACGTAAGCAAGCAATCCTTCCTCGGTGCTCAAACTGATCGGGTCATTTTGGTCCGTTACTAGCGTCGACCAACTAATCTCGGGTGCATCGTTCTGACCCCGAATAACGATTTCAAGCTGCTGTTCACCTTCGATAACATCTGCGTCGCGTGAAAATACCTCGTCCGCATCAACGGCGCTCTCAACGTCACGTACCTGAAAATCTCCGTTCATATCTCGAGCATCATCGGACCGAAAAACAAGCACCTCGGTGAGTGTCTCTCCGTCGTCCAACCCTCTCACTGCCCCATTGTTCACATCGAGCACGTAGGTCCACGAAGCGCTGCTTACTCCACCGGCATCAGGCGGTCCGCTGATGATTTGACTGAACGATCCATATTGCGTTTGTGGAACGATTAAGATCGCGCCCTCGGCATCTTGGAGCGTATAGCTACCTGTAACCGTCGCTCCTCCAGCAGAAATCTCTTGATCCTGCGGGTCCACCACAATATTGAGCAGCGCTGGAGCATTTTCGGTATAGATAGTGATTGTGGTGCTTGTTTGGCTGCCATCTGCGGAGGTGAACACCACCGTGTCAGTTGTCGCTTCGGCTAAGTCGAGCGCAGGATCGACGACGTACTCAAACTGGCCATCAACTATCGTCACCTCACCGAAAGCGGCCTCTGCCGAGACAATCACCGACTCACCTTGATCGGGGTCCAAAACAGTAATCGTACCGCTAGCAATACTGTCGTAGGCTGCTCCTTGGGTGACCTGCGCATCACTCAGCTCGAGAGCGAATGCTGCCGGGTCATTTTCCCCATCGATAGTGATCGTGGCCGTCGTAGCCGTGCGACTGAGCTCATCACCGGCCGCGCTCAGCTCGACCACATCGAATACATACACCACCTCGGTAGTGGTGCCAGCAGGAAGGCTTGTGTACGCCTCGGGATCGACGGTTAGCGTACCGTCAACATTAATGGTCAGCCCAGCAGCATCGCCCGCACTTAACGTCACATTTTCAACCACTAAAGAGTTCGACTGATCAAGATCGCGACTCGCATCCAGTAAATTCAGGGTTTGGAGGGCAGCCCCCTCACTCGTGGCGAGCTGCACAGGCTCAACTACCGCGGCGTCGTTGACGCCTTCGATCGTGATTGAGGCAGTGGCTGGCGTACGACTTAGCTCAGCTCCGCCTTGATCTCGCTCGACCACATCAAAGGAGACCTGAACAATGGAGGATTCTCCGGTCGCCAGTCCGCCATAGGCGCTGGGATCAACGGTCACGCTCTGGTCAGCCGCTAGCGT
>CAYOND010000049.1:0-2996 GCA_964405225.1 uncultured Pseudohongiella sp.
CTATGTGCCAAAGGGGATTTGGCAATGTGTTGTAATAAATGAGGGGATAAACATGCGTTTAAATCGCAAAGCTATTGCTGCTGCGACACTGTCGCTTGCAGTCGTCCCTGTTTCGATGACGTTTGCTGCTTCATCTGGACGCCAGATTGAAGAAGTAATCGTAACCGCAGAAAAGCGGGAAGCATCGATTCAGGACACATCGATGTCGATCACGGCATTCACGACCGAATTCATGGATGATTTTGGTATTCGTAACCAAGAAGACCTCCAGAATTTCGTTCCAGCAACAACTATCCAGCCATACGACGCAACTGTGCGCGGTGTGGGGCGAAACTTCCGAGCATTAGGGGGTGATCCAGGGGTTGCGACTTACATGAACGGCGTTTACTCAGAAGACTTGCTCACGGCAACGGCGCAAACCTTCTGGGATGTCGACCGAATCGAGGTTTTGCGTGGCCCTCAGGGCACACTCTATGGCCGAAATGCGGTAGGTGGCGCGATCAATATGATCTGGAAAGCACCGCAAACAGAGGAAGTAGATTGGGCGATCCGTTCAATCGTAGGCGACCTCGGCCAGTTAGAGTCCTATGGAATGCTCAATATTCCGCTGACCGAGACACTCGCGACTCGATTTAACTTCGCTGTCCGAAATCGAGACGGGGTTGTTCAGGAAGTCGGCGATGGTCAAGATCTCGATGGATTAGGCGTTAAAAACTACAACGGCCAGATCCAGTGGGATCCAAACGATCGTGCGTCTCTCAATATTCGACACAATGGAATGCGCGTGGACCGACCGTTTGGTGGAGCGAACGGTGGTGGTCTAGTTGTGCTTAACGAGGAAGACTCGCCTGTTCGTAACACTTGGGCTCACGTGCCTGGCTATCGAGCAGTCGATGCAACGCAGGCAAACCCATTTGCGAGCGACTTCTTAGTGCCCAACATGCCTACGTATGCGTTCACCAACCCAGATACTGGGGCAACTGTGCTGGCACAAAATAATCGCCTCGGGATGGACTACGGTGACTTCAACGGAACGCAGAATGCTGCCTCGATGATGGATGGCTTTGGCGTGACGTCGGCAGCCTCAGCTGCAGCGTTGAACGCGTGCGTATTCCCGGGTGAGATTGGGGGCGACGAACTTTGCGCAGCAACGAACGGCTTGAACCGTGAAGAATTCGATGCGAACACCACGCAGTTGAACTTCACTTATCAGTTGACCGACAACGTCGAGCTGAAATATATCTTCGGGTTCAATGAGCTGATTTATCGTCGAACGACGGATGACGACAACACGAACAGCCGGTTCCATGATCGTCAGTTTTATGTGAATCACGAAGCTTCTTATGAATCTCATGAGCTGGTGGCTTTCGTTGACTTGGCTGATAACTTTACGGTTACCTCCGGGATCTTTTTCTATGACGCAACCATTGACCAGCGGGGAGACTTCTATTCTGCAGTAGGTGAAAGGCGGTTTATTGATCCCTATGTGGACAACACCTCACTTGGAGCAGGTTTAGACTCTGTTTTGTCTAATACACTAGGCGCTGGTGAGGCGCTCACGCCGCTGTTCACCGGTATTTCCATCTACAACATGATGGGGGCACTCGGCATTTCTGTGCCCGGTCCGGTTACGCTGCATTCGGCTCGGGACTCCTGTATCGGGGACACCCGGTTTGGTTGTAATCGAAATGATTCTGTTGAAAACGCGGATGCTGGCGCCACAGCAACAGAGAACCCAAGCCGAAACCTTCAAATCGGTGTCTGGGCTGGAGACGACGGCACAAACCCGGATCTTGATGTTAAATGGGGTCCAAATACCCTCGGAAGTGATCTGCTATATCACACTCAAACTGAGCGAAAAGCATTTGCTGCTTACACTCAAGCAGTTTGGGAAATCAATGATCAATTCGCTTTAACCATGGGTTTGCGATATGCCGACGACGAGCTTGTCGCTGAAGAAAATCTTTTCCGGTACACGGAGAGCGATCTTGGCGGTTTGATTGCCTTCTGGGGAGGTGCGTTTGGAATCAGCGTGGCTAATGGTGGTTTCGTTCAAACAGCCGAAGCAGCAGCAGCGGGCAACCCGTTCGGGCTTGAGCTAAACGAGTTTGGTCAACCTACACCAACGCGCCTCGCGGTGAATGGTGGTATTCCGATTGCAGTTAGCCTGTATCGTCCGTTTAATCGAAAAGATACGAAAACGACATTCCGCCTGAACTTGGACTATGACATGAATGACAACGTGATGTTCTATGCGTCAGCAACGTCAGGTCATAGAGCAGGCGGTTACAATCTCGTATTCTTCAGCAAGACTCCTACCTATGATCCGGAAGAGCTGATTGCCTACGAATTAGGGTACAAGACTCAGTGGATGGATAACTCGCTGCAATTGAACGGGTCATTCTACTTCTACGACTATGAAAATATTCATACGGTCGCAACTGAAGTGAATGAGTTCTTCGGAACGTCGACGTCGGTACTCCCAGCACCGGGTGCTGAAATCAAGGGTATCGAAGCTGAACTCACGTGGCTTGCTACCGATCAACTCACGGTTGGGGGTAGCCTCAGCTATACTCCGAACGAGTACTCAGAAGATCTGTTCATGCTGGATCCAGCTGGATACGATCGGCCAGAGTCGCTCTTCGGTGCAACCACTGCACTGCAGAACGTGAAGGGCAATCAGTTGCTCCAGGTTCCTGAGTCGAAGATCAACGGTTGGGCGACTTACGTCATGCCACTGGATAGCGGAGCTAATCTGACCTTCTCTACCAGCTACGCCTGGATAGACAAGGTGTATTACTCTCCTTTCCAGAACGAAGACGAAATGGCAGACGCCTACGGTCGATTGGACGTGAGAGCTTCATGGACATCATCAGATGGCCGAATGATGCTCACTGGCTTTGTCAACAACGTGATGGATGACGTAGGTGTACTTCAGGTGCTCCGCCACGGTGAAGAAGAGCAGTTCAGACAGTCTGCTGGAACAACGCTTCCAC
>CAYOND010000050.1:0-2658 GCA_964405225.1 uncultured Pseudohongiella sp.
TCAAATTGACGCTGAACTGACTATTGGTGAAGACGGTACTTTGGCCTTAGGAGAAGACACTGATCTTTTGATGGGCACATTGTTCGACTACAATAGCGCCAGTGCAGATGCAATCAGCAACCCTGATATGGCTACTGTCGCCTTCGCGACAACAACGTTCGAAACGGGCGGTAACGACGTAAATCTTTACGCCAGGGTTTATGTCAATGACGTCTTAAGCATGGACGCCGATGCCGGCGGTACCTTCACAGTAACTGGTCAGCTCTATCTTACAGTCGGCGCTGATGTACAGACGGATGACGGTGACGCTGATACGGATAACAACGTCTTTGCCTACGGAGACGCTCTGACCGTGCTTGTTGACGAGGCTGGCGCTCTCGCCCTGTTCGAGGAAGCCCCCACGTTCGGTACGGGTATTTCCGTCGACTACCGGGCAGCTGGGGCCACGGACACCGGTAATGAACTACCGGCGGCAACAGCCAGCCTCTCTCGCACCGGAGCAGGGGCATTGACAACCGAAGCTGATCACGCAACGGATTACCTTCACATTGCTGGCGCGATTGACAACTCAACTAACGATGTTACAATCACCCTGAATAGTGGCGGTGTCTATCAGGTCAATAATGGCGCAGTTGTCGACGAAGGCCTGTCCTTGGCAAATGATGTCACGGCGTATTTCGACAACATCACGTCAACCGACGAGCTTTGGCCAGCGACCTTTGTTCCAGCGTCTGCATACTTCGACAACGATGTCGTCTTGCATGATGACCGGACGGTTGGAGACCTTACCGTAACTGATGATGTAGATACGGATGCTAATGCCGCCGTCTTGACCATCACAGGGAACGTCACGGCTGATGCAACGGCAACGTGGGACACTGCAGACGGTGAAGGTGTTGTTCTCGGTGGTACTACCGCTCAGACCTTCACTTCTGCCGGTGACACGCCGCAGGACTTGACCATCAACAACGCTGCTGGTGTATCGCTGGGTACGGATACGGATCTCGACTTCGCATCCGCTGGTGATGGTGATGGTACGCTTGTTCTTACTGCTGGTGTTTTGACTACCAACGGCAACAACGTCATCCTAGCCCACGGCGGTACGGGAGCACAGGGTTACACTCGTACTGCGGGTGTAATTAATGGGGCCGTTCAGAAGTACGTCGAAACAAGCGGAGCGAATCCAAACCGTGTAGTCTTCCCGACAGGCGATGCCGACGGTAACTACCGCCCATACAGCATCACTTTCAACGATCCTGCCGGTGATATTGGAGATCTTGATACTTGGGGTGCGGTCGTTGCTGATGCGGATATCCTGCTGACAGCATCTTACTCAGGTGCTTCTGCTACGGGTACAAACGGATTGCCGATTGCTACAACTGATGCTGCTGGTACTTCCTTAAACATTGGACGCTACCCTGCTTTCCATTGGAATGTCTCGTCCAACCCGTCGGTGTCCCCTTCGGTGGATTACGACGTTGAGTTCGAGGCAGCAGGCTATACCAACTTCGCTTCCGAGAACATCGAACGCACGCGGGCAATCCGTCGTGCTGCAGGTTCCGCGAATAACTTCTGGTCATTGGTGTCGCCAACTGCAGCGAACAACGACAACTACGTAGCCGACGTGGATAACACGAATCCGGTTGCAGTTGCTCGTGGTGCTGTAGGTGCCGTCTCCACGAATGGTGTTCTCTTTACCTATGGCTTGGAGCAGAACATGGTGGCTACGGCTCCAGATGCTCTGACGTTGAATGCTGGTAACGCTGAAACCATCGACCTGACAACTGTTTTCGCTGGCGGAGAAGAAAACCCAACCTACACGGTATCGGGTAACGACGGTACGGTTGCGACTACTGCAATCGACGGCGCAACCCTTACAGTTACCGGTGTAGCAGCGGGCTCTGTAACATTCACCGTATCGGCTAACGACGGTTTCCAGACTGTTTCCACCTCTGTCACCGCAACCGTGAATGCTGCACTGGCTGCAGCTGGCGCTCTTGCAGATCATGTGGTAGCACTCGGTACTGCAGCTGCAGCTGTCGATGCTTCGGGTGACTTCTCAGGCGGTACAGGAGCATATACCTACGCAGTTGCAACCACTGACGCCACCGTTGCAGGCGTAACGGTAGATGCAGGTACGGTAACAGTTACCTTCGGTGTAGCTGGTACCGCAACCGTAACGGTAACCGCGACCGACGAAGAGGGCGACTCAGCCTCCTCCTCTTTTGACGTCACAGTTAACGGAAGTATTGTCGCGGCAGGTGGTTTGGCTGCTGTTGCAGTTGCAGAAGGTGCTTCAAGCACTACTGACGTTGCTGGTGAATTCTCCGGTGGCAACGGTGCTGCTACTTACACCTACGCGGCTGCCTCAAGTGACGCCGACATTGCCACGGTTGCCGTCAGCGGTAGTGAGGTGACGGTGACGGGAGTTAGTGCCTACACAGTTGTAGATGGCGCAGTAACGGCTGACAATGCTGGAGCTACGATTACCGTCACCGCAACCGACGATCAGGGCACTGCTGCTACTTCGACCTACACGGTTGCAGTTACTGCTGTTCTCGGTAACGTTGATGGCTCAGGTGGTCCTTCCCCTGCGGCAGCGTCTCTGACCCTGGATGCTTTCTTGGGTCTCGCAGACCTGACAGCACAACAGGCGGC
>CAYOND010000051.1:0-2523 GCA_964405225.1 uncultured Pseudohongiella sp.
CACCACCACTCTCGGACCCGTCATAACCCAGCAAAGGCGCAATACCCTCACACGCACCCAATGCCGCATTGCCCTGAATGACTAGCTTCCCGCCCACCGTCTCCAAAGCCAGCAGACCGTTCAGATCAGCAATCGAAGGGTTGTATTGGAGATAAAAGTCACCACCAATACTTGTAACCCCGGACAAACCATCCAGCTGAACTAGCCGATCATTTGCTTGAGCCGTGGAGCTCGAGCCAATCAGCACATCACCAGTTATCGTAGTCACCTGAGACAAACCATCAATGTTCTCAAGCTGGTCGTTACCAAAAAGCCATAAGCCGCCTAAAGTGGTCACGTTAGACAATGCATCTAAGTTCGTTAGTGCGGTTCCCTCAGAGCCATCGCCGACACGTAGATCACCTTCAATCGTGGTCAGATTGGAGAGCCCGCTGATATCGGATAGCTGAGAGGAGAAAAGCTTGAGATCGCCCTTAATCGTGACCAGGTTGGATAACCCGTTAACCTGGGTGATGGTATTGCTATCAATCGTAAGACCGTAGGGAGTGGCATCGCAATCGCCATAAGTAGTGACAAACCCGTCGACGTCGTCTTGGGATATCAGCGTGATTGTGCTCGAGGCCGCGCAATAGCTTGGTCGAGTCAGCACCTGACCAGAGTAAGAGGCCAGCACCTCTTCAATCGAGTCACACCCTGCCCGGTTGCCCGAAACGATCGTTTGGGTGCCACCCACGCCACTTGCACCACCACTCTCGGACCCGTCATAACCCAGCAAAGGCGCAATACCCTCACACGCACCCAATGCCGCATTACCCTGAACGACTAGCTTCCCGCCCACCGTCTCCAAAGCCAGCAGGCCATTCAGATCAGCAATCGAGGGGTTGTATTGGAGATAAAAGTCACCGCCAATACTCGTAATCCCAGACAAACCATCAAGCTGAATCAACCGATCATTCGCCGACGCCGTGGAGCTCGAGCCAATCTGAACATCGCCCGCGATGGTGGTGACCTGAGATAGTCCATCGATATCTTCAAGCTGGTCATTGCCCAGGAGCACGAGTCCCCCAAGGCTCGTCACCTTCGACAACGCATCTAAGTTCGTTAGTGCCGTTCCTTCAGAACCATCGCCAATACGCAGATCACCCTCAATCGTGGTCAGATTGGAGAGCCCGCTGATATTGGATAGCTGAGAGGAGAAGAGCTTGAGATCGCCCTTAATCGTAACCAGGTTGGATAACCCATCAACCTGCGCGATGGTATTGCTATCAATCGTGAGGCCGTAGGGCGTCGTGTCGCAGGTGCCGTAGGTCGTCGCAAATGCGTCTACCTCTGCTTGAGATTTCAAAGTGATGGTGCTCGGAGCAGCGCAATAGTTCGGCCGAGTGAGTTCTTGCCCGGTATAAGAGGCCAGCACCTCCTCAACCGAGTTACACCCTGCGCGGTTACCCGAAACGATCGTTTGGGTACCACCAACACCACTTGCACCACCACTCTCGGACCCGTCATAACCCAGCAAAGGCGCAATACCCTCACACGCGCCCAATGCCGCATTGCCCTGGATGACTAGTTTGCCCCCTACCAACTCTAGAGCCAGCAGACCGTTTAGATCAGCAATCGAAGGGTTGTATTGAAGATAAAAGTCACCACCAATACTCGCAACCCCGGATAAACCATCTAGCTGAACCAGCCGATCATTCGCCGAAGCCGTGGAGCTTGAGCCAATCTGAACATCGCCCGCGATCGTGGTCACCTGAGATAGTCCATCGATATCTTCAAGCTGGTCATTGCCCAGGAGCACGAGTCCCCCAAGCGTGGTCACCTTCGACAACGCATCTAAGTTCGTTAGTGCCGTGCCTTCAGAACCATCGCCAATACGCAGATCACCCTCAATCGTGGTCAGATTAGAGAGCCCGCTGATATCGGATAGCTGAGAGGAGAAAAGCTTGAGATCGCCCTTAATCGTGACCAGGTTGGATAACCCGTTAACCTGGGTGATGGTATTGCTATCAATCGTAAGACCGTAGGGAGTGGCATCGCAATCGCCATAAGTAGTGACAAACCCGTCGACGTCGTCTTGGGATATCAGCGTGATTGTGCTCGAGGCCGCGCAATAGCTTGGTCGAGTCAGCACCTGACCAGAGTAAGAGGCCAGCACCTCTTCAATCGAGTCACACCCTGCCCGGTTGCCCGAAACGATCGTTTGGGTGCCACCCACGCCACTTGCACCACCACTTGCGGACCCGTCATAACCCAGCAAGGGCGCTATACCCTCACACGCACCTAGTGCCGCATTACCTTGGATGACCAGCTTCCCGCCCACCGTCTCCAGAGCCAGTAGGCCGTTCAGATCAGCAATCGAGGGGTTGTATTGGAGATAAAAATCACCCCCAATACTCGTAACCCCAGATAAACCATCGAGCTGAATCAACCGATCATTCGCCGAAGCCGTCGAGCTCGAGCCAATCTGGACATCGCCCGCGATGGTGGTCACTTGAGATAGTCCATCGACATCTTCAAGCTGAT
>CAYOND010000052.1:0-2399 GCA_964405225.1 uncultured Pseudohongiella sp.
TGACGAAATACAACATGGGTTGTGGTTTTAACCATAAAAATGGGTGGGTGAATTGTGATAAAGTTGCCGCTTGCGAACCAGATTTATTGATGGATATCGAAAGACTTCCATGGCCAATCAAAGACAATGAGGCAACTGAAGTAATGTTTATTCATTGTCTAGAACACGTTGGTGGAGAGCCTGATCTTTTTATTGGTATAATGAAGGAATTGTACCGTGTCTGCGAAAAAGATGCGATCGTTAGGATACACGTGCCCCACCCTAATTCAGATGGGTTCTTGGGTGATCCCACCCACGTCCGGGTTATAACACCTATGGTGTTGTCATTATTTAGCAAGGATAACAATCGAAAGTGGAAGGAATTTGGAGCAAGTAATTCACCACTAGCGCTATATCATGATGTGGATTTTATCATTGAAAACACCACTCTGAAGCTCTTCCCACATTATCAGCGCCTTTGGGCTGACAAAAAAATCAACCGTGATGAGCTCGATAAACGCATCAAAGAGCACAACAACGTAGTGGAAGAATATCAATTTTTACTACGAGTGAAAAAATAGTGATAGTCGAGGTTATAATTGTGAAACATATAAAGTCACCAAGCCATTTAAATGCCCCAGTTAGATATAAGCCTCACACGGTGTCTTTAGACATTGCTGTGTTCCCCCGGGTCTGATCCAGAACAATGCTAACGCCTGCCAGTGACCCTGAAATCGCCATGCACAGCAGGTCTGTGGAGCATTGTCAATGCCCATATCAATGACCCATTGGATTGGCACAAAGGGCAACTGTCTGTGGTTACCAGTGTCGGCAGCTGATGTGTGCAGTTGGCTGGATATATACGTAGGCACCGGGGGTAGACCATGCCCACACTTCATATAGTTGGCATCTATCTGTAGTAGGCCCATTCCATTACCAGTAAGTTTCTGGCTGACGCACAAACTGACGCACAGAATGTGCCTGTTGACGATGAGTCAGTGATACGTAAACTGGCTCTAATGCTTATGTAGCTGTGCATTGAAGTGCCTGATGAAGGAACTTCTCCTCTCTACCAGCACCATTCTCCCCATCACATTATATGCTAACACGCTGTAATCGAAGCATTGTTGTTGTTTCAATGAAGGTGTGGGTAGACCGTATGGCAGGCCATTTCAGCACGTATATTTACCAGTATCGTGGCTTTTATTACGTCTCCCGCCGTTTGCCGAAGGATATGCAGCCATAGCATGGCAGGCAGCGCATCGTGCTTGCGCTGAACACGCGTAGCCGTGCCAAGGCACTCAAATACTCTCAAGTGATATCCTTGCTCAAACCCTGACCAGTCGAACAGCGTAGTCAGAGTGACGGCCATTGGGCCGTTATTTTGTATGAAGAAGTGAATTGATCCTCAGACATCATCGACCGGATAGGTGGGTGGTCAAAGAAGTCAGCCGGGCAAGGCCATGCGCAGGGATTTGGTCTTATGGCGCTTGCTGCAAACCCCATCGCAGGCGCAACACTCAATTAAGCCTTTCTGTAAACTTGTGAATGTTCGAGAACAAGTTGCCAGCCTCATAATTCTCGTTGATTGAAATCGTCAGCAAAAGGGTTTTGTTCGCCTGGTCCAGGACTATGAATTGACCACCGTGCCCCTGCAGCACCAATGACGGCGTTCCATTCACGTCATATACCCATGACTGATATCCATAGCGGGACCCGTTTTTCTTGCCGGTATCAACCGCATTGTCGATTCCGTCTTTGAAAAAGAACCCCAGGCAAGTCTCTTCTTCCATTTGCGTCATCAAATAATTGCCGAAGTCAGCCCAATCTCGCGCTGTCATTACAAGGTCGGAAAACGCGACTGTCGTGCCGGACTTGTCACTCGTCCAGTGCATGTATCCGCTCTTGCCGAAGGACTTGTAAATTTTGTCGTGGAAATATTGGCTAAGCGGCATTCCGCTCGCGTCTTCAACCAGCAAAGACAGGGTTAACGTATCGGTGGAGTGATAGTTCATCCTCTGACCCTGCTCTCTTGATGCAGACTTGTAGAAGCGCAACGCGTCGCGGACGCTGGCCTGTCCATCAAACTTTTCCACTCCACGTGCTTTTCTGTTGAATTTCTTTTCATCAGCACGACCCAGCGGGCTGACGCCACTATTCATTTGCAAAACATTCCTGACCGACACATCAGCAAAGGCGGTGTTGAGGAGAAAGCTAGAATAGGAACCCACCTTGTCATCAATGCTTTTAATTCGGCCCTCGCAAATCAAGCTGCCGACGGAGGCCGCAACCGCGGTTTTGCTCATAGACATGCCAAGCAGGGGTGTATTGCTATTTACATTTCGCCTGCCGTTGTAGGCCTCATGGACGATGTCACCATTTTTCATGACAATTGACGCAAGACTGAACTTGTCGCTGAG
>CAYOND010000053.1:0-2389 GCA_964405225.1 uncultured Pseudohongiella sp.
CCCCATACATGTGCAGGTGCGCCCGACAGAGATTGGTGGTGGGTGGGTTTTTGGGTTAGGTAACGGGATCTCGGTGGGTGAGGAAACATGCCCCGGCTGGAAGTCCCAGACAGATGTAGTGCGAAAAGTGTCGGCGGGCATAGAGAAGTGGTGAGTGGGTATTGAAGTGTTAATGAATTTAAAGGACGCAAAAGCAGCCAACACCCTAAAACCTTTTCTAGGGCGCTGGCTGCATTCAGATCACTTCCCTTCAAATTTGAAGGTTACCTCATCGGTCAAGCCGCCGGATGCGTATAGACTTTGCATTTCCATTAAGCCAACGGGGTTTTTGGCTGTTGCGGACGCTGTGAAGCTGCTTTTGCCATTGAGAAAACCGCTGATCGCAGCTTTCAATTGCTTAGCTTGCTCAGGATATTGGCCGAGAAACATATCAATTTGCATCCCACTCATGTTCACCAGCTGGTTGGTGTCAGGGGCTTTCGCAAGCACCGTTTCTGCGAGATTCTCATCGACATATTCCAGCTTGATCGAAGCCACTTTCATGTCCTCAGAAATCTCTCCCCATAGATTCATCAGTTCGAAGAAATCGGTTAGCTGAGTTGCCTTTCTGATCTTCGCGACATCAAGTCCTGCGAGGCCCGCAGCAAGCTTTACCTTTGCAAACCCTTCTGCACTGAAACCGATTTCCGTATCATACGTCCCATTCTCAGTGTCAAAGTCGACAGAATTGGACAAGGACAGAACGAAATTCTCAGTACCAGTAATGTCACGTATTGTGCGTGCTGTTGAGCGGTCCATCTCACTAATAAGTGTCAAGGGTATTCTGAGACCGTCAATGGATGTCTCGCCCTTGACCATCATTCCATTCTCGATGGCTACGTCGCTGAGGCTGAAGTTGGAAACACCGATTTCATCCCCAGCATTGTTGAAGGAGGCATCCTTGATCCCGATGTCGGTCAGTCCGTAAAGACGTGCGGCGTTTTCGGTCACAGCTGTCTCTGACGTGTAATCAACGCTTAGATCAAGCCCCTTGAAATACGCCTCGCTAAACTGTGTTTTAATTTCGTCATCGGCGCTAACAAAATCCAACCCTTTGAGGCTAAATTCCTTGATGACACTGTCCGCGATCTCGATGCTGCCATTTGCCAGCCCAGCTGATACGCCTTCATCTGGAACTTTGAATTTCAAGCCTTCAATGGTGACATCACTGATACCAAAGGCTTGTGCCAGTTGGTCCGCAGTAGGCGACTGCGTAACCAATGCATCGAAAAGGTCGGCAAACCGAAGGCCGGACATATTGAATTTCGCAAGATCGCCGTTGAAGGCCTCTCCATTAATCACGCCAAGCTTATCTTCCAGAGATCCGGAAAAAGAAAGCGTCTCCACAGTGCCGTCTTTCAAACCGGAAATTTGTATCTGGCCATTTGCGATTAATGCTTCGCGCCCCTCACGGTCAACGCCCTTAAGCGACATATCCGAAAGTGCAAATTCCCCTATCGAAAGTCTGTTCAGCGATGCGATGGCCCCTGCTGGATCGGCCTTTAAAGCTTCAATGAAAGCCTTCAACGCAGCGATGTCAGCGTCCCCTAGAGCGAGGCTGCTAGCACCGTATATCATCTTGTCACCCCAACTTTGCAAAGATCCTTCGATGCCAGTGAATTCGGCGCGCTTAAGGGTGACGTCATCACCTGCGACAACAAGCGATTCAGCTGTCAGAACAGGCGTTGCTTCAATTTTTAGCTCTAGGTCTGAAACTGTCGCTGCATTCGCGAACATATCTGCTTTAACCTCACCAAAGGTGAAGTTGGAGTTTGGAATTGCAGCCTCAATTTCCTTTTCAAACGTAGCGATTGCCTCTTCCGCAGCGGTTTGCGCACTATTGGAAAGAAAAACGTATCCGCCTCCTAGCGCAGCAATGGCGACAACGCCCCCAACAATAAGTTTCTTCATTACAGAGTATCCCTATTTCAAAAACGACCCCCGGACAGCGATATGGTACTCTTGATCGTGATTACAAGCATATTAACCGGTGTTTTTGCCCCTTCTTGGGGTAGTCAAGAAGTCTGGCGTCAATATTTAGATGTTTGACGACCTAAATTTATGATCCGTCTATTAGGAGGATTGAGCTGAAAACTCCAAAAAATGGGGTTTTTCCTAATTCCTTTCATTGCCGATTTTCTGAGGATTTAGGGGTTCTGATGATGAAAGCCACTCTCATGATGGCAAAGTTTACGCTGGCAGAGTTGGTGCGTCCGTAGATAGTCGGCTGGGTGCCGTAAATGTGGATGGTGGAAAAATACCCATCTGCAAATCGGTGACAGGGCACTGTTTCCCTGCAAAAGGGGCCCAGTAAGGAAACGCCGAAGGCCTTATACCCGTAGGCACTCCC
>CAYOND010000054.1:0-2329 GCA_964405225.1 uncultured Pseudohongiella sp.
AGGTCGTTACCCACAACATGGCGTCCCGCTAAGTAAGCCTCAGAGACAAATACACCGTACCCAGCAAACGGATCCAGTAGTTTGTCGCCTCGCTTGGAATGTTTTTGAATTAGTTGTCGCAGCTCATAAAAGGGTTTCTTTCCCCAGTACTTATGCATCTCATAACGGGGCTTTTTTTGTTCTCTCAATTTGAGCGCATCCTCAAGTGTAGATCGTTCTTCGCTTCTTACAGCTATGCGATCTATCTTACAATGTTAGTAACGGTTCGCCGCTGCACTCGCTGACTTCGCTTGGAAATTGGCTGCTAGTTGCGCAGCAACTTAACCCAGCTTTTACAAGCAAATTGCAAAGAGCAGATTAACGAATGTAAGTATATGATTTATAAAGATAAAATACAACTCCGTTATTGGGTGGGAGTGAGCAGGCCTCTGTTGCCGCGAAGACGGCTATTTGACCGGATTCTCAGCGCTTTTTTGCCAATTGCAGCAGCTGTCCTTACACTGTCTCGGCGTGACTTCGCGGTGGCCTGCTTTGCGACGGTCTGACCAGGTAGGTCGGTGACTGCCAGGCCATTCATGGCTCTCCTGGATTAGGGAATGCTCAATGGTTTCCACGACTATCACGCTCGATGCCCTGACTTCCCTGGCGAGTAATCTGGACGCATCGAGCGTTCATGAAATTCGTAAACTCACCAAGCAGATCCGTGCCTGTCTGGTCTTGCAGCGTGCCCTGGGTGCCGACCATCCGGACAACAAAAAGTTGTACCGGTCAGTAAAGAAGTTGGCACATATGCTGTGCCCGCAACGGGATCGTACTGTCATGTACGCGGCGCTGGGCGCTATGGCAGAAGAGTCTTCGGATCAGCCGGATCTGGTCAGCTTGTTGAATTCCCTGCGTGACAGGCTGGGGAGCGCACCGCTTTCGGCTCACGAGGTGCGCCGGGTGCAAGCGCTGGTCCGGGAAATAACGGCGAGCACGCCTGAATCGCTGTGTTCAACTATTGATGACAGCAGCCTGGACAGCTATCTGAATGCAAGCCTGGCAGAGTTGAGGCGTTCGGGCCCCGCATTGCTCGCGGGTGATGACTTCGATGCCTTGCACACCTGGCGTAAGCGGGTCAAAAACCTGATGTATCAGTTGCAACTGAAGGCGTCTCCAGATGCCAATGATCTGCAAATCGTAGGGGAGCTCGAGCAAATAGGAAGTTGTCTGGGGAAGGTCAACGATATGCATATGCTTAAAGAAACGCTATTACAATCCATCAAGGCGGAGAAGATGACGGAGCGCCAGGCCGCCCTGATGCCGATACTGGACCTGATCGATGGCAGGCTCGGACAAGAGCTGGTGAATTCCCGGGTGGCATTCGACAGGCTCGCTAGTTAGCAAGGCAGTGGCGTGGACGATAGTGCAGGTAGCAGTGGATGTAGCCAGCTTTATCGCGCTGTTTGTTTCCGGATTCAATTTAGAAGTGTGATGTGATCATGCAAGAACAACCACAGTCAGATTTTCGCCAGATCATTTACGAGATCATCTTTGGCTATGAGTCCAGGGCCGGGAAGTTGTTCGATGTCGTCCTGATCGCCATGATCCTGGTATCTGTCACCGCAGTCCTGATGGACTCCGTTGAACAGTACCATCTGCGTTATGGCGCGTTCTTCTACCGTCTCGAGTGGTTCTTCACCATTGCCTTCACCATTGAGTATCTACTCAGGCTCTACAGCACCCCCAACAAGAAGGCCTATGTGTTCAGCTTCTACGGGCTGATCGATCTGTTTTCCATCCTCCCTACCTATATCGCGTTCGTGCTGCCGTCGGCACAGTACCTGATTGTGATTCGCATCATGCGGGTGCTGCGCATTTTCAGGATTCTGAAGCTGTTTCGATACATGGGAGAGGCCAACCTGCTTTACACCGCGCTGCTACAGGCGCGTCGCAAGATTCTCGTGTTCCTGTTCTCGGTACTCACCCTGATCGTTATCTTCGGGGCGCTGATGTTTATTATCGAAGGGCCTGAACATGGTTTTCACAGCATTCCTCATTCCATCTACTGGGCCATTGTAACGATCACAACCGTAGGCTATGGCGACATCTCACCCCAGACGCCCATGGGGCAATTGGTGGCGGCCGTCGCCATGATCTGTGGTTATGCCATCATCGCGGTGCCGACCGGTATTATCGGCGCAGAGTTGATGAATGAATATCAGGAACGCAGCAAGAAAGAGGTGGAAAACTCACGCAAGTGTGTCAGTTGTAAGTCCACCGGGCACGACATGGATGCTCGCTTCTGCAAATATTGTGGCAATAAGGTCAATCAGGTCTGATTGCCATT
>CAYOND010000055.1:0-2312 GCA_964405225.1 uncultured Pseudohongiella sp.
GCGTAAAAACCGCATATTCAATTCGATTTTTTGCGAGATGGTTGATGAAAGACGCGAACGTCAACCCGGCTTTCACCACGTCCGCGGTAGCGTCGGGCTCGGGTTCCATCATACCACCTCATATTCCATTGCTTCCGTCAACACCGGGGTTGCATACGCGGGAGCATTAACCCCTTTGTAGTCTCCCTTCTGGAACGTCGCATGGAGGGAATACGACTGTTTATCAGCGGTAAAAATTGATGAAATCAATACAACGATGCCCAAGGGGGCCTCAAAATATCCGGTGGACAATTTGGACACTCCGCTCGCGGTCTCCCGAATCGTCCCCACACGTCGCCATTGCGAAAGCGGGGCGTCGGTGTCATACGGAGGAGTATTACCTTGAGTGCGAATAGCATCATAATTGGCCTCATCCTGACCAGGATCGAGCCCATCATACGCCAAATTAACACTCGCTGACGCGGGGTCATCGTTGATACGGTCAGAGAATGACCACTCGCTCATTATGCCGTATTGCGTCGAGGTGGTCGTCTGAGCAGAGAGACTGAAAGTCCGACCTGCTCCGCTCTGGTCGACCACGGCGGAGATGTCGGTTTCCTGGAAAACATCAGAGTCCGTCATAGATGGACTTCCTCCACTTGGCGCATTGACGACGCCAGCCAATTCAGGGCCTTGAAAATCAGGCAAGACCCTAAAATCATGCCACCGGCCACGAGCACCGGCGGCAGTCAATTCCTCTTTCATTGCGTTGTAGAACTTTTGCATGGCCATCTTGTATGCGCCATGCAAGTCCCAGGTATCACGCAATACATACACGGACACACCCGCCGAGGCGAGCGCGGTGCCCGGTTCAATGTCGAGCTTCATATTGTACAAACGAGCCTCTCTGTAGAGCCTTCGATTTGCACCTGAAAGAAGATTGGCTCCTCGAAGAAGTCGTCCGCCAGCGATACCGGGATTGGTATCGAGATCCCGCAACTGAATGGTTCGTTGACAGGGATAATGTCGCTTCACTTTCTTCGTGCTCTTCTTCGATGAGGCTTTGGCCATACGCGGTGCTTTGACCTCAATGTCTTATTGATTTTCGCCCACCCCTCCCCCTAAGGAACCGCTTCGCAGCCGTGGAACGGTAGGGCGGGCTACACATTCCACTCTTCCTTACCTCGCGACCGGAGATGACGGTCTAAAGACCTATCCCATCTATGGGTCGCGTTTTTGTGAACAGGTTAAGAAGATTAGGCGGAGCCGTTTCTACGGTTGAACCAAGCGTTCAACTGTTCCCTGGGGGATCCCTTGCGCGTCAACCGAGTTTGAATCCCTTCGGGTTGATCTCGTTTTTCCGCGCCTCCTCGTCTTCGAGCACGACGAGCTTTCAATGCACACCGCGGACAGTGCGTCGCGCCTCCCTGGACAGGTTTCGCACAGTTCGAACCTCTGCACCATTCCCTCATCGCCAGGCCTCCCGATGTTCCTCGCAGATCCACACGTCCGGCCAGGACGTCTCATGCCGGCCCCCGATGGTAATAACGGGTTGAACCGGGGCTACGCGTCCACAAATGGCACACTTGCCTTTCACGAGCGAGCCTCCCTGTTCTCTCGACAACAGCGGGCACACCGCGGCTTCCAGGTATCAGCATAACGACGTCGGTCGTTCAGATATTGTTTGGACATCCATAACGTACGACGACATTGAACACATTCAGTCATCATCCTGCTCATCCTCGGCGTCGATCGGCCGACATGAAATGATTCTCATCATTCCATATTTTCGACAAGCCAAAATATTCCGGTATTCCCAATCGCCCACAAAGTTGAGCGAATCAACAAGATTAGGTTTGACATGATCATATGTCACAATCTTCGGCTCGTTGTCCCCGCAGCATGGACAACCATCCAGCATGACCGCGGTTTCAAAGGCCACCGCTCTGCCCCCTAATGCAAATACAGTCCGCAGGCCAGCAATATCGGCATGAGTAGCCGATCCTCGTTATGGTAAACTTCCCCATACCATCTTTCAATGGCATGCGGCTTATCATTCTACCCATTCATGCCCGCAGCTGTAGCATCGTACGTACAGAATGGTTTCAGAATGCTCGTCAATTCCCTCGTCCAGGACGATGACATGACCATCCGCGGTCCTGGGGCGATAGTCGCACCGATCACACGCAGATATCTTGCCCATAGGCGACCACGTGGTCGAGGAGTCCGACAGAATACGCCAGGAGCGTAAAAACCGCATATTCAATTCGATTTTTTGCGAGATGGTTGATGAAAGACGCCAGCGTCAACCCGGTTTGAATCGCATCCGCGGT
>CAYOND010000056.1:0-1439 GCA_964405225.1 uncultured Pseudohongiella sp.
TGTATCGTCAGTCAATAATATGCAATCAATGTTTGATGTGGCTCAGAGTTTTAATCAGCCCATTGGTTCTTGGGATGTATCGTCAGTCAATAATATGCAATCATTGTTTAGTAATACGAATAATTTTAATCAGCCTATAGGATCCTGGAACGTGTCCAATGTCACAAATATGAGATCAATGTTTACGCGAAGCGTCTTTGATCAAGAGATAGCAACATGGGATGTGTCGAGTGTCATCAACATGAAGAATATGTTCTATGGTGACATCCCTTTTAATCAGGATATAAGCACATGGGACGTAAACTCTGTCACGAATATGGACGCCATGTTCGAGCTCAACAATTCTTTTCGGCAAGATCTCTCAACTTGGTGCGTCGAGAATATCGTTACATACCACAACTTTTCTAAGGACGCCGTTCTCACTCCGGAACAGCTCCCGCGCTGGCAAATTGGTTGCCAGCCGCCGCAGGCCTCTTTTGTTCCTTCCACGACTGAGGGCTATCCCTCTCTCGATATCAGTTTTGATGCCTCGGCATCCATTGATCCCGACGGTGATCCTTTGACGTATCAGTGGAACTTCGGTGATGGAGTAACCGCAGTTGGAGCGATTGTAACTCACACTTATGAAAATCCAGATACGTATACGATTTCTTTAACCGTGTCTGATACCAGGCTTTCTGATGTGAGTACCAGCACGGTAAAAGTCTGGGATACAGTATCTATAACAATCGATAATGTAGAAGGTCAATCAGGTAGATTACTTCCCGCAAGTATTATCCTATCAGGTGTGAATGATACAGGGCCTATTGAGTCCTTCCAGTTTGATTTAGTTCATGCGAACCAAAATGTATCAATTGACAGGGTAGATTTTTCTGACTTGGTTTCGGGTTGGACAACCCTCTGTCGTGAATGGCAAAACTCTTACAGGTGCGCAGGATTCAACCACCGTCCTATTGCTGCAGACGGAACACTCGGCACTATATATTTAAGCGCTCGCGATGATGATCTCCAGGACCAGCTACTTCTTCAGAACTTCAGTTTCAACAACGGCTTGCCATCGCACACACCGGAGATCCCGTCATTTCAGTTACTGATTGTAGAGTCTAACCCTGTAGCCGTCTTTACTGCCTCTACGACCAGTGGCCAGGCGCCCTTACAGATTAACTTTGATGCCTCCGGCTCCAGTGATCCCAATGGCGATGATCTCACCTATAGCTGGGACTTCGGTGATGGAACAACGGCTACGGGAGCTACCGCGACGCATACCTTTGCCGAAGGAAGCTATTCCGTGACGCTCACCGTATCGGATGGCTCGCTGACAGATACGGCAACGCAAGGCGTAGCAGTCGGCATGGCAAACGTCGCTCCAGTAGCCGTGATAAGCGCCTCTACGACCAGTGGCCAGGCGCCCTTACAGATTAACTTTGATGCCTCCGGCT
>CAYOND010000056.1:1539-2140 GCA_964405225.1 uncultured Pseudohongiella sp.
CCAGTGATCCCAATGGCGATGATCTCACCTATAGCTGGGAACTTGGAGATGGTTCAATTAGGCAGGGAGTATCTGTAAGTCATGGATATTTTCAGTCTGGGCAATACATCGTAACGCTAACTGTTAGCGATGGGCGGCTTGCTGACTCAGGGTCACTCAGTATCACCATTGCCTCGGGGGTTAATACTGAGCAAGTAGGGATACCTTCACAATATTCGCTTACAGGAGCATATCCTAATCCTTTTAACCCCCAAACCACTATTGGATACGCATTACCAAAGCCTTCTCAAGTACGGTTGACTCTCAATAACCTACTCGGTCATCAAGTAGCTGTACTTGTGGCGGGAGAGATGAAATCAGCGGGCTATCACTCGGTTCAGATCAGTGCTGACGGCCTTGCATCAGGCTCGTACCTTGTCAGAATGGAAGCAGGTGACTTCGTGGCAACTCAGCAAGTCGTGCTGCTGAAATAAGCTTTCTCAAAAGCCGGCCGACCGAAACTCCTCGTCGATCAGATCACTCGGTAGGCTTCTGAGGTAGCGCTCAGTCGTTGAAATACTCCCGTGCTTAAGGCCTTCCTTGATCGCTGCGTAGGAGATAC
>CAYOND010000057.1:0-2106 GCA_964405225.1 uncultured Pseudohongiella sp.
ATCGAGAGCTTCTGCCCAATCAATAAGAGCCTTCAGCCCGATCAATAAGAGCCTTCAGCCCGATCAATAAGAGCCTTTAGCGCACCCATCGAAAGCCAGTCATGAGTTGTCGCTCGGAGCCTCGATAGCCAAAGACCTCTTCGTAGGATTCATCAAGCGAGTTTTCAACATTGGCAAACCACTCCCAATGCTCGCTGAGCGTATAGCGCACTCCTAGCGAAACGAGGGTGTAGCCCGGCAGTGAGACAAGTGCCTGGTAGGGCGGCGTTGGTGGGAAATGGAGGTCTGAAATGTCGCTTGATCGTTTGACATTGACCGCAAGTTGCCAGCCTTCGAGCGAAGCGTTTAGGCCAACAAAGCCCGTGTGCTTGGGCCGCCTTAGTTCCAATTCTCCGGACGGCGAGGTGGATCGAGTGTATTGGTAGCTCCAGCGCCAGTTGAGTAGGTCGGTCATTTGGTAGCCGCCTTCGAACTCAATGCCCTCGCGTTCGCTAATGCCGTCCTCATTGATTGCAGTAAATGCGCCGAGTGCGGGTGAAAAGCTAAAGCCGTTAATTTCGTTGTTGAGCTCCGAGGCGTAGACGTGAAGGCTGAATCTAAATGCGGATTCAGCATCGCCCACATGGAGCCCAATGTCCCAGCTTTCACTGGACTCTGGATCGAGGTCAGGGTTGCCAAGGAAGCTGGTGTAGTAGCCGAAACGCTCGATAAAACTAGGGTTTTTGATGCCTTTGCCAAGTGCGGCGGAGATCGAAAAGGGCCAGGCGACGGGTGCGATGCGAGTCTGCCACTGGAAGCTGGACGCATTGCCGAAGTCTGAATTGTCATCATTCCTGACGCTTAACGTACTCGTCAGGGTTGGCAGCGTAAAAAGATATTCAAGGCTGACACCAGTCTGTTCGGTACGGCGGGATTGATTCGGGTCTCCAAAAAAATCTGGCGCGGCCGAGAAGGCGTAGCGCTCAATTTCTCTCTCTAGTGCTGCAGATATGCCGTGTCGGCTGCTTTGCCATTGACCTAGCCACTGGAGTTTCCGTTTACTGCCTTTGCTTCGATTAGTGCCATAAGTTTGATCTTGGGTGTGATTGGTTGATTCAGATCCCTGATAGATGAGCGATTGGGCAAGTTGCTCGTTGACTTGATGTCTTAATGCCAGTGAGCCTAGCCAGCCTTCACTGTCGGTATGGTTGTCGCCATCAGTAGGTAGGCCTGTCGACGCAAAATCGATGGCATCGAAGTCAACCTTGCTTCGCGTGTGCCTCATTTGTGCATCGATTCTCAGCGCATCATGCAAATCTGATCTGATGCCGAGTGTAGCGGTGCGTTGAGACGACCCATCTTCTTCGCTGCCGAGTCGAGCGATGTTCTGTTTTGGAGAGGTCGAGTGGTTGAACCCAAGATCAAGCTGGTGACTGTTCCAGCGATTGCCCCACTCGATACCGACTCGATTTGCATCGCGATTTCCAAAGGCGGTGGCGAGGGCATTGCGAAGCTTGTTACTTGAACGCGGACGGGTTGTGATGTGAATGACACCTGTCAGCGCATCGCTGCCCCAAAGCGCGCTTTGAGGGCCACGGGTGATCTCTATACGCTCGATTTGATCGATAGGAAACTGGGCGAAATTGAATTCGCTTCCTTGGGTGACGTCATTGGCTTCGACGCCGTCGATCAGCACCAGGACATGATTTGCCTCAGCTCCGCGCATTCTCACTTGCGTTAGCGTGCCATTGGGGCCTTGCCGGCTAACGCTAATGCCAGGGTAGCCCAGCAACAAGTCAGCTAGGGTTTGCGCACCCTGATTGCGAATAGTCTCTTTATCAATCACCGTAACCGCGGCTCCTGTTTGACTTAAGGAGAGGGGAAGCCTCGAGGCAGTGACGGTTATCGTGTCTTTCACCCGGTCCTTGGCGACCGCTGCACTGCTTGCTATACAAAGAAGTGCGAGTAGGGCGACTTGGATGCGAGGGGTGCTCGGTGGTTGTTTTCCAGAGCAGTGTTGAGCATCACGCGGTTTAAAAAACGCTGGCTCGTTGTGAGCGTTTTTGATGACATGTTGATTGTCTGTGATGAGCAATGTGCGCTCGATCATGGCGGGCCCCTTATTCA
>CAYOND010000058.1:0-2023 GCA_964405225.1 uncultured Pseudohongiella sp.
ATTCCTTACGGCACTTCCGTTTCAGTCGATGCACTGAAAATGATTGGAACCGCCGAGCGAGGATTGCGTGAACTTGGATTCAAAGTGGTCCGAGTCCGTCATTACGGTGCCACGGCGCGAGTCGAAATTCCGAGCGAGGATTTTGAGCGGTTCGAGGCGATTCGCCCTAAGGCTGAATCGGTCATAGTAGATGCCGGTTACGAATTACTTGAGTTCGATCCGAAGGGGTTCAGGTCGGGTTCGTTGAACGAGGCGCTCGGGACGCTGGGTTCGCGGACGAAGTAGGTGTTGGTTGGCTCCGGGCGGACATTCGTTATTCGCGATCGTGACACAGTCACTCAGCTCTGGGTCTCCTACCCCTAACCCCTTCCAATCCGGAAGGGGAACCAAGGTCGCGCGGAGCCTTCCCTACTTCGACAGGCTCAGCACATGCTCTAACTCAGCCAGTCCGGGGGAGGAGCATTAGCTCCGGGCGGACATCCGTCCTTGGTCGCGTGAAGCGCACTATCCCCCTCTCTATCTCTCCCCGTTCCGCGGGGAGAGGACTACGAACCAACATCACGTTATCCTTGGTGGCTCTGATATCTGAACTCGAAACCCATTGGAACAAGCCCTGACGAACAAGATTGCATATATCGACATGATTGGTGGCATGAGTGGCGACATGCTGCTTGGTGCTATGGTCGACGCAGGTCTGAGTCTCGTTGCCCTTTCCGACGAACTTGGCAAGCTCGAAATTGACGGTTGGACGCTTGAGGAATCGAAAGTTTCTCGAGGTGGTCTGGACGCTACTCTGGTTGACGTTATTCTTGACGAGGAAGGATCTCGGACTCGCACGTGGAGCGAGTTTTACGAGGCGATCGAATCATCATCCCTCGATGATCCGGACAAGCGCAAAATTCGAGGAATTTTCGATGTCCTGGCAGTAGCAGAAGCTGATGCACATGATGAACCCACCGGTGAAACCCATCTTCATGAACTGGGAACGGTCGACACGCTAGTCGATATTGCCGGTGCTGTGGTCGGACTACGACTGCTTGGCGTGGAGTCGGTCTACGCTTCTGCGTTTCCTGTCGGATCAGGAATTTCGAGCAGCAGTCATGGGGTGATGGGGGCGACTTCGAAAGCTGCTGCTGCCATTTACAAGAAGTTCGATGCGCCGATTCGGGCTGGCGGAAAGCAACCTGTTGGTGAAGCTGTTACCCCGACAGGGGCGGCGATAGTCGCGTCGCTGGCGAAATTCCGACCGACCGAAATGCAGGCCGACGAGATCGGACACGGTGCAGGGCAGCGGAACCCGGAAGATTTTGCCAACGTCGTTGGATTGTGGGTTGGCGAGGAACGGAAGCGTTGGGGTCGGATTCGCGGGATGCGTCCGGAGTTGATGCTGCTCGAAACGAATATTGATGACTCACCTGGCGAAGTGCTTGGATATGTCCACGAGCAGCTCTTGGATATGGGGTGCTTGGACGTTTGGTTCACACCGATTCAAATGAAGAAGAACCGCCCGGCTACGATGCTTTCGGCGTTGGTGCATCGGGACAAAGTTGACGATGCCGCCGAGTTGATTTTGCGTGAGACCACGACGCTTGGGGTGCGTCGACGTCCGGTGCAGCGTTACGAGGCTGAACGCCAGGTCGTGAATGTCGATACGTCTCTCGGAAAAGTGCCAGTGAAGTTAAAGCGAATTGGCGACACGATCGCCCAGGCTCAACCTGAGTACGAAGCGTGCAAGAAGATTGCTATCGAGAGTGGAATGCCGCTCTCCGAAGTGATGCGGATCGTTTCGAACGAGGCGATTCTGCGCGGTTCGCCCTGGGGCGAGTAGGGGTGATGAGTTGGCAAAGGTGACTTGACCCTTCGACAAGCTCTGGATGAAGTCACATAGGCGGGCCGCGAATTTTTCGTCATCCTGAGCCTGTCGAAGGATGATGCGCTCCCCACCCAGAACTCCACCGAAGGTCCCTACTGTTAGCTCCGGGCGGACATGCGTCCTTGGTCGCAATCTCCCCCTCTGACTCCC
>CAYOND010000059.1:0-1825 GCA_964405225.1 uncultured Pseudohongiella sp.
ACTTCTAGCTCATTGCCGGAGAAATCAGTCGCGGTAGCCGCGCTAATAAATGCAGCGATGAGTGGCTGTGACGCTGGTACTGCCTCACCGTCAACCGAAACAATCGTAATGGGGTCTGCCACCTTAACGCTTGGGCCAACGGCCACAAGTACAATCACTTCTTTATCGGTGGTGTTTCCTGCAGCATCAGTCGCGCTGAAAGTGACGACTGTTTCGCCAACGGGAAACTCAGCAGGCAGCTCGCTATAGGTATAGTCGACTGATCCATCAACCAAGTCGCTAGCCGATATGCCAGCAATCCAGTCGGAGACCCTTGAATCGCTACTTGCGACTGGGACCTCACTATCTACCGTCAAGACAAGCTGGTTTGCGCCAGAAAAAGTGGGGCCAGTGGTGTCGACCACCGTGACGGGCACAGAACCCTGAGTAGAGTTACCTGTGGCATCGGTAACAGTTACGCCAACCTCAGTTGTACCCAGCGGAAAAGGCGTGCTCACACCTTCTGCGAGCGTGACGACAGGTGCGGGGTCGACCAGATCAACCACTTGAATGGCTGCAATGACATCATCCGTTGTGCCGGTATAGCCTTCAGGGCCAGTTGCCTCCAGTGACAAACCTGCCGCAGAAGTAATCGCAGGGGCAGTCGTATCGACGACGGTCACAACCAATGAACTCGTCGTTGTATTACCCGAAAGGTCCTGAGCTGCCACTTCTATCGTCGTGGAACCGAGTCCAAAAAACTCTGGTAGCTCCCCTCCATTCACCGAGGGAGTGACGTCCCTCTCCCCATCGACAAGGTCCAGCGCCGTAATCGTGTCGCCAAATTGCTCGACAACGTCAGCTGCACTGGCTATCCCTTCACTGCTTGTCGCTTCAAAAGTAACATCCTGGACGCCAGACAACACAGGCCCTGTTGTATCCACTACTGTGATGGTTACCTGTACTGTTTCGGCTGCGTTACCGCTCGAGTCCTTCACATCCAAATCGACAGTCGTTGTGCCGACTGGGAATAAGATTTCGTCTAAAACCTCACCATCCACTGATGCGACGATGTCATCGCTGATATCTCCCTGGATGTTATCGCTCGCCGTAATACCGGCTCGAAAATCCACTAGTTGCTCTGATTCCTCAGACGTTAGCGGCCCTTCCGCCTCAATCGTAATCGAAGTCTCGGCAGCAGAGATCTCGGGTGGAATTTCATCACCCTTGATCGTGATCGTCGCCGACTCTGCTACGGTATCGAACCCTGCCGCGCCCTCGAGCACATAATTGATGGTGGTGATCGTGTCTTCTTGCGCCGTATCCGCTAAGTCAAAAGTCACCGTTGCAAATGGAAGCGATCCATCTTCCGGCCAAGCATCCTCATCCGGGAACTTGCTCCGAAGATCGAGAACAGCGATGTTGGCAAATTTGTCGGTTTTTGGATCTCCGTCCAGGTCGTCTGAATCAGCAGTAATGGTGTCCGGCGTCTCGGTGATCCCGGTAATGAAATCCTCAGCCTGCTCACTTGCTGCCAAGCTAACGAAATCCACTTGTGTACTATCGAAGAAGATCTTCACGCCCAGACCAGAGGTTTGCTCGTTATCTGTCGCGGAATAACTGAGATTGAGCACGATACCCGTCTCACCAGCTTTCACATCCGTATTCGCGGGATCTGTCGTAATAGTCTGCTCTGCGGCCACCGACGCTTGCGCGAAACCAACCAAAACAGAAACTGCAACCCCTTTTTTCAACCAACCCAAGTAATCTGTCATCAATTCGACCCTTATTGCCAAGCCCTAAAGTTTGAAACCATTCTTAATTAAATACAAGCATGAGAAATGTG
>CAYOND010000060.1:0-1684 GCA_964405225.1 uncultured Pseudohongiella sp.
GACGTTCATATTTTCTAATGGGAATTTAGGTGTCATGCACAGTTCCTCTTTGGTCGCCCAAGATGATACACGAGCGTGGATAAGTGATAGCTAGCTTGGCGCTGTTTCTTCTTATGGAGTCACCGTCTGGAGATCGAGCAAGATTCGGCCCGGAGAACTGGTTTTACCCCTTAGGTCAAGGTTGATTGTGGGCTCGAATTGCTGGAATGGATTCAAAGAGACCTGCCCATACCGGTTATAGCCTTCACAGCGAACGCAGACGAGGCTGCGCGGGAAGTTTTTCTTCAGGCAGGCTTTGCTGGTGTGCTTACCAAACCCCTCAATAGCAAGGGCCTCGGCGCCGCCCTAGAACCGTACTTTCATCAGATTGATCAGTAACCCTCGTTCAACATGGCAAGGGTTCGAGCCCGGACGAATTGTTAACGGTTCATGCCTAGCAAGCAGGGTAGCTGAAGAGATCTGGATGGTTAGACTCTCTGTCTACGTTAGCCAGTTTGTGTTCGTTACCTTTGCCATCAGGCCGCTATGACATAGTTGCTCTACAGCGTTTTGGCGTCACTCGGTAAACCCAAGCGTTGCGTTATGACCAGCGGTCAAATCGCATGATGGTCTCAACGGGCTTGCGCGTTACAGGCCCAAACCGTCCCATGGGATAGCCAACGGGAAGCAAACATAACGCTGCAAAACTCTCTGGAAGCCCCAGTGCCTCCCGAACCATATCTTGGTCGCGCAGGGCCAAAGTCGTTGGTGTCGCTCCAAGGCCCATGGCGCGAGCGCTTAACAATAGATTTTGTATTCCTGGCCAGACTGATCCCGCTTTCCGGTAAATCTCAGGCCCGTCTACTCTGGTCTCATAGTCATAGCAGGCAACAATGAGTGCGGGTATCTCATGCATGTGGTCCATCTGCCAGATAACTGCGTCAAGTAATCGGCGTTGCTTGTCGTCTCTCGGGTTCTCCCGATCTGCCGCGATATAGGGTTCTCCGTGAAGCCTATTGAGATCAGCAAGCTTTCTCTTTTGTGCTGGATCCTTCACTACGATCCACCTCGCCATTTGAGCGTTGCTACCACTGGCTGCCTGGTTTGCGGCGTCAACGAGATCGATTAAGACTTCGTCACTGACAGGATCTGCTTTGAGTCGCCGCATGGCCCGACACTCGTACATGGCTTGACTGAGCGTAAAGTCAGAATTGAGCATTGATTGGATTCCTAGATGATTTCCCTGACTGTAACCGGATTTTCACCAGCCCGCGAACTTCTCGCATCTAGCAGTGACATACACATTTGTAGCGAAGTTTGGCGATAAGAAGATGCGGGAGATTTCTTGGGTAATGCAGGCATTTAGGGCGACTCCGTCGGTAGTAGTGCAGTGCCTGGCTGGGATGCGTGTTGATCGACGAGCAGCCTAAGTAGTGCTTCAACTGTAGAGTTCTGCCTCAATCGTCACGTGCGGCAATAAGTTGGTCGATCCTGTGCAAGAGTCAAGCGCCTGCGAGCTAACGCGCCATTCTAAGACTGATTCTTGTATGCCGCATGCCCAAAGTACTTGCTCGTATGCGGGGTACCTGCTGTTCAGAGCGAGGTGCGTTCCTAAAGTTGAATATATTCATAAATTTAGGATAATGCGTCGCGCTCACGGCCAAAAGCTTTGGGCAAGGGAAGTGGCACATCGGTACATCACCGC
>CAYOND010000061.1:0-1622 GCA_964405225.1 uncultured Pseudohongiella sp.
TCATAGTCCAACGCAGGTCGCTCTCGATACGACGTAGTTTGCGGTCGTGATCACTCTCAACAAGATCACGCAGAGCAAGCAGCTCGTTCCAAATGGCGTTTAGGTCAGCGAACGTTTTCGTCTCGCGGGATTCACTCGCCGGAACCTCACGAGTTGCATCAGGCAGCACAGGTCACCACCTTTAACTCAGCAACCAAATGCTCGATTCTACCGATCTTCCGACGTTCTATTCCGGTCGACGAAACAACTGTGCAACCCGCATAAGTATCGAGTGCGACTTTGATCGAACTGCTGCCAACAGAATCAAGGTAGGGATGCAGCCCTGGCTCTGTCTCCGACATATCGAATCCGGTCGTGATCAGAAGCAACGCAAATGTGAAGGTCTGGTCGGTGTAGTTCGCTCCAGACAGACGCATAACGACAGCCGGCGTTTCACCAACCTGATCTGGCACATGGTCAAAGACACTAAGACCACCAATCGAGTCGATTGCGCTCGCTATCCCATCACGCGCAGTTACGAGTCCCACTAGACACCCACCCCAACGGGCAGTTTCCGAAGTGGTGCGAGAAGTAATTCAACCGGCCCATCCAACCCAGAGTCGACAGTGATCGATCCAAAGCCAGATATTCCAGCAAAGCTGTTGCTGGTGGCGTCTTTGCTCTTCCAATATCGAGCTGCCAGTAACGCTACCGCCTGACTAACCTCCTCTGGCGGGACTACGAGCGACATGCCGGTCGCATCTGGATGTGTACTTGCCTGAGATCCGTTGACCGCCCTCGCAACGGTAAGGGTCGTTCCGGATATTTCTCGAATGAACATTTGTTCATCCTCGATCAGCAAGGTCTGACCTGCTTTCAGATCTGCTGCAGTATCAACCGGAATCGAAGTAACGATCGAGCTAATACCACCTGAAACTGAAATGCTGCTTGTGGTCGAAACAACATGAAATCGGTAACCCCATCGGCCATAGATTTTCAATCTGCTCCGACCCAGCGCAAACGGTTCCGCCACATCTGAAACATCACTCCTGATTTCCGAGAACGGCCTGCCGGCGCCAGATCCGGGTGAAACGTTCAAAGGGTAAAGCGAGTAGGCGTTCACTCCACGCGTAGTTTCGAAAACGCGGTCGCCGTCACGATCTTCGAGTACCTCAACGATTGAGATCAGATCTGGGAGCGAAACGGATGATTTGTCTTCAACATCGAATCGACGAGTCGCATCAAAGGCATAAAACGTTCGATTGCAGTACCGATCAACAGCCCGGCTCACCGCGTGGAGCACCGACCACAAAACAAAATCGTTTGTGGTGCTTGAAATCCCCATTCTCAGTTTCAAATCGTCGAGAGGAAGGTATGTATTGAGCACGTTAGATGGTGCTATCAGAGTCATGACCCACCTTTCCTGATTCAGAGTCGCTAAAGCCACTTTCAATCAATGCCCGGTACTCAATTAGGGCAGCGTTGTATCGCTCCGACAGCACCCTTGCATCGTCAAGTGCGGAACCAACTCCTTGCCGCGCCTGCCAAACGGCATTTGCTATTGCGGGTTTTGTTGCACGAATGTCAGAAGCAACCGCGTGAAGTGCCAGGGTTTGTAGTTCTGCGGGGTCAACTTCATCACC
>CAYOND010000062.1:0-1491 GCA_964405225.1 uncultured Pseudohongiella sp.
CACTGACCGTCAATGACCTCGAGATCCTCCCCGTCGATACAGGTGTAACGACGGCATTCGTCTACGGTGATCTGACAACAACCCTGAAGTTTGGTTTGTCAGATGATGACATTAACGCCGGCGACGTGATCGAGATTTTGATCTCGAGCGATAGTGCATCTTACACCGTGCCGGGCACGCTGCCGCTACCAAGCGCAGCCTCTGTCTTGGCTTCTGTTAGAGACATCATCAATGCCGACAGCAGCCTTGGTCTTTTAGCATCGGCCGATACGAGCGCCATGACCCTGACGCTCGTTGGATCTAATGATGGTGGGCATGTTCCAAGCTTGCTGATCAATGGCGTTCAGTACAGTACGGATATTATTACGGTTGATGTGGGGAGCTATTCATTAACCTACACGGTACCTGTGTCGTCTACATCTGACCGCGATATTGCCGAGGCCTTGGCTGCTGCGCTTAACGATGATGGCGACATCAGCGCGATGATTACGGCATCGGTTAATACTTTGGACGGAAGTTTGATCCTGACGGGTAATGGTCTGGCGCCCTTCACCTCGTCAATTCAGGTCTCTGATGCTTTCATTAAGCCAGGGCCAGGTGACATCGTCGTCGACTTCACGGAGGGCCGCGACTTTATTAGCTTTGACGGGCTGGCGGGCATCGGCTTGTCACCCGATGTGTATCCATTCAATGCCACGTCGGGGATAAGTGGCACGATCGCCGACATCGAAGCTGAAGCGAGTATTGTAGACGCCGCAGTCTTCTTCACAAACGCCTCCGATGGTTACCTATATATTAAAGGTGAGGGCACTGGGACCAATTTCGATGGCACTCTGGTGCGTCTCGACGGCCAGACAACAATACCTCCGGTCAAGAGTTTCTTAGAAATTAGTGGCTTTGTGATTTCGGGTACGGATGGTGACGATCAAATTTTTGGCACCCCGGGTTCCGACCTTATTGATGGTAAGTCGGGTGCCGATGTTATGTCCGGTGGGCTGGGCAATGACGTCTACATTGTTGATGATGCAAATGACAGGATTGTCGAACTCGCCGGCGAGGGCGTCGATACAGTCCAGACAAGCCTTAATACCTACACGCTGGACGACAACGTAGAAAATGTTCGCTTTACTGGCGCTGGTGACTTCGCGGTCACCGGTAACGATGACGCCAACAAACTGGTTGGCGAAGACGGCGACGACAAATTGTCAGGAATGTCGGGGGCCGACGTCATTGAGGGTGGCGATGGCAACGATCAACTTTATGGCGGCGATGGTAACGATGTCCTCAGCGGGGGGGACGGTCACGATCACATCGTCGGCGGGGATGGCATTGATACGGTGCGGTATGATGGCGATGATGCTCCGCGCGGTGTCGTTGTCGATCTAGAGGGTGGTATTGCCTTTGACGCGACAGAGGTACCGTTGGGCCCGCGGTCGCTTGGCGCTCCTCAAGAGACCCGATTTGTAGTTGATGGTTTGACGGTTGGTTATA
>CAYOND010000063.1:0-1463 GCA_964405225.1 uncultured Pseudohongiella sp.
GTGGTGCGGGTGAGATAACACCACGTCTCTTCGTAGGCTGCGGCGGTTCACAAGCGATGCAACGGCTCTGATTCACTTTGACGCCTGCCAATTTGATGCCCGCAGAGCTGGAGATCGGGGGCACTTTCGATCTGCCAAAGTTCGACGATTTAGAGGGCTATGCTTTACTTTGCTTGGTATGACAATTACTGTTGTCGGATGGCAACGTTGGTCGACAGTCGCCGGAACGTTCGACCCAAGAGTGTGAAACATGGCTAAAACCATCTTCGATCGGTACCACTTTTGGCTTTGGATCCCCGCTCTTTACCTAGCGCTCTATGTCATCTCTCATTTGCCGCTGGCATGGGGACATCGGCTCATCTTCCCCGACACGCCCTATGCGTTACTCATATTTTTGCCCGCCGGATTGCGGCTTCTGTCGACCTGGTATTTTGGGGCGAGGGCCATTCTGCCTTTGTTCTTCGGAGCGTTACTAACCATCTGGGTTTATGGCCATTACGGCTCGACTAGCCTCGCTGTTGCCCAGGCACTCGTTGGCTCAGTGTCCGCCTACTTCGCGTTTGAGCTGTTTCGTATTTGTGGCTACGACCTTTACGCCTCACCCTCGACTGAAGATCAAGCGACAGTCGCTCCTCATTGGCGGAATTTATTTTTGGTGGGCCTATTTTTTTCGGTTTTCAATGGATTACTTGCGTCTATTTTGTATTACAACACGTTGAGCAGTGACAACCTCTTGCCCTTCCTGCTCATCTACATCGCAGGAGATATGGTGGGGCTCCTCGTTGTGCTCATGGCACTGATGGCCGGCATGCGGGTCACCTCATCAGCATCCAGCTGAATTTTGATATTCGCTCTATCAATAAGAGCCCTATCCGCGCGACGACTGCCAAGCACCACCCCAATTCTGGCTAGATTTTTAATCTCCTGTTGTCGAAAGCGCTAACGTTTACAGCTACTGACCTATCGAGCGCTCAAGGAAAACGTCGGAGACTCACAGCAAGCTGCAGGTGTTTAACCTTCATATTGAACACTGGCCGAGACGGCCAAAGCAGAAGGAAGCAAAGCCTTCGAGCCCCCTTGTTCCAGCAGAACGTCATTGCTGAACATTATTACTCAACTACCAAATTGATTAGCCGCTAGGCTAATGAGGATGCTCAGATATGGTGGGTATAAGCCTTTGCTTTGCGTGACCGAAGGCGACCTAACTCGATGGCTGAGAGCGCCACTTCGCCCACAAATAACCCAGGCCGTTGCAGAGGAGGAGCCCCCAACCGTCCAAGCAAGTGCTCGCTAACACATCGCCTGGCAAGGCAGAAACTCCGCGAAAAAAAACTATTCACTTTAAGAATATTTTTCTGCTAGTCTTACCTGACGGTAAGGAGCACAAGACGTGGAATTACAAAATCTAAAAAAACTGGCTCAGCTAAAAGCAGTCATCCTCAGCATGGAGAAGGACTTTGGTC
>CAYOND010000064.1:0-1411 GCA_964405225.1 uncultured Pseudohongiella sp.
TCACGATAGCGTCCACGGACTGCATCAGGTTCGCAACTTCGTGACTGAACCATTTGCGGGCTCGTTGCGCTTCGATGTAATCAACTGCGGAAATCGAAGCTCCTGCGAGAATTCGGCTTCTGACTGCCATGGTGTAGTCGTTTGGACGCTGAGCGAGGTTCTTCCGGTGAACCGCAAGTGCCTCAGGTGCGATCACTCCAAATCCGATTCGTCGACCGAGAGATATCCAATCAGCGTCAAGTTCAACGATTTCTGCGCCATTCGCTTCCATGAGTTTGATGGCATCCAAGACACTTTTCTTAATGTCTGGATCGACAAAATCATCGAAGAAGTATTGCTTCGGTAGTCCTAGGCGAATTCCATCAAGGCCTTTACCAAGATCAGACTCAAAGTCACCAACAGGTTCATAAGACGAAGCAGGGTCTTCTGAATCGAAACCGGCCAGAGCGTTCATCATGAGCGCGCAATCTTCGACCGTTCGGGCCATTGGGCCAACGTGGTCCATGCTCCACGAAAGATCCAAAACCCCGGCTCGTGAAACTCGTCCGTAAGTTGGTTTGAGCCCGGCGATGCCGCACAACGAGGCCGGCATTCGAATAGATCCGCCTGTGTCCGTCCCGATTGCAGCAGGAACCATCCCCGCTGCGACTGATGCACCCGATCCAGAGCTTGACCCTGCCGTCACCCGGGTTTTATCCCACGGATTCAACACGTTGCCTGTGTACGCGTTCAGACCTGTCGTACCAAATGCGAATTCGACCAGATTCAGCTTGCCGACTGGAATCGCGCCAACCGCAGTCATTCGCTTCACAATTGTTGCGTCATTAATCGCAACGTTGTCCTGCAAAACTTTCGAGCCTGCAGTGGTAGGCCGCCCCTGCACATCAACGAGATCTTTGAGCCCAATGGGAATGCCAGTCAATGGACTGGTGTTGTTCGAACTTTCAATGCTGCGTTGCGCTTCGGAAGCCTTTTCTCGAACTTCGTCTGGCCACACTTCGAGAAAGGCGTTGAGTTCCGAGTCGAGATTTCCGATTACATCCAGCGACTGGTCAACGATTTGGTCGACCGTGACGTCACCGTCCCGCAACTTTCGTGCAAGGGTCGCTATGGATGCAAAGCGCAGACCATCACTGGTCACGGTCGATCTGTCCGACTCGATTTGGTTGGTACGAAAATCGCGTCCGGTTCGAAATTCGATGTATCCACGCTCCGAACCGCTTCAATGGCCGACTCAGCTACTGGCATGTGCGACAACGCTTCGGCTGCATGTTCCTCGCTGACATCTAGCCCGATGGTTGCAGCTTGCTTTATTAATTCCTGGATTCGATCGTACAACCCCAGAAGCCACCTTTCAAAATTCGTCATTGCAGTTGCACGGCAGTATAGACGTGAGGGAACATCTGCGTGC
>CAYOND010000065.1:0-1386 GCA_964405225.1 uncultured Pseudohongiella sp.
TTTGCCTGCGATGGAGGCGATGTCGCTTGGTATGGCCCCGCTGGCCCGATCAATCAGAGCCTTTGCACTGATGGTCGCCGCATAGTCACCGAAGACATGCGATAGCACATCGATGAACACGCTCTTCCCGTTTGCACCATCACCTTGCAGATAGACGATGATCTGCTCACCCCTGTCACCAAACATCATGTAACCGCATAGTCGCTGCAGATACGCAATCTGTGCCTGATCACCGCACATGATTTCATTGATGAACTGGGTCCACCTATTGCACGCGGCATTGGTTCTGACACTTGCATTAGCAACACAGGTGATCAGGTCAGACCGGTCTGGATCCTTCACCTCACCGCTGCGCAAATCGATCGTGCCATCCGCTGCATTGAATATATGTGGGTGTTGATCCAAATCAGTCGATTGCTTTACCAACCGCTCCTCGGATGCGGCCAGTTCGATCATGGCCTTCTGTTTGCTGCTACTTTCGGACGTGTGCTGCCACTTCTTCAAGGCGGATCGATGCTCGTCACTATAAGAAGGCTCCACCAGCATGTTGCGTGTTGTCTGCTTTGCTAGCTGCTGAACCTTGGCAGCATCAGGTGCCCATTTAATGCCATCCCAGCAATACCAGGTGCGCTGATCTGTGCAGTAAAGAGCCACATCTGCATGATCTGTTGCAAAACGTTCTGCATTGCCAAGATCAGTAAACGGCGGGGCATTAGATACACCCCTATTTAGTGCGCTCTGCAAAATCTGCTCAGCCTCCGCAATCGGAAACTCCCCTTCACAATCCTGCAGCCTAGAGAGGACATGCTGCGCGACAACTTCAGGAGCGACCTTTTTGCCGGCTAGAGAGACAGCTTCTTTGAACAGGGTACTGTTCCTCTGCCCATTAGGAATTACGCCAGTAAACGACAAAGCAGCAGAACCGCTATCCTTCGCAGTCAGTTGTTTGAGTAGGGCAGAAGGGAGATCGTTGAACCCGACTTCTGGGCCAAACCCTTCTCGATAGGAATAGGCACCTTCTGTCGTGGTTGAGCCAGCCCAAATGATGTAACCGCCATCCCCCCTGGTATCGATATCTTTGCCAAGTGCCCCAGCGGTGTTCTTAAGTTCATACTCTGCCGGATAAGCGAATATAAGGTGCCGACCACCTGACATTGTGATCGTTTGGCACGTATACGGATCGCCTATCCCGAGTTCATTGAACGAGACTTCACCGTCCTTGTCTGTGCCAACGTCGATATCAACAACAAAGATGCCGTTCTCTCTCCCTGTAGGAACGCCAATCATTGCATTAGGAAAATTGTGCCACCACGACCGGATCTGCTCTTCATCGCGGCTGGCGTCTTTATAACCACGGTTGGTGTAGGGAGACTTTGCCTTTTTGTT
>CAYOND010000066.1:0-1379 GCA_964405225.1 uncultured Pseudohongiella sp.
TGGGGAACTGACCAAAATCAAACCCGATGGACTTCATGAGCAGCATGACCCCAGCGAGATTCAAATCTGCGACGCAAAATTCGCTACCCACAAGATAGTCAGAATCCGCCAGGTGTCGCTCAAGGACCGCTAGCGGGCGCCCTAAACTCTCGGTCGCAGCGTCAATCACCGCTTGATCAGGGTTACCGCCCGTGAAGAACTTCTGCACAACAATTTGCATCTGCAGCGGTTCAATCTCGCTGATCGCCCATACCGACCACTGAATGGCTTTCGCCTCGCCCAAGGCCTCAGCAGGATAGAGTGCTGGCGCATAATGTTTGGTGAGATATAGATTGATCGCCATCGATTCGAACAGCGTAGTCTCGCCATCAACCAAAGCCGGTATTCGGCCGTTCGGGTTAATGGCTTGGTAGCCCTTCGTTTTCGAATCATTAAAGTAATGTGTGGGAACGTGCTCATAGGCTACGCCTGTTTCTTCAATCGCCCAGAGTGAGCGAATGGCTCTTGAGGCAGATACGCCGTAAATCGTGATCATTGGTTTCCCTTGGTTTTCCCTGCCCTCCACCCTATCAAAGGAAGTGACATACTCACCAGTGGTTTGAAAGGACGAACAAGGTGTTGGAACGATCGAGCGGATGTGGTGGGCAAGCTCACAATCGAATTAGTTGATACAGGTCATGGACCAAATTCTACTGAGCCTCCGCCGATGCTTGCTGAACGAAAGAGTCAGCGCCTGTGTTTCGAGAAGTAGCGGCGCGGGCGCGAGGCTTACACAAGATTCGTCTGACTCACCGCATCAATGGCCAACACTCACTACCCCTCTTCTAAGGCTTGCTCGATAGCAGCGATCACCGACTGTGAATCAAGAATCGGATTCGCTGCGACTTGTCTGATCCAATTCTCGCTATCGAGCGTGAGACGTGACGCGACCCCAGATTGAAGTCGATCCAGCAGATGCAAAGTGTCCGTATCACCGCCTTTCGCTTTCCACACAACGACTCCGGACACGGGCTCACACAGCAGTCTCAACCTTGGCTGCGCAGACACCCATTCGGCGACCAACGCCGCTTGATCAAGGCAATGCTCGACTCGTTTCGCAAGCCCGGATTTTCCCCACGCCAGCAACGTCGCAAAAAGCGGAATGGCTGCCGCACCGCGAGAGCCTTGGACGCCAACGTTTGGCTGAGTAAGGTAATCACCGCCCATTGATATCGCCCCCATCGATGAATCCGCCTCCCGAAACATAACCAACGCTGATTCTTTTGGTTGAAACAAGAGCTTATGGGCCGATACCGACACCGAATCCGCTTGCTCGATTCCAGCAAGCCGATGAGCGTATTGGGTGAATTGAAGTGGTCCCGCCCAAGCCGCATCGACAT
>CAYOND010000067.1:0-1342 GCA_964405225.1 uncultured Pseudohongiella sp.
CGACGTCGTCTATTTGATCCGGCAGCAAGTGGTCCTCGCCATACTGGCGATAAACGCCCGAGTCCAAGAACAATTCAAAGAGGTCTCGATCGAGGTGCTGATCTTTCACCATAAAGCCCATGATCTTGACGCTCTCCGAGAGCGTTTTTCGTGGTTTATAGGGTCGGTCGGCGGCCGTTAAGGCTTCGAACACATCAGCGATGGCCATCACCTTCGCTTGGGTGGACATCCCCTCGCCGGATAGCTTTCGGGGATAGCCTGTCCCGTCCATTTTCTCGTGGTGCCCGCAAGCGATTTCAGGAACACGGGCGAGATGACGCGGCCAAGGTAGCGTCTCAAGCATTACCGTTGTTTGAACGATGTGGTCGTTGATGATGAAACGCTCCTCCTCGGTTAACGTTCCTCGATCAATACTGAGGTTATATAACTCGCCTAAATTGAACTTGTACTCTGGCGCACTCATCTTAAAACCGTAAGGGTTGTCAGGGTCTAAGGAGTAAGGCTTAAAGTCCCAGTCCACAAAATGATCAGGTCGATCCTCCAATATGGCTTCCAGAACAGGCAAGTCTGGCGCTTCAGTGCGCGCCATCCGCTTTTGTTCAGCGAAAGATAGTCCCTCCCGATTCGAGAGCGTCCTCATGACTTTTCGCTCGGCAATCTGGGCAAGCCGCTCCTTGGCTGCGGTGTCCATGAATTCACCGCCCTGGTTCGTTTGCGCAATGAATGCGAAATCGTCATCGATCTGTTCGAGCTCTTGTTCGAGCGCTTCGTTCAATTCGTCTGGATCGCCCCCTGCCAATATATCCTTCAAACAACGAATTTCGGCTTCTCTCTTCGCCACCTCAAAGCGTGTCCGTATTTCATGGATACGGTCCGTAATGGTTTCAAGCTTTGTCGCCTTGTCGACGACATACTCTGGCGTTGTGATCTTGCCGCAATCATGTAGCCAGGAAGCAACGAACAACTCTTCGCGATCATTGTCGCTCAAGGTGAAATTAGCAAATGGGCCCGTCTGTACCTGATGCGCAGCCTCCGTCAGCATTTCCGCAATGGCAGGGACGCGCACACAGTGCCCACCCGTGTAGGGCGACTTGGCATCCAAGGCGGACGCAATCAGTCGAATAAACGCCTGGTTGATCGCTTGCAACTCGTCCACGAGGATTGCATTGTCGAGCAATACTCCCGCAAGACCTGCCAGCGCCTCTATGAGTGGCGTCACCTCCTCGGGAAAGGCAGTGACCGACCCCGTCGTTTCGTCGATATGGTTGAGCAATTGCAACACACCGATGACTGCGCCTTTATGATTTTGCAATGGCACCGTCAGAAATGATTGTGACTTAAA
>CAYOND010000068.1:0-1273 GCA_964405225.1 uncultured Pseudohongiella sp.
TGAGCTACTCCCCAATCCTTGGACAGGTTTCTGTGTAATTTAAGCTACTTCCTGCATCTGCTGATTGGGTTGGTTGGTTTCGATATATTGCCAGTAGGCCACGGCGGGAGGTCGTCCGCCAAGAGCCGAATGAGGTCGTCTTCGGTTATAGAACTCGATCCACTTGTCGACACCGGCCTTTGCCTGCGATCCGTTCTCCCATGCATGCAGATAGACGCACTCGTATTTCAAGGAGCGCCAGAGCCGTTCGACAAAGATATTATCGAGGAACCGGCCCTTACCATCCATTGAGATGCGGACGCCGTTTCGCTTCAGGCGGTCGGTCCAGGCGAAAGACGTAAACTGTGAGCCCTGGTCGGTGTTCATGATCTCGGGCGGGCCGAACGTGTGGATGGCTTCGCTCAGCGCCTCGACACAGAAGTCCGCCTCCAACGTGTTCGAGATGTGCCACGCCAGAACCTTGCGCATGTGCCAATCCATGATGGCGACGAGGTAGAGGAACCCGCGCCGCATCGGCAGATAGGTGATGTCGGCGGCCCAGACTTGGTTAGCTCGACCCACGCGCAGTCCCTTGAGCAAATAAGGATAGGTCTTGTGCCCCTTGGCCGCTTTGCTGGTGTTCGGCTTCTGGTAGATTGGCATCAGACCCATGAGGCGCATCAGTCGGCGGATACGCTTCTCGTTCACCGGATGACCGTTGTTTCGTAGATGCCAAGTCATCTGACGAACACCGTAAAAGGGCGTCTCCAGGAATGGTTTGTCGATCCGGCGCATCAACGCCAGGTTCAACACGGTCTCGCCCTTCGGCCTGTAATAGAACGAGGAGCGCGAGATCGACAGCAATGCGCATTGCTTGCCGACCGACAGACCGGAATGGCCGGCCTCGATCATCCCGCGCCTCACTTCACGCCCCAGGGCTTGAGCTTTCGTGACAAAAAATCATTGGCGGCCGCCAACTCCCCGATCTTCGCATGCAGATCCTTGATCTGTTCCGCGTCGATCTCGGGCGTGCGTTTGCCGCCCCGGTCGAACACTCCGGACGCACCGTCCAGCAATGCTCGCTTCCATTGATGGATCATCGTCGGATGAACGCCAAACCGGCCCGCTAGCTCGGATACCGTTGCCTCGCGTTTCACGGCCTCCAACACCACCTTGGCTTTGAACTTTGGGGAGTGTTGTTTGCGCTTCGACATCTCTGATCTCCCTCTCGTTGAAGACCAGCAGACTACAAATCGTAGCTTAAGTCAGTGTCCGAATTCCCGGGAGTAGCTCA
>CAYOND010000069.1:0-1236 GCA_964405225.1 uncultured Pseudohongiella sp.
AGGACACTGGACAGATTCAATCTATTGGTGCTCGATTTGCTCAAGGTGAAGTCACGCTCGAATACGCACAGGACGTTGGATGTCGTTCGTGTGCATCTCCAGGTGGTGGTTGCCAGTTCCTCGGGACCGCTGGCACATCCCAGGTGGTCTCGGAAGCTCTTGGACTCGCTATTACACACGCAGCGCTGTCTCCAAGTGGAACGCCCGCTTGGCACGACATTGCGCGCCGATCGGCACGAGCACTGGTAGCAATGGAACGCCGTGGAGTCACTTCACAGGACATTCTTCAGGATGCGTCGTTTGAGAATGCTATGTCGGTTCACGCTGCCTGTGGTGGATCGACCAACCTGCTACTTCATTTACCCGCTATTGCACACGCCGCTGGTCGCAAACGCATGGGTGTAGATGATTGGAATCGGGTCAACCTCGAAGTCCCAAGACTGGTTGATGTCTTGCCAAACGGCCCAGTTGGACACCCAACGACCCAGCTTTATGCTGCTGGTGGTGTTCCAGAGGTCATGCTGCACCTCAGGAAACTCGGTTTGATTGACACGAGCGTCTTAACCGCCACCGGTCAAACACTCGACGAGAACCTGAACTGGTGGGAAGACTCGGAGCGACGTTACGAGACTCGCAAGTACCTCAAAGAGGTTGATGGCGTAGACCCCGACAACGTAATCATGTCGCCTGATCGTGCGAAGTCAGCGGGCCTCACTAGCACTGTGGCGTTCCCAATGGGCAACATCGCTCCCGAAGGATCGGTGATCAAGAGCACAGCGATTGATCCAACTGTCGTTGACGATGATGGCGTCTACCGCAACACCGGTACCGCCAGGGTGTTCCGATCAGAACGCGATGCAATTCGAGCGATCAAATCCCGTGATGAGGACGAGAAGATCAAGGCAGGCGACATCATGATCGTCACCTGTGGGGGTCCACTCGGAACCGGAATGGAAGAGGTTTACCAACTCACGGCAGCATTGAAGCACCTTTCATACGGCAAATATGTCGCATTGATTACCGACGCAAGGTTCTCTGGTGTTTCAACTGGAGCGTGCATTGGTCACGTTGGTCCAGAAGCCCTCGCAGGGGGACCAATTGGACGAGTGAAAGATGGCGACTTGGTTGAAATCATCGTCGACCGTAACAACCTTGCTGGATCTCTCAATCTCGTTGGCGATAACGGTGAGAACAAGGGAGCAGACTGGGGCACCGAGGAACTTGAACGCCGAGGTG
>CAYOND010000070.1:0-1119 GCA_964405225.1 uncultured Pseudohongiella sp.
CCCTCCGCATCGCTCACATCAAGCGCAAAACCATCAAACAACCCAACACTGCCATCCGTGCCAACCGACAGGCTTGCATTCACGGGCTCACCACCATCCGCAATCAAATCCGTAAGCTCCGTTGATGCACTCAAATCAATCGCAATCTCGCCATTCGCATCAGGGGCCGAACCCGCAGGCAACGTGATCGGAGTAATAGAAACAGCGGCTCCACTCGCATCAACAGCTTCAACCGTCAGGACTAACGCATCGCTCGCAGCGTCATAATTATCTGCCGTTAAACCCGCTATTTTCAGATCAAAGGTTGGAGCACCATTGCTATCAACACCGCCAACTTCTTCAAGACGTATGCCATTACGTGCCGCCTCAGAATACGTCGTCGTCGCAAAACGCTCGCCTTCACCATTCGTACCCTGGTCGTTCAGTAGCCCCGCTGCCGTCGCCTCACTAATATTCAGATAACCCTTGTTACCATTGCTATCTTTAAAGACCGCGTACTGATAAACAATCGCACCATCAACAACTTCATCACGCAATAGCGTCCCATCAAACTGCGCTCCCGCCGCGACAAACTCTGCATCTATCTCAACCAACTGAGCTTCTATCTCACTCGGCTTCAACGCATAAACGGTTGCCTTTAAAACATCACTATCGCGGCCAACAAGATCAACATGGAAGTCCGTGCTCTCCTCAGAACTAATCCCGCCAAGAGCTTCATCATCAACCGCTAAACCAAGATCTCCTTCCACATCCGCAGAATTATCAATCTCCTTCGTAACCGGCATCATCGCACCAGTGTTGCCCGCAATATCCGTGAACGTCATCTCTATATCAAAGGCACCATTACTCAAGCCTTCATCGCTCGACGTCCCCGCAAGATTAACAATAAACGACGGAACATCAGACGTAACATCCGCATTATGAACAAACGCCGCCGCATCAATCGATGCCCACGACCCCGTAACAGAACCAACACTCCAATCCGTCCCATTATAAGATAAATCCGCTGTGATAAACGGCGTTACAGTGGTTACACCATCAGAAAGCGTCTTAGCCGCCTCGCTCGTGATCGTAATCGTGACGCTCGATACATCCTCATCTAATCCCTCTATATCAAGC
>CAYOND010000071.1:0-1115 GCA_964405225.1 uncultured Pseudohongiella sp.
AAGATGAACCAACTAACTCAAAGCCTCACACGACTTTAGAAACGCAACTGACATATAGCCAAAAATCTTTGATGTCATCGAAACCCTGGGTCGAGCAAAAGCAGTGAACCAAGGGCAACCAAACTCAAACATTTCCCTCCATGCATTGCCAGTGACCTTTTTCCGTATCGTTTCAATGACCAACCAACAGGATTTCGCCGCCGCCACACGTCTCTTTGTCTTCAAATAATCGATGTGTCTTGATTTTGTCTATCTGATCTCTCAACCTCCGTGGCCGAAGCCCCTCTAAAACTTAAAACTTTTATGGCCAAGCAGAACGAAGCATCTTTCATTCTCAAAATACAGTGTCCGGATCGCATCGGGATCGCGGCCGCCGTGAGTCAAACTGTCGCTGAGATGGGCGGCTGGGTGACCGAGGCGAACTACCATAGTGATCCTGTCTCAAACCGCTTTTTTATGCGGAATGCGATTCGAACTGACTCGCTCATGGAGCAAGCCGATATTTTTGAGACCCAATTCCAGTCCGTTGCTGATCAGTTCAGCATGGATTTTGAGTTGATCGACACGCGGCGTAAGCAGCGGGTGGTTTTATTTGTCAGCAAGGAGTCGCATTGCCTAACTGACCTACTACATCGGTGGTCGATCAAGGAGCTGGACTGCGATCTGATTGGTGTTGTCTCGAATCATGATCATCTGCGATCTATTAGCGAGTTTTACGGTATCCCATTTCATCATGTGCCGATCAATAAAGAGGACAAACTCAATTCGTTCAATCAGATTGCAGTCTTACTCAACGATTTATCGCCCGATCTCATTGTTCTCGCCCGATATATGCAGATCTTCCCCGCCTCACTGTGCAATGCGTATCCGAGCCAAATCATTAATATCCACCATAGCTTTCTCCCCTCGTTTGCCGGAGCAAGGCCTTACCACCAAGCATACGACAGGGGTGTCAAGCTCATTGGTGCGACCAGCCACTACGTGACCGTGGATTTAGATGAGGGACCCATTATTGAACAGGACGTCATTCGAGTATCCCATCGACACGCAATCACTGAGCTCGCGAGGCTTGGAAGAGACATCGAGCGAGTGGTGCTTGCAAGGGCGGTCAGAAA
>CAYOND010000072.1:0-1046 GCA_964405225.1 uncultured Pseudohongiella sp.
ATGGCAGTGTTGGGTTGTTTGATGGTTTTGCGCTTGATGTGAGCGATGCGGAGGGGCAGATCTTCCTCTTGACGCGCGTAGAGGATGGTGCGGGCAACACGAGCTACAGTATGGCGTTGTCGGATCATGCGGGTACGTCGCAGGCTCAGCCGCTTGTTGTTGATCTGACGGATGCGGTGATTGGTTCGGATATGTCGCTTGAGGCGGATACGGGTGCTGCGGGTACGGCGGATGATTTGATTATCAGCACAGGTGAACCTGGCACGATTACGTTTAGTGCGGATGAGCCGATTGCGTCTGCGCGCGTTGTTCAGTTGGAGCCGTTTGACGTGGGCGGTTCTTATGATGGTAGTGATGGTGGGCCAGCAATGGCGGTATATGCTGGTGCGAACATTACTGGGGTTACCGTTGACGCAAATAAGTTTTATGCCCTAGACGAGGCAAACTACGAGCTGATTGAAGTTGCATATACTTCAAATGTTGATGGTGTGGCTCATTATGAAATTGTAGAGAGTGGAGAAGAAATATTTTTAACAGATGCCGCGGGCGTAGATGCCTTTGAAGCGGCAAACACTTCTGTGGGTATAGTGCCATCTGATGTGATTGGCGATCCTACTCAACAGCCGTCCACTAGTTTGGGTTCTATGGAGCCTGTGAGTTATGAGCTGACGACGCCTGCTGCGACGGCGAATCCCAATGAGTACACAGCGAGTCTTGAGGCTCTTTCTGATGGTACGACGCCTGTTCTTTCGGATGGTATTTGGGGTCTTGAGCTGACGGATTTGGCGGGCAACGTGACGGTTGCTGATATTGATCCTGATACCTTTGTTTATGATGTGACGACGAGCGCGACGCTTGCGTCTACGACGGCTACAGATGGTGTGTTTATTGTTGATATGAGTGCGGACACTGGTGACGTTGCAACGGTTGAGATGAAGAGAGACGGTGCGGTGACTAACTCTATAAGTTCGATTGCGTCGCGCGATGTTGAGCTTGATATAGAGGGATTAGATGAGGATGTATCGAGCGTCACGATTACGATCACG
>CAYOND010000073.1:0-1038 GCA_964405225.1 uncultured Pseudohongiella sp.
GCGCAGCGCTTAGGGACATGGAAACGCCGGAGCGAGGCAACCAGCCCTCGACCTTTGCCGATTACGAGCACCTGCCGGATACCCGAGAGGGTGATTGGGGCGGGGTGCATATCAATAGCGGCATCCAAAATCGTGCGTTTTATTTGATGGCGGAAGGTCTCAGTAACGAGGGCTCTGGAACAAGCATCGGCAAAGAACGCCTTGAGCAGATTGCTTATCAGGCATTACTTCGCTTAGGTGAGGACGCCGAATTCATCGACGCTTATCTTCAAATGAAGCTTGTCGCAGAGGAGCTCTACGGTGAAGAGGCAAAGGCGGGGGTTGAAGCAGCCTGGGCCGCGGTTGGGATCGCAGAGGCCACGGTTCCCGAGTCAGACGATGTCGAGGTTGAATTTTCTCTCGCCTCAGGCAGCGACGCGATTGCCTATTTGTATCCTAGGGACGAAACGTTCGATTATGGAGGAGGAGATACTTACGTCATCCATGTGTACTACACAGATGGCACGTCGACCCGTGACGATTTTATTGCTGAGAATGACCTCGGGCCGATTAACGACTACGACGCTGCGCTGATTCGACCAGCGATTTATAGCCTGGAGTTAAGTGACGGAAGTGCAGCGGAAATTGTTATTTACGTAAATACCGATGGTCAGCTTGTGCTGGCTGATGCGCTCAACGCAGTGGATGATCAGTTGGTCGAGTCCGAGCTTTCGATAAACGCTGCCGCTATATCGCCAGACGGTGATCGTCTTGTGCTTGTACCCACCCAGTCGAGAAACATCGTTTCCATCAGTCTCACGTCAGATGATGTCGACTCTTTTGAGGTCCTCGGCCCGAGTTATTCCGATACTGAAACGGACTCGCCGGTTCAGCAAGTTGACGCGATTAACTTTGACTATACCGGCTCAAAGATTGCCTTTGATTTTTTATCCTGCCAGCCAAATCTTGATGGGTCGGAATGCGTGCCGTTCTGGTCTATCGGAGTAGTAGATATTGATTCTGGCGCTTTTGATTACCCATTCCCCGGTCAGGATGAGT